>DATDRP010000003.1:0-296530 GCA_035291665.1 Patescibacteria group bacterium | reverse complement strand
TGTTTCCTGGAGACATCAATATATGTCTGACAAACGATTTTCTTTTTAACGAAAGTAAAACATTTACAATTTTATTAGCAAGAATTTCAATGTTTTGTTCTTTCAACAAGAGATCCTCAAATTGCAAAACCGCATTAAAATATTTTAGTTTTTTGGTAATTTTCTTTTTTGATAAATCACTTTTAATATCCGTAATATAAATCGATGCTGTATTGTCTGTGAAAATACTTTTTTTTATGTTAACATCGTCTGTAATCAGGTAATTTGTTTTACGAATTTTTTCTCTTTTCGTATAAACCAAAATATTTCTTTTTTTAAGTATTTCGGTTAGTTCATTTAATAAAAGTGCGTTTTTTACAGAAATATATACAGAAATATTCCCCATTTCCGAAGAGTTTGAAATTAGTTTCAACATTTTCTTAAATCCGTATGTCCCTTGATTTTATACTTTTTCCGGGACACTTTCAGGTGAAGGTACATTGGAAATCCTCGGGAGACGTGAAATTTTCAGGAGTTTTCATCAAGTGCGGCATTAACTAATTTGTCTGCATAAGAATTTTTCTCTCTTCGAATATGCTTGTATATTATTTGTGTCCCCAAATGCTTTTCAAGGGTCTTGATTTTATTATATAGCTTTTTAAGATTTTCACTTTTTACTTTATAATTTCCTGTCAGTTGGTTTACTACAAGTTCGGAATCAAGGAAATAATCAACCCGGGTTATTTTATTTTTCCTTACAAATTTTGAAAGCCATAAAAGCGCCAAGTAAACCGCATAATATTCTGCCCAATTATTTGTGTTAGCACCTATAGATTTACTAAATGAAAATATTACATTCATATTCTGAAAGACTACGAAGGCGCTTGCGGCAGGACCCGGGTTTCCACGGGCTCCTCCATCACTAAAAATCTCAATAATGTTATTGTCGTTAAAGTTCATTAAATTAACTGAAGAATTGTTACTTTATTTTGACTATCAAGTATCTGTCTTTTCCCTCTCCTGTTGATTCTGTAACTATATCTTTCTCGTCGGCAAGGAAGATGTGGATTGTCCTTCTTTGAGACGGAGTCAAATTATATAAATTTTGAGGCAAACCTGTATCTTTTGCTCTTTGTACTGTTTGTTGAGCGAGTTCCTGTAGACGCGTTACTTCTTTCTCCCGAAAATCGGCAACGTTAACGTATACTCTATGCCACTCACCCATTTTTGTTCTGACCGATGCGTTTATAATTAATTGAATCGCATTAATGGTTTCACCCTTTTTACCAATTATTAAACCTGCTTCTTCATCGGCTTTAATGTCAACGTTTACCAAGTCTTGGTCCTTGACATGTTTTACTTCGATTTCTGCCTTAACACCGATAAAATCGATAAGCTGTTTTGTTACCTCTTCAACTATTTTTATTAAATCGTTTTTAATAGCTTTTGCCATATTTTAATAATTGTGATTCTACCAGAATTCATTTCCTTAATCAAAATCGTAATACCTATTAACTTTTTTGATAAATATATTAAGATTTACCTTTCATTGATCCTTGGAATTTAACAACGAAGATAACCCTAATTTTTTAATCATGGGCGTTAACCCTCCCCAACCCGAACTTTTATACTGCTGATATGTTTGTGTCAGAGAAAACACAAGCCAATAAAGCGCCAGTCCCGACGGAAATCTATAACCAATTAAAATTGTCATAAGCGGAAATGTGTAAATCATGCTTTTTTGCATCGCTACCTGCATATCGTCTGCACCCGACTCGGTTTTTTTGGCAATTCGCTCTTCTTCTTTAACATACGGCTGTGATATTTTAGCTGAAACAAATTGTGTTAGGGCTGCCAAAATAAGAATTGGTCCGGGAATGGCAAAGGGTAAAAAACCCAGATTAAAAGTATCGGGGGTTTTTACATCTAAGTATAAAAAGCCGGTATTCAGAACCGTACCTGCTGAAAATTTTAAAGGCTCGTAGAGATATTTGTTGAACGCCTGAAGCGTGTCAACGTTCGGATAAAGTGTCTTTGAAAAAACATTAAAGAAGGCAATTAAAATAACAATTTGCAGAAGATAGGGAAGACATCCTGCAGATGGATTTACACCTTTAGACTTATACAGGTCTGCTTGCGCTTGAGCCAATTTCATCTTGTCGCCCTTATACTTTTTCTTAAGCTTCTCAAGAGCCGGTGCAACATCTTTAATTTTTTTCATTGACTCCATGTAAGGCTTTGTTAGGGGATTTAATACCACCCGTAAAAACAAGCTGAACAAAATGATAGCCAATCCCATGTTTTGGCCAAGATACTTGTAGAACAATATAAGCCCATTGCTCAAAGGCTGTAAAAGGAGAATTTCAAAGATATTAAAATTTTGCATAACAATTATCGATTATATCAATTTCAAAACTAAATGTCGTACCATCTTTTATTGTCTTTTATAAATCTTCGGTATTTATACCGAAGATAAAATAAGTTTTCGCAATTAGCATTAGCTAATTGCAGACGACAAAATACCACGGGCATTAGCCCGTGAGTAGTTTATTTAATCTAATGGATCGAAGGTGGGTTTTTTTGAGAACGGATGACAGGTAAGGATTCGTTTCACGCCTTTAAAAGATCCTTCAATTATTCCGTACTTCCCGATGGCTTGGATGAAATAATCAGAACAGGTAGGGGAATATCTGCATCCTCCACCGAACAATTTTAGTAGTAGGGGGGAGACGGTCTTTTTGTATAGCAGGATGATTGATATAAAGAGTTTTTTCATTTTTGAGTCTTTTTTAACATCCTGGTATTTTCAAGAAAATTTTGAATCTCTTTCATAATATCTGCAGCGCCGACCCTTTCGCTTGACGGTTTAACCAAAAAAACAATATCAATACCGTTTGATACTTTCTTCCAGTTGTAGCGTAAAGCATCCCGAAACGCTCTTTTTATTCTATTTCTATGGGTTGCCAATTTTGAAACTTTAGTTGAAATAACAACAGCAAAGCGGGGGTTTTCCAAGATTTGTCTTTTAACAACCAAGGCTCCGAAGTCAGAGCTTTGAAGCAATATGCCGTTATCTTTTATTTTTAGGAGGTCTTTCCTTGGAATATTAAACTTTCGGGCAAACATGGTAATGTTAAAGAGGCTTAAAAATAAGACTTACACCTGGGTCAATTTTTTTCGACCTTTCAGAATTCTTCTTTTTAGAACTTTCCTGCCTGAATAGGAAGAATTCCTTTTTCGAAATCCGTATTTGCGGACTCTTTTTATTTTTGATGGCTGGTATGTCCTTTTCGTTGCCATAGCAGATTGTATTATAGCAAGTTCAAAACAAAATGCCAGATTTTACTCTTAGGCGTTCTCGTTTTACTAATATGTTTTTATTGTTTTCGTCTTTTTTAGGGGTTGACTAATTGTGGATAACTTTATATTCAGTTAATATATACCATTGGATAGTATTTCCGGTGGCAATGAGAACCAGATTAGTTTTTTTAAACAGAAAGATGCCCGTCTGTCAAACTAAACTTCATCTTGTCTAAGAATATTATATAAGTAAATGGAAGACACTTTTGAAACTAAAAAAATTTGGAATGAAGTAACCGAAAGTATAAAAGTATCGGTTTCAAACGCTATTTTTTCTACCTGGTTTGCCCAAACACATTTGGTCGCAGTCAAAAAAACAGACGGACGAATCATGGCTGAAATAGGCTGCACCAGTTCGTTTGTCAAAAATACTATTGAGAATAGATATTTCGGGCTCTTGCAGGATACGCTTTCAAAATCTTTAAATCTTCCCTGCGACTTAACCTTTAGCGTACACCAGAATCTTGAACCTCAATCAAAAATTGTCTCCCCAACACCGCTTTTCGAAGAAGGAGCACTAAACCAGGACGAAATAAATATTGCAATCTCACAAGCCCGGCTTAGATTCTCGTTTACTTTCACCAATTTTGCGGTATCATCGTCAAACCAAATGGCTTTCGCTGCGGCCGATGCCGTTTCAAAAAGTCCCGGGAGTGCATACAATCCTCTTTTTGTCTGGGGAGGAGTGGGGGTTGGGAAAACCCATCTTATGACTGCTGTCGGACATGAGCTTTTAAAAAAGAATCCGTCTTCCAAAGTGTACTTCTGCACCGGAGAAGAATTTACAAATGATATTGTTGAGGGAATCAGAAATAAAACAACGCAAAATTTCCGTGATAAATACAGACGTCTACATCTCCTTTTAATAGATGATATCCAGTTTATCGCAGGTAAGGAGGCTGTGCAGGAAGAGTTTTTCCATACTTTTAATGCTCTGGTTGGATCGGGAGGCCAAGTAATTCTTACATCTGACCAGCCTCCATCAAACATTTCAAGACTCGAGGAACGCTTGCGGAGCCGGTTTGAAGCGGGATTAATTGTAGATATTTCCCAACCCGACTTCGAATTGCGATGTGCAATAACCCAAATAAAATCCAGGCAAAGAGGGCTTGAGTTGGAACCTGGTATTGTTCATACAATAGCGGGAAATCTTGATACGCCGAGAAAAATAGAGGGTTTTATAATAAAAATGCTTTCGGAAATCAATTTAAAAAAAGCTTCTATCAGTGTTGAAATGGTCGAATCTCTCATCGGAAAAGGGGAGGGGGAGAATATTAAAATGTACAAAGCCGGACCAACGGATTTTATTAATGCTGTTTCCAAATACTATTCCGTCGGGAAAAAAGAACTTCTGAGCGAAACCAGAACAAGGAAGATTGCCGTTCCCCGGCAGATACTTATGTATTTAATGAGAACAAGCCTTCAGCTTCCCCTTACCGAAGTCGGGAAGTTAATCGGCGACAGGGATCATACAACCGTTATGCATGCTGTTGATAAAATTACAACTCTGGCTTCAACCAATGTGGACATAAGAAACGATATCGTGGGGATAAAGAATCTTCTTTGAGGGTTACTTATTTTCTTTCTGCACATATCAACACAAATGAATAATGAATTAACATAGTTATGCACAAACATCCGCGCACATTGTTAACATGACTCACAAGCGTATTCACGTTTAGATATCCACTTATCCACCGTTCCTACTACTACTCTTACTATTTAATATATAAGAAGAAACGGGAAATCAAATAAAATGATTTGTTAACAATTTGCAAAATCTCTTTGGTAAGTTATACTTTGGGAAAATGAAGTTTACAGTCTCACAGGAACTATTGGCAGCAGCACTCTCCATCACGTCGCGTTTTACAAGTTCCCGTGCACAGCTTCCGGTATTGGGAAATATTTTATTTGATCTAAAAGAGGGGGGTCTTTTTTTGGGAGCTACTAATTTGGAAATGTCTTTGGGCTATTCAATTGGTGCGAAAGTTGAACAAAAGGGGAGCGTCACAATTCCATCAAAGGTCATTCTTGATATCATTTCGAACCTGATAAAGGGAAATGTCGAATTTGATGTCGAAAAAGAAACGATTCACATTAAGTCGGAAGGTTTTTCTTCAAGAGTCGGGGGAGTTAACGCCGTGGACTTTCCCGATGTTCCCAGAAGTGTCGGGAAAAAAGCTCTGGAGTTGACGACCGACCAGGTTGCAAATGTTGTACCCAAAATAGTATTTGCAATATCAACAGATGAAACAAGACCTATTCTGACAGGGGTTTTGGTTGCCGGCGGCAAGAACGGGTTGGTGATCGTTTCGACGGATGGATTCAGGCTGTCTAAATTTGAATTGAAATTGAAAAACACGTTGGATGAATTTAAAGCAATAATTCCCCGTAATGCTTTCTCGGAACTTGGTAGAATTTCAAAAGATTCGGATGTAAAAATGTCTTATCTTGAAGACGAAAAACAAGTAGTTTTCGGAATGGATAAGGCTGTTTTAAGTACAAGAGTTATCGAAGGTAATTTTCCGGATTTTGAAAAAATAATTCCAAAATCTTCCAGTTTAATACTGAATGTTTCTAAGGAGGACCTTTTGCGCTCCGTAAAACTGGCTTCTGTTTTTGCTAGGGAGGCATCAAATGTCTTGAAATTTGTGATCAGTGAAAATACATTTAAATTGTTCGCCGAGAGTTCACAATCGGGTATGCAGGAAAGTGTTGTCGCAGCGTCAATTAAAATGGAAAATACGGTTGAACTTAATGAGAAAAAGGAATTTGAAATTGCATTTAATTACCGTTTTGTTGAAGAATTCTTAAATTCTATCGAAGGAGATAATGTTGAAATCGGACTATCGAATCCGTCAGCTCCCGGGATATTTACCGATCCTGAAGAAAAGAACTTTTTACACCTCATAATGCCCGTAAAGATTTAGTACTTTACTGCCGGAAGATACATTAAAGCTTTTTTTGCATCAGTTCCTGTGAGTTCAATGTTGCCCTCGAGAAGGTATACCGGCTGCAAAACCGGGGTAATATTCTCATCAATCAAATACACAACCTGGATTTTTGTGATAGAAATATTTTTCAGATCGTTTGGATTAATGTCCGATACGCTCATATATACTCCATCTACGCCAATTAACGATGCATCTGAAAGCGTTTCTTTGATTTCTTCCATATTTTTCAGGTCAACATTATCTATGATGTTTATGCTGTTAATAGCCGTGACATCCGCTTTCGAAACCTCACCGTTTTTGGAAAGAATGACAAAACTGGCAGGAACAATGGGGGTGTATAAATACGGAAGGTATTTCGGCTCCGAGAAACCAAAGTCCACCTCGACGAAGTTAAAATCGTCCTTACTGCCTGAAATATAACCTGAATCGCTGTCTCCGGGGTTAATTTTCAAGTATTTGATTTCAGAAGGGATAAAAACCTTAGATTTGATATCAAGTTTTTCCGAAAGAAAGCGTTCGGCCAGGTCATTGTAAACGCTTTCAGATAAAACTTCCGTACTTACAGTTTGTGTGACAGAGTAGAAGTTAACCTGTCCGGTTTTTGGCGTAATCCAAAGACTTTGAGTCTCGGAGGTGGCGTAATACTTAAGACCATCATTGTAATCATTGGTAGTCTTTACTTCACTTTCCATGCCTAAATTGTCTTTGACTTTATTAACGTAATCTCTTGAAATCGGAATAAACCTTATTTCTATAAGAGGCAGTTGGCTTGGCAAATCAAAGCTTTCCTGAATCTCTTGGATAGGAAGGGTTTCGGTATAGGGCTTGGGAATTGCCGGAGGATTCAGGTTGGGCTTTATATTTTTTTGAGACCGTCTTGAAAGCGTTGCAATTAGTAGCACTATGGCAAAAATTATTATAATCAAGATAAAACCGAGGGTTTTTAAGCGTTTAAAAGTATTAAACATATGGTTTCAATTATATACTCCTCCTGCCTAACTATAACTTATCAATTGACCTGTGTTGTGCAAGCAGGACCGCCTCCGGGTGAGCATGCGCTTGGTAAACAACAGGACAAAGGCTGGACTGTTTCCGGAATATACGGATATGCCATAGGGAGTGCGTTGTTGACAAATCCGTAATGTAAGTGGGCTGAGGTTGTACATGTGCCGGTATTGTCGCTTATGCCGACTGGTCGTCCCCTTTGTACGAGTTGACCTCCTCCGACAGATACACTGATGAGGTGGGCATAGACACTGGTAACTTCAGTACCGTTACAGGTCGATGTTATTCGGACATTGTTGCCTAAACAGCTGTCCCATCCCGATACCGCAGTACCTGTATGGGTTGCAACAATTTCCCGTCCGATGACGCCGGTCCGGACATCTATTGCCTGAAGGCGGCAATGACTGCCGCTTAAACCGCAATATAAAGGTCCCTGAGTAATTATTGTTGAATAGGTTACCGGCCAAATTGACGGACATTCCTCAGGAAGAGGTCCCGTGTAGACAGTCGAACCTGAAAGCTCTCCGGTAAGATCTGTTCCCGGAGGAACAATATAGGCACCGGAATTGATAATGAAAAGCATAAAAACAACAATAATGGCAAAACCCAGGAAATAAGCGATAAAAATTCCTATTATTGCAACAATTGCTGAAAGAATTGCACCGAGCGCCAATATTACTGCTCCAACCGTAAGAAGAGCCTGTGCAATTGCCGGTGCAGCGGCTATCGCTGCCTTATTTAAAGCTTGTCTGACAGCTCTTTTGGCTTGGGACCTTACGCTTCGGGTTGCAGTCGAGGCAGCATTTGAAACTGTTCTTGTTAACCCCCTTGTAACGTTTGAAACGACGTTTCCGACTCCCGAGAATGTACTTGGTAAACCTTGAGTTTGAGCCTCAGTTGAAACGGTTTTAACGGATGGAGCTTGAATAAGGGGTTCCTGATATTGCTCCTGGACCATATACTCGGCTTCGTACCGGTCCAATGCATTGTTGGTAAAATTTGTTAAGTAATCTGCAGAGCGTTCCTGAAACTCAACCGATTGAAATTGTCCGCGATTCTCAAGGTCCAAAACTCTTAGTTTATCGTTTTTGCTTTCCAAAATGACTACATTAACATCGTGTGTCGGTTCACCTTTTTCCAGTTTTGAAATTTTGAGTTCTTCGATCGGTCTTGTTGCATCAACAAAATCCAGGGTCGTTTCGGGATAGACTGCTTCGAGTGCTTTAACATAATCGCCGACCCGAAGCATCTGTTTTACCTGTACAGGGTCTAAAAGACCTTTCGACCGAAGCACAGTTGCGTTGAAAGTGTCTCCCCGGACACCCTTTGTCCAAAGGGTCAAAGCAGTTTGATAGTCCCTGTTCGGAATTTTGTTACCGCCGGCAATAAGCGCATTTTGCAGGCTCTTTGAAGAAATTTTTTTTGGCGGTTGGGAGATTTTATCAGAGATGATTATGGCCAACCTTTCGGTGTCCTCGTGAGGGTTAAGATTTAAGTTTATACGCTCATCTTTCATGGCTTGTAACGATTTACTAAATTACTGCTTAGCAGGAAGCGGAATATTTTTCAGTTTTTCTGCTTCTTCCTTTTTGGTGATATCTGCTTGTTCTTTTTTTCGGATGATGTCCTGAGGCTTTGTCGATATCAGTTTATGTTCCTCGGGAGAAGATACTATGTAAATCGGAACATGATGGTTGCCTGCAAAAAATATTCCTTCACCGACATTTGCCCCCAGAAGGAGCTGTTTTTCACCCTGAGACAAATAAAAGACTTCGGCAACTTTGTCTATCGCAGCGGGTGACTGCTTGAGAAGCACGCGGAGGGCTGAGTTAGTGACAATCGCCTTACCTATATCTTGTGAGAGAAAATCTTCAACATCCTGTGTGATAGTTGTCAGTCCCAAATAGTATTTCCTGGCACGCTTAACGATAGACCACATGAACTGCGCCGAATCCTGATAGCGCATCATATGCCAAGCTTCATCAACCAGAAGAAGCCTTCTTTTTAAATCTCTTTTGACTTTCGTCCAAATGAAGTCAAGAATGATAAACATTGCAACCGGTCGGAGCGCATCCTGCACCTCACGAACAGAGAAGACCGTAAAAGGATTGTTGATTTCAATATTCGTCTGCTGGTCGAAAATTCCGACAAAACTACCTTTGACAAATTTTTCAATACGAGCAGCAAGGTCAAGTGCCGGTTCAGTTTCCATTCCGATAAGGGTTTTATATAAATCTTCCATGAGAGGGGGTTCTTTTTTTTGTGTTGCCGGATCCTGGGTAATGCCTTTTGCCCGGTAAGTTTCAACCAGAGCGTGGTCTAAAAGTGCTTCCTGGGTGGCGCTTAATACACCCATGATTACTTTAAAAAGTGCATGCAGAGATAAAATTTTAAGACCAAGCTGGTTTTCACCTTCCTCATAAATTTGAGCCAAATCGAAGGGGTTTATTTTTGACTGTGAAGAATACGCAAAAGTAATGTATTGCCCGCCGACGGCTTCGCATAGATCTTTATATTCTGCTTCGGGATCGATGATTATAACTTCCGTTCCGAGCATAAGAGAGCGCAAAGATTCGAGTTTGACAAAATAAGACTTACCTGCACCCGAGGTCGCAAAAATTGCCATATTGGAGTTTTCCATTGTAAAGCGGTCAAAAATTATGAAGGAATCATTAAGAGGATTGATTCCATACAGGATGCCCGTATCTGAGGAAAGTTCAGCTGAGGTTAAGGGAAAAGTTGTGGAAAGGGAGGTAGTGTCCATATTCCTTGTTATTGAGAGCCTGTCGGTTGCAAACGGAAGAGTCGAGTAAAAACCGTTTTCCATATCAAGCGTTGCAACTTGGGCATTTACAAGAAGAGATCCGAGGGTTGATTGAACCTGTTTTGTGATATCGTCCAAGTCCTCTTTGTCGCGGGCTGGAATTGTAATATAAAATGCAAATTCGTAAAAATGCTCCGCACCTTTAACAAGCTCCTCCTGAAGAACTTGGGCATCGTCGAGTTTTGCCTGGGTAGATGCGTTTACGATCCGGCCTCTTTCCAAATCTGTGGCAATTTCCGCTTCCATTTCAGCAATTTTATGTCGAAGATCTTCAAGTACGCCTTTCGCCTCCACGGGGTAAACATAAAAAGCAATATCTAAAGAACTGTCAAAGTTGATAACCTGTTCGAGCCATCCGGGAGACACAAACCTCGGATACCCGGAGACGAATAGGGTTCTGAAGAAAACTCCATTTATCCGTAAAAAATCAAAATCAATTTCCAAAGATCGGGGAGCAATTACGTCAAGGACATTTAATCCCTGAGCAACGGCTCTATTGGGATCAATTATTTCGGGCTTATCCTTTCCTTCTTTACCCAGGATTTCGATATCCTCTTTGGAAAGCCCCGAGATGTCAAAATCGAACTCAGGCAATTTGTTATATGGCTGTTGATTGTTTGTGAGCTGTCGGTTTGCAGCAAGGACTGTTCCTGTGACAGGATTTTGACCAGGCGCTTGCGGGTTCGATGCATCAGGCCCTTTTTGATCTTTAGGTTTTCTTTTGAAAAGTTCGGTTAACTTCATAGAAATATTAAAAATTGATGTACTTTATTGGCATTTTTCACTTTTTACTTCTTTTTTACTTTTCTCTTCTTTCTTTTCACTTATACCCTAATATCTTAATATCTTGAATTCTCAGTCATTTAGCGTCTTAATCGCTTAATCACTTAGTATCTTAATATCCTTTTTATTAGATTTGTCCCGGTCTTTTCCTCTTATGAGGCGGAATCGGGTTGTAAATATGGTAGAAAAGTTCTATCAGTTCAGGAGTTGTTAACTGTCTCAGGTCTACCCCCAAACGTCTTGCCTGACGAATAAGATGGTCCCTTTTTGGATAAAGAGAAACACGGGCTTTCTTAAGAACATATGACTTGGGGAAGGGAATAACTGAACTTTTTCCTGAAAGATTAATCATTGTTTTTCCAATGCCAAGTTCCAGCGGTGAGAATGGGACGACAAGGTAGAAACTTTTGGATAGAACATTTTTCTTTTTTATGGATTCGATTATAAATTTTTGATAATCGTTCATCAAAACCATCAATTTTTGGTTTTTGATTTTGTCTTTTGCCTCCTGGAGAAACCTCATATAGTTCGAAATGTCTTTACGCTGTGACCGGACAATTATCTGAACAGGAAAATTAAAGGAATTTAAAAGTCCTGCATAGGAGGCAATGACAGCATCCTGTTCCAACTCGTTAAGAAGTCCAAAGTTCAAAGACGTTGACTCAATAATAAGAGAAGCGCCGCCATCTTTGAAAAGGACAATGTCGTGAATGATGTCAACGATAGGAATTCTATCCTGCGTTGAATCATAAAGCGGTTTGTCCGGCGTTGATAAAAAAGGTATTTTCATGGTTTAGATATTAGCGAAAAGCATTAAGCGAAAAGGATAAGATCTCACTTCTACTCTTATACTCTTCCACTCTTCTACTCTATCTCACAATTTAAAATCTTTCATAAAATCGGCTTCTTCTTTCGGTCTTTGGACTGCCGGTTCACCCGGAAACTTTATCTCGGGCTCCACCGGAGCACTGCCTTTTTTTGCGATGATAACGACTGGTTTCAAAAGATCGTCTTTAGCTTCAAATTCATGGTTGGGAAATTCGTAGCCGTCTTTCTCGGTGACGATAACATATTTACCGGCAAATAAAGGTGTCGCAATCATAAAATGACCAATCCTATTGGTTTTTAGGGCTCGTACTGGACGACCGTCCATATCCTTTATTTCCAAAATCGCTCCTTCGACGATCCTTCCGTTTTGATCAACCACCTGGCCGACGACTACGTTCGGTCTTGTCGGGGGAGCAGGCGGGGTTACATCGGGTGAAAAGCCTTGGCTTTGAACTTGCTGCGGACTTTGGATTTTGGAATAAGTGTACGGTGAAACACTCCTTGTATTCATGCCAACCTGAAGATCCGGTGATGCAGGGGAGGCTTTTACGGCTTGCTGTGCAATCGGTTCAATCTTTATCGTCTGGGTTTCGGGAATTTTGACATCAGTTGTCGGGGGTTTTACCGTTTTAGGTTGGAACGGTGTTTGCAAGCTGGTAAAAGTGTGCACCGGAGTGGTTGAAACAACAACGGTTGAGCCGGGTGAAATGAACTGTTGGGTGACACTGCTTAGGAATGTTTTTTCTTTTTCTTCAAGCTTCTCGATGGCTGGCGAGGTTCTGACCGATGTCTCGAGGAGTTCTTTAACTTCCTCTTTTTTCTCGGCGATTTTTACTGATGCGGGAGTGGTTTTTTCACCCTCCTCCGGGAGGAAATAATCCTTCGGATTAACAGCTTTATTCCAGATGAAATAAGTCGGTGAATAAATTGATCGGAAAAATATGAACACCCAGGTACTTAGGGGTCTATCCTCAATCGGAAGGAAGGCAAGGGCGACTCCAAACAAGAACGACAAAACTATAAGCGGCCATTTTATGAAAGGGTGTAGTGGAGACGCATACAGTAAAAGCGAAATGAGAGCCCCTCCCGCAAGCTGGGTGAACTGCTTGAGAGTCATATCGCCAACCAGCTTAAACTGGTACGATGCTATTTGTTGTGGTATCGGATGCTGTTCGGGCATGGCGCGTAAGCGCCAGAAATAAGTGAAAAGTACAAAGCGAAAAGCTTTGCTTCACTTAAATTTCTAGCTTTTTCATAAAAGTTGTAATCATTTTAACTAGTTCAGTTATTTCCTTTTCGAACTTGATCCTGTTTTCATTATCGATCAATCTCAAGTTATTTGCAATTTCAAACCAATAAGACGATTCGAAGCAAGAACCTCTGGCGATGCTTAGAAACCTTTTAAAATCCTTTTTGTAGGTTCTTCCAAACCCTTCTGCAATATTTGCCCCTATTGACGCAACCGATCGAGAAAGTTGATCCTTTACATAATTATATTTTAACTTACCTTTATTTGAGTTAAGTTCTTCCAGTACATTTAATGTAAGATCCAGGCTTCTAGTATAAATCTGTAAATTGTTAAGGCGAGCATATTTCCCTGTCATATTTTAAGATCTTTTCTCTTTTCGCTTTTTTCTTTTATCTAGGGTTCTTCTAAGCATATCGCGTGAAGAACACATCGCAACCCCCACCCTTTTTCACATAAATATAGAAATGGGAGGCTTTGTAACGGTATAATATGATCAACATGCCCGAAGAAGGAGATAATATGACAGCCGAAAGACCTGTAAACCCTATTGGGGAAAAATTTCAAAAAGCGAGAAACGAATTGGAAACAAACGGAGAAACTATTATAACAATGACCCCGAATGAAGCGACGGGAATACTTATTGCCGGTATAAACTCCCAAATACAAAGATCGGGGAGTGCTGTGAATGGTCATATCGACCCAGGCAGTGTGAATTTTACCGAAGAAGGATTGTTGAATATTTTTGGGACCGGCTCGGTTAGCCTCACCATCCCTGAAAGAAAAGTCTTAGGAAAGCGAGTAACACCGAAGGGACCAGTGCAAGCCTTAGTCCAGGCAACTTTAGTCTTAGATACCGGTGCTGATGATAGCCTATTACCGACGGAATATAATTTTAAAGGTCGAAATAGAGTAAGCTCCGCAGCAATATTGCCGGTAAGGGCGTTTCTGCCGAAAGTTGACAACCCGGATTTTGCCAAAAATATTAATTCAGCCGTAAAAGGCGAGCTATATTCTCAGCTTGGTTTGGCAATACCAGCCGAAGATTTGTCATACGGGTTTCGCTGGAACCCAAAAGAAGACAGTATAAAAGTCAGAATTACCGAAAAACCAAGTAAGGTAGAGGCAATAACAACACAACCGTTGATACCAAGAGAAAATACGGAACCGGTTGTCGATACAGGTTTTCCGGAGGAATCTGACGAAAGCGAAGATTACTCTCGAATCCAAGTAAGTGGTCCCATTCCCCACAGCATCGATACAGGAAGTTCTTTTGAAGAACAATCCGATGAGCTGTTAGATGCGGGTAGAAACCAGTTGGCTAAAGTTCTGGCGGCTAAAAGAGACGATTTGTTGGGTGGGTTTGTTAATAATCCCAATGCGGATGAGGCCATTTCTATCGAACCAAGAACCGTAGAGCCGGATTTTGACGCGGGTGAACCAGAAGAACCGGAAAAAGCGAAGGAAAAGACAGCTGAGGAAGTACTGCAGGAATTCCACGATCTTCGAAAAAAGTTTAATTTGGCAAAAACGCATGAATCTTTGTTAGCCAGTACCCGTGCTATTAAAAGACTGGTTCAGGAAGATGTATTTCCTGTGCACGAAGGTGAAATCCTTGATTACAATTTCAGATTCAGCGACAATTTAGCTTTGGATTTGGCCAAGGCTCTCGAAGGTTCAAATGACAAAGAAGCAAAATCACTTTCTGAAAAAGTTGCAGAGGATAATCTTATGGTAAAAGGTAGCGGAATCCTGGTTTATGCCGAGTTATTAAGAGATCTTGTTGACTGTCGTAGAGACCTGATTACAAATGCAGGATCGTCTTCCTCCAATGCTTCTTTCGAACAGATTGCCAGAGAAAGCATTTTTTCGTTTGGTCTACCCATAACAGTAAGCCCAAGAGGTGTGATTGAAAAAGCCATGCTTCTGCGGGAAGGTGTTACAAAACCCGCAATAGAATACATTGACCAGTTGTACGAACTGGATACACAGGAACAAGTGAATGGCGCTCTTACCCCCCAAGAGCAGGAAGAGAAGAATAAAGCAGTAAGAAGTATAGATGTTTACAGGCAAAACATGGAACTTTTGGGGGATGAGTCGTATCTGCGTATGAGGAAAAACTTTGCCAGGCTTCAGGGTATCGTGGAAAGGTATTCGAATAAACTGATTATCGACCACAAGGATACCGGGATTGTTTCAACAAGCGGTAAAAGCAAGAATGAACTTTTTAAAATGGTGTTCGACATAAGGGGTCTAGTGGAGGAAGAAGAACAGGGTTTGTTGAGAATTGGTAAAGACTCAAATGGGGTATTGAAATATCTTGCAAACATTGAAGAGGATAAGCTTTGCGAACGTATTGCAAAGTATAAACCGATGGACGAAAACATTGTGGCTTTGGACAAAAGAAAACACATGGACAGTACCAATTGGGAGATTCATAATTCCATGTCTTACCGCGACGCCAAAAGAACAGTCTTGGAGATTACAAGAATTCCGGAAGGATTAAGAACGGACGACCAAAATGAACTTCTTGAAAGGTCGGCAGAATCTATTGAACTTTATGCCGAAGATGTCGATAATGCGAGTTTGGGTGTAGATATGTATGTAGGGAAAATACAAAACATTGCTGTTGGCGAAATTTTACGACGGGGAAGAATCAACAGAATGAAGCCTCTTTGGGAAGAAGAAAGGAAATTAAAAAGCCTTGAAGTGCCGGTAACTCCGGAAAACCGCAGGAGGATGGCAGAACTCCGGGAAGAAATTGACAGGATACAAGGGGAAGGGGAGAAAGAACATCCAATTACAATCGCGGAGCTAACCCGGACAACGCCTCAAATAAGAAATGAAAACGTGAGGCTGTTGGAATTTTTTGAAACCGTTAAAAGAGAAGGAAAAAGATTTCTTCATGCGAGCGAGGCCGGCTCCGAAAACCTTCCGATTGCAGAATTGAGAGAAGACCAGTGGGAATACCAGATGAACGAGATTATAAATGAAGTTGTAGAATCCACCGGTTTGAAAAAAGCAAATGTGAGGGTTGCAGAAGTGGGTAATGACTGGATAAAAGACGATGCCAAAGCCAATGTTGAAACATTAAAAATTATGGGGCAAATAAAAGACGATGAGTTAAGGGAAGAGCTTAGTATATTAATTCAGGACTTGGATTATCAAAATAATAAAATAATTGTTAAAAGTTTTATACTAAGACTCATTCAGCAAGGTGTAATCAAATCGTCCGATGCGAGGAATCTTTTAAAGAAACTCTCGTAATCTGAAATCGCTAAAAAGTAAAAATAAATTTACTTAGATGTTATAATCTCAGTAATATGTCAGAACTTGTACCGTCAGATCCAGACCAACAAAGAAGCAGAGAGATAAGAGAACGACAGGAATGGGAGAGGCTTTATGGCACCGTATATCGTACTCCTGAATTCATGGAATTCTCCCTTCTCAACCGATCTGAGGACGTGAGGCACGACGCGACAGAATTTCGTGGCTTCATGATTGATCAGTGGTACAGAAGGGGGGAATCGCCCAATAGCTACAGGGTGGAACAAGCAATAACAACAGCAAGAACCCGGGAAGTAAGGCTCATTGAAAGTATACCGATGGGAAATCATGTGCCGACGCAAGCGGAAAAAGATGCTGGCTTGATTGCTGGAAAGAATTACCAGGTAATATCTCCTGACGCTCTTAAAGGTGGAGAAATAAGACGAGATGGCCAATACTGGGTTCGCAATGGTCAACGAATAGGACTTTTTGAAACAAATGAAGAAGAGCTCAACATATACCAGAGTATGGGTATGGACACAGACAGGATGCGACCTGTTTTATATCTGGTGACTGTTGTTTCTGAACAGGAGGCCCGTGCTAAAAGGGAGGAACTGGCACTTGAGATAAAAACCCAAGCCGCTCAAACTGAAGCGTGGTCAAACATAGCGGCTAAAGTTGGAGAACAGGATACATTTGCAACCGATTTGGACGCTTATGTTGATCAGGAATTTACCCGTTTAGGTAAAGTTATTGTTCATGGATGGTCGTATAGAGAAGCTTTCGGTGCCCCACCGACACGCGAAGGATTTGCTTCGTTTGGGGACAAAGCGCAAACAGCACTTGAAGCTTTCAGAGAAGTGATAGACGGAAAAGCCGTGGTAACGATGGGGGTACGCAATGATAACGGAATAATCGAGGAAGTTACCGGAGTGTTGCCAAATCCGTTTGCTTATAAAAGAAACAAGGGTTTGATGGAATTGACATTGAAATACGTAAAGGAAAGAGTTAGTGAGGAGAACGAAATTCTTTACAATCCGCTTGGGGATGATGCAGAGAAATCTAAAGATTTTCTTGTTTCTAACGACAGAGATAACAGAAATGCAGCCTTAGCAGGATTGCTCCTGTTGGATCATTTTGACATAGACGCTGCTTCAATGGTTCAACTGCTTCAAAGAGAAGATGAAATTTCGGGTTATGCAATGGAGGGGGCATTTGTCGATTCGTTTAAGTTGTCCAATCCCACAGCAAGAAGGTTAAGCGAATATTATGGTACGATTCTTATAAACAAAATAGAAGCGGGTAAAAGAAGGGATTTTCCGAGAATCCCGGGTTCGTTATCTTTACGGCTTATTCCCCGGTTAACGACTCACTTTCTTGAAGTAACCACAGTAGAAGTATTGGCAAAGAACGGCCGGGGCGAGGAGGGCACAATTGAGGTTACTTTGGATCAGCTTGCTTTTGGAACAAAAGATGAAAAGAACAATCGAAAAATTGAAGAAAGGGAAGGCAGACGCTATTCGAAAGTCAAAAGGGCAGAAAAAAGCGACTCGATTGGTACCGGTGAAATTTGGGAATATGAACTGAAGGGGCTTGGGGATGAAGGTGTTTGGGATGATATCAGCATTGTTGCGAAAGTAAATACAGGAAAGGCAACAGAATTGAAAGCCTTTCCTCAATCAAGAGTGGAGACAATGTCAACTTTGCCTCCCGAAAACGGCAGGAAAGACAACTTAATTGAAATTATAGAAGGTACTAATTCTTTACCATACGAATTACCGAAGGGTTTGTTGGAACGGTATGCATTGATGTCTGTCTATAAACAATTTTTCAGAACGGATTATGCAAAAATGCAGCAAGATTTCCAAGATCCTGCATTTTTAAACTCGCTGAATAAGGGAATTAGTCTGGGAACAAAACTCTTGGTATCTCAATTCGAACTTTCAAAAGACTCCGTTGAACAACTCGAGAAATTTGTACGCGTATCCCTGCTTGCAAACTACCTGGGAGCGGTGTCGGTAAAACAAACTGAAGCGGTGACAACAGGAGAAAAACCTGAGCAGCAAGAAGCTATTCCGCAAGGTACTTTGATAAGAAATGAATACTTTAAAATTATGTTAGCAGTGAAAAGGTCTGGATTTTTGAAAACAACTCCGATTGGTGCGGGTCAACGAGTATCCGGAAGGTCAAATTCGGAAGACAATCTTGGGTCGCAGGATAAATTGGAGCAAAGCGAAGAGGACCTTCTATTTGAACTTTTAGAAAGAAGAGATGAGGCACCTTTAGGACCGTTTGATCTAAATTATTTTTCTGAAAACCAGGAAAAAGAATTGTCACCACTTTTCCCTCAAGAAAAAACCAAGTGAAAAACTAACCTGTTTCACCGGGTCTACGCCAATCTGGTGAGCGCGGTATACCACCCCGTCTGTCGACAATTCCTCTTTTTTCACCAATCTGCATCATTTGTCTTCCAACGAGACCTCTTATTCCAGTTGAACCGGGTGCTGCCCATGTGTTCCAAGTGCCCGCCCCTCTAATTATCAAATTGTTCAGAAGTCCTCCTCCGGCATAACTTCCCAACCCCAAAGCACCACGGCCAAACCTACCGGCAGAGGCTCCGAGATATCCTCCTGCTGCGGCCATTACTCCTTCAAGATCTGATGATTTTTCCGGCATACGTCCCGTTAATAGCCCTTTTGCAATATTTGCAACATGGGGTATGGTTGTTATTATACCAAGAGATGCAAAAAGCCAAAGAATCGGAAGCGGATCCCAATCCCCGCCGCCCGTACCCTGAGTTCCCAGTGTAAGGGGCGGATACCAGTATTGAGAGCTCCCCGCGTCAAAAAGGTTTCTTATACATGAATCGTCCGGCGCGGGAATACAAACCAAACGTAGTCCATTGGAAACACTTTGTGAAACTCCGGGGTAGGTTGCTGTTAGAAAGATCGTTGCCAGTATCATCAGAATTCCTGCAAGCGGATATACCAGAAGGTTTGAAACAACCCCTTTTATCCAGCTCCAAAATCCACCCCCCGGAAGGAGTGCTCCGAAACCTATCATCAATGGTGAAAAAATAATTGAAAGAAAAATGCTGATATAAGTTCTTATAAGGAGAATAAAGACCTTAACAACAGAGGTGATTAGCCAAATAGTGACTGCGATTATGATGAAAAAGGCAATAAAATCAGAAACACCTCCGGCTATAATATTTCCCTGAAATAGCTCGCCAATTCTGTCTGTTGCGGCTGCCATACCTGCCCAGAAGTTTGTCATATAGACAATAAACCATCCCAAAATTCCCGTTGCTCCAGTAGTTGTAGTTGGTCCATCAGTAAGAAGCCCAAATATGGTTCCCCACTGACCGGTACCATTCGGCAAAATCAAATCAGCCTGGTCGATAATTAAGGCTACCAGCCCAATTGCAACATACATAAAATCAATAAGAAGGCCTGCAATTGCATAGGAAAAAGTAACCATGATAAGAGTGATAATTATTTTTGGAATAGCCGACTGAATCGTGACAACTGTTTGTGGATTGATCTTAACCCGGAACATTATCATGAAGGCAAAAATAATAATTATCAGTACAAAAAATCCGTAAGTGATATCGCGTGTGACCCGCCAAATATTTTGCAAAGGGCCAAGTGCTTGGAAGCCAAAACCCTGCTGGGCATATGCTGTAGGGGTTAAGCTCAAATCCCTCGCACCATGGCGGACGTAATTCACAAACGAAAGCTGTCTTTCTTCGGGGAATAGTGTTGCCAGAACGCTTTTTTGTGGAGTTTCAAGATTCTCGCTTACAGGCGGAAAAGGAAGATTTTGATATAAGCAGGATCCGATTTGACCAGCCCCCCCTTGCCAAATACACGCCATCAGCCTGTATACACCCTGCTGAACAAAAGCGATAAGCGAATAAATTACCCACGAAACCTGGGCGGCAGTATACCTTTCACCGAAGATTTCCTGCGGAGGAGACACGTCCTGATCATAAACTTTTACAAACCATTGTTTATAGCTTTGCGAATACCAGGGATAAGTTTCCTGGGCGGAGGCGTATGACAGAGTTTGGGTCAGCAAGAATACAATTAATAATAATGAAGCAATTATTTTTCTTAACATCATTTTGATTATGTAATATTTTTACCGTTACTACAAGTTTGATTTTGTAAGATTAGCCGAAATCTTAGCTACGGACAACTCATATCCGCAGGATTATCCGGCAAATAACAGGTAGGGTCTACCATATCTATAAGTGAATACCAAACTCCTTTTATTGCATTGTAATATCTTTCCGCATCGGCGGTACTATTCGGCCGGCAGTCTCCGTCCGTGTCTCCTGCTTTGAAGAATGACAAAAATGCGTGCATGTAACTCAAAAACCATGAATTTTGGTAGCAGTTTGAAGTGTGTGTCCAGTAAACAGTACTTTTATCAAGGAAAGCATCAAGCTGCTCTTCGTAATTTTTACTTGGTGCAAGCATCGTTCCGAAATCATTGACGATATCCCCGAAGGTATAGTTGCTGCAGGCAGACTCGTTTATCCAAATAGACATGGTGAAAGCCGGATTGACATTGGCTGCTATGGATTTGACGACCATATCGTTATAGCAGGCTTCACCCAAGTTTCCCCCGGCGAATTTATTACAGTAGGCGATGAATTCTTCCTTAAGCGCCCCCAAATATTGTTCTGGTACCTGATCGTCGGAAATGCCTCCGCAGTCAGAGGAAACATAAGTTGGAGTTCTTCCTTCCAAGGTTGAGCTTATCAATGTGTCTTTGTATTCATAAGGACGCAGCATTGTTTGGATCCCGCCGAGAAAATATTCCCGGAGAGCTCCGATATGGGGGAAGTAAAGCTGGGCAGCGCTTCCCGGTCTTTGATCTCCTGGGTTACCGGCAAACAAAAGACCTCCGGAAAGATTTTGATATGTAACGTTTGTTGCTGTTGGGATATCTTCTATGCCTTCAATGGGGGCACCTTCTTCTCCGACTTTGGGAAACATTTTCCTGAAAACGCTGGTTGATCCTGCAACGAGTCTTGCCCAGACTTTATCCGCAAGAGGGGTACGGGTCTGAAGTCTTATGCCAACCAGTGTTTGCCCATAACAGGCTTGAGTAGTCGTTGGTTGCTGGTCGCTTCTCGTACAGGTATTTTTATTGAAAACACACTTAAATCCGCTTCTGCAGTATGGGTAGGGAATACTATAAGGAGATCTACTGGGATAATCGCTGACCTCCTCGCATATACCATCAAAGCTTTCCGGTACACAACCCGGGTTCTCCGAATTAACATACGGTAAACTGGGAAAATCCAGTGCTGCTGCGGACTCGCAATTTGATTCGTCTACTCCAACCACCGATTGGCAATTCACACCGCAAATTTGTCCTCCGATGCAGTCGAATTGCCCATAACTTACATCACACCAAGTGGCATCCGCGGGAATTGCTCTTACACACTCCGCATTATTCAGGTTCCGGCAAAGGTTGCCGTAATCAGCATTCTGTCCATCTCCCCAGATAAAAAAGGGACAGGTCAGAGCAACCGTATAGTCAACATCGGCTGAGATTTCTCCGGCAAAAAGATCGTCTCCGGGATTAGTAATGACCCGGCGATAGCTGCAATATGGTTCATAGGGTACAAATGAGGACGAACCGATATCATCGCGATCGGCGTCTTTATAAATGAATGTATCCTGAAGATTTGCAGAAAGCTGAGTGTCTTCTTCCATGTGGGCAAAGAAGAGGTCCGCATTTTTAACGTTCCTGAGTCTGTAGGAAATCAACCGCAGGTTGGATCCGATCGGAACTATTCCAACCGACCTGACCCTGACATCCCCCAGTCGGTCTTCGGTTGACGTGAACGGAGTAAAGCTGAAAAGGTTTGAAAAGATATCCGGACTGAATGGATTGTTAAAGCACAAAAGGAATTGAAAAGTACCGAATATCGGAATATTGATCGTCAAAGGATAACACCAGTCGCCCTTCCACTCCCTGTAATCCTTTTGGAATTCAATAAACGGCCTTCCCTGGTAATCTTCTTCAACGGGTGGAAGATTGTTTGGTGCGAATTCACTCAGGTGCAGTTCGTCTCTGATATAATCCACAAAACCGCCTCCGTAACATTGTGTTGGAATTGCCAGAATCGAAAAATCAACATACGTACTTGTAAAGGGAATTTTGACATTAAACATTCCACCGAAGTGGCAGCCTACGTACTGATCATGTCGGATACGAGTATCAAGATTTTTTGAAGCAAAACCGTCATTGATCTCAGCGATCCTTTCTATGTTTTGGATAGTAAAAGGAAGAAGTTTTTTTACCGGACCGGAATAATTACTGGTTATTTCCCGGTCAGGAATTTTGCCACTGTCAGAAGTTGACTGGCTGACGCAGCAATATTCTCCCGAAGAACAGGTATCCTTTCCATCGGCAATATGATCGAAGTTGGGGGTTGCTCCAACCAGAGGAACTGAACTTTTTGTCATACAGTAATTACTTCCGAGGACCAACGGTTCACACCAGCCGGGTTTGTCTGATGATTCCCCGACGCAGTCGGGGGTAGGGTCGGGAAAATCATATTCGGCTCTTCCGATAACACCGTTCAAGTACCAGCTGACATATTCATTCATCTTTGTTGCGTGATCCATGGTTTCGTCGGTTTTGTTTTGGCTGTTTATCACTTTCGGTCCATTAGTGTTTCCCACTGAGGGCTCGGTGTAACCCATAATCGGCAGTTCCGCTCCAAAGAGATCCACCGCTATTTGCTTTGATGAAGAAATAACAAATGAGCAGCTTTCCGTTCCGTCGCCGTTATTAATGCACCGGCTGCAGGAGTTTGTTATATTGGGGTCGCACTGATCGGCTGAGCTGTCGCAATATACATTCAGCGTTCTTTGACAATAGCCGCTATCTCCGCAGATAAAGCATGCATTGCTGTAAGGATCGGAAGGTACATTGGGTGAAGCGGGGGATCCGTTTACAGAGTAAGCAGGAATAGTGGGGGGTTCATAATTGGTTTTTATGATTGTGACATTGTCTCCGACAAACAAGTCATTTCCGCAAAAAAGCGCAAGATCTTCCTTATTTGGATTGCAGGGACTTGCCTGATAGGGTCTTAAGGAATGAAATTCATCATCGGAGAAAGGAATGCTATTATCAGGGGCGCTTCTGTTACATGGGAATGGATACTCCGCACCAGCCTGATATCTTGGTCTGGCTTCCCCTTCAGGAAGTATAAGAATCGGGTTGCTGCTGATATCAGAACACGATCCAATACAGATTCCGAAATGGTTCGAAACGGTTCTTTCCGTTCCGTCGCTCGGGCGGTTTAAAATCTGATTACCTGTATAATTTAAGCCCGATGCGGCTAGTGTTGAAGAACCTCCGCCATCCATGTTTACGGCATTTGTCGCTTCACACCTTCGCATTATCGTCGCCAGCTCATCAAGTCTTGCTCCTTCACTGTAACCCGGCAACCGGCCGTCTACGACGATAATTATTATATTATCATCGTTTAATCCAAGTGCGGTTCTGGGAGCAACTGTGCAGTATGATGTGTCACAGCCGGAAGGGGTGCAGCTTTGAAGGGGGCAGCTTATTAATCGATCATAAATATTATTGTTGCTCACAAGAAGGTTGACGCCGCTTAATGCATCCCACAAGGGTGATGGGATTGAATAGGTGAATGATGGAACGTTGTCTTCGGAGATGAAAAAACCCAAAATTCCCAATCCCGAATCGGATGAGTATCGGTCTCCCTGATATGAATTAAATCCGGTCGGATCTTCCGGGTCGGACTCAAAAAAACCGCTTCCGTTTATGGCAACCGCTGCGTCGACGCCGGTTAAAAAAGTCGAAGTAGTTGATCCCAAATATTTTCGCGGCGTTGTTGTAAAATCAAGATCCCCGCTATTGATGTTGGCTTTGACAATATGGACAACCATTCTTCTGGGGGAAGTGAGGGTCACTTCTTTGTAGGTTATTGCGCTTGTTTGATCGGGGAAAAGCGTTTGGAATCCGTTTGTACAATCAAGAGTTGTTGGAGTTTGCGCCGAAATTATTGAATAGCTCTTTGCTAAAAATAAGAATGAAAAGACAATTGCGAACAATTTTTTTGTCATATGTATTGTTTACAAATTTTATCATATGTTCAAGGTGTCTATCGAGTTAGACTCGGGGGATAAAGTGGCATCATGACAAATTTCCTCAAGGAACCGTCACGTTGAATACGGTGACATTCGCACCCGTAAAGGTCTGAATAAGAAATAATATCAAAAACGATAATGCAACAAGGACCATTCCGATTAGTGCATAAGTTAAAGTTTTTTGAGCTGCAGCTACGCTTTCAGGGTTTCCTGCGGACGTCAGATACTTAAATCCTCCCACAAGAAGCATGACAAAAAGAGCGATCCCGGCAAATGCGATGATGGAAAAGACAATGTTGTTAAAAATCCATTCAAAACCCTTTATTGTTGCAATTCCATTATCTGTGGTATGGACACCGGGAACTGGATTAATAAGTTGTGCGAGTTTCATAAATTTTCCTTTTTTTAAATACTTTTAACTTTGCCCTTATCTCTTTTTACTACCATATAAATTCTAGTTTAAGAAGATTTGTTTATCAATGCTCAAGACAATAAAAAGCGGCCTTACAAAAGACCGCTTTTTAATTGATTCTTCCTTGCATGTTTCTTTAAGTTCCAGGAATTGTAAATGTCCTCAAACTTACACCAAAGAAGCTTTCAATTAGAGTCAATATTGCCCACGCAGCAAAGACGATAACCAAACCAACCAATCCGGCTGTAATCTGGTTTCTGGCTGCTTCTGTCTTTCCCTTGTCTCCTCCTGAGGTAATCCACTTGATTCCACCTAGGACCAACATAAAGAAGAAAGCGATTGCGGCAATAATCAGAACGAACGAAATAGCAAGTCCCACTAATCCTCCGAACGAAATGTTTTCAAGGTTTTCAAAACCTGCCGGAGCATTAAGTACGACTGTGTCTTGTGCTAATAGATTCATCTTTTTTCCACCCCCTTTCGGTTTTTAGAAATAAGTTCTAAAAATCTCAAAGTAATTTATGCTTTTTAAGATTTAAAACAGGTTGAGATTAAAGCTTCTCAAATTAACCTGGAAGAAGTTTTCCACAATATTTAGGATTGCCCAGGAAGCAAATACGATTACAAGACCAATAAGTGCAGCTGTAATCTGACTGCGGGCAGCTTCAGTTCTACCTTTATCCCCACCGGAGGTGATCCATTTGATTCCACCCAAGATCAGGATAAAGAAGAATGCAATGGCGGCAACGATCATGACAAACGCAATCGCGATGGTTACGAGTGATCCAAAATCAATATTTTCAAGATTTTGAAATTGGTTGGGAGGATCCAAATTAACCACATAACCTTGAGCCAATAAATTTCTCATATCCAATTAATATTATCCGGCCATGCAAAATTCTTGTCAAGGGGTGGGGTTAGGGGGTTATCCTTTGTATTAAGTTAACCGGATCAAGAAAATTTCCGACTCCGATAATGTTTCCAATGATTTGGACGATAAAGATTCCGGCAACAACAACAGCAAGTCCAACGGCTCCGTTAACCATGCTGGTTCTGGCACTCGCCAGTTTTCCCTTATCTCCTCCTGCCGACATCCAGGCGATGCCCCCCGAAATAAGAAGAAAAATAAAAAATATTCCGGCAACGATCGTTAAAAGCCCGATTATTCGGGAGAGAATGGTTGCAAACAGTCCGGGTGATGAGTTCCCCGGTGTTCCGTATGAACCCAGACCGTTTATCTCTCCTCCAATATTTCGCGGATTTTGAGCAAGTATGTTTTTCATTTACGGTGTAAAAATTTGTATTTGTATTAGCGCGCGGGGATTACCGAATATAATCTGGCCGAATACTCCGGCAAGAACAAACGCCCCTGCAGCAACCAGAAGTCCAAGGAGTGTCTGCCAGATTTTTCCCCAGGATTGTGCAATTTTTTCCGGATTACCGCCGGCAGACATAAAAGAATATCCGGCCATTACCAGATTGATAAGAGCGTATATTCCGGCGCCGGCAATTAATGTTTGGATAATTGCTGAAACAAAACGCTGCAACCCCGTTTCCGAATTTCCACCGGCATTTGCAATCCAAGAGCTTACTCCCGGCGGGGGGTTAACTCTTCCGAACTGAGCGAGCAGGTTATTCATGGTAGCGGTTGAAAAGGCTGCAATATATTAAAACCCAAAATTCTTTGCAATAAATATATTATCCAATAAGAAACGAAAATAATCAAAAAGCCGACGAGCGCTGAAGTGACAGCTTTCCTTCCTTTACCAACATCTTCTTTATTGCCGCTCCCGGCTCCGGCTATGATTGTAATTGAACCGTAAATTATTAATATCAATAAAAGTACGGATGCCAATGCAATAACATTAAAAAGAACAACCGACACAAAATCGGCAAAACCCCTGTCTCTTCCGAACGGGCTTCCAAAAACGCTTCCGATATCAACAAGTGCAAGTTTATTCATAATTTAAAAAGTAAGTGAAATTTGTGTAAGACCAAGTATTCTTCCAACCAACTGAACAATCCAGTAAGCTGCAAAGATAATAATTATTCCCATAATTGCAGTTGAGATAATTGATTTTGCTGCAGCCGCTTTTTTCGGATCTCCGCCAGACAGCATTAAATTTAACCCTCCGTATATCAGATATAAAAGAAGTATTAAGCCAGCAATCGGAAAGAGATATGTGTTGGCAACACTGATAATGTTGCCAACCGTTGAACCGCCGAATCGAAAACCAATTGCGCTATACAAGCTATTAAAGTCCAGGTTGCTGGGAGGCGGCGGTGCGCTTGTTGGTGGGACAAAGCAGTTGCCGCAGACGAATGTTGCGCCGGGACAGGAACTGAACTGGATTCCGACGCATGCACTTGCCGGTGCGAAACAGTTAGGATCGCAATTTACCGAGCCCACTTGACAGTAGCCGCCGAATTCCGGACCGTTCCAGGTGCAGGTACCGTACCCCTGAGCGCTGGCAATATCAGGTTTAAGGATCATGAAGTAACCCACGAAGGCGATGAGTAAGAGTGTAAATAGACTTTTCTTCATTGTTATTATTCTATATTTTTTATGGCAGGATATAAACGGCTTACTTATATTCCTGGCAGCCGGAATATGGTTACACCGATAAGCTGCAATAAATACGCCGAAAAAATAATCATCATTATGCCTGCCACCGATGCTGTCAAAAATTCCTTGCCGGTTTGAAGTCTTTGCTTATCGCCCTGTGCTGTCATGATTAAAATTCCGGAATAGGCAATCATGACAAGAGCAGTTCCACCCGAGATTCCCAGTGCCCAGCGAAGAATAAATTGCAAGAATAGCTGGCGGTTCCCCACAGGCAAACATCCGATTGCAGTATCTATTCCGTTGTTAGCACAAGTGGCAGGAAGAGATGGTCTTGGGGTGAGTGCTGCAGTAGATGACGAAAGAAGCTCCGAACAGCAAAAGCAGTCATAGGTTACCCCGTTGATATTACAGTCATATCCCGGATTTGAAACCGGACGCTGGCATTTTGAAGTGTCCGGATTACCTCCGGTTCGGGAACAATTTCCTATCGTGTATGGTTCCGGATTTGCTGAACAGGTCGTATCGCATGCGGCGAATTCGGGAGGAATGGCGACAGTCGGAGCAACTGCCGTACATGCACCCTGGCAGCAGACACCGGTCGCACATGAATACTGAGTTAACACCGTACCGGCGGGAGAGGAACAGGCGGATGAAGAAGCGCAGCATTGGATGCCGGGCGTTGTTACAGGACAGGGAAGCCCTGATCCCCCCGGAGTGGGGGTAACACAATTACATCCGCAAAATGTTCCCCCATAGAAGCAGGAGGGTAAGTAGCCTGAGTTGCAGGTGGGGCTTGAATTTACCGTACACGCTGTACCGTTTTGGTTACAGGAACAGGTCCCGGGTTGGGGTGTGATTACAGGTTGGACAAAGTAAAGACTTCCGGCATTACTGACGCGGTAATAAGAAGTCCCCTGTGTATACAACCTAACTTGGTAGAAACCCGACGGGATTCTTGCACTGGTTTGAGAATTATTACAAAGCACAAGGTTTTCGTCATTAATATCGGTTACATCAAAATATAAAGTTTGGTCATATGAAGATTGAGACACAATTGACGCTTGGGGTACATCGTATAAACGGCCGTTGCCAAGATTGTAAAGCCTAATGGTATAGGACATGGTGTCATTAAGAAGCAATGCCTGAAACCTTACTCCCTGGGAACAATCACTTATTTGCATCGGGGAATGAGTCATAATCGGACAGAAGTCGCAGGCGAAAGTGGATGAAGAACACTGCACGGCATCGCCGTTAAATTGGCCGCAACCAGCCGTACTGTCATCCGTTGGGAATCGGCAGCCATAGGTTGTACAACTGGCTGGGTTGCCGGAACAGGAAGGACTTGTCGGAATATAGGTACAACTGTAAGTCCCGTATTCCTGCGCAATTGTAAGTTCATCCGAAGCGATAAAAAAAAATATTGTCAAAGCTAAAAATAGAAGATTTTTTACAATCGCTTTCATGTCAATTTATTATATCTTATATCAGCATCCAAGAATATTTCAGGCCAATTATATTCCCGGGAGTCGGAGAATCTGAAGACCTATCAAATTAAGTAAATAAACGGAAAAAATGATCATTATAAGTCCGGTTAACGCTGACCAGAAGAGTTGTTTTGCGGATTTAATTCTTTGGGGATCTCCCGCGGACGTTGAAAACATAACTGCTGATACAATAAATAAAATGAATGAAGTTCCGCCTGCAACACCCAATGCCCAAGGAAGTACAAAAGTTAAGAATTGAATATTAGTTGTGGTTGCGATACAACCAACAGCCGTATTTATACCTTGCTGACCGTCTGTTGTCGTACAGCCGGTATTAAGAAGCGCTCTTGTTATTGCAGGTTGCGGATCAGTACAGCAGGCAAACAATACCGGACAATCGTTATTCGTCGGAGGGTTAAACCCATCAAAAACCATATTTTCCGGACATCTTGCAAAACGACATGTTCCCGCATTACCTGTAAAAAATCCGCTACAGGCGTTACGATTCATACAAACCCAGACTTCGCTTGTGCAGTAAAAACGTTCCGGCGGACAGGATGCGGGACAAAGACTGGGATCGTTTGATCCGACATTGGTACATCCCAAAGGAGGACCGCAAAAGGCTGCAGGATTAGATGAAGGATCAATGTTACAGCAGGTGGAGGACGCAACAGGGCTGGTTACCCCGAAAGGAGCACACTGGGCACCAACAAACGGATTTCCGGAAATGTCTGTGTAGGGAGCAAACAATTTTGCATAGAAAGTTCCCGGATTCTGAAAAGTTGCAAGAGCTATTGAAGCCCGAACATCATCCATTTGCCCGTCAGAATCGGCATCAACGGCATAAATCTGGGGGGTTGAAGAGTTTATTAAACCGTTACCATCATAGATACTCATCCGGTAATATGAAGCGCTTCCGATATTTACACAATTTCTTCCTTCAAAGGTGAAACTGGTATTTCCCGGTCCGCTTGGGGGAACCACTGATGCACTCGAACAGAAAGCAAATTTTTCTTCATTGGACGATAACAGATTATCAGGACATCCGCAAAAAGGACACCCTACACATATTGACTCTGTACATCTTGCTGTGTCTTGGGAGCAATATGCCAAAGAACATGATGGAGGCGGTGTGGCGGTCGGACCCGCTGTCGGTACTGCGGTTGGGAGGGTGGGAGTTGAAATGTACAAGATTCCACCGTAGGAACTGCTTACGCCATAATTGGTTGTCGGAGTGCCGCTATTTATGAAATTGAACCAGCTTGTATAGTCATATAGCCGTACTTGGTAGGTGCCGGTCGGGACATCGTATGCAGAAGCCGTTGCGCATAACCCCTGAGGAAAACCTGCGGTTATAAAATCAAATCTTTGGTCCCAAGTATAATCGGAACCGTTAGTGTTAATAGTAAAATCAGGAAGGATTGGATAATAATCTCCTCCGGTTTGTCGGAAAAGTACGTAAATATACCTCCCGCTGGAAATTCCCTGTGCAGTAAAATAGGCATGGTCATTTGTAACACAGGCGTTTATTTGATCGGTATTCAACTGAGACCTGTGGGTAAACGATGTGTAGGAAAAGCTGGTTTGTGCATCAAGAATCTTCGGGTTCAGGAAAATATAAAATCCGCTTATAAAGATAGGAAGTAAAATTTTAAATAGCTTTGTCTTTATGACTCCTGATATAATTTTAATGAAGTATTTCATGGATAAATATTATTTTACTATGATTTCCGGAAAGCCCCAACCTCCACTTGGGAGTAAATTATTTTTGCTGGTAACCTTCTTAATTATTATCTCCCCCTTTTTCCTTCTGGGAGCAAAGCTTCGGTATGTGACTGCCGAACCGAACTGCGATGCTCCAAGTATAGGTGATATTGATTTTTGTTTGGACAAACTTCAGAAAGAGATCGACGCTCTTAAACCCGCCCACGAATATAACAAACAAGAGTTGGCTGATTTAAGAATCCAGATATCTTCTTTAGAAAAAAAGATTGCAGCTCTTTCAGCGCAGTTGAAAGTTACAGAACAAAACATTAAAGAGCGGGAAGGCGATCTTGCGTACGCGCAAAGAATATTCGAAGAAAAAACAAAAAATCACTATATTTTTATCCGCTTTTACGATGAATTTCAGGCTTTTATTACTGCCGCCAATGCCAGCAACGCCTTCAGAGAAATTAATCTTCGTAAAAAAGCAACGGGTGAGGACATAAAAACGATGGAGAAATATGCGGCAGATCTGGTAAAACTGAAAAGCGATAAGGAAAGTCTGGAAAAAAACCAGACATTGCTTGCATCTGTTAAGAAAAACGTTTCAGAAAGAGCAGCATTCCTATCAGTGGAGGTTGAAAAAACAGAAAGCTATTTGGCTACTCTGTCTTCCAAACAGCAAGCCCTGATTGCCCAAAAGGAGGGAGGCTTCCAAACCTCGGTCGGAGATACTCCTGAAACGCTTGAACCCTGTTCCGGTCCGCCCGGCTCTGCAAATTTTTGCGACCCCGGATACCGCCCGGCGTTTGCTGCGTTTTCATTTGGTGCGCCCCATAGAACAGGCATGAGCCAATACGGCGCGTACGGAAGATCAAAATCAGGTCAATCGGCAGAACAAATTTTATCGGATTATTTTCAGGGTGCAACACTTAATAAAAATTATCCCGTTCCGGCAACCATCGGAGTGACCGGCATCGGAAGGGTTTCTTTTGAGGAAAATTACCTCCTTGGAATTTATGAGGTCCCCGAAAAGTGGGGGGATAATGGCGGGTACGAAGCTCTCAAAGCGCAGGCGGTTGCCGCCAGGACTTACGCACTTTCGTACACCAATAACGGAGCCGGAAGTATTTGTACAACCGAAAGCTGTCAGGTGTATAAGCCACAGCTAAAATCGGGTAAATGGGCACAGGCAGTACGCGATACCCGAGGTTGGGTTTTGACTGTCGGGGGAACTCCGGCAAAGACTTATTACGCATCTACTGCGGGAGGATTTACCATATCCCAATGGGGATGGACAGGGATAAAAGATGCCAAAGACGGTAATTGGCCAAATTCAGCCTATGAAAAAATTTCCGGATCCCCTTGGTTTTACAAAGGCTGGTACAAATCCCGTTCAGGCGCGACTTGCGGTAAGGTAAACCCGTGGCTGACGAGTGAACAAACTGCAGACATAATAAACGCCTGGAGTGTCTTAAATAAAGGCGGGGGAGATGTTTCAAGGATAAGTCCGGTTGATACCAGCTGCTGGGGTGGTAATCCCTACTCCTTGAGTGATCTTGCCGGGATCGGCGGATTTACTAGTGCTTCATCTATAAGTGTTGTTTATTCCAATTCAGGATCAACTCAAACTGTAATATTTTCGACAAACAAAGGAAGCATTAATATTCCCGGAGATGAATTTAAAAAAGCTTTCAATCTTCGGGCGCCCGGTTATGTCGGGTTAAAAAGCTCGCTTTATAATTTAGAGAAACTGTAATTTAGTACTTAGTACAATGAGATAAGTGAAAAGAGAAAAGTAATAAGTTTGTAAAATATAAAAGCACCCCCGCTTAAACATTTACACTCGCAAATGTTATAATCCAGTAAGTATTGAACTCAAACTGACTATGCACTTTTTACTTTTCTCTAGTAACTAAGTTATGCCCGATTTATTTATATCAAAAGATACCATCGCGAAAAATCCGGAGCCCGGAAGCATTGAGAATGCAGAAGCTAAAGTAAAGAGCAACTTGGTATCGGAAAAGAAACTTCCGGAAATACTTGATGGCATCAAGAAAAATAAAGTTGCCGAAAAAGCAGGCGCTTTGGAATATCCGCTTACAAAAGAAGCTGCCGAGAAACTGCCCGGATACACTTCAAATCCATTGGCGTCGTATATTTATTTTCCGACGCGTGCTGATTTTGTTAACAAAGATCCCCAGGAAAGAATAGTTTTAATATTACGAAGACATGCAATAACAAATATTAAATGGGTAATAGCATCATTCTTTTTGATAATAGCTCCGTCGTTCTTTACTATCCTTCCGCCTTTTGAAAGTATCCCTGCGAGTTATCAGGTTTTCGCTGTTATGGCATGGTATTTATTAGTCTTTGCTTATATGTTTGAAAAATTTTTAGATTGGTTTTTTTCCGTAAATATAATTACTGATGAGCGGATTTTTGATGTAGATTTTTACAATTTAATTTACAGAAAAATGACAGATGCTAATATTGACCAAATCCAGGACGTTACAGTCCAGCTTGGCGGAGGAATAAGGACGATGTTTAATTATGGCGATGTTCTAGTCCAGACTGCTTCAGAAGTTCCAGAGATAGAATTCGAAGCGGTTCCGTTTCCGGACAAAGTTGCTAAAGTTCTGAGAGAGCTTCGTATTGAGGAAGAAGTAGAAAAATTGGAAGGGAGGGTAAGATAATGCCCTTTGAAATACCGCAGCTTGAATCAACAGGATTTATTATCCTGAAAATTGCAGCTATTGTTGGTATGGCTTTGTATGTTGTTTTTGCATTTGTGGTTTTGAAGCAGGTTAATATTATGACTCAAACTCTTGAAGTGAATTTTGAGAAACCATTAAGAATTGCTGCTGCCCTTCATTTGTTTACAGCAATTTTGGTTTTTATTTATTCGATAATAATGTGAAACACCGTTAAAGGTTTTAGCATTTGAAGTTACCGAATATTTAACTGATAAACTTTTTTCGTTTTAAAATATTAAAAAATGGATTTGGGAACAAACTGCGTAAAGCTTACCGGTAACCCCGACGGTTCCGGATGGACACAGGCGTATGATTTTTTCCCTGCCACTCCTGAAAAGCAGATTAAAAGGGGAAAAATTCATGTTCTTTTCAGCGCCAGCAAGGACAATATTGATATAGAAAGCGCCAAGTTGGGAAGAGAATGTCTTCAGAGGCTGCAGGAGGAATATTTTGGAAATATTGATAAAGAACCCCTTAACGCTTTACGGGATGCGGTTGTCAAAATTTATGATGAATTTGAAAAATTCCTGCTCCATTTTGAAATCGCCGCCGTTTCTGTAGTCGGAAATAATATTTATGCCGTTTGCACTAACGGTACAAAAGTTATCCTTCTGAGGGATAACTATCTGGTCAGAATTCTTGACAGTTTTGGCGAAAAAGTGATTTCTGCAAACGGCTACGCAAAAGACAAAGATTTCCTGATTCTCTCAACAAACGGCTTCATGTCAGGGATAAAAAATTCCGAATTGAAAAACGCGCTGGGGTATGGTCTAAAAGACGCCCTTGAAGTTCTTGCCCCCATGGTTTCAAATGACGGAAGTTCGGGGAAGAAAGGTGTTTTGGTAATAGAATTTACCGGCAAACTTCAAAAAACACTTGAAGAGCTTGATACCCAGGACGCATCTCAAGAGGTTGTTGATGAAGAAGCCACTCAACCGGAATATCCGAAAATTAATTTTTTGGAAAGACTAAAAGGCCTTATCCCCGTAAAAAGAATAATTGTAAAATCCCGTTTTGAGGAAGATGTCGCCGGTGGGAGTAGAAAGAAAAGTACGCTTTTTCTTGGTTTGATTCTTCTTACTTTATTGGGAGTAAGCGTTGTCTTTGGTCTTAAGAAAAAGCAGGACTCAGAATATAAAAGCTCGTATGAATCAGATCTTATTAAAGCAGTTTCTTTATATGATGAATCGCAGAAGTTGATAGCGCTTGATCCGAATAGGGCAAGGGACATGTTTATTGAGTCAAGAAGTATCACAGAATCTCTCACCTCCCGGGGAATTGACGACTCAAAACTGACAGAATTATCTGCGAATATTAAAAATTCTCAGGGTAAGGTTTTGGGGGAGTATATGGTTAATCCCCAGCTTTATTTGGACTTAACACTCCTGTCGGATGGGTTCAAGGGAAGCGATATAACCATATCTGACGGAACAATTTATGTTTTGTCGTCTGAATCGAAAAAAGTGGTTTCGATAGTTTTTGAGAGTAAGAAATCGTTAAGTTTCTTGGGGTCAGATGCTGTTGAGGGTTCAAAAAGAATATCTTCAAGCCTCGGAAATGTATATTTACTAAAAAATGATGGTATATATTCGGAGAGCGGAGGGTCCTTAAAAAGGGTGGTTGATGCGGATTTTGACGACGGGTTATTGTATTCCTTTGCTTCAAACTTGTACTTCTTAAGTAAAAGTAAAGGATCAATTACGAAATATGCAGGTACGGAGTCGGGTTTTTCGTCCGGATCGGCGTGGCTTACGGCTGAAAGTTCTGATATTGGCGACTCGGTCTCATGGGCATTTGACGGAAGTATTTGGGTTTTGAAAGGTAGCGGTAAAATACGACGTTTCAGCCTGGGAAATGATATATCTTTTACACCTAAAGGTGTACCGTTTGAAATAGCTGATGGGAAAAGCATATATACGGACGAAAATCTAAATGAGTTATATATTCTTGTACCCAACCTAAAAAGAATTGTCGTATTTGACAAAGAGGGGAATTATCAAAAATATTACGAAAGCGATGTATTTTCCGATGCAAATGCTATCTTGGTTGTCGATGATAAGGTTTTGGTAATGACCCCCGAAAAGCTGTGGGAGTTTGGACTAAATTAAGTGTTTGTTTCTGAAAGCAAATCCGGAACTGGATTTTAAATATTTCTCAAAGTTCTCTTTAATGCGTTTTTTAATTGTTTTCTTCCAAAACCACTTTTTAGAAAGCGCTCTCGGGACATTGCATCTTCCTCGTTTATAAAATATTCGTAATGAATTAGTTTGAAAGGCCTTCTTAACTTTGTGGACTTGACCAAACCTTTTGAATGTTGAGTAAGCCGAATTTTCAAGTCGGTAGTGTAACCAGTATAAAATTTTTTATCCTTTAGTGAGAGAAGTGTATAAACGTAGAATTTTAACAAAACGTCTGACGTTTTGTTCATGAACAAAATATATACAAAAAGAAGGTGTCGAGTCAAACTCGACTACCTGCGTCAACCTTGCTTTCGCTTTGACTCGGCGAAACCAAGTTCGACTTGGTGGAGACGGAGGGAATATGAAATTCAGACAAATTTCATATCACTAGGTTTGCTTTATTTTTCATCTAAAGATTTCAAAGCCGCAAATCTAGTGAGCGAATAAATTCTCATCCCTCCTTTGGTTTTCAGCATAAAAAAATCCAGGTAGCAATACCTGGATTTTTATATGTGGAGACGGAGGGAATCGAACCCTCGTCCGAAAAAGTAAATAAAAAACTTTTCTTACAAGCTTAGTTAGTATTTTTATATTTTCTTGAAAGTTAGATTACTAACGACCTTCTTTCAAGTAAGACTGAATATTTTTCGACCTACAGCTTGCAGTCAACGGCTGTTGGCTTATCTCAATAGGTTTATGCCGTTTTGAAACGATTGAGAACCTTTCAAACGACACCAGTGTTTAAGCAAATGCCCAATTGGCTTGGTTAGTACCGAGCAAAGTTGAAGCTATTGCTTCTGGACTGTAACTTTCGTTATCAGCGTTTATTTGTTAATCCATTATTAGCGAGTGTGAATTAAACTCGGCTTGCAGTTTTTTAAGGTGCTTTCCCGTCGAAACCGGTCGTCCCCAAAAAAAGTCTAAGTTTAGGTATAAGTCTAAGGAAATTTTACACACCTTAGGCTTAGACTGAACTCTTATACTGAGAGGAAATTTCCCTCTCAATATCCTTTTTTTTGATACTATCTTTCTTTTCAAACTTACGTTTAGCCTTAGCTAACGCAAGCTGAAGCTTAAAAAGATGTCCAGTATTATACAATTTAACTGGTACCAGAGTCAATTTATTAGCCTTGATCTTCGATTGTATTGACGTAATTTCGCGTGTATGAAGAAGCAATTTTCGGGTTCTCGTTGAATCGTAATCCTTCTTTCCGGGTATCGGGACATTTGCATTAATCAAAAAGACTTCATTTTGTATGATTTTTGCATACGAATTGGACAAATCGATCCGATGTGTCCGAATTGACTTGGCTTCTGAGCCGGAAAGGACTATCCCTGCCTCAAAAGTTTCAAACAGTTTATAGTTAAATTTTGCTTTTTTGTTATAAATTACCATATAAGTAAATTGTTATATTGTTAAATTGCTGAATTGTTTCTTTGTCATTTGACATTCGGGTTTGGGATTTGATTAGAAATTAGATTAATTAGTAATTGTTTTAGTATCCAAATATCTCAATATCATTGTCTCCTTGATATATTCTATTATAAATGAATGGGTGTGTTTGATATACTTTTTCCTACGAACTGCCTTGAATGCGGTATAAAAGGTAATTATTTATGTGCACGATGTTTGTCAAAAGTTCCACCCGCAAAGCTTTTTTGCCTCAGATGTAAGAAAAAATCAATTGATGGGTTAACACATGCAAAGTGCATAACAAATCATTCTCCCGAGTTTGCCTATTCCCCCTGGAGTTATGATGGGGCTGTAAGAAGTGCACTCCTCAGGCTGAAATATAATTTTGTAAGAGAAGTTTCGCAAGAGTTGGGAAAGAAATATTGCCTAGCAATTCTTCGAACGAAACTTTTTCGGGGTCAGAAAGCATACATTACAGTTGTACCTCTTAACCGCTCCCGGTATAACTGGAGAGGCTATAATCAGTCCCTCGAGCTTTGCAAAGCGATTAGTTTGGAATTCGGATGGAAACTGCTTCCGGATGTACTGCTTCGTAAAAAGGCAGGCAAGCATCAGGCGGAATTAAAAGGGAAAGAACGCGTTCACAACATTAAGGGTGCATTTGGATTCAATATGAAATACAAAAAACTTGCGAATGACAAAAAACCTGTAATTATATTTGATGATGTCCTGACAACCGGTTCAACAATTTCAGAATGCGCTAAAGTTCTGAAAGAAAATGGTATTAAAACAGTTTGGGGATTGACCGTTGCTGCGTAAATTGTGCCACTCTGAACAAAAACTTCAAATGTCCCAGCCGAGTCTGAGTCGGCGGAGGTGAGAAGATTCGCCTTACAAAGCATAAAATCATTTAATTTAATTATAGCTTATAGTATAATATGTGATTATGGGAATTGAGAGCGGTACTAGTGGTTATGAAAGACCCCGTCCACAAGAGGCACGAATTGAAGGTGGGATTGAAAGTAGCTTTACGGAAATTGATATTGACCAAGCTGCTCATATACCGCTCCCGGCACAAATTGTCTGGCCAAACGCAAGGCTTACCTTTTCTCAAGTTGGAACGTATAACATGCCCGAACGATTTGGCATGTCTAGCCATATTCAGGTTTATACGGGAAAATTAGAACAAGTTAGGAAAAAAGGTAATATTAGAAAATCTAACTTATCACTTACAACTTCAAAGGGAAAACCGGTTTTATTTACTGGTACAACAAACGGGTTTTATGCGCATGACCCGCTCATGAGTGGAAGAGAGTATCCATTTTACGTCATTGGCCTACAAGTAGATGAGTTAAAGGAAAACATGACTAGAATGTCCGCCACTTATCATGAGTTAGGTCATGTATTGATATTCCACAACGACCTTGATACGCGATTACTTAAAGCCGCCATATCACTAAAGGGAAGGGATTTACCACCTGTTGCAATGGTGCAAACCTATGGTAACGAATTAGCCCACGCACTCCCGTACGGTATTCGGGAACAACAACCACCTTTTGAAGCAACAAGATATGCACTCACTCGTCTAGAAGCACGAAGTCATGGAGTAGACAAAACAATTCACTTATTTCATGAAAGAAACGCTTGGGCTGCCGGAATGAACCTTGTAAGAGCTAATGGCTATCCAACGGGTTTCCAAAGGCAAACCTCATATTTTGACTATGCGAGGCTTTGCCTTGCCACATATGCACGATATTATGGTGATAGACGCTTCGTAGAGGGTTTAAGGTAGGCTCAAAAACTGATGACGGGTTATGTTCAACGTTATTGGTTGGAACTAGCCGAAGATTTTATAACTACGGCTTTCCAAGCTCGGGAATTGATTTTAAGTGGTGATTTAATATCAAAACGCAAAGCGGTTGAAAAAGTCGGTTAGAGCGTGATGGTTAAGGACAAAAAGCTTGTTTGGAGCTTCACTCAACAGTCGTATGACATACTCTTAAAACCCGAGAATTGTTCCAATCTGCGGATGTGAGAAGATTCGCCTTGCACAGTTTTAATCCTTGATTCGCAATATCGAACCCTTACACCGAAGTGAGCGAAGAGAGCGGAGGTGAGAGGATTCGAACCTCTGATCCCATTAAACATGAGATACTTGTTTTCGAAACAAGCCCGATCGTCCGCTCTGGCACACCTCCTTGTTTAACTTAACACTAATAACTAATTTCTAATAAAGTGCCCCTGATCAGAATTGAACTGATATCTACAGTTCCGCAAACTGCTGCTCTATCCGTTGAGCTACAGGGGCCAAAAGCTAAGTCATTGATATTTTACCAGTTTGAAGTGCGAAAATCCTGCTTTCAAGAGTTTCCGGGAAGCTTTTTGGAAAACCATTCCGTCGCCTGGTCAAGCTTTGAAGCCGGAACCTCTTCAAAAGTTAAATATTTCGAGAGTGCTTTTTTAATTTTTTCTTTGTCGGTTGGGTTTATTACCATTTCAAGCCTTCCACCGATTGTATACGCTTCAAATACAATTATTTCATTATTGTACCTCTTGGAGAACCAATACCGTCCCAATTCATCGTATGCGTTAAGTTTATCGGCCATTTTGACTCCCCTGTTGGTAATTTTAAACTGAATCATTTCCGGTTCAACGGAGTTTAAGATGTAATACAAAAATATAATCGAAATTATCAAAATTACGGGCATGAATCCCTCCACAAACAAAAGTATCATCCCCGAAATTCCCGTTATCAATACTGTTGTGATCCAAAAATCGCGATCTCTTTTTTTGTACGGACGAGAGGCTGCGTTCCAGGAATATAGATCCTTTTCAGGTTCAATTCGACCGTCGTTAACACTTCCGCTACGGGGACTTTTGTCTTTTGATTGTGAAGAATTACTTTCGGGCATTTATCCATTATATAATACTTTTTATTTCGCTGAAAAGATCTGTTAGCTGTATACTATGATTGAATCTGGAGGTGTCGCCTAGTGGCCTATGGCAGAGGTTTGCTAAACCTCGACTCGCAAGGGTCTCGTGAGTTCGAATCTCACCACCTCCGCTCTCTTCTTTCGATTCCGAGCCAGGATTTGTTGTGTGTGATGAATTGAGCTTCTTACAAATACGATTTTTCCAAAACCTGATATAATACACATTTGAATATGTTTAAAAACATTCTGCTTATTGGAGGCGCGGTCGTTGTTAAGGTTCTTAACGGAAAGTTTTTATGGTTAATCGTAAAAAATGCTGAAAATAACGGCTGGGAACTTCCGAAAGTCGTGGTACGAAAGACTGAATCTTCAGTCCGTGCAGTCATTCGAACCATGGGTGAACAGGGTAGTATGCGGGCAAAAGTTCTGGAAGAGGTTGGAAGAATTAATTCTACCGTTAAAAAGGGAGATAAAGTAATCAATCAAAAGCAGATTTTCTATCTTATGCTGCACCGTGCGGATTCCGGAGAAAGTATTGGGTTTTCCGAATCGGAGTGGCTCGAGAATACAAAAGCCTCCAAAAAATTGAACCTTAAAAGAGAAGTCCAAATACTGCGGGATGCCGGTAAGATGTTTAAAAGCTGGTTCAAAGAAAGAAAAGGGAAATTAAGATTTGCAGAAGATGAACAAGCTGAGCAAACAGAATATTAGTTTTTTTGCTTCAAAAACGTTAAGCGTTTTATATACGATAAACTTCCGTTTTCTGGGTACCCAGCCCTACAAGAATAATAATTTCGAATATACTCCTCTAACTTGAATTTGTCCTCCAGAGGCGGATCAACTTTTGGCTGACATTTTTATGTTAGAGATTATATATTCAAAAATTTTATTTATATTATGCAAACTGAAGTATTTTGACTATAAAGTCGTGATAAAATACAGATTGATTTGAGGTGAGGTGCGAGAGCGGTTTAATCGGCTCGCTTGGAAAGCGTGTATGGCGGCAACGCCATCGAGGGTTCGAATCCCTCCCTCACCGCCGAGTCAAACTCGGCTGGTGCGTTTGACGCTCTGGTCGTTGCACTCGCGTTGAGGCAGGTTTTTCGATTACGCATTGTAAGGTGTTGCAAATTGTGCGTTCGAATCCCTCCCTCACCGCCCTACGCCAATGCTACGGGACGGCAGGCTGCTTTGATTAGAATACTAAAACTTGAGAATCCTTAGTCTTCGAAGTCTTGACGAAGGAGACCCTCCCTCACCGCACAATTGAGGAAGTTAGAACTAAAATACTTATGGAAACACACTCAGAGGAAAAAACTGTAAGGAGAATAAACCGTAATAGGGGGGAGTCCGCATTTCTACAAGATGGCAAAACGCAAGAAGGACACAGTCGAGAAAATGGCCGTCTTTACGCAAAAGCAGATACCTTTGTTATAGGTAGGGATGGTCCTGTATTAGAGGCATGGGGTGGTGCCTGTAGAGTTATCGCTATGTATGAAAATGCTGGTAAAAATGGAGCTGTTATCCATATAAATGCTGTGGATTTATGGGGAAACAGACATGAAGAACTTATAGATCAATTATTGGAAGCAGTCCCAGACCTATCCAAAAGTGCCCTACCTTATGTCTTAGGTGACACAAGCAGTTTAGATCCATACGTGCAAGAATTGGAAGGAGATCGAGAAAGTTGGAATAAAGCTATAGCTGAATACTTGAAAAAGAAAGGGATAAAAAATGTCAAAGTATTTAGTAGTGGAGAAGGCAAGGATGTCAGCTTGGATACACAAACAGGAATATTAAAGGTCCTAGACGATAACGGAAAACCCTTATTAGAAGTAAAGATGAGTTAGTAGTAAATTCTATAACAGCGTTCAAGAGAACCCCGGACTTTCAATCTGAGGGTGAATTGAACTCTGATATGTCATCCTCCTCTTGAGGAAACCCCCGAGTTTGACTCGGGGGAGGATGCCATTAGAATAGTAAATTGTTTAATAATAAGTTTCAATAAATTCAACTAAACACTATATAGTCAAACTCGGTTGGTGCGTTTGACGCTCCGCTCGTTGCACTCGCGTTGAGGTAGGGTTTTCGATTGCGCATTTTATCTGAATTCCAATAAAGTATAGTTCCCGCTTTGATACACACTTCCGATTTTTGTTGTTTGGGAATTAAGGTTCAGATACATATCAACCGAATTGTTTTCAACAACTGCGTAACGAACATTGCTTTTTATAATTGAATTTAACCCATCTTCTGAAATGGTCAGATCGTAAAATCTTTTCTGCAACGCATCTTTCTCAACTGCGTTAAAAGTTTGCGCACCGTGTCCGAGATAGACTTTATTGTAGGTGTAGACCGGAATAAAGTTTGATATAGGGTAGGTAACCATTACTCCGGATCCTGACGGGGAATTTCTATTGAGAAATTTGAAAATATCAAAATAAGACTCATCAAGGTAAGCCCATCTGCTGGACATCGATACAGCCAGGATTCTGACGAAAAGAATTACCCAACTGGTGAGCGTCCCGAAAAATATAAATATAACAACCAACGTTGTTCGAAGATGGATACTTTTGATCATCTTTAATAAATCTTTTTTGGAAATGTATAGTAATAGAGTTATAGGGAAAAAAAGCGAACTCAAATAATATCTCGAGAAGGAGATTGGCGCATAAGAAAGAAGTATCCCCGAAAGATACCAGATGATAAGAAAAGTTGAAAGATTTGACCTTTTTTTGTTGAAGATCTGGTATATTAATCCCGTTAAAAAAACACCATGGCCGAGGAAAATATATAGAATCTGCGGTGTTGGCAGGTTAGGACTCAGAACTCCTTTAAATTGAGATCCTTTCAGAATATATAAAGAGTAGATAGCGGCAGGAATAAGCGTTAAGAAGAAAATTTTCAAAACGGTTTTTATTCCGAGAGTGTTTTTTTCCGTATGATATAAAAACAAACTGTATATAAAAATCGTTGCGTAAAAGCTTAACAAAAGATATGGATAAAATATTGCAAATACAAAAAGAGATATGATCGATAAAGTTAAATATTTCTTTGCCTTGGTTTGGGAAAACCGATAGAAGCTTATCAAAGAGGCGATATAGAAAGATATTGCGGCGGTTGCATGCGGCCTTTGAAGCATGTTTAGAAAAGTAAAAGGCGTTGTGGTGATGTCCGCCGACGGAATATTGCCAAACAATAGCCATCCAAAACCACCCGACAAGGACAGTAAAATAATAAAATAAAATCTATTTAAAGGAACAGGAATTACAAATTTTATGGTTTTACCTACAACAAGAACGAAAACATAAATTGCGGAAATAATCAGTAGGTAATACACCAGAAATGGATTTATATTTTTGAAAAGCGTTCCGGTCAGGCTATATAAAGGATATAAATTTACTCTGTTCGGAAAATTTTCTGTGGTGTACATATTTTCAAAGTCAAACCCGAATTTTTGCGAGTAGTTGACGGCGGATACATAAACATTCACATCCCAAGGGTCAAAATAGAACGTGTTGCCGGTAAAAGTTTTCCCTGGGATTTTGTGAAATACCCCGATAAGAGTAGGGAGAACCACAAAAAGCGATATTGCCGCAACGGCAAGAATTTGCAGAAAATAAGATTTTTTACTCTGAGACATTATTGTATTTTACCTGTTGTGAAGAGAAATATTCCACCGCTGAGTGCAGGTTGGGGTATGAAATTGAATATATATCACAATTTGGGGCATCATTAAATCCATAGTAAAATGAAACTTATGTATTCCATACCCAGAATTATCGGGAAAATATTTTCGGTCAACTCTTCGGTAGGGAAAGAAATCACCAGATTCAATGAGTCGTTGGTGAGTTTTTTTGTAAAATATCAAAAACCGATATACTTTCTTTTTGTAATTTTTATTGTTCTGACTTTTGTTACCAAGGCTCAAATATTTTTGGATCCGGATTTTGGCTGGAGGTTGCGAAACGGACAGTATATATTAAATAACGGCTTCACTTTTACGGATCCTTTTTCATATACCATGCCAAGCTATCCGTTTGTTGATCATGCTTGGCTTGTAAGTCTTTTTATCGGCTTAACCTACCCGGTTTTTGGAAAAACACTTCTTACAGTTGTTACGGTAACAGCTCTCGTTGCAGCTATAATTATCGCTTTCAGAACCGGGAATCCGCTTCGGTTGAGAAAATTTTCAATTCGTCCGACTTCCGGATTGTGGCTTTTCGGACACCCGTTAGTTATTTTGGCATTGGCAATATTACTTCCATTCTTTTCAATCCGGGCCCAGATTGCGACATGGCTCATGTTTTCGGGAGTTTTATATCTGACGTCTTCAAAAGCGATCTTTGAGAAGTATAAATATTTTCTACCTCTCACCTTTCTTTTGTGGGCAAATCTTCACGGCGGGTACGCACTTGGACTATTTGTTCTTTACTACACCATCTTTATTGAATTTGTCAGAGATTTTTCATCAGGACGAAAGCTATTAAACAAAAAGAATTTAACAAATTTATTTATTCTGATCCTTTCAACAGGCGTCATATTGGTAAACCCATATGGAATAGGGAGTGTGAAAGAAGTCTATTCCTCAATTTCCGATTCAAGCTTACGTTTCAAAATAGCAGAGTGGCTTCCGTCTCTTACTTATTTTGATCTATCGGTGGCTTTTTATTTGGCGATTGTTTCGATAACGGTCTTTTTGAAAAGAAAATCCTTAGCAATAGAAAAACTCATTTTATTTTTTATAATTTTTCTATTTGCACTTTCCAGCCGCAGAAATTTCCCTTTTTGGGTATTATATTCTCTACCGATTTCAGCCGATTTGATCAGAGAATTGTATGAAGATTATTCTAAAAAGACTTTTGTAAAAGCCCGTTTCTGGGTCGTCTATAAATATTTTTTAGTGATCGCAGTTGGCATATTTTTATTCCAATCAATTTTTTCCGTTTGGAGAGTATTGCTACCGACTGACGAAGGGGGGTACTATCCGGTTGAGGCTGTAGCAATATTAAAAAATAATTTACCCGGTGGTGAAATATTTTCCAGCTATGGCTGGGGAGGTTATCTTATTTGGCAGTTGCCTCAAAAAAGAGTTTTTGTAGACGGAAGAATGCCGAGCTGGAGATTTAATCCGCCAAATAATCATGAGTCGTCTTCCGCGTTTGATGATTATAATGCAATTAAAGATGGAAAACTTAATTTTTCCGAAGTGTCGGAAAAGTACGGTATAGATACTGTCTTATGGCCGAAAGAAGAAGAGACATCTTTGAATTACATCGAAAAAGTTGTGAGAAAGTTAGTGAAGGCGGATGAACAAAAGTTCAATTTTATTGACTCCTTAAAAAAATCAGGCTGGGTGTTGGTGCATGAAGACAAAGAAGCTCAAATTTACAAAAAACCCGGACTCGAAAGAATCTAGTGCTTCACTCTCCTTTTCAAAGGGGAGGGGTATATAATTGGGCAAAAGTATGGGGAATGATGTTGAAGAGGTAAAGCAAAAAGCCGATATTGTTCAGATTATCGGAGAGCGTGTAGATCTGAAAAAAGCGGGACGAAATTTCAAGGCGAACTGTCCATTCCACAACGAAAAAACACCTTCATTTATGGTATCACCCGAACTGGGGATATATAAATGTTTTGGCTGCGGCGAGTCAGGTGATGTAATCAGCTTTTTGGAAAAATACGAAGGGATGGATTTTTCCGAAGCGCTTCAGTATCTGGCGGAAAAAGTAGGCGTTGAACTTAAACCAAGAAACACCTCATACGACCGGGAGCGTAAGACCTGTCTTGAAATAAATGAACTGGCAAAAAAATATTATCAATACCTTTTGACAAAGCATCGAAGCGGAAAGGCTGCATTGAATTATCTTTTATCCGAAAGAGGTCTGAAAGTTAAAACACTTGAGACATTTGAGCTGGGATACTCTCCTACCGATCCGAAAATTTTTGAGTCCTTTTTTGTCAGGAAAAAAAGAATAAGTCCGAAAGATCTTGAACTTTGCGGCCTTGCCTATCGGAGAGGGAACACGGTCTTCGACCGGTTTTTTGGAAGGGTGGTTTTTCCGCTGAAGGACCATCGGGGGAATGTTGTCGGGTTTTCAGGAAGAACGCTTCCAGGAGCAAGTTCCGATTTAGCCAAATATATTAATACTCCGGAAACCCCCATTTATCACAAATCGGATATTTTATATGCGCTTGATATTAACAAAGGTGAAATCAAAAAGGAGAATCGTTGCGTGATCGTTGAAGGAGAGATAGATACAATTTCGCCTTGGCAGGAAGGGATAAAAAACATAGTCGCCATTAAAGGGTCGGCCTTAACTGAAAACCAAGTAAGGCTTATTTCCAGATTTACGAAAAATCTGGTTTTTGCACTGGACACCGACTTTGCCGGAAACAAAGCAGCCCGCCGCGGAATTGAAATCGCGCAGGTGCAGGGAATGAAAATCCGGGTCGCAAGATTAGGAAAATATAAGGACCCTGATGAGATGGCCAGATCGGATCCCGATGCATTAAAAAAAGCGCTTAAAAATGCAGTTCCCGTTTATGATTTTATTATCAATAGTACGATTGAGAGGTATGATTTGAGCTCAGGCGAGGGGGTTTCGGACATTTCTCGGGAGCTTGTACCGATGCTTTCATCTATAGAAGATGAAATAACAAAAGCAAAATATATCAATATTGTTGCCGGGAAGATTGGTATCCCATACGAATCAGTTTTTGCTCAGGTGGAAAAAACTAAAGCTAAACCAAGTAAACGCGAGACTCTCAAAGGTCCGGGAGGGGAGGCCAAAAAAGATAGGCGCACAATGCTTGAAGAAAATCTCACAGCTTTGGTATTTTTATCGGACCCGAAAAAGTATATTGATAATGATTTTTTTGAATACATTACAAAGCCTGTATTGAAAAAAGCAATCAGTATCTTCATAAATAACCATAAAAATCTTAAGAAGTTTTCTCTTGAGGTATTTGTACAGGGGCTTCCGGAAGAAATTAAACTTCAGTTTTCTGAAATAATCCTCAAATATTCTATTGATTATGACAGTTACACTCCGGTCCAGGTCGAGGCAGAATATCAGGATTCCAAAACCCAGATTGAGCTGATTGATCTAAGAAGTCAGCAGTCGGATCTCATTGTAAAAATGAAACAATATCAAAAAGAGAAAAATATAGATATGCTTCGGAAAATGAAAGTCCGTTTCGGTCAGGTAATTGAAAAAAAACGCAGGCTCGAATCTGAAAACCGTTAAGTTTTTTGAAAACTATATAGTTGAGGTTGCCGTAAGCATTAAATAGATATATACTTCTTCCGTATTGCCGAAAACCATTGTAGTAAAAAATCTTAATACTACATAAACCACAACTTTTTACGTTGTTTCAGGCATATTTAAATTGATTTTTTTTGGGATTTTTTGTAGCCAAAAAGTTACAAAACTGCCAATTTTAGGTATAATACAAAAAAGTTTCCTCAAACAACATTATGCTGAGAAATGAAGTAACAAGTCTTATTAAACACGCCCGCGAGCAGGGATTTCTTACCCAGGATGAGATTTTGGATGTCTTCAACGATGCGGAAGATCGCATTTCCGAACTTGACGATTTATATGACAGATTAATCTCAGAAGGGGTTGATGTTTTTGAGTCGGTCGAGGCCGAAGAGGATGAAAGTGAAGAAAAAGCAAAAGAGAAACTTGAACGCGAAATAGAAATCCTTACAAAGCTTGGTGGAGCTGAATCAACCGACCCCGTCAGGCAATATCTCCGGGAAATTGGGAAAGTGAATCTTTTGACAGCTGAAGACGAGATTGAGCTGGCAAAAAAGTTTGAAAAAGGAGATAAGTTTGCAAAAGATAAATTGACCGAGTCGAATCTCCGGCTGGTTGTTTCAATTGCAAAAAAATACATCGGTCGGGGTTTATCGCTACTGGATCTTATTCAGGAGGGAAATCAGGGGCTCATAAGAGCAGTTGAGAAATATGATTGGAGAAAGGGCTTCAAGTTTTCAACCTATGCCACTTGGTGGATCCGCCAGGCAATAACCAGAGCGATTGCAGATCAGGCGAGAACGATCCGTATACCGGTACACATGGTTGAAACGATTAACAAATTATATCGGACATCAAGGCGTTTGATGCAAGAGTTAGGCCGTGAACCGACGGCTGAAGAGATAGCTGAAGAAGTCGAGTTGGAACCGGATCGCGTACGTGAGATTTTTAAGATAGCCCAGGAAGTAACATCTCTGGAAGCACCTGTTGGGGAAGACAAGGAAAGCTTTTTGGGTGACTTCATACCCGATGAAAGTCAGCTATCGCCGGTCGACGCAGCTTCAAAACAGCTTTTGAAGGACCATCTTGAAGAAGTTTTGAAAACCCTCTCCGACAGAGAGGCGAAAGTCTTGAGATTACGCTTTGGACTTGAAGGGACGAAATCGATGACACTCGAAGAAGTGGGTAAAGTATTCGGAGTAACGCGTGAACGAATACGTCAGATCGAGGCCAAAGCTCTTCGTAAACTTAAACACCCCAGTAGAAGAAAGAAACTTCAGGACTATTTAGAGTAAGGGAACAGTATGAAAAATTAATAATGTGACATTTGTAGATTACCGGGATGAAAAAAAATCTCCTCAGACCCTTAAAGCTCCTTTTATTTGTATTTTATGCGGTATCAATATCAATTTTTATCCTTCTTCCATATACTGACGGGAATTTCATAAAAGGCTCCGATCTTGTGAGTTTTGTTACGGGAGCAAAAATAATCTCTGCGGGCAAAAGTAACTTACTTTATGATTCCGAGACACAGTTTTCATATCAAAAAGCGCTTACTGGGTTAACAAATAAAAAATTCTTATTGCCATTCCGAAATCCTCCGCTTGTATCCTATTTATATCTTCCCTTCACACGAATCCCGCTTAATTTTTCTTTTTTTATCGTTCAATTAATAAATCTAGTTTTAATTACAGCGTCTTTATATCTGCTAAAAGAAATTCAACCACGGTTACAGTGGGGAACTCTCATACCTTTATTTTTTTTCTGGCCGGTTATAAATGCACTTTTTTTGGGTCAGATGACACCTGTTTTCCTTTTTATTTTTGCAGCTATTTACTATTTAATTAAGAAACAAAAGGCATTTGTTGCAGGGCTTTTACTGGGAGTACTATCGATAAAGCCACAGCTGTTAATTTTTTTACCCTACATCTTTTTGATTTCTAGCAATAAGAAATCTTTTACTCAAGGAGTTTTATTAAGTCTCTCATTAGCTTTTATTGTGAACTTTTCAATAGGGGGAACCGGACTTTTAACCGATTATTTAGGATTTTTACGATTGACCGAAAGTGCCGATTTTGGAAGCCGTTTCTATCAGATGTTTAGTTTGTATCCTCTTCAACAAATAATATTCGGATTATCAGAAACCAAAAACTTGGTTTATATGGCGGTGAACATTTTATTATATTTGACTAGTCTTTATTTTTTTCATAAGTCAAAGCCGGAAGAATATTTGGAAACGAAGTATTCCCTGGCAATCCTCTCAACAATGATCTTTTTACCGCATCTTCTGTCTCATGATCTTATTTTAAGCGTTATTCCGATTGCTTTTTCTTATCTAAGAGCAAGGACGGTTCTGAACAGTAGTTTGGTTAGAGCCGTTTTATACTTTGGACCGCTATCCGGATTGATTAATGCAAACTGGATATTCGGAATCGTACTTACCGTTTTAACTTTCAAATTACTTTTTCAGATTATAAATAAGCCATTACTCCAGAAACCCATAAAAGTTAATTGAAGTATTGCCAAAATGAGTACCAGAGCGGCTGTTATTAGATTTGATTTTATTTTCAATGCCAAAATCAACGGGATGGGAAAGACGACAATCGAATAGCGAAGCATGCTGACCATACCGACATCTCCGATTGTAAGTGGAGCAGTCAGAAGTATCATGCTTAGGATAAAATAACTGAATTTTATAGCCTTCAAGTTAAATGCCAAAAGCACAAACAGCCAAAAAGTGTAAAGGCTTATAATGCTGATGTTGGTTTTCATAAATAAAGTGGAAAAAAGTGTTTGAAAGGGATTGGTAAAATTTACTCCCCATGAAGAATGTTCCAGGTGGATGTGTGCCAGGAAATCGCCGGTTAAACGGTACATAATAAACATCATTAATATCGGACCCAAGGGATAAAATAAGAATGAGAAGAAGTTTTTATCCAATTTTTTATAATTAAATCCTCTTTGCCGGAGATATTCCCACAAAAGAGCTATCGAGACAAAAACTCCGATCGACCTGGTTAAAGACATCAAAAATCCAAAGAACCCCGACAGGAACCACTTGTTCTTATCAGCAAAGTAAAAACTAAGAATCAATAGCATCAAAAACATTGATTCTGAAAAAAATCCGGAAAACACAAAAGCAGTGGGAAAAAGATATAAAAATATTAATGTCCCATCGGCAACCCCCCGGCTATATTGCTTTGATACCAGCTTGTGGAGAAAGTATGAGGCAATTAAAAGACAAATGTTTGAAACCGCCAAACCGATAAGGTAATGATTCTTAAATAATATTGCCAAGAATCTTATGCTGTACGGATAAAGCGGATAGAATGCGTAATTTGCCTGACCGCAGCAAGACTTAGGGATGTCAGTTTTAGGTTCCGGGCTATAGCCGTTTCTTGCAATATCCAGATACCAAGAGCTATCCCAAACGCTCCATATGTCAAGCGCTGGGATATCAGAATTTTTCCATTCGTACCAAGGATTACTCTTAAATTGCGGTAAATTTCGTGAATCGACACCGAATATAGTCAGCAAGGTCCTGCTGATAACGAAAAGGAACAAAATTAATACAATTCTGTTTTTGAATAAATTAGACAGTTTTTCCATGGTCCGTATTATTTTATACGTATTTCAAGAATACCCCATCTGAAGGCAATTGCCGAAGGATGGGGATGAATTGAATTAAGAATGTAACCTCGTTTAGACGGATCCGAAAGGATACCCCGCCTGAAAGTGATAGCGAGAGGGCGGGGAGGTTTCACATCAATGTTCAAGAAAATCCCCAAATCTGACTCCGGGGATCAATTCTTTTAAGCTGCTTCTAATATAACCCTGGCTATGAGAGAATAGACTACTTAAAAATATGAGCAAAAGTTCAAAAAAAAGATACCAATATGAAGCGGATTTCCATGACCGCTGGGCAAAATTAATAATCCCGAAAGAGGTTGATTATAAAGCTTCATTTGAATCCGTAACATCTTCGGAGAATGTGTTCGCATATTCCAAGTTATCGCCTGTTACCGGGAAAAAGATCCTGGATATTGGTTGCGGTATGGGGGATGCTTCCCTGTATTTTGCGAGTAAAAAAGCCCGCGTTACGGCGGGAGATATTTCACCGGAAATGATAAAACTGGTCAAAAAACTGGCTAAGATCAATGGTTTCACAAGATTGATACTTGCCGGAGTAGTTAATGCGGATAAGCTTCCTTACAACGACAAATCGTTTGATATTGTTTTCGGGAATGGCCTTTTGCATCATGTTGATCCCAAAAAAGCGCTGGCTGAAGTTTATCGGATTTTAAGGCCCGGAGGAACGGCTGCATTTATCGAACCGCTTGCCCATAACCCGATTATTAATATCTATAGAACGATAGCGAAAAAGGTGCGGACCGATTACGAAACACCACTAACTTACGATTTGGTTTTATCCTTCCGAAATCTTAAGTTTTCCAGATTTGAACATAGGGAGTTTCATCTGACTACCCTTTTTATTTTTTTATGGTATTTTTTATTTGAAAGGAAAAACCCAAATGAAGTCAGGTACTGGAAATACATTTTGAAAGATTCGGGAAGGGTAGGGGGTGTGTTTACTTTTCTTAAAAAGATAGACGACTTCATTGTTGACAATTTACCATTTTTAAGACGTTATTTTTGGAATACGGTTTTAGTATTTAGGAAGTAGCCTTTTTGATATCCGGGAATCATTAAGTATCGCTTTTGACATTTTAAAGTACAATATAACATTTGCAAGCGAAATCAATCTCCCCATAAGATAGTTGTTTTCAAAAAGCAGGTTTTTAAGGAACGGTAGATCCGGATACTGCCAGGATTTGTAAAGATTTAGACAAAATATAATTGCCAAAAGGATCCAATATTTGAATAGTTTGGGATACGCAATCACAACAAAAAGTCCGCTTACTACCCCCGCAAAGTAATATCTTTCAAGCTGGTTTGTCAAGGAAATAAAACTTCCGGCTCCGACCACGAACATCGCCGCCAAAATGTTTTTGTAGTCGGGCTTTTTTACCAGTAAGAATGTCTTGACGTTTATAAATGCATATAATAATAGTCCCCAAACTTTTGCAGGAACAAATAAAACACTTTTATCGTGACTTGTCGGAGTTTCTCCGAAGATAAAATACCATAAATTGTATGCACCTGTTGTTGCCCGGAAATCGGATTTAAAGATTATTTTTGGAATAAGAACTTCCTTGATAAACACAAACACATTGTCAGTTGTGAACGCAGTCAAGGTGAAATAGGTTACCAGGATGGCGGACACAATTCCCACAACAAATGTCAATATACCGGGTCTTCTTTTCCAATAAAACCAAATAAATAAAGGTATAAAAATGGCCGAAGTTGGCTTTAGGGAGATACTAAGTGCCAAAAGAAGGGGGGAGATAATCGGAAATCTGACAAGGCCGATGAAAGAAGCTAATACGAAAAGATATGCCAATTGATCGTATTGGCCCCACAAACCCGATATATACCAGCTGAAAGGCATGAAAAGATAGACTGATGTCCAAAGAAACGGACTGCGATTTTGTTTTTTAGCAAACCAATAGATTACTCCTGCGATGAGAATGTCCGCAATAATAGCAAATGCTTTTATTGAAACAAGATACCCCAACGGATACCAGATTTCCGTACTTACCGGATTATCAAACCAAATAACAAAATTAAACCACCATATCATGTGTCCGGGGGCGAGATGATATTTGACGATTATATTTGCGGATTGCCTTAATATTTCAAGTATTTGTACATATACTTCTTTTGAAAACCCGTAAGTAAGATTGACAAGTGGTGGCTGTGTAGGCCATGAATATATCCATTTCGAATTTTGATAAAAGCCCAATGGACCGTTATCGTGTATCCATTCTCCCCAGCCGGCGTTACTGAAAATATCAACATGGAAGACTGTGGGGGATAATACAAAGCGTAAAATCAAGGCAAGAATAAAAACAATAATAATCGGCGAATGCTTTACCATAACCAGATTATATCGATTTTTTGAAGCGATTGGTTTGACTTCTCCATTGAAAGGAGCGGCAAAGTGTAGGACTATTCACAGCAGGGATCTTTGAATCCGCAGTTATTACAGATTGCGTTTTTACTTCCGGCAATAACCCCGATCGGAAATCCGCATTGTGGACACGGTTGATTTTCATTTGCACTTGATCTTACATTTCGGGGGGGAATCATATTCACTCTTTGGTATTTGGCTTCCGGGGTAAAAGGTTTCACGCCCTTCCTGAATAGGCCTTTTCAAGCCCTTTTATATCAATCTTATGCATATTGATTATTTCGCATCCGTATCCGGTTGGTGAATCCCAAAGGTGTTTCCTTCAGTATCCAAAAAGTATCCCTGCCAGGCAATCCCGGCGATTGCGTGCTTAGGAAGAGCAACCCTTCCCCCCATTTTGAGGATTTTTTTTGCGGTTTTATCAAAGTCCGCAACTTGTATTGTGCAGACGAACGCATTGGTCCCGTACCTGGCTGGAGAAGTTTTTGCGGGTCGTTTCAAAAGTCCGCCGTTAATGCCTTGGGTTTTGCTTTCCACTGAAGCTGTCATGACTCCGTAATAAAGCGGTTTTTTCATCCATAATGGAAATTCCCAACCAAAAACATATTCGTAAAACTTTATAGCACGTTTGGGATTATCTGCTTGTATTTCGAAGTGGACCACCCTGTTAGTCATACCGTGAATCAAATTATAACTTTTATAGGACGCTTTAATATGTAACGCTTCTAACAATAACAGGCGTCAATTATTTAAATGGGTTTATACATGATAAGCCGGTTTTCAGATTATTGTGAGGCATTTCAAAATGAACTACGGGATACATTTTTTTCATGATATTTAAATATTGTAATACCCTGATTATTGACAAATAAGTAATCTGGATTACAGATATAATAATAAATTATGTTAATAGTTATATAAAGACAAATATGCGCTCATTACCGTTGAAACAAATTACAATAACAGGGGTTTTGTTAATGGTGTTTACCTTAGTTACATTAACTTTTTTACCGCCCGGGATTTTGGCCAGCCATTCATGGGGGGGTTATCACTGGGCACGTACTTCCAATCCCTTTAATTTGACGCTTGCTGATAATCTATCATCCTCCTGGGATCCCTATCTTGCTACAGCTTCAACCGACTGGAGTGTATCGTCGGTACTTAATACGCAAATTGTTGCAGGTTTCCAAAACCCGCGCCGATGTCGTCCGACAAGCGGACGCGTAGAGGTTTGTAATTACCGTTATGGCAGTAATGGCTGGCTGGGAATAGCCCAAATTTGGGCGAGCGGCAGTCACATTACCCAAGGTACAGCTAAAGTAAATGATACTTATTTTAGTTCTGTCACCTACAACACCCCCCAATGGAAGAGACTGGTAATGTGCCAGGAGGTTGCCCACACATTTGGACTTGACCATCAGGATGAAAATTTTGACAACCCCAACTTGGGCAGCTGTATGGATTACACAAGTGATCCGGACGGTCCCCCTAGTAATGAGCACCCGAACCAGCATGATTATGACGAGCTGTCATTGATATATGCGCACCTTGATAGTTTTACGTCGCTTGCGGGTAGTTCGCAAAAGTTACCTCTGGGCTCGATAATTTCCGAAGCCGCAAAAAACCAGGACTTTGAAAATCAAAGCGAATGGGGAAGATCAATTCGCGATAACGGCAATGTTGCATTATTTGAGCGCGACTTGGGTTTGGGAAATAAGCTCTTCACATTTGTCATCTGGGCCCAACAGTAAGTTGACGGTTAACCCACTTAGTCAAGTCAAGATTTATTCGTGCCTTTTAGATATTTTTGAATTATTTGCGACAACTTCTCTTCGTATCCCTTAAAACTGTGTGAAGCACCGGAAATTACGGATATTTGTGTATTTTTGTGTTTAATTTTTCCAACCCTATCTTTCCATTTAGCTGTAGAACCATCAATTTTTAGGATTCCAATATCGTTATCACCGTATACAATCAAGTTTGGAATTTTAACCTTTCCCAAAGGTGCAATACCTTTATTTCCGTAAATATCAACAGCCCTTCCTGCTTCACAAATAGTTGGATAGGTTTGAGCGGAGAGGGGGGTTTTATCCAACCAGCACTCAGCACTTACAAGTTCTTTTCCTTTATTTTCGGCAATAAGTTTTTTGGCTTTCAGCAAATATTTCTTGTGGTTTGGATCTGTGGCGGCCCAGCCTGACATATCTGTAGGAGCAAGTAAAATCGAGGCGATTACTTCAGGATTACCTTTATTAACAATATAGTTAACAACCTTGCTTCCTCCCAAAGAGTGACCTTGCAAAATAAACTTTGTTTTACCAAGAGTTTTAAGGTAATCAATTGCTCCTTGAATGTCGTTAACGCTTTCTTCGAAAATCTCAAAACAACTGCCGCCGGGTTTTGTGCCTTCACCCCATTTACTTTGATCACCTCCAAGAAAAAATGAATTATAAATTCCACTCCCGCGGGTATCAATTGAGAAAAACGCAAAACCATTACTGTTGTACATCTCCCTCAGATTATCAAGAAAATAATTTTCATAACCGTTTCCGGACATTCCGTGGACATGAATAACTGCTTTGTCGCTCCCACCATCGCTAAACCAACCCCTTAGCTCTACGTTATCGCTTGCTTTGAAACGTACAAAATCTACATTCATACTATTGGATTATACAGGATTGGAAGAGAAAGTTACCGAAGCGCTTACTTAATCAAGTCGGATTCTGATAACCCATTTTTTCTATTTTAATTTTCTAGCTATTTCTGTTAATTCTTGACGTATATGTGCAACGTCAGTCGCTGTTTTTAAATAGTGCTTTATTCTTTCTTCTCTCTGGGCATCAATGTTTTTGCCCAATAGTCCAGATAACAGGTCAAGCATAATACAAGTCTTGGTGACATAAGCAGTTACTTTTTTCGCGAATTTATGTTCTCCCAAGGAATCAAGACGATCAGCAAGCGAATATGCTTTGGAATACATTAAGGATTTTTCTGTAATCCACTTGCCGGAGTTTTCAAAGCTGACAAGATTCAAAAGTTCATTAGCACAATCTCTCTTGTCAGTAAAACGAATTTTAAACTTGTAGAACTCTTCCTTTAAAAAGTGTTCCAAAAATAGTTTTGTAACTATTTCTACCAAAGCAGTCCCGATTCCTGCACTTATAGCAATATTTACATAAAAGTTCATTCTTTATTCTTTCATTTTTTTCCTACCTGACTTCATCGCTATTATTCGACTGAGGGTTTTGCTTCTTTTATACGGTTTCACATAAATTTCTTCCAGTACCTCTTTAAAACAGCTAACCAAGTAGTTAAATTCTGAACTTTTCCAAGGTTCCCAATCTTCCTCATGTAAATCGTCGTCGCTCATATCTTTAATATTTGCTAAAGCATCAAAATATTCTTCATCTACGCCAGTATACTTTTGCTTGAGCCATTTGATTTTATCCTCGTAATGTTTTCCTTGAGCACCCTCTTTCCTGAGGAACTTGTAAATAGCTCTTCTTAAAGAACCAGAAGCGCCAGTCATAAAGTTCATTTCCTTGCACCCATCCGCTTCTGATACCAATTCTCTAATTTTCTTAGGAATAAGCTCGTTAATCGTAAAAAAGCCTGTAGGGAAATGATAAAAGAAAAATAGATCAAGCCTAGGCTCGACTTTTTTGTAATCTTTATGTTTCTCATAACTTAAACCTTCAGGTCTGTAAGCGAAGGGGTTAGTAAGCCTCCCCCTGGTACTACCGGTGCTCCATCGCCAGGTAGAAAGATGTATTGACCTTTTATTACAAAGGTCGCACTCCACAATATAGCAATAAATAATTTCACTATCGTTTTTGTTATATTCTGCATCATCCACAACAGTGTATTTAGCACCGCGCACATTACAAAAAGGACAGTTGTATCTTTGCCCGTCTATGAAGTATTTTTCTTCAAATTCCGATAGATCGCTCATATTTTTTATTCACAAGCAATATAACATTACGACTGCTAAATAACAAGCTTATTTGGGCTCAGAAAATTTTTTCAAACTTGCTCATTGCTGTATAGCGCTTTTTTAGCATTTAACTACACTATCTCCATCATTGACTTCTCTTTGCCCCTTTGAGAAACAATAATAAGGGTATGAAAATTCCGATAGGTTTCTATGTTGAGTTTCAAATTGCTCTGGAAAAACTTTTGTAACATGATATAGTCTTTTTCTTTAGTCAAACCTTCTTTTTCAGTCCAGCGTCGGGTATAGTCGTCAATAATAAAAACCGGCTTATCCAATGCATAAAGTAGAATTGTATCGGCAGTCTCCTGACCCACACCCTTGATAGTTAGAAGCTGCTGACGGACGTCAACTTTATTTTTGTTCATAAGACCTCTTACTCCGCCTTGATTGGTTACGAAAGTACAAACATCAAATATGCGCTTAGGTTTGGAGTGATAAAAACCAGCTGAACGAATAAGTTGGGTTAGCCTTTCCAGTGTTTTAAGTTTTGCTATTTTTTTAACAGATAGAAAGTTTTCTTTTTTTAGATTTTTAAGAGCAATGTTGGCGTTGTGCCAACTGGTTCTCTGAACCAAAATCATACCAATAATAATCTGTTCTCTTTCCGCAATTGATTTGGTTTTAGCGCACCACTGAGGCCAATAGATTATTGGGTCACCATATTCATCAAGCAATTGTTCGTAATATTGGAAAAGGGTTTTAGACACTTCAAAGGCAGTATATCAAAAATCTAATTTACACAACTCGCTTCCGATATTCCCTCAACTGTATTCAAGGTTCCTGTGGTAATTTTTCTGCCTTGTCCATTGCTGCATACAAAATAATATTTTGAAATAGGACTGAAATGTAATTTCTACAGCATAAGTCACGCCATTTCATTTATGAAATTATAATGTGACATCTGAGCGCGGGGAAGGGGTTTCTGCTTATTAATAATTTTGCATAAAATGAGTCTTTAAAAGATAATTTCTTATGGCATAGTGTAGTTATGTCAGACAATAAAGTTCTCCAAGCTATTCTTGACGGCCAAACAAAAATTCGTAAAGACATTAAAAAATGTCGATGAAAAGATTGATAAGGTCGATACAAAACTGACAAATCGTTTGGATAAGATAGGTTTGCAGTTGGCTAATTTGGAAGACGACTCTCCCACAGTTGAAGATTTTGATAAATTACAAACTAAAGTGAAAAAAATAGAGAGACGCATAGCTTCAGTTTAATTTTTAACTTTTTCTAATACCTCTCTTGCTATTTGCAATAATCACTCTTTTTACCACTTTGTCCGTCGGCGCCGGGGAGACTATACGATAACGATTTATCCGGTTCCTGCAAATAATCCATCCAGCAAACACCATGCATCCCGTATTGTTCAATATTGAAGTAATCTTTGCCGCTGTAATCAACTCCGTTTCTTTGCCGTAAATCATAGACTCCAAAATCAAAAAATACATTTTTGGTTTTTATGATTCCGACTTCGGTGGCCACGAGCTCACCTTTGGATATGAAAACAGCCGGATTTATCATCGTTGTTCTTGAATCGCCCTCGGCGCCTGTGGGGATGGGTTCCAATAGCCTCTCAAATTTGTCGGTTAGTTTCCGAAGATGGTCGAGTTTGTACATCATTCCGCAGTCGTTTATAAAATAAAGTGAATACTGCATTTCTCCGGATTCCAAATGTCTTGCAGCTTGATATAGTTTGCCATCAAAAGGAGAGTAAACATTAAGTTCATTATTTGGTAGATTGTCAAATCTTGCTCCGCCATGGGGTTTGTAGTCTCCGCCTCTTATTTGACCCGGGTATAGAATTCCGCTTGCAAGGCTCAAATCGGCAGGAGCCGGAAATGTAAAAGGATCGGGACATGTTGGGGGAGAGCCTACCGATTTCCAGGTCTTTGTTTCGTACTCAAAATCCCACAAAGCCATAGGAGATACCTTTGCCAGATCGTTTTTGGCTTTATTAACAGAATTCATTAATGATGTTTTATTCCCGAGAGGAGAGGGTGAACCCTTTGTGAATAAAAGAAATAACACGACAAGGATGACTGGGATCAAAAGAAGTACAAGTAAGGTCGCTATTCCTTTGGACATTATTTAAGTGTAACAAATCAATTCAGTTCATACTCACTCAATAGTTTTTTGTTTCCTTCGATTTGGTACTGCAAAAGTTCCGAGTAAATTCCTTTACGTCTGGCTAATTCCTGGGGTTTTCCGATATCTGCAACAGTTCCACCATCAAGAACAACAATCCGGTCGGCGTTTTGGATGGTTGAGAAACGGTGTGCGATGACAATAACAAGCCTGTTTTTGATTAAGTTTCCCAAGGCGTCCTGGACAAGTTTTTCCGATTTTGAATCAAGACTGCTGGTTGCTTCATCCAAAATAAGTATCGGTTTGTCATGGAGTATTGCCCGGGCAATTTGAATCCTTTGTTTTTGTCCGCCTGACAATTTCACTCCGCGTTCGCCTATTTTTGCGTCCAACCCTGCTTTAAAATTGAAAACAAAATCATAGGCATTTGCTTTTTTAAGTGCGCTTATTATCTGTTTATCGGTAGCATCGGGTTTTCCATATGAGACATTTTCCCTGATGGTGGAAGAGAAAAGTTCGTTTTCTTGAAAAACGAGTGCAATATGATCCCGGATCCAAGCATGCTGGACTTTTTTGTAGTCTTTCCCGGAAAGCATAAGCTTGCCGTTCGTGGGGTTATAAAGTTTCAGAATGAGATTTACGAGCGTGGTTTTTCCTGCACCCGAATGTCCCACAAAAGCTACAGTTTCATGATTACCCAGACTAAGACTTACGTCGGACAAAACCGGAGAACCTTCTTCGTAGGAAAAGCTGACATTCTCAAGACTGATTTCAGGATTTTTTATCAACCTCGGAAGTTTTTTGGTATGAAAAACTTCACTGCCTTTCAGATCCAGAACTTCAAAAAACTCTTTGGAGTCGGCCTCTGCCCTTTGAATCTGTTCCAGTATGTAGCTCATGCCAAAAAGCGGCCAGCGGAGTTGGTTAAGAATTTGGATGATGAGGATCATTTCCCCAAGAGTTACTTCACCCATGAAGGTTTTTTTGAATATTACGTATAAAATAATAACGAAGGAAATCTCTAAGCCGAATTCCCGTAAGAAATTAAGGATGTGATACAAAGTTGACTGCCTGTCGTAAAGTCTGTTGATTTCACCGTATTCATCGGAAACAAAATTCCATTCGCGGGACTGAGTGTTATAAGTTTTGACGAGTTTTATATTTGAAATGACTTCCTGGATACGGCCGCGTGTTGTATCTTCATGGATATTTTTTTCTTTTTGGATATCACCCCATTTTTTTGTTGAATAGCTTGAAATCGCGATATAAACAGGGAAAACCGAAAGCGCCAAAAGGGCTATTCCCAGGTCAAAATATGCAAGGACGGCTATTCCGAAAATTGCCTGCAGCATTGCCGGCATAATAAAGTTCGTCATCGTACCGACAAACTCTCTGATGGAAATTATTCCCCGGTTAAGCTGGTTGACAATTTTTCCCGAAACTTCCGAATCAAAATAAAGTTGGGGTAGGGTAAAGATTTTCCGGTAGTAAATTTCGGTCAGATGTCGCCCCAATCGGGAAGCAATGAAGTCTCCCAACCGCTGTCCGACAGCATTAATAACAACAATTGCGATATTAATTGAAAGAATGATAGCGAAAAGCTGGGTTAATTTTTGGAAATTACCGTTACCCGCGCTGATCTGCTTTGACAACTCATCAACAACATACTTGAGAGTAACCGGGGTTGCTTGCTGTAAAACAGCCTGGATTGTAATCAGAACGCAGGCAACCGCGATTAATTTATGCTGCGGTTTGGACAGTTTTATTATTTTGAATATATTTTTCATAAATTGAAAACTCTTTTCATAAATAGTTTTGGGAAGCAGATTATTCTAACATAATATTTGTCTGGAACTTTTCTGATAAGGGAGAAATGTAGTTATATTTTGCTCCGTAATTACTTGAAGACTCTGTAATTAGAATTACTTACTCATTCAATAGATTGAGATGTTAAGGAGAGTCTATCTCGAGCAGGATATTGTGAAGATTCTGAAATGCATGAATCCGAAGTGGAAAGTTTGGTAGACCGGTCTGCAGGTGGTTTTGTTGCTTCCGAATCCGATTGTCCAAAAGATTCCGCTAACGGGCGTTGGTTCCGGAGTGGGGGAAGGCGACTCGGTCGGTGTTGGAATTTCTGTCGGAGTTACCGACGGTTCTCCCGTTGGTGAGGGTTCCTCTGTGGGAGTGGGTGTCGGAATCTCGGTTGGTACTGCAGTAGGTTCAACAGTAGGGACCGGAGTTGAGGTCGGTACTTCGGTTGGTGTTGGTTCGCTGGTGGGTGTGGGCTCCAGAGTCGGAGTTGGTTCATCGGTAGGTGTGGGTACATCAGTCGGACTGGGTTGGGTGGTCGGTGTTGGGGTTGCTCCGATAATGCTATTTTGATCCTTGGGGGTTCCAAGAATCGGTCCGTCTGCTGAATCGCTTCCATTAATTGTCAGCCCATCATTAGTTGCCCAGTTCCCATCTGTGTCGGGAAGAAGCGGATCAACTCTTTCCATTGACCGGATGGGAGTTATTGATCCCGCCGGCCAAACATCTCCGTTAGCATTGGCCGAATCTTCGAGTTCGGCGCTTGCATTTCTGAGTTCGAGAACCTCACCCCCGTTTCCGAGTGCACCCGTAAAAAACTGATTTGCAGCAACATCTTTAACCGCGTTGTCGTCAGTTCTTTCAAGTAAAAAATATCCCCCTGTGGGGATCGTTCCGGAAAGAGTTATACTCGGTGTCCCGTCAGTAGCATTCAGAGTCCAGCCTGTTAAATCAACTTCTGTTCCTGAGTTGTTGAACAACTCAATCCATTCATCGTTGGTATCGGCAGTTGTCCCGCTCCATGCAATTTCGTTAATAACAACACCGCTTCCGACTGAAGATGCAACTTTTGGAAATTTGATGAACGAATAAATAAACAATGAAGAAATTAGGATTAAAGTAAGGCTTATTGCAATGTTGTTAAATTTATTCATCCTTATTTCATAGTAGTTATAAATAAAATTTGCTGTCAATAGTCATTTTTTTACTTTCTCTTCGCTGAGAACAAATTTTAAGAAACCAAGTTCGAAAACCAACTTCTTGAAAGATAATCAAAAATTACTATAATCTCATAGAGAGCTCATTAAAGGTTCCTCCTCTTCATAAAATACTCGAGGGTAACTACTACTGAAATACTTATGTGCGGCATTGTCGGAAAATGTGTCCTTGGACTGGGGAAAAAAGTTATCCCATCGGAAATTAATTCCATGAGTGAGAAGGTTTCCCATCGCGGACCTGACGATAGCGGTATTTATATATCGGCAAACCATAAAGTCGGACTTGGTCACAGGCGTTTATCGATAATAGATTTGTCATCAAATGGGCATCAGCCCATGATTTACAAGAACCGTTTTGTGATTGTTTTCAATGGCGAAATTTATAATTACCAGAAATTAAGATCAGATTTAATAAAAAAAGGAACCCGTTTTAAATCAAAAACCGATACGGAAGTACTTCTTACCCTTTATGCAAAGCATGGCACTAAATGTCTTGAATTTCTGAGGGGATTTTTTGCTTTTGCAATTTACGACCAAGTCAAAGAAACACTCTTTCTCGCAAGAGACAGGATGGGGAAAAAACCTCTTAAATATTATTTTGATGGGAATATATTTTGTTTTGCATCTGAGCTGAAGGCGCTGCTAACTCAAAAAGAAATTCACGCTAAACCCGATTTTATCGCTATCAATAACTATCTCACCTTCGGTTATATTCCGGCGCCTTTTACCGGATTTGAAGATATTTATAAACTTGAACCGGGTCACTATTTGTTTGTGGACCTTAAAAAAGAATCTCTTCTAAAAAGAAGATATTGGAAACCTGATTTTTCGGAGAAATTACAGATGACTGAGGGGGAGTGGATCAGGAAGTTTCAGGAAACATTTGAAGAATCAGTCAAACTTCGGATGATAGCCGATGTGCCAATTGGAGCATTTTTGTCGGGAGGTGTCGATTCCAGTGCGGTTGTTGCGATGATGGCAAGAAATTCGGTTAAGCCAATAAAAACCTTCACTATCGGATCGCGTGTTAAGAAATATGATGAATCAAAATATGCCGATATTATCGCTAAAAAATATAAAACTGAACACACTGTGCTTATTGCAGAACCCGAATCAGTTGAGAGTTTGCCGGAGTTAGTTGAAACCTATGAAGAACCTTTTGCTGACGCCAGCAACGTTATCACCTGCATGGTAAGTAAGCTAGCGAGAAAACACGTCAAGGTTATTCTTAACGGTGACGGCGGGGATGAAAACTTTGCCGGGTATGATCGTTATTGGAGGTTAAGAAGGGATGCCCTTCTTAATAACCAAAGACATTGGATATCGCCGCTGGGGTTGTCTCTAACGGAAAGATTAAAAAATTTTTCGAATTCCCCAAGAATAAAAAGAGCGGAAAATTTTCTTCATAAATTAGATACTGATTTTGCCTACAAACTGATGTCTTATAATTTCTACTTTTTGCCTTCTGATAAAGAAAAGTTATTATCATATAATTTTTCATCGCTTACAAAATATGAGGATTCGCTTGAGGTTATAAGGAAAAGTTTTACAGAAAGCGGGGCAAAAGACCTCTGTGACCAAGCTTTGTATTTTGATCTTACAACCTATTTGCCGGACGATTTGTTGGTCAAGGTTGATATGGCTAGTATGAGTGTTGGGTTGGAAGTAAGGTCTCCCTTTCTTGACAGGGAAGTAGTGGATCTGGCTTCAAAAATTCCTTTTAACCTTAAGCTTTCACCGGGAGGAGAAAGCAAATATATTTTGAAAAAGGCTCTTCGGGGGTTGGTACCCGACGAAAATCTTTACCGGAAGAAAATGGGTTTCAGTATTCCATTGGACAAGTGGTTTACCGGTGATTTGGGTAAGTATGCAAAACACATACTTCTTTCCAAAAACGCACTAAGAAGAGAACTTTTTGATACTAAATACGTAAAAAATATGCTGATGACGCATTCAGTAAAAAATGATTATGGTCCCAAGCTGTGGACGCTTCTTAATTTGGAACTTTGGTTTGAAAGATATTTTGAAAAAAATTAATCCCACCACCCGCGCAATCCGTTTTTCTTCATTTGTTTTAGGAATTTTTTCTCAAGTTCGTTTTGGGAAAACGCATTTGCAGATGATCGAATTTTGTTGTTTGAAAAATCAATTAATACAGGTTGTTTTGTTTTATGGCGTATTATATTTCCGGGATTTGGGTCGTCAAACCACCACCCACCATTGATAAGCAAAGCTTGAGCTTGTAACCACGCGTAATAATATATTTCGCTTACGATATCAATCCACTTATCTTTATCGGGATGATTGGAAATATCTTTTAATGTTGATTCTATCGTATCTCCCAAATGCGGCATTAACAGGGATTTTGTATTTCCGGGGTAAACATGAACTATTCTTGTCATATCTTTTTCCGCATTCAGCCCAGCCAATTCAAGGGCGTCGTGTTGAGGAGGTAGGGATCGACATATTCTATATTCATAATCACCACCCTGAGGAACCTTGAGCCATTGTTTGTCGGGTTGGGAGTAATACAAATTAAAAGCACCACCCTTCATAAGGTCCCAACACCCTTCATTTTCGGATCCGTTAATCAGGCGAATCGATCTTTGGTATTTTGATGTATAACCGTTAACTTTTATTCTTTCTGGCATACATTATTATATCCTATAATTATAAGTTAGTAAATTATTTTCATATGTCGGATTTTCAAAAACGACCCCAACGAATGTTAATGCTGCATAATTTGGATGATATTATATGGAAAAGAACAGAGGCAGTTGATATAATAGCATGCGATTTCAAACATTCCTCGGTAGCTCAACGGTAGAGCGGCTCGCTGTTAACGAGAAGGTTCTAGGTTCAAATCCTAGCCGAGGAGCACTTCGGCAAGCTCAGTGCAAGCACCAGTTGCACAGTCCTGAATGAAACTGAAGGGCTCAGTGCAGGTTATTTTATGGAAAAGAATAAGTGTCATGGTATGTTTATATGCTTCTTTGCGACCAAAAAACTTTTTATATTGGTATAACCCCTGATATTGTAAACAGAATAAAACAACATAAATCAAAGGTCTCTTTTTTTACCAAAAAATTTTCTGATTTGAAACTTATTTATGCTGAAAAATATCCCGGTGAACATTTGGCAGCTATTAGAGAAAAACAAATTAAAGGTTGGTCAAGAGCAAAGAAGCAAATGTTAGTAGAAGGCAAGTTGGGATATAATACATATACTGAGTTTGTTGAAGCTCTTCTGGCTGGTGAGAACCTGTTGTGAGTTTACCCTGAACGAAGCTGAAGGGAATCCTACCGGGGGAGTAAATTTATCGCAGAGAAATTTGCGACACCGGCCAAGATCTTTTGTAATCAAAAGTAGACTTACCGGGGGAGCAAATTAGCCTCAAATTGACTTCCCTATTGCTTTCTGGAATGATTTATTTATGGATTCAAATATCCCAAGTCAATCGATTAAAAATGAAACTCCAATAATTCAACCCAACTTACAGCAATTAATTAGCAAGATTTCTACCCCGAAAAATAAATGGAAATTGATTTTAATCATAATCATATTCATATTTTTGATCACTGTTGGAGCAGGCGTGTATCTGTTAACAAAAAATGTTGCCACAACCCCGACCTCTACACTGACCCCCACTTCCGCCCCTACACCAACTACAATACCTATTCAAGGCGTGCCTAAAACAAGCGCATCTGCGATAACTTCACCACCACCCAGTATGAATGGCATTAATACCCATACGGAGTTATATGGTACGGGTGCTGACCCTGACATGATTACACTGGGTCCAAAGGTTGGCGGCCATCCAGGTTGGAAACCTTACCAGCATAAGCCTGGTATGGGCTTTGAAGCTTATAAAGACGGTTCGCCGGTACTAGCACCGTTCGATATGGTGTTAGTTGGCTTTCGGGATACCAGTACTCAGATTGTGTCGGGGAAAACATCTGCACATTCCGATGATGTGAAATTATTCTTCAAGTCTGCAAGTCCTGATTGGCCGGGAGTGTATTTTACTGTATATCATTTATTAACCTCACCTCTATTGACCGGACACACTCAAGAGGTAAGTAACGACCTCATGGCTCCGCCAGCTCAGGGATACCAAATATTTTGGGATGGGAACTATGAAGTTACACCCACGGGTAACGCAACTTCATATGGTGCTCTAATTGGATATAAGGTAAAACGCGGGGAACTAATTGGATTTGCTGGCACGGTACCGGCGCCGGGTAATGTTGGTACACACTCCTTTGCTGACTTCTACTTTGCTGTACCGGACATATCAGTAAATCCGAACATTCAAAATGGAGACACACATCTTCACCTTGTTCAACCTGGCTCGTTCTTCTATTGGCAAAGTTATAGTCCTGATGCGACCTTTCCCAGCGGAGTTCTTGCTTATCCTTTCGAAACCGACGGTTATCAAATCCCTGCCGAACAACGTGATGTGAATTTCAAATATTCACCAATGAAATAAAATAGGTTCGAACTCCGTCTATTAGAGAGAGCAAGTGATTTTAGTTTCAAATTACTGCATCAAAATGATCAACGCTAAGTAGGATTTGAACTTTTGATATACTTCAGTTATGGCAGAAAATGAAACCTTAAATGTCAAAGAAGTCATGCCTCTCCTTGGTTACAGTAAATATAAGTATGACCTACCGGTTAAACTGCAAAAATATATTTTTCTCTCATCTTCTGCTCACACTGGTAGTTTCAAGCATGCTTTAGATATATCTGTACCACACCCTGATACTGAAAAAACTGTTGTTTATGCTCCGATTTCAGGAATTGTAGACTATGTTGTAATGAACAACATCGAGTGCGGACCAACAGATGATTTTAAAGATAAATTGAATTATGTGAATATTCGGGTTGGAGAAGGTGAAAGACCCGAATTTGTTGAGATGGGTCATCTGGATCCATATATAAATGAAAAAGGAGAAAAGCTTGTATTAAAAGTTGGAGATCTTGTTGAAGTAGGACAACCCATAGCTGTAGTTGGTTTAAATGGATGGATTGAAAATAATAATCAGGGAAAACCAGATCCACATGTACATATTATGGTAGGTCAATGGAATCACAAAGACCGTAAAAGTTTTAAAAGTCTGAAAATTAGATGGAGGTAAATATTCTAAATTCTTCCCAATAAGCGAATTTCAACTTGGACCATTTTATTGACTTCTCTGACCTGATAATAAATACTGAATTATTGAAAATAATTACGAAGCTTTCACCCTTACAAATACGTATTCTTTTTATACCTCTAGTAATGGAGATTGTTGTTTATACAGTTTTTAGCTTAATAAGTTCATTTTTTGAAGTTCGTTTTATGTGCGTAAGCTGTATGTGTGCTCCAAAATATGACTTATTTGTTCCCTTTCCATTTAATATCTGTTTATCGGGAGAACTTGAATATAGTATTAATTCTTGGGGAACTATTTCCAATATCTTATTTCATTTGCTAACTTATTCCGGTTATTCCTATCTTGTAATAAAATCCAAGTTTTCCCCCAAAGTAATACTAATATTTAATTCCGCTATATTAATCTTGAATGTGATAATTCTCGTGTGGATGTACAAAACTTACTCAAATCTATAACTAAATATGAAGTGCTATAGTTCTAAATTCCTCCCAATAAGAGAGCTCTTCGGCAATTCGGTAAACTCAGTGTAAACAAGCTCAAGGCAGGCAAAAGGAAATAAATTCCACCGGCCAAGATCTTTTGTAATCAAAAGTAGACCTACCGGGGGAGCCAATCTTTTGTTTTATTGGCTTCTAGTATGACATCAAATTGCATTTTGAGGCTAGGAACGAGCTTTTCCCCGTCCATTTGAGAGTTCTGAAATAAGTAAAACAGAAGCTCTCTTTTTTGGTAAGCATCCACTTTTTCAAATAATTCGTATGCTTTACGAGCCAATTCCAATAACTTACTGGCCTTAACAAAGTAGTTTTTGTCAGCACTGCTGTGTTGTTCCATTTGTACCAACAAATCTGCCTTAATTTTCTTATATTTATCTAGTAGCGTGTCATATTTATCCTGTGTAATCCTCATTTGCCGTCTTAATATCATATTTATGACAAAAACCGATAAAGGAGCTGACGGATATTAAATCTTTTTGCCTGAATGGTGGTTGCAACAAATTTTTCTTTACTTTTTTCATTACTTTTTGTTCGTATTTTACTATTTTGTAGACCACAGGGTATAATACGGCAAGAAAAGTTATGAGAATTTTGAAGGAGGTGATTAAAAATGGCTGAGCAAAATGAAGCTCCTAAAGCCACAATATCCGAACAAGCCATTGACACTTATGTTTCTGCTGTGGACGGGAAATTAAGAAGTGATGTTTTCTCAAAATGGACTGACGGTAGAGTCACACGAGAGACACATATTCACCAAAAAGATGGAGATACTGATATGGGATTACCCGAGGTGTTAGGAGACGAACAACTTAAGACTTATGAATTTGATTGGGCTAATCATAAGGTAAATTTGGTTAAAAAAATAGGGTAACTGTTTGAATAACCTAATTAGTATTTATTAAGTTATTATAGATAGGACTGAAGAAATCGAGGTTTGTAGTCTTGGAATTGTGAATAGTCAAGTGTCCTGAATGTATTTATTAGCGGGAGCAAATTTAACGAAGTTTAATTTGCGAAACCGGCCAAGATCTTTTGTAATCAAAAGTAGACTTACCGGGGGAGCCCTTCGGCTCACTACGCTTCACTCAGTGCAAGCATGGCGAGTAGAAGCGTTCGGTAGGATGAGAAGTTTACCCTGAGTGTAATCGAAGGGAATCCTACCGGAGGAGCTGAATTATCTTAATCTGACCAAGTTCGATGTTAAAATATTATGAACAATTCAATCATTGTAGGTATATTTTTAATTAGCTTAGTTCTAGGTAGTATTAAATATAAAAGCATTTATTCTTATTATGATTTTGAAAAAGATGAAAAGAAACCTCGTAAGAACGCTCCCTGGCAATTGAAGTTTGCTGAAATATGGAATGACTCCTTTAACTTTTTCATTGCAGGATTAATTGTATATTATTTTGCATTAATTCGATTGCCACTACTTTTAAAAGGGGAGGCTTTAGTTTTTAGCGACTTTATTTTGTTTATTATCTTTATCTTGGGAGTATTTGGTCATCTTTGTGTTATGTCTCTGAATATTACTAAAGGAGTAGAGGCGATTCTTAGCAGAGTTCTAGAAAGAAAATAAATTATTATGAGATTGTTTATTGATACCAATATATATTTAAGTTTTATTGAGTGTTCCGAAGAGAAATTTGGTTCCCTTGGTAGACTATCCGAGCTAATGAGCCAAGATAAGTTTTCACTAGTATTCCCCAAAGTTACTCAAGAAGAATTATTAAGAAATATTGACAAGGTGTGGTTGGGTTATATTGGAACTTTAAGTCAGATTTATCCATTGAAAAAACCAAAACTAGCCGTATCAATTGCGGATAACAAAGTTGCGGAAGAAGTAGACAGGCTTCATGATAAGTGGCGACAGGTTATCTTGAAATTAAAGAAGGACTATCTTAATTCTGTAAAAAAATGGAAAAGCGAAATATATGTTGTTGTCAAAAACGCCTCGAATATTTATGAGAACGACGAAATAATAGAAAAAGCAATAAAAAGACGTTGGAAGGGTAGCCCACCATATGGCAAAGGACCGATAGGTGACGAAATAGAATGGGAAACATTAATAAACCTTTGTGTGGATGACGATATGGCAATCATTACGGATGACCCCGATTGGAAATCATTAGTAAAATCTAAAAAAGAGCTTCATCCGGTTCTCATAAATGAATGGAAAAGTAAATCAAAGAAAAAGATTATGCTGTATACCAGCTTGGGAGAATTTATTGGAGCTTTGACTAAAGAAAAAATTGAAAGAAAGCAGATTGAAAAAGAAAAAGACGTTACAGAGAAAGTGAACAGATTTGTTAGACAGGCAGATATGACTTTTGGGACTATTATATCTACGGCTTCTGTCAGTCCAAGTGACACTATCAACTATATGGGGCCAACCACTACAACTTATACAACAACTACAAGTAGTAGTTCATCTTATCCCGTTAATTACGGAGGAACAGCGACTACGACAACAACGCTCCCGTACTATTCTAGCGGTTTTGGATCAACTGGTCCAACTAGTCCAGAAGATATTGAAAAGTTAATAAATAAAAATCACAACAAATAGTAAAAATATGAATATAAAATTGATATCATATATTTCTGGCATTTTGCTAATTCTTGCGATTCCCTCTGGCCTTTGGCCTTATGGTTATTATATTTTTCTACGTTGGGTAATTTTTACTACTTCAATTGCAATTGCATACGGTTTCAATAAATCTGGTTTAAACGGCTGGATGCTTGTTTTTGGCGCAATAGCTTTTCTCTTTAATCCAATATTACCGGTGTATTTAGATAAATCGACTTGGGTAGGAATCGATTTAATTTCAGCCGTACTATTTTTTGTGGCATCAGATTCAATTAAAAAGAAACTATGATAGGGATTATCAACTTCTTAATCGGATATTTTTTATTACTAATATTCTGGTTTGTATTTAATTTGTTTTTCTACGCACTTTCTGTCCTTTTTAAAAAAGCCTTCTTTGCTATTCCTTATGCAATTAATACGTTACTGACCTGGGTTATACAAATTTATTTCATACTTTATCCCCTCTACTACATCTGGCAGTTGGTGTCAGCTAACTTGGGGATAGGATGGTGGTTGATAGTTGTGGCGGTAATCGGTTTGATATTTTTAAGTTTCATTATGTACTTTTGGCAAATGATAGTGGGGTTAATAACTTTCCCCATTGGCGGAATAACGGTTTATTTCTCACAAAAAGCTGCGGAAAAGTTAGAAAAAACAGAAGAAGAGTTTGATTATGAAGTTTTATCACCTAAAGGTGAAGTAATGTCCAAATATCAAAGTTGGGGTAAAACTCAAAAAGAACTCGCAAAATGGTTTGTTGTTGGTTATTCGATTTCTTTTGTAAAGCAATTTTTAACTTCAACTTCTGATTTGAGTGTAGGATTTGCTTGGTATGTCATATCACCTATGTTAGTTTTGATGATTTCTTCAGCTGTGATAGCTTTAGTTATCGTAGTAATTAATATAATAAGGAGGATAAAGTTAGTTGGAGATGATAAGTATTTACTTATCACTAAATCTCTTAAAATATCTTCTGTGATATATGGCCTTGACCTAATTTATGGGTTATTAACTAGAATATAAAGGTCGAATATTTGTAATATTAATGCTTTCCAAGCTTACCAAAAAGTACAAAGAGCAATAAAAGTGTCTGGAATTTTAAGAAGGTGAAAAACGTTTACTTTCGCCATTTCTTCCCTCAAGTAGGCTACAAAGGTATAATCTTCAACAACATTGAAAATTTGTGCTATTCTATTGGTTATATTAACGTTACGATCCTCGAGCCAAAAAAGACCGTTTTATCATATTGATTTGATTTGGTATCATTACTGATGGCTACACTAAATCCTTGGATTAACTTCAACGGTAATGCTCTCGAGGCATTTACTTTTTATAAATCGGTATTCGGTGGAGAATTCTCGAAAGTGGTACGTTTCAAAGACATTGCCAGCGCTGAATTCCAAGTAGCAGAAAAAGAGGAAGATAAAATAATGTATATTGCGTTACCTATCGGTACCACTACAATGCTCATTGCCAATGATGTCCCGGAAGTTTTGGGACGAGTAAATGAGAAAGAAAACAGAAACAAGATTTTGGTAAGCACGGAAAGTAAAGAAGAGGCGGACAGATTATTTCATGGTCTTTCAGCCGGAGGAGAAGTAGAAGGATCTATCGGGGACAGTCCATGGGGCTCATATGCGGGTATGTTTCGAGATAAATACGGTATTGAATGGATCATTGAGTATTCTCCTAATAATTGAAATGTTTAGTCAAGGTGTTTTTTTGCGTAGCTTTCCGTAGAGGAACCAACCCATTAATATTATTGTTCCAAGAATTACGCCCAATATATTAGGGATCATGATTGGTAGACTTTTTAATTCCAATCCATAGAGAATCCAAATGAATGACCCAAGCACCATGATGACATATGATAAAGGAGCAATATCTACAGCACTTTTTGTTCGGAATATTTTAACTGCTTGAGGAAGACTACCCAAACCCAAAAAAACACCCGTTATTGCCGCCAAGCCTGCCAGTATTGTCATGGATTCAGTTTATCATTTATAACAGATTTCAAGAATACCACCGAGTCAGACTCGGGGGAGGATGTCATTCTTAAATACGCCAACCAGGGGGAGCACTTCGATAAGCTCAGTGTTATAACCTATTGGCACTAAATGTATCCAAAAATTTGATACACTATACAAATGAAGTTTAAACCTTTGATTGTTTTGGTGGTTCTTGCGGTTTTAGGATTTGGCTATTATCTATTCTTTGCAAAACAGAAGGTTGCGAATATGCCGGTTACATTGCCTTCAGGTACACCTACCCCGGTAGCCCAAGGAATTATTTCTCCCACACCTTATCCCGATACCCAGCATGCGATTGCCGCCTTTTTGGCAAATAAATATCAAAAACCAATATCTGAAGTGAAAGTAACCGTTGTTAAGGAAATACCCGGATTTGCTTCGGGTAGCGTTTTGTTTGGGCAAGGTGGACCGGGTGAGGGCGGTATGTGGTTGGCAATCTTAGGCAATGGTTGGGAGGTAGTTTGGGATGGCAATGGTAATGTTGATTGCACCAAAATACGTCAGCAATACGGTTTCCCTGACACAATTCTCAAGCCTAATTTCTGCGATTAAGCAATTTGCCAAATTTCTATTCTTTAACCATTTCGCGATGTTCTACTTTTAGTATTAGATTTGGTTTAATACCTGCAACTGCTGGCAACAGGTGATTGAGCACTTGCTCAGCAGTCATCCGGAATTTTTTACCTTGTGCTGAAATCTTCAACCACCCTTTTTTGTCTTTATAATAACGCTCAGTGAAATTCTTAGTGCCTAAGAAAATTGTGTAGCTGTTATTGGATAACTTCATACATCCTATATTCTAGCATGGCGGGTTCTCGTATTTTCTAGCAGGCGGAACCAAAGAAGAAAAAGGAGTGGTAAAATAAGAATATGACTAAAAATAAAATCGCAACTGGTGTAGTGCATGAAGTTCCAGCAGATTTACGGGAAGCTTTAATTTCTGACCCAAAAGCGCTTACTGAGTGGGAGGATCTAACACCGCTTGCGAGAAATGAGTGGATTTGTTGGACGATTTTTGTCAAGAAACAAGAAACCAGAAAAGACCATGTAAGTAGAGTGGTTTCGGAACTTAAAGAAGGAATGCGACGTCCTTGTTGTTGGATCGGGTGTATTCATCGTAAAGGTAAACCAATAAGCCCTTCGGTGCAACATATACTCGGCAGAAAATCTAAATCGAAATAGTTTTGTCTGTCGCCAAAGAAAACCATGCAGAAACAGCAATGTTCAATAGAAAAAGGAGTAAATCCAAACTCAAATTCTCGGTTACTGAATAAGTCAACGGGGGGTCAGTTGGAACTAAATTTACCCAAAAGCAGATTCAAGGCTTTATTATTGATTTAATATTTTATGACTAAATATAAGTTAGTTGGAATTCTCAACTTTTTCTTTGGATTTCCGATTCTTCTACTTGCTTTATCTTTTTTTTTTGTTATTCCAAAATTAACTCCGTTATACTCTGAATTTGGTGCAAATACTTCAGGAAATATAAGTACTAGTTATTTAAGTGTAGTTGTTCTACTTGCCATTTCGGCAGTAAACATCTTTTTTGGTATTAAGGGTTTTTCTAACACTCAAAATAAAGATGCTTATTTTAATTATAGTTTAATCACCGCCATTGTGACTTTCTTATTAAGCGGAACAATAGTTGGATTAATGGTCATAAGCGTCATATTTCCGATTTATAATCTAACATCTCAGTTATAATTCATACTTATTCAATATCTTCTCTGATTTGAGCCATCCTTCGACTTCGTTCAGGACTAACGCAAGTCTAAAATCTGAAAAGGCATTGGTAATTGAAGTCAATTGTGTGGTTATATTAACCTTACGATCCTTGTGCCAATAAAAATATTCTTCAACTCCTGATATAATATGCTCGTGGAAAATTTAACTCATCCGATACAGCTTCAACATTTGGCGGAATCGCATGGAAAAGATTGGGGTAAACGATTTAAACAACTCCTTGTTTGTGCAGACAGACAATTTAGCAGGATTTCACCTGTTGAAAAAAACAGAGAAATTTTACTAAATATCTTGGGAAATGCCGAACTAAGGAAGCTGATTGTAGACAGGCTGGAAGAAGGCGAAAAAAAATGGAACTTTGATGCGCCAACCGACACAACAATACAAAATATTCTGGAATCCAAGGGGACTATATTTCCAGAAAAATCGGAAATCCAAAGATGGTCAATGCTCGTGGCCGCTACCGCATCAACAATCGAAGGTTTTTCTTACGGAAATCTAATTTTGTCAGGGGATGTTGATCGTACATAATCCTATATAGTTATAAATCCTTCCTCCTCGTTCGTTTTTCAAATTCATAAGGGTAGGGCAATAAGCGATCCTGATAGTACTCGAAATATGTGTTCAATTTTGCATATTTTCCAGAGTGGCAGGGTCTGACCACCCTTCGAGTGTATTGTTTGAGCAACCTTTCTGAGTATGTAATACTTGATTTAATGAAGAATGTTTCTACTACCAATAGACAAAATCCATCGAAGCCAAATAACAGGTGGATACTTATAGTTATCCTGATTCCCCTCCTCATTTTTTTCCTTTTCGTCTTGAAAGGGATCGTAAAAGATATTGCTCAACTTAAACAGGAAAAGTTCCAAGAAGCTGAAAAAACGGTAGATGAAGAACCACCCATCGACCCCGATAATCCCTCAAAATTTATCCAGACAGATTTTGTAGAGCTCGACAAAGTTTATAGTATCTCAAAATTCCGTTCCGGGATGGGTCATGATTATTCTTATCTAAGCGGGGAAACATGTCGGAGCATGAAGCACTATTTCAGTACGTATGATGATAAACAGCCAAACTATAAATATGAAGGGTTGAGCATAGAAAATTTTCCTACACCCACGCTGGAGAATGATGTCAAAATTTTTACACCAGTTGACGGCTTTCTGGATTTTGATGACTCGGGGGTTTCTTATAACCAGGAGCTAAGAGTAGCCCCCAGTGCTTATCCAAATATTTCTATCGAATTTCAGCATGTTCAAAGAGCTCCTAATGTGAATAAGGGCAAAGTTAAAGCAGGAGAATTAATTGGTTTGGTATTGGCCAATCAATCTTTTGACCTTGCCATCCAGACCGATATTATTGAGCAAGGTGTCAAAAAGATTGGCTATATCTCATATTTTGCGGCCATGCCTGACAATGTTTTTACTAAATACCAGGCAAGAGGGGTCAAAAATCGTGGAGATTTGATCATCACCAGAAAATACCGAGATACTCATCCATTAAATTGCCGATCTGATCAGGGTTTTTTTGCCAAAGACTACCTCTCAGTTGACGGAAGACCAGCACATATTTTTGACCTTACAGGGTTTAAAGAAATGGATGCAAAAATGCAAGTAAAATATCCAAATCCAAATATAGTAAAAAGCAAAGATACCGAAAATCAATAAAACATCAATGTTAAATACTATAATCGACGCAACATTTGGTTAACCCATAAAATATGAACATAACAGTTCTATGCCAATATTTCTTTAATTCTACCGATAGTCAGATCCACATTCTTCCTATTCTCTTTAAATGAGTTATAGGCGATTGAATCAAGGGCAAGGTGCAATTCGTAACACTTTAAACGCTGATCAAAATTCCGAAGGTCAGCTCCAGCGTCCTTGAAGTAATTTTTTGCTTTATTCTTAAAGTCAATTTTAGCCATGGATGGATAATAGAATTGCCATAAGGTATACATTGCCAGATCGTAGAGGAAGTCACCGTATAAAGCGCAGCCCCAGTCAATTACTGCAGCAATTTTATTGTCATTCACAATTAGATTTGTATGAAGAAGATCGTTGTGAACCAAATACCTTTCGTTTGGACAGTATGAAATAAGATTTGTTAACCGGTCATATGCCAAAGAATATATTTTGTAGGTATTTTTATTCTTGGCCAGTTTTTCCTTCCATCCGGCAATTCGATTAGAGGGTTTGTCAGAGGCAATACCTAAGATGAATTCATTCCAGCATTTTTTTGTACCTTGTCCGTTTCCGTCCCAACTTCCGAAACCTGTTGTTTTTGAAACATCAGCCGAGCGAAGAGAGTCAAGTAGCTCCAGAAATGCGGGTATGACTTTTTGTATTTCGAAAGGAGTAAGCTCGTCGATCATTTTTCCTTCGACCCGAGGTGAAATGGCAAAGGAATTGTTAAAAGCCTGACCGATTTCTTCAATCGGGGGAATGGGAAGCTTTTGGGAGGAAAGGCCTGATGCAAACCGATCCTTTTTGTAATCTTCTTCGAAGCGGCTGAAACGAATCACTTTACCAAAACCATTTTGTTGATATGAGTAGGCAGAAGACCATTCGCCTTTACCGATGGGGGTAACACCGGAAATTGCCACACCGGTATGCTTTTTTAGGAAATTTTCAACGTCAAGAACCGTCTGCGTCATACGTTATTTTACTATATCGCGTTAATAGGATTTTTCGAACTACTTTTACGTACAAAAATCAAGGGCTTTTCAGGGATCTCTATCTGGAGGTAGAAAATGCTGTAATTTACCCTGCCGGTTAAATGCACTTTTGAGTCGATCTTTCAAACTTATAGTATTGTTTTCAGGTTTTACCTCTTCGGTCGGTAATGTTAAATGACCTGAACTTACTTCGTTGTCTATTTTCATAACTAGGCTTCGTGCATCGGGGTTTCCACCCATTGCCCTTCCCGAAAGTTCTTCTAATGCTTGCCGTGCAAATCCGCCTCCGCCCCTAATAATTTCTTCGAGAACTGAATTGTCTAATCCAATTATCTTTTGCTCTTGCATGTTTGGCAAAATTATAACAGATTTCAAGAAAACTACGTTAAGTTTACATGAACGTAGATGAATTGAACTCAGATATGTCCCCCTCCTTAGGGAAACCCCCGAGTCAGACTCGGGGGAGGATGTCATAACACTTTATATATAATATAATACGGCGCATGACAGGCGAATCTCGAGGAGGTAAAGATTGGGAGGAGGTAATCTATGAAGCCAAATCTGTTTTTTCCAGAGTTAAAAACATTCCTTATGTCTTAGGACTTGATGGAAACCCTAAAAAACTTTTGGTAGAAAATAAGGGAAACTGCACGAGAAAACACTTATATCTTGCTGCTAAATTACTACCTTTGGGGTACAAGGTTTCCTTGGGTATAGCCACCTTTAATTGGAGAGAATTACCGATTCCGGAAGAGATTACAGCTTTACTGAAAGATCCGATAGATTCCCATTTATTTTTGTATGCAAGCCTGGGTGGAAACGAAAGTGTTGTAGATGCTACGTGGGATGAATGTATGCCCGAAGGGTTTACAAGAGATTATTGGGATGGGGAAAACTCAACCGAAATTGGAGTGTCGGTAAAGAATCTCTATAGACAGGACCTTAAAGCTTTCCAAGCAAGACTTTTACTTGGTAAGTCGTTAAGTATTGTCAGGAAGTCATTTGGAGTCCAAAGGGTAACACCTTTCAACGACGCCTTTAATCGATGGCTTGGGAGGAGTAAATAACTAAATCGCAACTGGTGTGATTAATGACTTATTAGTTTCAGTATTGGTAAAACCAACATTTAACATCAAACTTTTGTTACAATTTAATCGTATGGAGGATATTTTTCATTTAGGGATAAAAGCAATAATCAGAAACAGTGAAGGTAGAATTCTTCTTTTGAAGGTTAACCCCAAAAAACTGAAAAAGTATTCCGGTGAACCCTATTGGGACATTCCGGGTGGAAGGATTCACAAAAATAGCAACATTGAAGACACTCTTAAAAGAGAAGTGAGGGAAGAAACTGGTATTACTTCAATTTCGAGTTTTTCACCGTTTACTATGGTCTTGTCTAACAATGTGAGAATCCCTGTCGGTGCCGACACTGTCGGATTGATTCTTTCTTCCTATATTTGTAATGTTGGTGATATTAAGAGTATTACAATTAGTGACGAACATATAGACTTTGGTTGGTTTAGTCCTAAAGAAACAGGAGAGTTATTAGCAATAAAATATCCAAAAGAATTTGTCGACAAACTTTCAGAACTTAAATAATCCGCCTTCTTACATTAACTTGAAAAAAATTTAGGGAAAGTGATTGAATCCAATCAAATTTCGCTATTTGAACTTTTGAACATCTTATTAATCGACCTCAAGAATACCCTTCAATTTGTTGCAGGGATGAATTGAGGCAAATAAGCAAAGCTTATGACTTTAGTCAAAAAAACATCTTCCTTAGGGAGAAAACCCCGCACTTTGGTGCGGGGAAGATGTTATTGTTTTGGTCGGATTAATTCGTTAAGCTGGATATGAAGTCTCCATGTTAAGAAAAATTGTTTCTGAACGTATTGGCTTGTTGTTAGCGGTTTTAATACTTGCTTCTGTTTCTGGCGGGTTATATTTTTACAGAAATGCCAACAGGTCAGCCAATGAAAATGTTATTCAGCAGACTTTGGATGAACTATCTCCTGAGGTTGAGAAGGTCGTTGGTAAAAAGCTTTCCCTAATCGAAAATCTGGCTACAAATGATGTTATTGTTTCCGAAACGCTATCCCAATCTATAAAAAACGCCACATTAACAACCAAACAGATTGAAAAGCTGGACGAAGATTGGTTAACAAATCGGGGCGGTTTTGTTGATGGATATCTAACCAATAAGGTTGCCTTTGAGCTATTAGAATTCCAGGAGTTGAATCCCGGATTTCCCGAAATATTCGTGACAGATTCAAAGGGCTTAAATGTAGGCCAAACCAATAAAACAAGCGACTACTATCAAGCTGATGAAAAATGGTGGATCGATGCGTATGCTGACGGGGTCGGTAAGTCCTATCACGGGGATATCGAGTATGATGAGAGTGCGCAATCTGAATCGGTTTCACTTTATGTCCCGGTAATCGGTTCCGAGGGTAAAGTTGTAGGAATCATTAAAGCGGTAATGGACATTCGAGCAATTGAGAGGGAATTATAATGAAAAAACTTCGCTCAATTCAAACTGAGCTAACACTCATATTTTTGGGACTTGTCGGTTTTCTTCTTATTCTGGGAGTTATCTTTCTTTACAATCTGTCGATCGTTTCAAAGAATTTTGAAGACCATATTGAAAACCAAATGCCGACCTCGTTGGCAACACAGCAGGTTTTGGTTGCTTTGGAAGGAGTCACCGGAGAATTATCAGCTGCATTTCGTGCAGAGGATATCACTGACATTCAAATTATACGCGACTCAGAAGCCAACTTTAATAAAAATGTTCTTAATTTTGAGATGTTTGCACAAGCCGTCATTGAAGGAAGTGATTCAGAGAATTTTAAAAGATTAGACGGTGGAATAATTTACCGCGAATGGATACTCCACGGGTTTAATAATATTTACAAAATTCATAAGTCTGATGAAGCAAATGCAAGATTGATGGTTGAAGTAGATGCTTTATTTGACAAACTTGTAGCGAAGTCTGAACGTGCTTTTCAGCTAAAGAAAAGCATACTTCGTTTGCATGAACAAGGGGAAACGCACGAGGAGCAGCATGCAGAGCTTGATGAAGTGCTATCCGCCATTAAAAATATAAAAACTGAGATGGGAGGCAAAATAACCCAGATGGTTGAATTTAATACGCAGACATCAGAGGATCAACATCAACATGTCTCAGGAATAATAATGAAAGTAGAATTGATTACTTATACATCTTTGATTCTCAGTATGATTTTTGCAATTATGTTAGGGTATTTTGTTGCTGAAAAACTTTTAATCATACCAATTACGAAGCTTCAGAAAGGAAGCCGGGAGATAGCATCAGGCAACTTCAATTATGAAGTAAGTGTTGAGAATCATGACGAATTGGGAACGTTGGCAAAAGGTTTTAACCAGATGGCAAGTCAACTGAAGGCAAGAGATATAAAAATTCGCGAACTTACGTCAACTTTAAAAGTACTGAATAAACTTCTTAGACATGATTTACTCAATGACCTGACAATAATACAGGGCAATTTGGAAATGTTTCAGGATATGAAGGATAAATTACAAGTTGAGACATTTATAGGCGATTCGCAATCTGCTGTTGCAAGAGGAATGGAGTTCATTAAAAAAATGAGAGATTTGGAGAATAGTGTTTTGGCGGGCGGTGAACTGAAACCGGTCGATGTGTCAAAGGTAATATCAACAGTAATTGAGAATTATCCTAAAATGAAAATTACAACAACCGGTGCCGCGTCTGTTGTCGCTGACGAAGCTATAACCTCTGTTTTTGATAACATTATCGGAAATGTCCAGATGCATTCGGGATCAGATGTGGTCAATATTGAAGTTAATGTTTCGGGAAAGTTTGTGAACATAAAAATTGCCGATGAAGGTAAGGGGATTCCGGATGATGTTAAAGTCAAACTCTTCACCGAAGGATTCAAATATGGAGAAACCGGCCATTCCGGGTTGGGCTTGTACATTGTAAGGATGACCGTTGAACGCTATGGAGGAAGTATTACAGTAACTGACAATACACCAAAAGGTGCGGTATTTATTGTTCGGCTCCCCAAAGCAGATTAATTCAATCTTAATTCTGAAAGTTTTCTGAGAAAGTGGTAGAATCCAGTCAAATTGCCCCGTTGGATTTTTTAAGATATTGATATGAAAAAAATTTTCAGTGGTGTTCTTCTCGTTTTTACCTTCCCGTTCAGGTTATTAAAAAAAACCAAAATAGACAATTTTATTGGCGGATTAATATTTGGAGCAGTCTTCAGTTTAATTGTGAATATCGTTACGGTGAGTATTCAGGAAAATGTTCAAAAACAAAGAATGTTGGAGGCACTTGAAAATGAAATTGTCATGAATATGATTCAAGCAAATTCGATAATTAAACAAAATAATACTTACGTCAAAGAGGGGACAACCGTGAATTTATTATATTCTCCCTTCAGATATTCCTCTGATGTATGGACGCAATCGTCCGAACCCGTAAGTTATATTGCCCAGTTGGACCAAACAACCCAAATCAAAGTGATTACTTATTATTTGAACACAATTAAATATGCAAACAGCAACATTGATATTACTGAAGATTTTTTCAAAAAAGCCAAGTCTTATTGTTTTGATGAAAATTTGATTTTACTTCCGGAAAATAAAGAAAGCTGCGAACTCTGGTCCCGACTGGCATATCAATCGGAAACAAGTGCAGCTGAAGGGATGTCTGATTCATCTTTTGGGGTACTACAGCAATTTCATCCCACAAAGGACAGGTTAAACAATTGGTTTTTGAGGCTTATTATGGGAACCAAATCAACACGTATCCTGTCAGGGGAGTAGTCATTAATTCGGGGACTTTGTAACCTCTTAGCCTTGAATTTGTGCTAGGCTAAAATAATGGTATTGTTATTCTTCCTGGCGGCATTTATATCAGAAATTGTCGGAACCATTGCAGGATTCGGCTCGTCTACGATTTTTCTTCCTCTGGCACTGCTTTTTCTTGATTTCAAAACAGCATTAATACTTGTGGCATTACTTCATTTTTTTGGCAATTTGGGAAGAATCAGTTTTTTTAAGCACGGTTTGGATAAACGAACCCTTATTATTTTTGGTATACCCAGTGTCGCATTTACTCTTATTGGTGCACTATTAATAGGCTTTGTTTCTCAGGATGTTCTGAAAGGTATATTGGGATTATTTCTTGTTGCCTTTGCTTTCATATCACTCCTCAAAAACGGTTTAAAGATAGCCCCATCGTTTTATAATGCAATTCTTGGAGGAAGTCTCTCGGGTTTTTTGGCAGGCTTAATCGGAACCGGAGGGGCTTTGCGGGGGGCTTTTTTAACAGCATTCGGTCTGCCTAAAGAAAGATATATCGCTACAGCCGCAGCCATTGCTCTTGCTGTTGATATAACAAGAATCCCTTTGTATTTTGCAGGCGGATTTTTAAGTAATCAGTATTTTTGGTATATCCCTTTTTTATTTATTATTGCACTTGGAGGGTCCTTTACAGGAAAGCATATTATAAAACGGATTCCCCAAGAGAAGTTCAAAAAAGTGGTCCTGATCGCAATTTTAATTATTGGAATGAAATTTGTTTATGATTGGATAAGCTTGCGATAGATTCTGATTTCATTTCGTAAGTAAATCATTTGATATAATTTACCAATGAAAAAGGTAAGAACAGTTGACGAATACATATCAAATGCTCCGAAAGATGTCCAACGTAAGCTTAAAGAACTCCGCAAGACCATAAAAAAGGTTTGCCCCGACGCGGAAGAAAAAATCAGTTACAGGATGCCTTATTTTGGCTTTAAAGGACGGTTGGCCTATTTTGCAATCTTTAATAATCACATTGGTCTTTATATCCCGCCTCCGGTTATCGAACTGTATATAAAGGAATTGAAAGGTTACAAAACTGCAAAGTCGACAATTCAGTTTCCCTTGGATAAAAAACTTCCTCTCGCTTTAATCAAAAAATTGGTCAAGGCCAGATTGAAGCTTAATGAGGCAAAGCTGTAAGCACATCCTTATTAACAGCTGACATCTTCACCGCAATGCTGACAATTCCTGATTAGTTGGTTATATGGTCTTGTATTTGTGGATCCGCAGTGCGGGCAGGAAAATTCAAGAGAACCGTATTTATCACCGCCTTGGTTGAGAGTACCTTCAATCTTTAGAGATTTGATACCCGATTTTGTCAAAGAAATAGTGTCACAACCCAGTCTGAAACTTCCCATTTGCGCCTCAAGCATTTCGGCAAACCGAATGGGATCTTCATTGTGAGATTCATAAATTGATTTTGATGACTGGATAAAGTTTTTGTATTTTACGAACGAAGCGTTTTGTTTTGTATAGGAATCAATCAGATCTGAGGCATTTTTAGTGTCCAGCATAATTAATAATTTTTCCCGAAGCGAATTTTCTGAAAATTCGTAATCAAGAGGATCAGTTGAGTACATTGAAAGATTTTTTGCGATCTCGACAGGGTCGACATCGACCAGGGTAGAATTGATTTTAACCATTTTGAGAATTCTTCCGCTCCAGATTTCGTAGGTTGTTATTTTTGTAAATGGGTGTTTTGAATCCAACGGGGGACTGATCCAAACGGACATCCCTGACGAATTATTATTTCCCCAGTCCTGAAGCTTTTGGAAAAGAACTCTATCCGGTCCGTCAAGAGTGATATCTTCAACAAAGCATTTGCCGGTTGGGGACCAAAGACGTCCACCCTTTACCATATAGTTATAGTGGTCGGTTTCGTGATGTGATTCGGAAATGGCAGAAGCAGTTTCAACGATAGCCTGATTTTTACTTTTGATTATCGATGAATAAGCAATCGATGCTGTATCCGGACGTATTTCTGTTATCATTTTTCCTGACTCGGGAATTAAGTTAGAGTGGAAGACCCCCCCCTGCTCTTTTACTCTATATCTCGATCCGCTAGTTTTCCGGCTCTCCTTCGACTTTGCTCAGGATCACGGTTGCGGCACAGCCAGATACTATTCGGTATCTGGTCGGGTATCGTATGGTACCCAACGCTGGATTTCCTACCCCGCGCTTTAGCGGAGTGGGTACACCAGACTTCCTTGAACACGGATCTGTTTTTGTAATGATTTAATTGGTAATTGACTCATATTACTTTATCTCTTCAAACTTCCATTCGACACGGTCTCCCGGAGTGAGTTGGTACTGATCGGAAGCAGTATTACCCATTTGGCCATTTACATAGTAACCCCAGAAATATTTATCATCACCGGCTATGCCGCCGATGGATTGAACAGACGGTCCGTTAGTAGAGTTCTGACTTTCAACAGTAAATCCGTTTTGAGATGCGGCATTTTTCAAAAGAGCGAGTGGGGTTTTATTCTGATCGTAATTTCCTTCAAAACTGATAACACTATTATTCCCGAAGTTAACAGTGAGTTTAACTGTTCCGGCCGAGGGAGAGGGTGTTGTGTTATTAACCACCCCAGTTCCGGTTTGAGGCGGCTCAAGAACATTGAAGAATTTTATAAATGTGAAGACTAACCCGACAATTATAATTCCGATAGCCAGAAGAAGTGTTTTCAACTTATCAAGTTGGCTTTTCATAGTGGTTTATGGGATTATTCATCAAATCAAAAATCATTTCAACTCCTAGATTATGCTAAGATAATTCAAAGACCAAAAATTCTAGTATTTTTGAAGTCGACAAATAATTTTGTAATAAGTTTGGGGGTGATAAATATGGCATCAAAAAGCAACAATGATATGGTTACTAATTCTTTGATGGTTCTATCTTTCGTTGCGGTTGTCTTTTCGGGAATAGGGTATTTAGGTACTGATATTTGGCTGGCATCAACGCAGTGGCTGTTGGTCGCGATGGTCTTGGGAATCTTCGGAGTTTACTTAAAATTGTAATTGTTTACATTACACGTCTTTGTTGGTTATTATTAATGAAGGGTTTGTTTTTTAATCCCGCCGGAAGCAGGATTTAATGCGGGACGGAAATCTTAAATCTGGTAATATTTTTAAGATTCTTCGCTGGGTTTATACCAATCCTATTAATCAAACTGCCCAAGCTATTATTTAAAGGAGGTGAGCTTACTTGGTTAAGAAAAAAGATCGAGAATTATTTATCAATGCTTTGTTTTTGTTTTGTTTTGCTTCATTAGTCTTTTGGGGTACAGGGCAATTCAGACACTCAATTTTTGTTTTTGCTCAGACAACATGGCTGATGTTTGCTATGGTTTCGGGTCTTACAGCTGTCCTCATCCGAAAAATGAAGTAAGGGAGATTTGCCAGGTCGTTTCTTCGGGTTGACCTTACGGTTTTTCTTTGAAGTGGTTGAATTGTGGATTCTTGCGGGTATGATAGAAACGTGCGTTAATAATGCGGTATATATGCGGAAAATCGGATAGGATTTTACGATATTAAGATATTACGATATTACGGGAAGAAAATTTTGAGTATAATGTATCGATAATGGGAAAGATTAAGATAGTCGGATTAACAGGATTTATCTTGTTGGAGTTTTTCGTTTGGACTAGGGCTTCTTATGCGCAACTAATAACTGTTGGAAAAGACGGGGTAGTGAGCTCGAATGTTCTATCATATGAAAGCGATGATTTGGGGAATAAAGAAAAATCGGTAATTAATTCGGTTTTTGATCTGGTGGGAAAGGATTTGCCGATATCGCTGACGAAAAAAGATGGGAAGCTGAGTTTGAATATTTCAACCGATGTTGGTGAAAAAAATTTTGATGTGACGGATGTTGACGAAAAAATTATTGAATTTGAAGACCGTCCGGCCGTCAGTAATTTATATATTGCAAAGAACGATAAAAATTTTGTTGTCGGACAGGGATCTTTCAGGGCAATAACAGATTTTCAAGTTAATGTTGATCCCGACAAAGCAAAGATTACACTTCTCACTCCAACAGGATACAGATTTCTGCCAGTACCTCCTCAGGAGGCCGTTAACGTTTTAGTAAAATCAAAAATAGCTACCAGATTGAAAGAACTAACCCCGATGAGGATATCCGAGGACGAAACGGGAAATTTGTATTATGAAATTGCAGCTGTAAAGGATATTCAAATAACAGATCTTTATACATATGACGCTCAGGTTACGGCGAAAATATCGGCGGTAAATGGAGAGATTCTGGGCGTAGAAGAGACGATTTGGACCAAAATATTGAGCTTCTTCTTTACTTAAAAATATTTCATCTTCGGGATTTTTAAGCTATATTTCAGAATTGAGTTGATATATTAATAATCTTGGTGGTTGACTGAGAATGCTCAAACAAGTATTGTAGGGAAAATTTCTAAATATTAATTTGTTGGTCCCGGTTGGATAGACTTTGCCATCCAACTTGGACTCCGTGAGATGTTCCGACTTAATCGGAACTGCCTCACCGGGGGGAGGTGATAATTTATGGAAGAAGAAAATAACAAAGAAGTTCAGGATGAAGAAACTCCGGTTACGCCTGAGACTACTACAGAAAGTTCGGGCGATGATTCAAAAGGTTCAAAAAACATGCTTGTTGCAATGATTTTTATTGCACTGATTGCACTTGTGGGAGTCTATTATTTTTTCTTTATGAATAAACCAAAGAGTCAAACAACAGCCTTACCAACCCCTGTTGCCAGAACTCAACCGGAAAGCACAACGACAGGAAGCGGAAATGTTGAAGGAACGTCTACGGGCAACCAAGTAATTGAAACACCAAGCGCAGCAAACGAAACAGTAAAAGAGATTGTTGTTAAGGGGAGCAATTTTAAATTCGATCCTAAAACTTTTGAAGTGAAAGCCGGAGAAAAAATAAAATTAGTTTTCAAAAATAGCGGTGGAATCCATGATTTGACATTTGATGATTTGGCTATTGCCACTAAGCAAATATCAACTGATCAGGAATCCGTTGTTGAATTTACGGCACCCGCTAAAGCCGGTGAATACACTTTTTACTGCAGTGTTGGAAACCACCGGGCAATGGGTATGGAGGGAGTGATGGTTGTTAAGTAGTTGTTAGCAAGTCGAGTTGCTGGTAAGCTAAAAATTACTGAGTCACAGTTTGATAGACAAGTCATCAAACGTGACCCCGTGAGATGCTTTATTATAACTATCTCACTGGGGGGTGATAGACAGATGAAAGTAACAATATTTTCAACAACCACATGTCCTTATTGTAAAATGCTTAAGGATTATCTTGACGAAAAACACATTTCATATTCAGAAAAAAAAGTTGATGACGATGAGGTTGCAAGAAGCGAGATGCTGGGTCTTTCCGGAGGTTTTATGGGTGTTCCGTTTACGGCAGTCGCAAAAGACGATGGCACTAACGATGTTGTTGTTGGGTTTGACAAAGCCCGACTGGACACAATCCTGGGGCTTTGAGTTCTTGTAAGAATCTGTCTTTTTTCTGACCCCCACTTGTTATACGTTTTCTGCTTGTTATAGTCAACAAACTTGAGTCTCGCCAAAGGCGGACGAGAGGTTTTGAATATATAATCTCTTACATGAAGATTCAAATTCAAGTAAGAGGAGTATATACTTTTATTAATGATTTTCGTCAATTTTAAAACATACGAGACCGGAACCGGGCACAATGCCCTGAGTCTTGTAAAAATTCTGGAAAAGGTATCAATCGAAGCTTCAATTAAAATTATTCCGGTTCTTCAGGCAGAGGATATTCTTGAGGCGTCTCAAATTACCAAACTGGAAATTTGGACGCAGCATGTTGATCCTGCAGAATTCGGCGCCCATACGGGATCGATCATACCCGAAGCCGTAAAAGAAGATGGAGCTGTGGGAACTTTTTTGAATCATTCCGAGAAAAAATATACCGACTTTGAGCTTTTACGGAAAGCTAATCAAAGAGCTAAAGAAGTGGGCCTAAAAACCCTTATCTTTGCAGGAAACATGGAAGAGTTGGAGAAGGTAATCGCTTTGAAGCCTGATTTTGTTTCCTATGAACCGCCTGAATTGGTGGGGAGCAAAACCACATCGGTTGCAAAGGAGAAACCTGAAGTTATTCAGAAGGCAGTTGATCTTGCAAAAGCTGCCGGAATTCCCCTGATAGTGGGTGCCGGTATCAAAAGCGAAGAAGATATTCGAAAGAGTTTGGAGCTTGGGGCTACAGGATTTGCGATTGCCAGCAGTATCGTAACCTCAGAAGACCCGGAAGCGGAACTGCGGAAGCTAGTCGGAGGTTATGAGTAAATTAGAAAATGAAAATTTATATCGGTTCGGACCACCGTGGATACTATTTAAAAGAGAAAATTGCCAAATGGCTATTTGAATGGGGATATGAATTTACCGATTTGGGAGCGTCTTCCTATGATGAAAAAGATGATTATACAAAGTATGCAAGCGAGGTGGCATCGATCGTTGGAGACAGAGATAGAGACAGAGAAGAAGTGCGGGGGATACTGTTATGCGGGTCGGGTGTGGGAGTTGATGTTACGGCGAATAAATTTGACGGAGTTAGAGCTTCAATCGGAATCGATCCTGATCAGGTGCGGGAAGGGAGAGAAGACGATGACATGAATGTTTTGGTGATTGCTGCTGATCACACATCCGAGCACGATGTAAAAGAGATGATAAAAGGATTTTTGGAAACCAAGTTTGATGAGAAGGCAAGACACGTCAGAAGGTTAAACGAAATAGAAAAAATTGAAGCGAATAATTAAATTACTTTTCTTCCTTATCTTTTGTTCGGATGTACCAGTTAACTCTTTTGGTATCAAGGTCTAACATATCTTCCAATAATCCATGGGTCACAACTCTTTCTATATAAACGGGTCTGCCGATTCTTCGAGAAGCAATTTTTGCTCTAATAGGTTGAGTTATATGATCTCCGATAAAAATAGCAGCTTCTTTAATAATTCCCATGATTTTAATCGAGTATAGTTTTTTTGATATCAGTAAGTCAAACGATTGAACAAATGACAGCAAGGGTTATCAAGAACTATGACTATTGGTACACATTACCTGGTTCAGATTTTAGTAATTATTCTTCACAGATCAATAATAAAAGAAGTTATTCTTACCAGATGGCCATCTCGTTTGCTTTTTTTCCCAGTATCGATAGCGTGCATCCGTCACGGCATTTTTTACAATCTTGTCTGGCGTAAAAATTTATTGTCATGGCTAAATCAGTAAGAGTGCTCTGCATACATGAAGTTATTGGAATTTCAACTTCGATATAATTTTCCGGAAATTCCAGACAACTGTATTTACCTGGTTGAATAATCTCAGACATAATTAAGCGGATTATAGGTTTTATAATTAATTGAGTCAACAGCTTGAGGTTAAAAAGAGTTAAGTAGTAAGTTCTAGGACAGATTTCGGAGTTGAGAAGTGCGAATTGAGTAGTGAGTGGTGGGTAATTAGTCTTAAGTATTCAGTTGTAAGTTCTAGGCGGTAGGAAACTAAAAATATAGAAATTAAGGAATTAAGTAGTTTCGTTCTTCGTGTTTCATCTATCGTATTGCGTATTCCGTTTAACGTCCTAAGTATTAAGTGTCAAAAATAAGAAATTGGTTGTAGGATATAAAATAATTTAAGTTTAAGATAAATTATGGATATGAGTGAATTACCAAAGATATCTGATTTGGATATTACAGGGAAAAAAGTGATTGCCCGGGTAGACCTGGAATATACAAGTAAAGAATCTCCAAGGGGTAAGGCAACCGATGGGATAGTTACATATCTAAAAGAACACGGTGCCACAAAAATAAAATTAGTTGGACACAAAGGACTTAAGGAAATGTCTTCTTGGTGGGATGGAGTGGAAGTGAATTATGATATACGTGCCGATAATAGGGAAATGGAAAACAGTCCTGAGATGGCTGAAGAACTTTCAGTTGGCTGGGACGTGTTTGTTAATGAGTCTTTTGCCGAGTCTCATCGGGAATATACTTCTGTCAATGCACTGCCAAAATTCATGAAGTCTAAAAACTTTCCTGTTTGCATAGGTTTGCGTTTTAAGGAAGAAATTGAAAATTTGGAAAGAGTTTTTCCTTCGGCAAGCTCAGGATCAAATAGACCCGTTGTTATGGTAATAAGTGGTATAAAAGAGGACAAAAAAGAGTATATTAAAAATTTCTTACAGTTTGCCGATAAAATTCTCGTCGGAGGTAGACTTCCTGAATATTTTTCGGAGGAAGAGCGTGACACTCCTGTAACACTGCAGGATGGAAAGTTAATCATTGCGAAACTCACTCCCGACAAAGAAGATATCACACTCCATACAATCGAGAGATTTGAGAAAGAGTTAGATAGTGCAGGAACAATTGTTGTTTCGGGACCTCTGGGAAAATTCGAAGACGAAGGCCACAGACAGGGGACTGAGGCGGTCTTCAAAGCAGTTGTTGAAAATGGAAATGCATTCAAAGTAGCCGGTGGAGGCGATACTGAAAAGGCACTTCAAGTCTTAAGTAAAAGTTTAAGTCTAAGAGAAGGAAAAGAAATAAATCTTCCCGGGGGGTTCAATTGGATATCTGTTGGCGGTGGAGCGATGCTTGAGTTTTTGGCGAACAGAACGCTTCCGGGGATAGAGGCATTGAGATAGAGTTAGAGACAGAGACAGAGAGAGAAAGTACATGTTTAAGTTTGAAAAATTGGATGTTTGGGAGAAGGCTATTAAGTTTGCGGATGTAATGATTGAAATTGCCGACTCACTACCCAAGACTTATCAATTTTCCTTTAGTGATCAATTACGAAGGGCTGGACTTTCGGTTCCAAACAACATTGCGGAAGGTGCAGGAAGGAGGGGTGTTAAGGAGTCTTCAAATTTTTTTAATATTTCAAAAGGTTCTGTTTATGAATGTATTAGTATTTTAGTCATCTTAAGTATGAGAGAGTTAATAAGTTGGAGTAAGTTTAATAAAAGAGAAATTTATAATTTAGCTGATGAAATTTGCAGGATGTTATCAGGTCTTATCAGGAAATAAATCTCTATCTCAATCTCTGTCGCTTGTCTTCAATAAATTTCTGAAGGATTTTGTATGAGTTTTTATTGTATTCCGCCATTTTGATAAGGTTATTTTCAAATCCGTTAAGTATTTTGGGGTTATTGATGATTTTTCTGATAAGTAAAGCAGCTTTAATTGGCTTTTCCTCGACGAAACCTAGTTTATATTTTTTTATGATATCCAAATTGCCGTCTTCCTGTCCTGCGATATGGGAGATGGCAAAAAAGGGAGTATGTGTTGCCACCGTTTCAAATAACAAATTCGGTCCGGCTTTTCCGATCACCAAGTCCGAAGCTTTGATGTATTCGTCGATTCTATCGGTAAATCCAATCGGAATAATTGTTACCCTGCTTTTGGCAGATGAAAAAATCTTCTTTAATATCCCGACCGACTTAAGAAGATGTTTGTTATTGCCGCATATGAAAACAATCTGAACCGGTTTTTTTACATCAATAAGAGCGGGTACTACTTTCAGAATTGAATATGCCCCTTCGCTGCCTCCGATTATGCAAAAATTAAGAATATCAGGTTCAAACCTGAGATTTTTCCGAACAATTCCCTGATTATAATTTTCAGAAAATTTTTCCCTGACAAACCATCCGCTTTTAATGCATTTATTACTTTCCAAGCCTTCTTTTTTGCACGTTTCAAATGATTTTTTGTCAAAGACAAAATTATATGCCTCTTTACTGACAGACAGCTGATGGAAAGTCCAGGGGTCGGCAACGATATTTATAAGTAAAAAACTTTTTTTCCTGGAAAAGTTTTCAATGATGGAATTAAAAGCAAAGTAAGTATTTATCACGATATCAGGCTTTTGATCCCGAAGGTGTTTTTCCACTTTATTTATATATTTTTTACTCAAGTAAGAAGACAGCAGTTTTTGGACTGATTTATTTCCGGTGACTATGAAAGGAATCCTATGAAGTGATGGGAAAAGCTGATATCCAAGGACATACGTTTGGGCTGAGAATTTACTTGCCGGAATATGGTTGAAATAAATTATATATTTAAGGGGTTTAAGAGCGCTTTTTGCGGCTTGTGCAATACTTCCATGTCCCCAGTTGGAAGTGAAGATTGATATGACGGGATTTTTACTTTTCACTACGGAAATTATATTCCAAATAACTAAATTACTTAAACTAAAACTTCTTAAACAAAGGTTGACCATCTTTTGGACGGGACATATACTGTTTATATGGTAAGAGTGGGAATTAATGGCTTTGGTAGGATTGGCAGAATTGCTTTTCGGATTTGGCTTTCAAAACACTCAAGAGAAATGGAGATTTCTGCAATCAACACCTCCGGCTCAATGAACGTTGACAGTTGGGCGCACATCACAAATTACGATACAATGTACCGTAAATTTGAATTTGATGTCGTCGGTGAAAACACTAAAGATCCGAAAGATGTTACAGATCAGGATCCATTGATTGGTTATCTTAAAGTTGCCGGAAAAGATTATAAGATTCCAGTTCTTGCCCAGCGTGATCCGGAAAAAATTCCCTGGGGAAAGTATGGTGTTGATGTTGTAATTGAATCAACGGGACATTTTACCAAAGAGGAGGATGCCAAAAAGCACGCGGTAGGTGGCGCAAAAAGAGTTGTCATTTCGGCACCCGCCAAAGGAGAGAATGTTTCAACTTATGTATTGGGGGTTAATGAGTACAAAGGCGAAGGTGAAGTATTATCAAACGCAAGCTGTACGACAAATTGTATTGCTCCGGTAGCATCGGTTTTACACTCAGCCTTTGGAATAGAAAAAGCGCTGATGACCACAATCCATGCATACACTGACGACCAGAATCTTCAGGACGGATCGCATAAAGATTTACGGCGTGCCCGCGCAGCCGCACAAAATATTGTCCCCACCTCAACAGGAGCTGCTATCGCAACAACTGAAACAATCCCTGAGCTGAAAGGTCTTTTTGACGGTGTAGCTTTGAGAGTCCCTGTAGCAACAGGATCTTTAACGGATTTCTCGCTTCTTCTGAAGAAAAATGCCACTGTTGATGAAGTAAATAGCGCTTTGGAAAAAGCTGCAAACGAGAACGCCTTGTTCAGGGGAATTTTGGCAGTCTCGCGCGAACCCCTGGTTTCTTCCGATATCATCGGACGAAGTGAATCTGCAATCGTTGATCTTGAGCTAACTCAAGTAGTTGGCGGTAATTTGGTCAAGGTTTTTGCATGGTACGATAATGAATGGGGCTACGCAAACAGGTTGGTTGAACAAGTCTTAAGAGTCGGAAACTCCCTTGGAAGTGAGAAAGCCCCTACCGATCCGATTACTCTTTCGCACGCAGAATAATGTCAGATACAGTCCACCCACATACAATTGATTATTCGATGATTACCCCGAATATCTATATCGGGAGCGACCTTTGCCGGGGGAGCTACTGCCCAATACACGGTGAGGATTTTAAAAAGCTGGGGGTTTGTGCAGAAATAAATTTGAAAGCGGAATCAAAAGAAATTCCCCCCGACGAAATTAATATTTACGCATGGCTTCCGGTAAAGGATAAAGAAGCTCCCTCGTATGACCAGCTCAAGATTGGAAGCGCAATCATATATGAAGCCGTCAGCAACGGAAATATAATCTATGTGCATTGCAGTCAGGGACACGGCCGCAGTCCGACAATGGTTGCATCCTATTTTATCCGTTATCAAAAAATGAGTGTTGCCGATGCGATTTTAGGAATAAGTAAAAAGCGGCCTGAAGTTCACATCGAAGATGTTCAAAAAGAAGAGCTGGAAAAGTTTAAGGCGAAGCTGTCGGTGGTTAATATATAGAAGTAAAATTGGATTTTCTTAAAATCCTAAAATCTTAGTATCGCAATATCACTTTTTTATGGAAATCATACCCTCAGTATTAACAGATGATAAAGGAAAATTTGCGGATTATATCAAGAAGCTTAATGATGTAATTCTTCCGCATGGATTTCCTCTCAAAAGAGTCCAAATCGATATTAACGATGGATCTTTTTTGGGTACAAAGACTGTCGAACCTGAAGAAATGTCACAGCTCGAAAATAAATTTGCTATCGATTATCACCTTATGGTAACGGACCCGGCCGAGTGGGTGGACAGATGTGCGAAAGGTAAAGCCGACCGGATTATTGCACAGGTTGAGAAAATGCCGGACCAACTCAATTATTTTGAAAAAGTTAACCAATGGAATCTCGGGGTAGGGTTGGCGTTGGATTTTCCGACGGAAATTCATGAAATCCACCCGGAAGTTTTACCCCAACTTGATGTAATTCTTCTGATGAGCTATTCGGCCGGATATGGCGGGCAGGAATTTAATAATCAAATCTTTAATAAAATCCGGGAACTTAAGGAGAAGAAAAACCAGTCGGGATATAAATTTTCAATCTGTATTGACGGGGGAATAACGCTTCAAAATATCAATCAGCTCAAAATATCCGGGGCTGATGAGGTGAGTATTGGTAAGAGATTGATCGAGGAAGATATAGAAGTGAATTTCGAGAAATTCTACAAAGCAATGTATTGAAAGACTTGACACTTTTTACTTTTAACTATTTACTAATTAAGTATGGAAGACCACTTGCCAAGACCTCTTATAAAAAATATAGCTTTTTTCGGTGATGCAGACGCCCCGCATAACGGCGCGCTTTATAAGAGCGCATACGATATTGCGAAAGTGGTTGCGCAGGAAGGCTACACGATTGTAAACGGAGGAGGGCCTGGTGTGATGGACGCAGCTACCAAAGGAGCCGAAGCTTCAGGCGGAGAAACGTTAACGGTTACATTTTACCCCGAAAATGCTACCGGTTTTGAGGGCCGTTATGTCGGGAACGTTCCGGATGTTGAGATAAAAACAACAAATTATATTGAAAGGATGTTCAAACTGATCGAACATGCTGATTTGTATATTATTTTCCAGGGGGGAACGGGTACTATTTCGGAACTTGGGACTGCCTGGGTTTTGGCAAAGCTTTACTATGGTCATCACAAGCCGTTTATTTTATATGGAGACAAATGGGCAGGTCTTATTGAATGTCTCAAAAGATCAATGAACATCAGTCAGCAGGAATTAGATGTTTTTGAAATTGTAACGGATAAAAAGGATATTTTGCCAACTATTGAAATGTTTGAAAAGAAACTAATGGAGATTGATCACACCCACTGCCGAGTTTGTAGTGAAAAAGCCTTCATGACGTAGTGAACAAAGTGAACGGAGTCACAAGCTTAGCTCTGTGAAACAGAGCGTGCTTATGACTTACTGCTTCAGAAGCAGCAGATTGTTAATATTGCGAACACCTCAAGTAGCTAAGCTAGGTCAAAACCCAGCTCAGCTGGGTGACTTAAATTATTTGAACTATTCGTGTTTATTCGAATCATTTAATATAATGAAAATATGTCAGATTTTAGCGATGTATGTAAGCTTTTACGCTATTGGTTAATTACTTCAACAACCGAAGCCGGGTCGGGTCATTTGACGTCGTGTTTATCCTCGGTTGAGTTAATGGCAGCACTTTTTACCAAACATTACAGTTATGATTTGGTTAATCCGGACAATCCAAACAACGACAGGTTAATTTTCTCCAAAGGTCATGCCGCACCGCTTCTGTACTCACTTTACGCCCTAACAGGAAGTGTTACAGAAAAAGAATTAATGACGCTTCGGAAATTCGGCAGTCCATATGAGGGTCACCCGACAAAAAGTTTTAGATATACCGAAGTCCCCACCGGATCGCTGGGGCAAGGTCTTTCTGTGGGCGTGGGGATGGCGATAAATGCAAAAATAGAAAATTTAGGATATAAAACTTATGTTTTACTGGGTGATGGTGAGATTGCAGAAGGGAGTGTGTGGGAGGCGTGCGAGATTGCGTCTTATTACAAACTGAATAATCTGGTTGCCATTGTTGATGTTAACCGTCTCGGGCAAAGCCAACAGACGATTTACGGGTACGACCTGAAAAAAATTGAAGACAGATTCAGATCGTTTGGCTTCAGGACTTATGTCTTAGAAGACGGACATAATTTGGATGAAGTTGGTAAAGCTTATGATTATGTTATATCGGAGCTACCGAAGGGGGAATCTCCTTTTGTTATTATTGCCAAGACGGTTAAAGGTAAAGGAGTCAGTTTTATTGAGAATGAAAACGGATGGCATGGAAAAGCCCTTTCAAAAGAAGATGCCGACAAAGCACTGCAGGAATTGGGAGCGGTTGATAGAACTATAAAGGTTGTTTTAAATAAACCCGGGGAATTAAATTTAAAAATCATAAATCTCTCCGAGTCGGACCTCCGGTTCCATGAACCTCTTGGTTCGGGAAAAATTCTCGAGAGTCGGAGACAAATATCAAAATCACAAATTGAAATTCAAAATTATGATTACAAAAGAAACGAGGAGTACTCAACTCGAGATGGGTATGGCCATGGACTTGTTGCTTTATGCGGCATTTACCAGGATGTTATCGTTCTGGATGCAGACATGAAAAATTCAACCCGCTCGGAAGAAGTGATCAGTGAACACCCCGACCGGTTTTTGGAAATGTTCATTGCGGAGCAGAACATGGTTTCAGTAGCCTTGGGACTTTCGGAAAGAGGAAAAGTCCCGTTTGTTTCTACGTTTGCTTCTTTTTTTACCAGGAGCTTTGACCAAATTAGAATTGCTCATTTATCAGGTAACCATATTGTACTAGTCGGATCTCATTATGGGGTGTCGATAGGAGAAGACGGACCTAGTCAGATGGGGCTTGAGGATGTATCAATCTTTAGGACGCTTCCAAATACGAAAGTATTTTGCCCCGGAGATGCGGTTGCATGTGAGAAGATAGTTGATCTTGCATATAAGGAGGAAGGCATGAGCTACATAAGAATAACTAAAGTTAAGGAACCGATTATTTACAAAGACAGGGATGAATTTGTGGTTGGTGGAAGCAGAGTTTTGAAGGAATCCAAGTTGGATAAGGTAGCAGTTGTAGCAGCCGGCATTTCCGTTCATGAAGCCTTGAAGGCATATGAAATGCTGAAAAAGGATGGCATTCACGTTCGGATAATTGATGCCTACTCGATAAAGCCGATCGACAAGAAGACGATTGTTAAAGCTTCAAAAGAAACAAAAGCAATAATTTCAGTCGAAGACCATTACGCTACCGGTGGATTGGGTGATGCAGTTTTGGAAGTTTTAGCGGAAATGAAACACGTTCCTATATATAAATTGGCTGTCACGAAAATTCCCGGAAGCGGTAAGACCGATGAACTCATGAATTATGAAGAAATTTCTGCAGAATCAATTGTCAAAAAGACAAAAGATATCGTACGATTAAAAATTGATTAAGGATTACAAAACCACCCGAGAGCCCCAATACTCCCTTGTCGCCAAAATTCTTTTTCAATATACTCAAAAGCCGTCCCAATCCAAGCGACAGCAAAGGAAGCGTTGAAATCAACATCCTTATTCCGAAAGACCCGCCTTGGGTATAAACATTCCAGGAAGAAACCAGGTAAAGCTGTAATAAGAAGAATATAAGAATATAGGAATTTAAGATTACATTTTTCTTGTACGCCATAAAAAGCCCAAGTATTGATAAGGCTATAACAGGTGTAATTGTAAATGCACCATTTTGCGTGTTTAAAAGGACATGAAATATTTGAGGTTGGGAAAAATTAAAGCCGACATCCAGGAATGGACTATACCAAAAAGTATTATAAAAATATTTCCAATAAAGCATTTGAGGTAAAAATGCCAAAAAGCAGCAAGCAGCAAGGTGCAGGATGAAAGTGACTGCAAGGGCAGTATTTTTTCGATAATAAATAATTATTTGAAGCAGTGGAAGTGTAATAAGAAGTAAGTCTTGGGTGCGTATTAGTCCGGCAACCCCCGCTAAAATACCCAATATTTTGTAGTAATTAAAGCCTCCCCTTCGCATCAAAAAAACATATACAAAAAGCGTAGATATAAAAAAAGACAACGAGTGGCTCATTAAGGGTTCGACAGCAGAATAAAAAAAGACGTTCGTTCCGAAAAATATCAGAACAGCCGTATAAAAAGCAATGCTTTTTGAAAAATAATTTTCAAGAATTTTTTTAAGTACCAGATACCCCAGAACGGTAAGGAATATATTTCCGAACGAAGCCGACATTTGATAAAGAATGTTATAGCCATAATTGCTTGTTGGAATTTTGGCAAAAGAAAACGTACTTGCAAAGTTATCCGCAGTTAACAAAGCCGGCATAAGAAAGAGCGCCGTACCAACGGGATAGGGATTTCGAGCCAGCGGTACTAATGAGTTGGTAAGTCCCAAATCGAGAAATTCATTTCCAAAATCAAGATCGTGGTCAATAACTACCGATCTCGCCTGCAGATAATAGTATCGGATGTCAGAATAGAGTGAGGACTTAACGATTGCAAAGTGAAGGGTAAAGATCGCAGCCGATATGAAAAATAATATTTTCAACTGAAGTTTTTCTGAATTAATTATTTTGTTAAGACGCATTAACATTAAAAACTATTCTACTACTTTTGTTTTTAGCCGGGGGTTACTGGGGTGTTGCTGATGGAGTTGAGGTCGCTCCGGGAGTTGTAACCGGACCCGTTACCGTACCCGGACTCAACTGTATTGATTCGAGAATTTTATTAAACAACAACAATGAGTCGGCTGCTTGAGCGGTATTTGAATACATAGTTACAGTCACGGGTGTTGTTTCAATAATTGTTTTTGCAGATGAACCTTTTTTCAGCCAGTTGATGTTATTATAAGTTACGGTATTGTAATCACCGGACGTATTTTCTTCAGCAACAAACGCTTCAAATGAATCGTATTTTTTTGATAAATCATTGACCGGACCTATCCGGAACTCGTAACCGCTGGCAATTTCGCTTCCTTCATATGCAAAATCCGGCGATTGAGCCAGAATCATCTTTTGGTTTGCCAGTTCAACATTTTGATTTTCTTCAACATTCCAATTTGACGGGACCATAAAAGTCAAAGGTAAAAGAGTACTCCTGAATGAAATAAAGTTTTCATACATTCCGGGAGTCGGAGTCGGAAGAGTGGTTTTATTGGAATTACTGGCTGTAGGGGAAACTTCTTTTTTCATAACAAAATTGGTGTATGCAAGATATCCGACAGCACCGAAAACAAGCAATATAAGAATTATAAGAAATAAAAGAACCGGAAATTTCTTTTTTGGCTTCCCCGAGGTTATAACTTCGTTCAAGTTGCCTCCGACCTGAGGGACTTCCGAAGAGGCTGGTGGCGGAGGAGGATCAATAGGATTAGTCAGTTGCCCGGATATTGGGGTAACAGATTCACTTTGAGTTGCCATCTGAGGAGCCGGTGATGTCTGGAAAGAAGTGTCGGTTGACATGTTCGTTGAGCCTAAACCTGATCCCATTGAAACATCTTGTACGGTTCCCGAAGATACGCCGACCGGTACTTGCGGTGTGAGGTTTTGCGGTGACTGATCAAATGTGCTTGGATAGGCAGATGCCGGAGTTGCAGCAGAAGGTGCGGAAGTAAACTCAGAAGCAGTCATTACAGTGCCAGATGCCATTCCGGACGACGCACTTTGACCCGAAAAAGACGGAACTTGCACAGTTTGTGACGGATTTGCCGGTGCCGGTTCTGAGACGGTTGATGGGGGGGTTGGCGTTACGGAAGATACTGTTGAGAAAGCATCGTCAACGACAGTTGCAGTATTTCCCAACCCGAAACTACTACCGGTTGTACTTGCGGTAGACGAAGCGGGAACCGCGGACGAACTTCCAACAGGGCTTCCGCTTGCACCAGCCGTGGCGGGATTTTTTTGGTCGCCGGTATTATCCATCATAAAAACAAGTATGAAGGAATTTGCTTGTTGATGCAATAATTAAATGCTAGATTATTAGATAGTTATTTCATTTGTTGGCTATTTTAACGGACAAAAATGGATACAAATATATTAAAAGAAATTGCGATGAAACTTGTTTCCCCCGGGAAAGGAATTCTTGCGGCCGACGAAAGCGACCAGACAATCAAAAAACGTTTTGATGCAATTGGGGTAGAGTCAAGTCCAGAAAACCATAGGATTTATAGGCAGCTGTTGTTTAAAACTGAAGGGATTGAAGAATTTATAAGTGGGGTTATTCTATTCGATGAAACCGTGAGACAGAAATCTGATGAGGGGATAACACTTCCGGATTTATTAAACAAAAAAGGAATTGTTCCCGGAATTAAAGTTGACATGGGTACTGAGGAAATAACACCCGGTTCGATTGAGAAAAAAACAAACGGTTTTGAAGGTCTTGATGATAGATTAGACGAATATAAAGGGATGGGTGCCCAATTTACCAAATGGAGGGCTGTTTTTTCAATTTCAGATACCACTCCGACGGATGAGCTTATATCAAAGAATGCTTCCGATTTGGCCCGGTATGCAAGAATGGCGCAAGATCATAACTTGGTTCCTATTGTAGAACCTGAAGTATTAATGGATGGATCCCACTCTATCAAAAAGTGCCGGGAAGTTACCTATAACGTTTTGAAAAAAGTATTCATTGAGCTCTCCCGGGCAAAAGTGGATATCGGAGGAATGCTTCTGAAACCAAACATGGTTTTACCCGGTAAGGAAAACTCCTCGAAAGCAAACCCAATGGAAGTCGCAAAAGCGACTTTGGAAGTTTTAAAACAGGTGCTCCCCGATGAGATGCCCGGTGTTGTTTTTCTATCGGGAGGTCAATCTCCAATTGAGGCGACAGTAAATCTTAACGAGATTAACAAACAAAAGGACACCCCCTGGCAGTTAAGTTTTTCTTATGGCAGAGCCTTACAGGAACCGGTCTTGAAGAATTGGGGAGGGGTGTATGAAAATATTGAAGCCGCACAAAAGGCGTTTTTATTTCGCGCAAGAATGAATTCACTAGCAAGGGAGGGAAAGTATTCTCCTGATATGGAGAATACTTAGTCGACAGCTTACAGTCTACAAACTACAGCATGAGTTTCAGATTTTAAAAATTAATGAATTGATTAATTCAATTAAAAAGCAGTAGACTGTAGTCTGAAAGCTATGAACAACTTAGACTTACTATCTATCGGTGATTCCTCACTGGATGCTTTTATTTTTCCCACGGAATCGGAATCTCTTTGCCAACTTAACGATAAAGAATGTTATATTTGTTTTTCTTACGGCGACAAAATTCCCGTTAAAGATCTGGAATTTTCAGTTGGAGGGAATGCTGCAAATAATTCTGTCGGATCCAGCAGATTGGGAGTAAAAAGCGCAGCCGTTCTCACTTTGGGTGGGGACGAAATCGGAAACCAGATTGTTGAAGCGCTTGCTAAAGACGGAGTTGATACAACATATGTTTCGAGGCAAAAAGGCAAACGCTCCAACTATTCTCTGGCGATAAATTATTCCGGCGAAAGGACAATATTCACATATAAAGATGAAATTGATTACGTTCTCCCGGAAAAGTTTCCCAGTACGTCATGGATATATTTAACTTCAATGGGGGATAACTTTTCGGATGCCTATGTCAAAGTAGCTGACCACATAAAAGGAAAAAGCGGTGTGAAACTGGCATTTAATCCCGGAAGCAGACAAATTCGCGCCGGGTACGAAAAAATGAAGGACATACTCAGAATTTCGTATATGGTTTATGTGAACCGTAAAGAGGCTGAGATAATAACGAATTTTTCCGATTCCAAAGATAAGGAAAAAAACCTTTTGGACGCATTAATAAAATTAGGGCCAAAGGTGCCGGTTATTACCGATGGAGTCGGGGGGTCATATGTCTTTTATGAAGGCAAGTATTACCATTCCGGGGTTTTGCCTATTGACGCATATGAACGAACAGGTGCGGGAGATGCTTTCGGATCGGGTTGCATATCAGCGCTCATCCAGGGGAAATCAATCGAAGAAGCTCTTCTTTGGGGTACTGTTAACTCAGCATCGGTTATTGGTTATATCGGTGCACAAAAAGGTCTTTTGAAAAAAGACGAAATTGGTACTTGGCTAGAAAGAGCTGAAAGTTGTAATGTTAAAGTTGAAGAAATTTAAGTAACTTATTTTTAAATGAAAATTTTTGTTTCGCGTAAATTCCCCGGAGTTCACCTCGAAAGACTGCAAAACTCAGGCAATGAAGTTCATGTCTGCGAGCTAGACCGGCCATTGGAACCGGAAGAGTTTTTGGAAAGAGCCAAAGGTGTAGATGCAGTTTTATCTTTTCTTACGGACAAAATTGACGCTGAGGTAATTGACGCAATCGGCCCCCAAGTAAAAATCTTTTCAAATTATGCGGTTGGATTTGATAATATTAACGTTCCTGATACAACTGAAAAGAAGGTGTTGGTTTCAAATACTCCATGCGATGAAGTTAATGAAGCTGTTGCTGAGCATGCGGTTACTTTGATGCTTGCGCTAGCGAGGAGAATAGTTGAGGCGGATGAATCAACAAAAAGAGGCAGTTACCGCGGGTGGGAACCAAATATATTTTTGGGTAGATCTTTAAGAGGAAAAACACTGGGTGTGGTAGGACTTGGGAGGATCGGAACGATGGTGGCCAAAAAGGTTAAAGGCTTTGAGATGAGGGTTTTATATAATAAAAGATCTCCTGACCCCGAAGCGGAAAAGGAATTCGGGATCGAGTTTGCGGACCTTGATAAGCTTTATAGAGAGTCGGATTTTATTTCCATTCATGTTCCCTTAACCGATGAAACAAGAGGGATGATCGGGCGGGACGCACTTTCGAAAATGAAACAGGGTGTAATTATCGCAAATACCGCAAGAGGCCCGATCGTTGATGAACACGCACTTACTGATGGACTCCGTGAAGGAAAAGTGGGTGGAGCGGGTTTGGATGTTTTTGAAACGGAACCGAACATTAACCCCGAACTTATCGGAATGGAGAATGTGGTTCTCACCCCTCATATTGCAAGCGCTACCTGGGAAGCAAGGGAGAAAATGGGGCAGTTGGCGGTCGATGCGATTCTGAAAACTTTAAAAGGTGAAAAACCGGAAAACCTCGTTAATCCGGAAGTGTGGGAAGCAAGGCGTCAATGAATTTTTGAAAACCCTCATTACTTATATTTGATTTTCTTCAATAGATTTTCACTTTCTTCTTTACCCAAGATTATCTTTTTCATTTCTTGCTCGTCCAAGAAATGAAACAAAGAAAGACGCCCTAATGACTTTTTGGATTGATTATAGTAATCACCCATCCACGTAGTTATTAATTTAACAATTTAATAGTAAAATCTTGATATGGCATTATTTGGGAAGAAGAAAATGGAAGGTGATGCGGACGAGGGTAAGATAGAGCTTGATGAAGGTAAAAAACCATTCAGAAAAATCAAGGACCTCAAATCCGAGAATAGAAAAAAGAGAAAACCCCCGGTTCGTCCCTGGTCAAAAATTGACAGGGCAATCATTATGCTTATTATTTTGGCAACTACCGGCGCGTCAGGTTATCTGGCTTTAAAATCCCGCGATTTCAAACTTCCGGGTGTTGAAAAACCGGACCTTGAGAATTTGAATCCGTTCAATAATGAAGTTGTAATTGAAGCTGATACGGATGTTCAAAAAAAAGCCGAAACGATTGTATCGGAATTCAAGAGTAACACCCTTAATTTATCCGGTGTGTATGGGTTGTATATTATCGATCTGAAAAACGATTACTCATTTGGAGTTCATCAGGATGAAGAGTTCGAAGCGGCTTCATTGATAAAATTACCCGTAATGGTGGGGATGTATCTTGCGGATGAAAATGGGGAATTGGATTTGGATCAAACTTATGTTTTGAAAAGTGAAGATAAAATTGCAGGATCGGGAAGTCTATATGCAAAACCAGCCGGCTATGAAACAAGTTACCGTAATCTGATCCGTTTGATGGGACAGCAATCCGACAACACTGCTTTTAATATTTGCCGGAAATATTTGGGAGATGAGAACATTAACCGTATAGCAGGTGATCTGGGTATGGTTTCAACCGATATTAAAACTAACATAACTACTCCGCGCGATATTGGATTTTTCTTTAAAAATTTATATCAGGGAAAAGCATTAAACAAAGAAAATTCGGTAGAGCTGACCGCATACCTGACTGATACAGTTTATGAGAATTGGCTTGCTGCTGGTATTCCCGATGGCGTCAAAATATCGCATAAGTATGGACGGGAGCTGCATGTTGTGAATGATGCGGGGATTGTCTATGATGATGATTCCTTCGGGTCTGACTCCTCTGAAGACCAAAATCCGTATGTGGTTGTGATTTTATCTGAAGGTGTGGTTGAGCGTGAGGCAGATGAAATTTTTCCCGCACTATCAAGGAATATTTTTGAGTTATTTAATGATAACAAATGACACCATTTGGGTTGGAGAGGATGCCGTAAATCTTAAGCAAAAATAGATTTATACCAATATCCGATAATTTTATCATTAGGTTCAATTACTTCGAGTGTATTCGGATCAACAATCACATCGAATACTGAACGAGAGTTGAAAGCCTTAAGTATTGTTATGGAACTTCTTTTCACCGGTTTACAATACACAAATGTTCCGAAATCAATTTTACCGTCACCCTCGGCCAGAATGTGCTTTTTACCACCCCAATTTTCCTGCCTTATAGTATTTCTTTCGATAGGCATAATTTCTAATTATTGGCTGTGATTATAACATACGTTAAAGAAAACCATGCTTTTCAGGTTGGGAATGTCACCGGCTCACAGAAACTTCTGACTCGGTGAGAATTGAACTATGATATGTCATCCTCCTTAAGGGAATCCCGCCTTTTAAAGCGGGGAGGATGTCATAACATTTTTTACATTTGTACAAACATTTTTAGGTAAGTTTTCTTCAAAGTAGTAATCCTCATTTCTCAAGATATTTATTTCTTCATATCCTTCAGGCGTAGTTTTTTTAAGAATATGACAAGTTGCGATCTTTTTAAGACCCTGGGGGATTTCCCAACTATAAACCGGTTTATCAGAAAGAAGCCTGGTCATAATGTTATTAAAAATCGGGGTTGCTCCGGTTACACCTGAGGCGATTCCAGACATTGGGGTATTATCATTGTTTCCAACCCATACAGCAACAAGAAAGTCTTTTGTGTATCCCACGGTCAGGTTATCTCTTGGGCCGTTACTGGTTCCGGTCTTGACAGCAACCTCTGGGTGATCTTTGATTACGAGTTTTGAGCGGCTTCCAAAAGAGGGTGTTCTTGCGATGTTGTCCCTGAGGATATCGGTGATAATAAATGCAACCCTTGGATCGAGGATTTTTTTGATAGGGCAACCGGGATAGCTGACCGATGCTTCGGCAATCGCGGACTCTGTTGCCTGTACCGGATTAATAAATTTAAAATTGTCCAAATCGGTTTTATTGGCAAATTTGTAGCTTGGTGGGTTGGCGCAGGTATTTTCCTGAAGGATGTGCCCTTTATAATCCTTAACGGATAATATGGGATCAAAATCGATAAGTGTCCCGTAATTTGCAAAAACGCTATATGCCTGGGCTAATTCATAGAGAGTCACGTTTCCACCGCCCAGGGTCAAAGATAATCCGTAATCTGTCAAATTGTTCCAGCTTTTTATTCCCATTGATATTCCCAAGTCATGCATTTTTTGTACTCCGTAGGAATTTAAAACTTTAACTGCAGGCACATTTCTTGATTGTGCAAATGCGTTTCTGACGGTTAAGTTGCCAACAAACTTCCCGTCATAATTCTTAGGGGTGTACGGGTTACTGCCGCGTGACGAAAAAGAAATAGGGGAATCGTTAATTACAGTTGAGGGTATATAACCGTTTGATAACGCGTATGAGTAATTTAAGGCTTTTATGGTTGAACCCGGCGGCCGCAATGAAAAAACTGCATTCACGTTTCCTTTATTTTCGATATCGAAATAATTCTTTGAACCCACCATTGCCAGGATTTCTCCTGTGGTGGGATTGGTAACAAGAGCCGCCCCGTTAGTAACTTTGAATTTTCCAAGATTTTCAATCTCTTCGAGAACTGACTTTTCTGCCTCAATTTGCATTTTGTAATCAAGTGTTGTGATGATGCTTAGCCCTCCTTTTTCAACTGCATCCTCACCGTATTTATCCTCGAGGTATTTTTTGACATACATCACAAAATGCGGTGCAAGAATTCCTGTTTTATATTCGGCATAGGCAAGCTTTTCATTTACTGCCTCAATATGCTGCTCAGGGGTAATATACCCGTTTGCAAGCATCAAATCGAGTACCTCAACCTGCCTTAGTTTGGCTACTTCCGGACTGCCGATAAAAGGTGAATACGTGGAGGGACTTTTCGGGATTCCGGCCAGAAGCGCCCCTTCGGAAATACTCAGGTTCTGTACACTTTTCCCGAAGTAATTTTGAGAAGCTTCCTCGATACCGTATACAGTACCTCCGAAAGAAACTTCGTTAAGATACATTTCAAGAATTGTTTTCTTATCAAATTTTTTTTCAACTTCCATTGCGAGGACCATTTCTTTTACTTTCCTGATATACGTTTTTTCCGAGGAAAGAAGGATATTTTTGACCAGTTGCTGGGTAATTGTTGAGCCGCCGTATAACTTTTTTTCCTTAAAGTTTTTTACAATCGATCTGAAAATTCCTTTTATTGAAATTCCGTTGTGTGAATAAAATTCATTATCTTCAATGGCCAGAGTGGCATCAATTACATGTTTTGGAACATCATCAAGATCAACCATTGTCCGGTTTTTATCTTTATAGATTTTATAAAGGAGAATTCCGTTTCTGTCATAAATTTTTGCAGACACATCCGGTCTATAGTTTGAAATATTATCGAGCGGGGGGATGTCTTCAAGAATGAAAGTCCAGAAGAAAGCACCACCGGTGACTATGAGAACTGTTACTAAGGTAAAAAGCGTGATAAACAATATCGGAACTCTCGTTATTTTCACTTTTTCCTGACTGATAGATGCGGGGATCTTCTCAACAGCACTTGGTCGGTTGGGTAAAAGTTTATGATTGGACGGGGTAATATCGGTTGAGAAAGTCAGTCTTATATAAATATCATTAATACGGAAGTATTTTTCATATATGGACAGTAATAGTACCCGTATTAATTTTATGATAAGAAGCGAAGTTGTGAATGCGGAAATCGTAAGAAATAGAAGTAATTTAAAAAAGGGATTACCGATAAAAAAAAGAAGGCCACCAAATTGTTTTGGACCATTTTGCTTTTGTTTTATTAACGACTTCTCATTTTGGTTTTGGGTATTAAAAAAACCCACTTCATATTAAGTCTATCAACAAGAACACGTCTTAATAAATAGGACATATTGTATATAAGTAATATATATAGGGTCACTTTAAAAAGAGATTGGAGATTTGAAATTTGTGGATGAAGCTCAATGTCTGGACGCAGACCTTCAAGGACCCGCTGTCGGAATAAATAACTGTCCTGACTGTTTATTGATGGGATTGGATTTTTTATTTCGAAGTTCAATAGCAGCTGCAGCTATAACTATGATCAGGAAAATAATTAGTACCAGCAACAGGAATATTTTATTCGGTTTGACATTAAGCGGTTTTTCATCAATATTTTTTACTACTTCAGGATTAACGTAAGTGGGATCAGTAACGGGTGATGTGGTGGTCGGTGGAGGATTGTTTGGTTGAGGAGCTATTGCCATTAAAAGAATATTATAACAGATTTCAAGAAAACCCCGTTTTAATCGGGGATGAATTGAATTCTGATATGTCATCCTCCTTTGGAGGAAACCCCCGAGTCAGATCGAGTCAAACTCGATAACCAAGTCTGACTTGGCTCGGGGGAGGATGCCACCATGAACCAACCCTAATTTTTTCTACAAGTTCCGCCGGCATCGGGATAGTCTCCATCATATATGCAGGTATAGCCTTCCGGACATGCAAGTCCAGCAATCCCTCCGCAGAATTTTCCGCTGTCTTCTTCAGTACCCGTGAACCGAAAAGTGGAGAGGATTTGTGAAAGCTCTTGCCATTCCTGAGATTGTTTTAACGATGCGTAATCTTTGGTATTCCAAAACATAAGATTGATATAAATTATTTGAAAATCATTAGGGTAAGCTATGAAAGTATTTGCCTCAGGTACATCGGTCGGTCCAAGATTTTCGGTTGCTTTATATTGATCAGTTTTCAAGTTACCGATAATTAAATCAGATTTGGAAACTATTTTCGACGAATCGGGTAAAAGGTTTTTAAGAAACTCTTCTTTGTTCTGGTACTGGTTTGGACCCTCTTTTTCTGAATATACTGCAAAATCGATTTTTACGGCTGCTTTTTCTCTCATAAATTTGTTCCAATCAGTAATTCCGTGATCCATAAACTTACTAATTTCGGTTCCGGAATAATTATGAAGTGAATGAGAACCGAATTTTACTTGGGGGTCATTTTCATTGAACGTAAAAAGTTCCCAATCTTTGGGATATTGAAACGAATAACCAAGTTTACTGCTTGTATAAGTTATCCAGTCGCTTGTGACGCTTTTGGGGGTCGGATTTGGAGTTGCGGTAGGATTGTTTGATTCGGTTTTTGTGGAACCCTCGGTAAATTTATTGAATATATTGTTTTGAAACTTTAAAAAAGTGACAGTCGCCCAGACGGTGATTATTAAAGCAGCTGCACCCAAAGCAAGAAGATTTTGAAGGGAGTGGAGTTTGCTTTTCATTAAATAATTATATTACGAAATTATAGATTGACATACATTATTAAAACATTATAATTATAGTATATGGATACAACAATTTTACAAATTCCAATTAGAAAAAGTCTTAGAGATCGGGCAACTGTTACAGCTAAGAATATGGGCTTTTCGTCTTTACAGGAAACGGTAAGAGTATTTCTTAATAAATTAGCACTGGGTAAAGTGGATATTACTTTTAACGAACCGACAGTTCTTTCTGCAAAAGCAGTTAAACGTTATGATAAGATGATCAAAGATATTGAATCAGGGAAAGAAGTTGTTTATCGTGCCAGGAATGTAGATGATTTAATGGATTATTTGCATGGCAAAAAAGATCCTGTACAGTCGAACGTTTCTTAAGAACTACAGAAAAAGAATTATTCGATACTCCAAAATTTCTAAGAGATTTGATGAAAGATTGTATTTGTTTGCTGAAGATGTTAATAATCCCATACTTAAAGACCATAAACTTATAGGTGTTAAATCAGACTTAAGGGCGTTTTCTATTACGGGAGATATAAGGGTGATTTACAAAAATATTTCAAAAGATACAGTAATGTTTTTAGATGTCGGTACCCACAATCAGATTTACTAATCCAGAAACTTACCCCACGTCGCATGAAGCTTTAAGGGGCCAAGTTTACTCCGTAAACTTAAAAGTGGAGAGGATTTGGTCAATCAAATTTAAGTGTTTGAAGTACTTGTTCTACCGTTTCCTGTCCGGCTTGACTGGTGATTAAAAGAGCATTCTTGCCGTCTATATCAACCATTCCTACAGTATAAGTACCGGAGTATTCAATTGCATAGATGATCAAACCAGACTTACCTTGTACGGAATAATCAGTTTCGTATGTTGTGTTGGTTCTTGAATATTGTGTAAATTCACTTATGAACTTTTGTTTGGAACCTCCGTCATAAGGCTTTACTTGTAAAAAGGTACTGGTACAGCATTGTTTGGAAGATAGATCGATTCTTGATTCGTAAGCAATAGGGTTATAATTCTCGGGGTTATAACCCACAGAAAATATATTGTCCTTATCCTTTATGGTTTGCCAACCACTCGGTAGTATATAGGATAGCGTTTTTGTAAGAGCTTTAGTTGGAGCAGGTGAGATAGAGACGTCTTTTTCAAGAAATTTGAATGTGGAGAGGATTTGGTCAAAATATGCTTTTGCTTTTTCCGAATATGGGTAATAATTGACACGGATTAGATAGTAATCTTTTGTTGTTGGATCTGTCAGTTCGTATGAAGAAAAAGCCGTTTTATCAGGATCAATCCAAATTTTATATTTCCAAATATAATTATCAACATTGATCTTTCCGGATTTGATTTCTGCTGGTTGATAATCTCCAAGCCCGCGTCCACCTTCCTGGGGGTTAATGGTAATTTTAAAGTTATCAGTTACACATGTTACAAGAAATCTATCAAAATGACCCTCGTCCCGACCTCTATCTGTGGTGATGCAAGTATCGGGAAATATTAGACTGAATCTCTTTCCGTCAGGGTTGTAACCAACAAAACCTGGCGGTTCTTCGTTCGGGGTTGGAGTTATCTGTGGCTTATTACTTAATTGAATACCCCGGTTTGTTTTCAGGTGTTTATCAAGTTGAGAGTTTTGGTAAGCCAGAAAGGAAACCGTTGACCAGACGGTGATAATAAGAGTTAGAGCTGACAAGGCTAATAAATTTTGGAAATGCTTCAGACGGTTTCTGTAAAGAGGGGGAGGTAGGTCGTTCATTAATAAGATTATATACCCACCGATTTCCGAGTAAAATAATATAACTCTTACATCTTGTATCTATGAATTAATTCATAGATACAAACTGCTGAAAAGCTCGAATGAGCGCTGGGGAGATAATATAATCAGTGAAGACTATCATAATATCATGAGAATCAATTATTTTGATTGTTTTCGACGTTCGGTCGACTTGGGTGTGTAATTGAAGTCAAAGGATACGAAATAATAACGGGGCTTTGGGGAAGAGGACAATCCAAGCACACCAGTGTTCCCAATGGGTCCAGCAGGAAGGGGTGGTTTTGGTTTTCAATAACATCAGGTGGAAGATCCGGGTTTACCGCAAGACTGCCGTTGGTTTTGTCAATTGATACATCTTTTCTGCCGGTCTCGATTCCAGCCCCCACTGCATCTTTAAGGAAATACTCAAATCTTGTTGGACAGTCAGGGGCATCCTGGCCGCCGGGTAAATTTCCCGACGTTGCACAAACATTCGATCCGACAATACCTTCAGGTTGCCTTGGCCAGGAGTGTCCGGCCTTTGCAACTGTTTCATCAGGTTGGCCATCTTTCATATCGTATAATCCTTTCTCTGCTTTATCTAAAGCTTCTTTAACAATCGCATTCCAAATCGGAGACGCTCCGGATACTCCTGAGACTGCACCGCTCATTTCGGTATTGTCGTTGTTTCCAACCCATGAAAGTGCCAGTATTTGCGGTGTATATCCGATAGTCCAGTTATCCCGGCGTTCATTTGTGGTACCAGTTTTAACTGAGACTTCAGGATGGCCTTTTACATTCAGGTATGAGCTTGATCCGAACGCTGCCGACCTCGCGTTATTGTCGTGGAGCACATGTGATATTAAAAATGAAACCTCAGGATCAATTATTCTGTCACCTTCAGCGTCTTTCGGATTTACTTCTTCCAGGACTTCGCCTGTCCACTTTTCGACTTTAAGGATTGGATTAAGGGGGATTTTGACTCCTTCGTTTGCAAACACTCCGAAGGCAACGGCCATATCGATCGGTCGCACTTCGCCGCCCCCAAGAGTCAGAGAGAGTCCGTAATTTTTTGGATCGGAAAAAGTGGTTATTCCCATATTTGTCGCAAATTCTATAAAGTTTTCAAGTCCATTAAGCGCCAGCACCCGCACAGCAGGAATGTTATATGAATTTCCAAGTGCGAATCTTGGTTGAATGGCTCCATGGAAACCACCGTCATAGTTAACAGGGCAGTATGAAGGTTGCCTAAAAACCCCAAAACACGTCGGGACGTCAGCCAGGGGAGTAGAAAGGGTGATTTTTTTATCTTTAAGGGCAAGCGCGTAATTTAAAGGCTTGATAGACGAACCGGGCTGACGGTGTGCGAAAATTATATTAACTTTTCCGTCTTCATCGCGGGCAAAATAATCTTTCGAGCCAACCATGGCAAGAATCTCTCCGGTTTTTGGTTTTGTAACCAGGGCAGCGCCGTTGCCGACATTTTGTTTTGAAAGATCACTTACTTCCTCAGCAACCGTACTTTCGGCAATTTTTTGCAGATCAAGATCGAGTGTGGTTTTAACCCTCAAGCCACCCTGTTCCACAACCTGGTCACCATACTTTTCCGCCAGTATATCTTTTACCCAAAGCGCAAAGTGCGGCGCAGTAAATCTCTCAGTAGTTGCATATTTTAAATCTTCATCTTTTGCTTTATCAGACTCTTCTTGGTTTATTTTACCGTCTTCAACCATCCGTCGAAGAACTGTTTCCTGTCGTTTTTTGGCAAGTTCTGGATAGGCTCCGAATGGTGAATATTTTGTAGGCGCCGCCGGAAGACCGGATAGGAGTGCCGCTTCGGCAAGTGATAAATCCTTTGCATTTTTCCCGAAGTAGAGCTCGCTTGCTGCACCGATCCCATAAGCAGTTGAACCATACGGGATTTGGTTAAGATATAAGGACAAGATGTCCTCTTTTGAATAAGCGAATTCGACATATATTGTCAGAACAAGTTCCTTAGCTTTTCTTTTAATTGTTCGTTCGGGTGTCAGGAGTGTATTTTTAACCAGTTGCTGCGTAAGAGTAGAACCACCTTCAAGTTTTTGTTTGAAAATAGTTTTATATAAGGCTCTTGTTATTCCTGACAGAGAAAATCCGTGGTGTTTGTAGAAATCTTTATCTTCGATTGCGATTGTTGCATCAAGGACATATTGCGGCAGTTCTTTGATGTCAACAGGAGTGCTTTTTTTATCTGTATAGATTTCATAAATAAGTTTACCGTTACGGTCATAAAGTTTTGTCGAAACGGGTACTCTTGATTCCAGAAGGTTTTTGGGATTCGGTATTCCCCAGATAAGCCAAATAAATACCCCAAACGCTCCGATAGCTCCAACAACGAGTGTTGAAATTAACAGCCTCGCTCGCAAGGGTATCTTCTTAATTTTTTTAAGTATTTTTTTATGACTACCCACCAAGCGGTTACGTTTTTCGGGCATCTTAGCCTTAACTCTCCGGGAAGTAATATTTACTTTTTTTCTTTTCGCCATATTGTAAGTGATCAAAAAACCAAAGTCGCCGATAAAAGTAGTCTTTGGTATATACAAACAAGGCTCCCTCTGGTTTTTTAGGAAGCCTGTAAGTAATCAAATTTTTGTGCACTCAATTATATATTTATTTCGGTTTCAAGAAAACCCCGCCCTGGGCTGGGATGAATTGATACATTCCACAAGCTCAGTATCAATACTGAGTAAAATTTAAATTGATTTACGAATTCACCTGGTAAGAGATTATTAAGTTTGTTACTATGTTGGAGAAGCATGTCCAAAACTGGTGGGCATTGGGTTTGGATTCACAGATATTGTATTTTCAATTGAAAATTATGAACGATTCAAAAGGGTTGATAAACGAAAAGAAATGGTGGAACTATGTGCACGAGGATATAAGAGAATTGATTCTGCAGTCAATTCTTTTAACAAAAACTGCCGAAAAATGGGAGAAAGATATCACTTCGAGAATTAAGTACGACTCCTTCAATAGGCATAAGTTTCACGATTACTCTTTTATAGTTTTTCCTGCTGCCAAAGCGTATGAAGGATTTTTGAAAAAAGTTTTCTTGGACTTAGGTTTTATTACCGAAGAGGATTATTTCGGGAAACACTTCAGGATTGGGAAAGCTTTGAACCCATCGCTTGAAAAGCGTCTTCGGATAAGCGAGGGGGTCTATGATAAAGTTGTAAAATACTGCAGCGGTGAAGCTTTGGCGAAAACACTTTGGAGCACCTGGAAAGACTGCAGAAACCTTTTGTTCCATTGGTTTCCGAACGAAAGAAATGCAATTTCGCTCGAGGAAGCGAGGGGGTGCGTCGATAAAGTAATATTTGCAATGGACCAGATGATGACGGAATGCAATCTTCAATAGTTACACTTTCAGTCAAGTTTACAATTACGGCAAATAATTATTTTGCGATTCAAAAAGTATGTCTTGGTATTGTATATTTAATTAATGACAACAACTTCGGGGGGTAAAACCGGATCCACAAAGACAGCTGTCGTATATTTTTTTTATTTGGTCTTGGTGTGGAGTTTTTATCGGAAATTTTTTCAATTTGGGGATGAATTCGAAGAGTTTCTGATTAAACCAATAATTTGGCTTCTGCCATTAGTTATCATATCGCAGCGTGAGAAACTTAAAGTTAAAGATTTCGGTTTGACGGGTAAGAATCTTTTTTCATCAATGTATCTGACTATCAGTTTGGGTATCGGATTTGCAGCCACAGGACTGGTTGTCAATATTTTAAAACACAAATCTTTGCATTTGACGGCGAATATCGGTGAAGATCCCATTTTGGTATCAATATTAATTTCTTTTGCAACCGCTTTTGTTGAAGAAGTTGTTTTCCGGGGATACATTTTCGGAAGACTGAAAATCGCAATTAAGAATGAATTAGTGGCAAACCTGACTTCCAGTGTAATGTGGATGCTTTTACATTTACCGATAATGATTTTTGTATGGAACCTTGAGAGTTACGCAATTGCAGTGATGGCGGTCTTAACTTTGATTTACGGAATCGGGTCGGCATTTGTTTATGCAAGAACAAAAAATATTTCTTCATCGGTCTTACTTCATGTATTGTGGGAATGGCCGGTGATTTTGTTCAGATGAAAGACTATTGTTTGACCGGAGAATAAGGCTGAAGTAGAATAGTATAGTATTTATGATTCAGAAAGCTTTTGTAATAGTTGCGACTCTTGTTTTTGCGTTTGCAATTTTACTAACTTCCATTTTCAGAACTGCTGCTGTCAGGTATGAATTTACTGCGCAAAATAACCCGTCTGTTATGGGGGATAATAATTTTACAATTGATTATGAGTTGGCGTATCCCGGAAAGGTTTTACCCGACAGTGTTTTTTGGCCGTTGAAAGTAGTCCGGGATAGGTTGTGGTTGTTTGCAACAACGGGTGATTTGAAAAAAGCAGAGCTTAAGCTCTTGTTTGCAGATAAAAGAATCGGTGGAGCGAAAATCCTGTTTTCAAACGGAAAAAACGAAATTGCATATTCCACTCTGACTAAAGCGGAAAAATATCTCGAAGAAGCATATTTAGCCGAAGAAGGTGTCAGAAAGTCGGGAGTCGATACGAAAGAATTCAGTACCCGTCTTTCGAAAGCGGCACTAAAACATTATCAGGTGATGGACGAAATCTTGGAAATCGCTCCTGACGATGCGAAGCCAGGCATTAGAAGTATTCAGGATATCCCAAAGACTTGCTATCAACGCTCTATGAATTCATTGTTGGAGCAGGGTTTAACAGCTCCGGAAAATCCGTATAACTGGCAATAACTGAATATATTACCTACTAACATTTACCCAGTTGTTCATTGTCTTATTGACACTTCTGACATAGACCTATATTTATAATTCATATATTACGTCAATTGTTTTTCCCCAGGAGCAATATTAGCTTCGAAATATAAAAATATGATGGTTTATGATCTACTTTTTGTCAGTTGACATATACAGGGGTAGTGTTTCATCATTCACTCGACGCTATAGGTAGTATTTTTTATTTTCATTCATGAAAACCAAATGATGCTCAATAATACGAATAATTCCAATGAATACGAATAGATCCAAATACGTAAAACCTGAGCACTAAATATTCGTATGATCAAGTAGATTGGTATTTTTAACTTTATTCGGATTATTTTTATGCGGTGTCCTTTTTGTGCAAGCATCAATTCTCAAGTTTTGGAAAGCAGGAGTGTTGATGAGGGTAAATCTATACGAAGAAGACGGGAATGTTTGAAATGTTCCAAGCGCTTCACTACTTATGAGAGGGTCGGCGGAAATGCACTTTGGGTAATTAAAAAGGATGGCCGGCGTGAAGCTTTTGACAGGGAAAAGGTTAAAAAAGGAATCCTGAGGGCGGTGGAGAAACGTCCGGTATCAATGGATCTTATAAACGATCTTGTCGATAAAGTCGAGCGCGAAATGCTTAAAAAACAAAACGAGGAAGTTTCAAGTAAGGCAATCGGGAATGCAGTTTTAAAAAGATTACGAAAAATAGATAAAGTTGCTTGGCTTAGATTTGCGAGCGTCTATATGCAGTTTGAAGATCTGGAGGATTTTGCAAAAGCAATGAAAGATTAAACATGGTAAGAAGTAAAACAAGAACACCTAAAAAAGTTGATAATCTTCGTTTGGAAGATTTTGAGTTTGGATTACATAAGGAGCTTCTTAGTCTTATAGAACGAAAAGTCGGTAAAAGGCCGAAGATGCCGGCAGATCTAACATCGGGCAATTGGACAGAACAGTCGTTAAAGGTTTTGGCTGAACGCTATTTGATAAAAGACGAAAACTTAAATGTTATTGAAACCCCCGAAGAAATGTGTTGGCGTGTTGCCTGGGATATTGCGTCCGCTGAGGCAAAATGGGGAGGGTCAAGAAATGATGTTGTCAAAATCGCGAGAGAATTTTACCATCTTTTACTGACTCATGAGTTTTTACCCAATTCTCCGACATTGATGAATGCCGGAACCGGAAACGGTCTTCAATACTCTGCGTGTTTTGTTCTTCCTGTGGGAGACTCTCTTGTTGAAATTTTTGATGCCATCAAATATCAGGCTCTAATTCATCAGACGGGTGGAGGAACGGGGTTTTCTTTTTCCAGACTGCGGCCAAGAGGCGCCACAGTAAAATCAAGTCACGGAACCGCATCCGGCCCTGTTTCCTTCATGAGCATCTTTGACGCGGCAACAAATGAAATAAAACAAGGCGGCAGAAGGCGCGGAGCTAATATGGGAATATTAAGAGTTGATCACCCCGATATTATGGAATTTATTCATTGCAAGGAAGAGGGCGGGATTACAAATTTCAACATCTCTGTAGCCGTTACGGATGAGTTTATGAAAGCATATGATGAAGGGTCAAAATATAACCTTTATGAACCGCGCCACGGGGAGAAGGTGGGCACACTTGATGCGAGGGAAGTATTTGATGAAATTGCAAAAGGTGCCTGGAAGACGGGAGATCCGGGAATGATTTTTATTGACAGAATTAATAATTCATTGGCTAATCCGGTTCCGATGCTCGGACCGATTGAATCAACAAATCCATGCGGGGAACAGCCGCTCTACCCTTATGATTCCTGCAATTTGGGGAGCATCTTTTTGAATTATTTTGTGAAAGAGGTAAAGGATGACGGAGACTTACCTGCCCAGCCTGACCGGCAGGCAGGCGGTAAGCAAGTTGATTGGGAAAAACTAAGAAGCGTGGCAAGATTGTCGACACGATTTTTGGATAATGTCATTGAAATGAATCCGTATCCGCTGCCGCAAATCAGACAGACCTCGCTTGCGATACGAAGAGTTGGACTGGGTGTCGGTGGCTGGGCAGATATGCTGACAGATCTTGAAATAGCATACGACAGTGAAGAAGCGATTCTATTAGGTGAAGAGATTATGAAAGTAATATACGAAGAATCTCTTGATGAATCGGAAAAGTTGGCAGCAAAAAGGGGACCTTTTCCGTTGTGGAGTCAGAGTATTTACAAAAATAAAAAACCCCGCAGAAATTCTACCGTAACAACAATTGCTCCGACGGGTTCAATTTCCATAATTGCCGGATCCAGTTCGGGTATTGAACCTCTATTTGCTCTTGCGTATCAGCATATTGTCAAAGATAAAAGTCTTGACAGGACTCTGACTTTTGTTAATCCGGCGCTTGAAAAAAGACTGGATGAAAAAGGGTTTTGGACGGAAAAAATCAGAGCAAGAATTTCCGAAGAGGGTGTCATCGGTAAAATCGAAGAGATTGATGAAGAAACCAGGAAAGTCTTCGGAACCGCCCATGAAATTCACCACGACTGGCATATTAAACACCAGGCAGCCTTTCAAAAATATACGGAGAATGCCGTTTCAAAAACTATAAACATGAACAACAATGTTACGGTTGATGATATCAAGTCCGCATATCTTTTGGCATGGAAAACCAATTGTAAGGGAGTGACTGTTTTTCGTGACGGTTGTAAAGATGCGCAAGTTCTTAACTTGGGGATAAAAGAGGAGAAAGAAAAAGTTAAGGATGCATCATATGAACCGGCTTTGGAAAGACCATTCATTGTTTCCGGTTCGACCTATAAAGTTAATACTCCTGTTGGGAACGCGTTTATCACTCTGAACCAGGACGAAAGGGGAGAACCGCTGGAACTTTTTGTAAACGTCGGTAAAGCAGGAAGTGATGTCACCGCAATGGCAGAAGCTCTTGGCAGAACTATCTCTATAGCGCTGCGGTTTAAAGGGAACCTTTCACCGAAATTGAGAGCTAAAGAGATTGCAGAACAGCTTTCGGGAATAGGCGGAAGAAGATCTGTTGGTTATGGCCCGAGAAAGATTTTATCGCTTCCGGACGCGGTGGCTATGGCATTATCGGTTCATATGGGTTTCAAGATAAACGGATATTTATCTCATTATGATAAGACGAAAGTCGATATGCCTGAAGCGAAAAATGGAGAATACAAGAACGGTGAAAGTAAAAACGCCATTCTTAACGGAGAAAGTCACAATCATGAATTTAACATGTCCGAAAACCATATCGGCGGTCAGGAGATTGTTGCAGATCAGTTGAGTCTTGATGAAGTTAAAGTTCCCGGAGATATTTGTCCGACATGCGGTTCATCTGCCTTGGTATATCAGGAGGGGTGTTCCAAGTGTTATGCATGCGGACACTCAGAATGTTAGCAGAGATATAAAGATACTAAGATATTAAGAAAATAATTTAATAGTTTAGTAATTTAATTCCTGGATAATTAAATTAATGAAATATGGCAGCTTTAGCAAATAGAAAAATAACTACCAATAAAACAACTGAGATTGGTTTGTCGGAGGTCAAGATGGTGGTGAAATTAAGCGGGGTCACGCAGGAATTTTCTCCGGTAAAAATAATAAACAGTATATGGATGGCGGCGAAAAAAGTCGGCGGGAAAGATGAAAATCTTGCACGTATTTTGGGAAACGAAGTTGTGACAGTACTTCGCGGGCGATATCCCGATGGTGAAACTATCACAACAGCTGAAATCGGAGAACTTGTCGAAAAAACCCTCATTGAAAAAGGTCACGCAAAAACAGCACAGGAATATATCCGTTATCGTGAGAACAAAAAACACTTCCTCCAAGATAAGTCAACCCTCGGGATCAAAGATGATATCGGACTTTCCTACAACACCCTCTACATTTTAAAAAGAAGGTATTTGAAACGTGATGAAAAAGGCGAAATTAACGAAACACCGGCAGGAATGATTGGAAGAGTTGCAAGTTTTTTGGCGGGAGTTGAAAAGGGTAAAAAGCAAAAGTATTGGCAAAATAAATTTTATGATATTATGATCAATTTTCAGTTTCTCCCGGGGACACGTACTCTTGCGAATGCCGGAAAAATTTCACCGCAACTTGCCAATTGTTTTGTTTGGCCGATGGAAGACGATATCAATTTTGTATTTGACATTCTCCATAAATCGACTCTTATCAAGAAGCATGGCGGCGGCTGTGGTTATAATTTTTCCAAAATCCGGCCTGAAGGAGACGCTGTTGCCGGAATACCCGATCTGGCTGCGGGACCGGTAAAAATGATTGAGATGTTTAATTTGATGACGAGCCTTTTCCGTCAGGAAGGAAAATACGAAAGCGGCAACATGGCAATTTTGAATGCTTCACATCCCGATATTTTTAATTTTATTTCTTCAAAGCAAAACGACGGGTACTTAAGCAAAACCAACATCTCAGTCGGAATCACCGATGAGTTTATGGAAGCAGTTATAAAAGAAAAAGATTGGAATTTGATTAATCCGAGAACAGGAGAGATTGTGAATGTGGTAAACGCCAAATCCGTTTTTGAGCTGATGTCTACAATGGCATGGCAAACCGGAGATCCCGGAATAATTAATCTTTCGGCAATCAATAAAGGGACGGCGCTTGCGAATCCACTTCTGCGAAAATACGGTCCCATTATGGCGACAAACCCATGCGGGGAAGTGCCTTTGTACCCGTATGAGTCCTGCAATCTTGGTTATGTCAATTTTACGAAGTTTGTCAAAAATAAAAAATTTGATTTTAACGGATTGGAAGAAGTAATGGGAATAGCGGTTCGCCTGATGGACAACGTTATTGAAGCTTCATGGTTCCCGGTATCCGAAGTTGACGCATCAGTTCGATCTCACCGAAGACTTGGAATCGGAGCAGTAGGTTGGGCAGATGCGCTCGCAGCAATGGAAATACCATATGATTCAGAGCCGGCTTTTGCCCTGGCCGAGAAGGTAACAAAGACGATGTATAAAAGCGCCTTCTTTGCATCTGTCGCGATTGCGAAAGAAAAAGGACCTTTCCCTCTGGTTAAAAAATCTTATTGGGCAGATAAAAAGGAAAAACCCCGGAACGTTGCATTATTAACTTTTCCCCCGTCAAGCGGAAACGCGGTGATTTGTGAAACAACTTTCGGGATAGAGCCGTATTTCGCACTAGCCTACGAACAAAATGTTTTGGAGGGGATGAGGCTCAAAACAATTGTTCCGACTTTTGTTGAAGCTTTGAAAAAACGGGGAATTTACTCAGAAACTTTAATCCAAAAAATTATTGACAATCACGGGAGTGTTCAAAATCTGGATGAAATTCCGGATGATCTTAAAAAAATATTTAAAGTCGCTCACGACATCGACTGGCGTGACCATATTAAGATGCAAAGTTCATTTCAGAAGTGGACTGATAATGCCATCACAAAAACGATTAATATGCCCTCTGATACCACACCTGATGATATCGAAGAAGCATATATTATGGCATGGAAACTCGGCTGTAAGGGATTGACCGTTTATCGCGATAAAACAAAATCCGATCAGGTCTTCGAATTTGGCGGATCAAAAAATCCGGTTTTTACGAAAAAATGTCCGACCTGCGGGATAAAACTGAAAAAAGACGGAAAGTGTTATAAATGCGAACGTTGCGGGTTTTCTACCTGCGAACTCTAGAAAAAAGATAATAGGATACTAAGATATTAGGGCATTAAGATGCCGGGAGAAAAGGACATTTTTAATTAAGGTTTCGAAAGTATCACGGGAGTTTTGTACATTAATATAAAAAAGATATTACGATATTTGGATATTGGGATATTAAGGTCAAAAAATTGCGGAGTAACTCAATATCTTAATATCGAATCACTTAATATCCATTCGGGTTTGAGATTCGTCTGATGGGTCCGGAGCTGTTATGCTGGCAGGATGTCGACAATCATTTGTCTCCCATTTTCTATTGGGCTTTTTGACCACACACCGGCTTTGGGCTCGTCAGAGGGACCTCAAAAAAAAGATATTAGGAGATTAGGATACAAAGATATTGGGATACTGGGATATTAAGATATTAAGAAAAGGGAAAAAATACTATTCGAAACGAAGAAGATAGAAATGCTAATCAAAAAGTTTACCGATCTAGATGCATGGAAAGAAGCACATAAACTAACACTTCAAATCTACAAATATACTGATTTGTACCCGAAATCTGAAGAGTTTGGATTAAAAAGTCAACTAAGAAGAGCAGTGATTTCTGTGGAATCATGTATTGCTGAAGGATTTTCAAGATATCATTACAAAGATAGGTTAAATTTTTATTACGATTCAAGGGGGTCAATTGCTGAAGTCCAAAGTCAATTGATCACATCACGGGATTTGAAATATTTGAGTGAAGTTAAGTTTACCGAAGCATTCAATCAATCAGAAAAAGCTGGTGTTGTATTGGGAGGACTTATAAGATCGACCGAGAAGCTAATTCATAAAGTTTGAATTATTATTCCTAATATCCTAATATCGGATCACATAATATCTTTTTAATGATGTCAATTTATACAAAAAAAGGCGACAAAGGAGAGACGGGACTTTTTAAAAAAGTTGACGGAAAATCCGTACGGGTTTCCAAATCCTCATGCAACACCCGTGCAATTGGCGCTGTTGATGAAGTTGACAGCTATATTGGTGTTGTAATTTCTGAATCATTTGATGAAGATCTTAATAATCGCTTAAAAAGAATACAAAATAATTTGCTCACTATCGGATCGATCCTGGCGGGATCAAGATTAAGAATTGGAGGTATCGAAATTAAGAGACTAGAACGGGAAATTGATGAGTATGATAAAGTTTTACCAGCGTTATCCAATTTTATTTATCCCGGAGGAACCCCAGCTGCAGCAAAACTTCAATTTGCAAGAACTTTAGCAAGAAAAGCCGAAAGGGAGGTTGTTGCGTTTAACGAAGAAGAAAAAATCCCGTCTGCAATTTTAAAATACCTCAACCGTCTTTCGGATTATATATTCACCTTAGCCCGGGCTGAAAATTTTAAATCGAGAGTGAAAGATGAGGTTTGGAAAAAGCGATAAATTATCAAAGCTCCTCGTAAAATTTACACCGACTGTTTACGAGACAAGTGGTTATGTGACATTTGTTGAGAATGAAATTTCCATCCAGAAGGCGAACAGATATTTCTTGAAAATTATTTCTTCCTCTCGTATTTTTAATCGTAGGTAGAATACAATCCTTAGGTCTTTCAGCTGGTAATAATACTCTTATATTTTCAGCGGGAAACATACGGATGATGGGATTTTAATCCTAATTCCTTTTCAAAGTCAAATTTGGGGGAAGATATTTGAAGACGAGATATCGGGTTTTGGTTAGAAATTCGAAATTAGATATTCGGAATTGAAACAATCCATTTCTCTTTTCACTTTTCCCTTAGTACTTTGTTCTTTCGCCTAATTGATCTAAAATGTTTTTATATATGGTAGATAATGTGGAAAGAGGCGGAGGAAAGCCTCCGGTAGAAGAACCGATCGTCAAAGAACGTCCAACCGATATGGAAGTTCCCCCGGAAATAGAACGCGGGATCAGTCCGACTCCCTCGCAATTTAAGGCTCAGGTGAGTGACGATAAAGGACAGCCCCTGATTCAAACGCCTCAGGATCCTGCGGTTACAATCCAGGTCCCTGCAACCCAGCAGCAACTTGATGATTGGGCGAAGGGCGATCCGGATAATGCAATCACTTGGTTTGCGGTTTTTTGGGTCAGATTAATCAAGAAAGCATTGCACTTCGGCTGGAGAATGGTGAAAAAAATAGGCGGGCAGTAACAGTTCCTTTTTAAGTTTAAATAACCATGATAAATGAAATGGATGTAATATTAGTGTTTTTGTCGGTAATATCCTTATTGGCTTTTTTATCAGTTGTCGTATTTATATTTTTCTTCACAACTTTCCGGAATAGAAAAAGAGAGGAAGCATCGATTGATTCGGTGCTTTTGCAAATATCGGTTCACAAAAATAACGATATAAAAATTGACGCAATGGAACAGCTTTTTGCTGCTCTTTACTCGATCAAAAAAGGTGGATGGAAGCAAAAGTATAATATCCAACCGGGTATATCTTTTGAGTTGGTAGCGAAATTGGAGGATATTAAGTTTTATGTCTGGACTCCGACTGAGTTCCGGACGCTCCTGGAACGACAGATACACGGAGCCTATCCTGATGCTGAGATTGTGGAAGTCCAGGAATATAACATTTTTACAGAAGACGGTAAAGTTGCCTACAAAGCGCTTCAACTTGGTAAAGAAAATTTCTATCCCATAAAAACTTATAAAGAACTTCCGACTGATCCTTTATCCGCAATAACATCCGCTCTTGCCAAAATGGGGGAAGGCGAAGCAGCTGCGATTCAGGTTTTAATTTCACCCACGGAAAGCGAATGGCAAAAATCAGGGAGCGGTTTTCTGTCATCAACCAAAAAGCAGGAAGCCGATCCGCAAAAAGCCAGTTACAAGACATCTGGTAAAACCCTGGAGTCTGTTGAAAATAAAATCTCCAAAGTAGGATTTGAAACTTCAATAAGAATTGTTTGTGTTGCACCCGATCAGGGATCGGCAAAAGCGCACCTCACAAACATTGCCAGCGCATTTTCCCAGTTTTCAAGCGATCTTAATTCTCTAAAAGGCCGGACTATCCGCCAAAAAGGAGCTTTTATAGATGATTTTATTTACCGATACCAACCAATGTTTCATATTTGGGGGAATAGAATTTCAATTCTTAATTCTGAAGAACTGGCGACTATTTTCCATTTTCCGAACAAATCAATAACAACACCCCATATTAACTGGTTGTATTCCAAAACTGCTCCTGCTCCTGCAGAAGTTCCCTCCGAAGGGACTTTTCTTGGGATTAGTTCGTATCGCGGAACGAAGCGGCCTGTTTACATTACCGAAGAAGACAGGTTAAGACATATGTACATTGTCGGAAAAACAGGAACCGGTAAAAGCGAACTTCTGAAAGATCTTGTCATGCAGGATATCAAAGCTGGCAAGGGGGTATGTTTTATTGATCCTCACGGTGACGCGGTGGAAGAACTTATGTCATTAATTCCTGCCGATAGAGCGGAAGATGTTATCTACTTTGACCCGTCGGATACGGAAAGACCAATGGGTTTAAACCTTCTTGAAGCAAATACAGAAGATCAAAAGCACTTTGTATCCTCATCTGTTATCAACATGATGTACAAGCTTTTTGATCCGTACAAAACCGGTATTGTCGGACCAAGGTTCGAACATGCTGTAAGAAACGCAATGCTTACCGCAATGAGCGATGAAGGGTCAACGTTTATTGAAGTGATGAGAATTTTAACAGATGCCAGATACGTTCAGGAAATTCTTCCAAAAGTAACAGATCCGATTGTAAGAAGATACTGGACCGACCAGATCGCACAGACTTCTGATTTTCATAAATCTGAAGTTCTTGATTACATCACTTCAAAGTTCGGGAGATTTGTAACAAACAAAATGGTCAGAAACATTATCGGCCAGTCAAAATCGTCATTTTCGCTTCGGGAAGTGATGGATACGGGAAAAATTTTATTTATTAATCTGTCGAAAGGAACCATTGGTGAAGAAAACTCGAGTTTCTTGGGGCTTATCCTTGTACCTCGAATATTAATGGCAGCCATGAGTAGGACAGACCTTCCCAAAGACCAAAGACGGCCTTTTTATCTTTATGTTGACGAGTTTCAGAACTTTGCCACTCCGGATTTTGCCGTAATATTGTCCGAGGCAAGGAAATATGCTTTGTCTTTATGCGTTGCCAATCAGTTTATCGGGCAGGTTGATGAAGAGGTTAAAAACGCGGTTTTTGGGAATGTCGGGACGATAATCTCTTTCCGGATCGGAACAACTGATGCAAATTATTTACAGCACGAATTCGCACCCGTTTTTGCCGAAGATGATCTTTTGAACATTGAAAAATACCATGTATATATTAAAACGACTGTCAACAATGAACCCGTCTCGCCATTTTCTATGGATCTTTACAAAGATATTGTTGCCGAAAAAGCGGCAATGAATCCGAAGTTGGCAGAGATTATAAAAGAAATGAGCAGGCTTCGTTACGGACGGGATGTGAAGATAGTTGATGCAGAGATTGCAAGGAGAGCAAAACTGTAAGAGAAAGATATTAAGATATTGGGATACTAAGATATTAAGAGAATTAATTTACTTAATTAAACTTCAATAATTTAGCAATGAAGCAACCGAGTAATTTTTTAAAGTTTAAATATAAAAATTGGGAAGGTAAGATTGCAATTAGGAAAGTGAAACCATTAAAAATCTGGTTTGGGGAAACTGAATTCCACAAAGGCAAGCAGTGGTTTTTGAAAGCGTTAGATTTGGATAAAAATGCAGAACGAGACTTCTCTTTAAGAGATGTAATTAAGTTTTTGTGAGCTTCTTGATATAATAACCTCAGTTTCAGGTGTTTTAAGTTCGTTTTTTTTAGAGTGCCATTCTTGTAGCGAAAAGTATGGGCGTGTAGCTCAGCGTCCGATCAAGTCGGCGACTTATCTAAGAGCGCTACTCTTATGGAAGAAAATTTGGCCTGGTAACTCAGTGGTTAGAGTGCCATTCTTATAAAATGGAAGTCGATGGTTCGAACCCATCCCAGGCCACCAAACTTTCTTACATGTCAAAGCTTTGCTTTGCCATAAAGTAGATGTCCATGGTTTCCTGCAGAGCAGGATTAATCCCGTTCTACGGGACGATCCCATGCACGCCCACACACTTAACTTCTGACAAATCTAACTGGTTTTGATATACTCAGCTAGTTTTTATGGATATTGAAAAAGAAGGTCATGTGATAAGGGCGGATGAGACACTACCGGGGGATAAAGTAATCGTGCTGTCGCGGTCAAGGGGTGGGGTACATCCTCATAAGAAATTTTATTCAAAAATAGAAGGAGTAGAGACAACTCGACAGGATAAAAATCCACGAATTTTGGGTATAGATGCTCGCGGTCATAGAATCAGTTTGGGTGGTGGTACGCAAGTACTCTTGGTTGGGACAGAATTTCATTGGGACGGCGAATTTGTGGACGAAATAGTTTAATCTTAAAAAGTTATTTGGAGAATCTTCAGGAACTTCTGAATTTACAGTTTAAAGTTCTGCGAGTTCCTGACGTTTACCTGATTCTTTGACCTCAGCAAGCTCGAGGTATCGCTCTGTAGTGGACAATCTTTTATGGCCTGAAACTTTTGATAAGAATACAAGATCGACTCCGTTTTTCAGATTCTCAACAACAAAAGTAGTTCGGAGATCATTAACCGAATAACCGGGAATCTCTGCCTTTTGGAAATAACGGTCAATAGCTGCCCGGATATTTCGGATAGCAAGCGGTTTTCCGTTTTTGCTTACAAAAATGTATTCGGAATCTGTTTTTGGTCTTTCTTTGAGGTATTGTTGTAAAGTTTCCTGTGCGGGTTCGTTTATGGGGATAGTTCTTTGAGGCTGAGTTGCATAGCTTTCGATTGTAAGATTTGAATCTCGGAAGTTGATGAGTTTCAGATTTGCAACCTCAGAAATCCGAAGTCCGGTTTGCAGAATAAGTTCAACTATTGCAGCGATTCTGACATCGTTTCTGACAACATCACGGAGTGCCCGATATTCGAGAGGAGATAGGAATTTTGGTTTACTGACTTCAATTTTGGGGTGAGCGACCGTGGCTGAAGGATCGTTTGATGCAAGTTTTTCATCCAGCATCCATCGGAAAAAAGTTTTAACTGCGTTTAATTTTCTGGAAACTGTTTTTGGGGTGTATTTTTGAGCTAGTAAGCTATCTCTGAAACCCTCAATGTGGGAAGTTTCAACCGATTCAGCCGTAGCAATGTTTTTATCCGTTAAATAGTCTACCAACTGTTCCAGATCAGCCCTATAGGCTAATATAGTTGATGGACTTCTTTTTTTATCGGTCAGGTGGGCAATAAATTTGGGGAGCAGCGACTTTAAACTTTCTTGTGCCATAATAATAATATACTTTTAATACCTTCAAATCCCTTCTATACTAATTTTAAGGCTAATGTACACAATGATACACAATTATTGACGAGAGGTCAATATATTATGAGATGCGTAATATATATTGAAAATGTTAAATAGTAAAGAGGATAATACCATTCCAAATCGTATAAGCAAGCTTATGTTATGGGTTTTATTTGTTCTTTTTATTATTTCTATAGGAAGAACAATTGCAATAATTCATTCGATTAATCAAAGGATTGATGATGATGCAAACGAAGCTGTCAAACTCGAGGAGAAAAATGAAGCTTTGAAAAAACAACTTGAAGATGTTGATACTGAATTTTACCTCGAGAAACAAATCCGGGATAAGCTTGGTTATTCTAAGGAAGGTGAAGTTGTTTTAATACTTCCTCCTGACGAAGTACTTCTCCAGCTTGTTCCGAAATCTCCGGAAAAAGAAGATGTAAGTATTGAACCCAATTGGCAGAAGTGGGCGAAACTTTTTGGAATTGATTGAGTAATCGAGGCAAAATGATATAATTAGACTCGCTCATTGACGTGCGGGGTAGTGTACGGCTGCACGGAAGGCTCATAATCTTCCAGGCTGGGTTCAACTCCCAGCCCCGCAACACATTCGAACTTTTATCTAACCAACGTAGCTCAGTGGTAGAGCACGCGTTTCATGACACAAAATTTGCCAGGGTAGCTCAGTGGTAGAGCACGCGTTTCATAAGCGCGGTGTCGAGAGTTCGATCCTCTCCCTTGGCACCACAATTTTGTGACATATCGAATCCTTGATTCGTTATGGCGAATCTGGATCGACATGTCAAAATCCTTTTGCCATAAGCGACGGGCCATAGGTTCGATTCCTATCGTTGGCACAGCAAGCACAATAATCGACAATTGATTAGCTTCCTTTTACCTTCAGTTTGATGTATATTTCTTTCCAATGACAACGCGAAGCATTGAAAGTTTATTCAGGACAATCCATAAAGAAAAAGGAAATAACAGTGAGAGGAGAATCAGAAGCGCTTTAGAATTATTGAAAGACAAGAAGAAGCTTGATGGGGTGATACATAGCAGGGGGTTAGATATAAAAGGAGTTGACTTTGAAATACGCAAAGGCAGAAAAAGGTATAAACTGTCGGTAAAAAGTTCATGGGGTGGAATAAACGCCGAGCTTGAAAAACATCCCGAAAGATATCGCCATGGGGATATCATATTTATTATTCCTGGAGAAAGCGAAACAAGTGAGGACTTGTCAAACAGGATAATTCTTCTGATAAATGAATTTGAACGAAGAATGCACGCAAGTTAATTTTCTTCCTTTTTACTTCAGGAAAATATATGATACTTGAACATGAAGCGAGAACTTACTCTTTTTGAAATATTAGCTTATAAATACGGTTTAGAAGGGAAATATTTTGAACGAGCTGAGGGGATTATATCAGCTAAGAAAAGAGAATTGGGTAGGGAATTAAATGAGGATGAGGCGGCTTTAGTTTTAGCTGAAGAGGGACTTGGTGATATGAGAGGTTCCATAATACGACAAGCCAGTAATGGTGCAAAAAAATTCCGTCAAGAAGCCCTTTCTTGTAAAGACACTGAACAAATAGAAAAAATGAACCTGTTTAGGCGGATAATATTATTTGGTATAAAAAGAGAAAGAGAAGGAGATTGATTTCATCCTTTTTACTTCAGCTTACTTCAATATATATCAATTCTAAAAGCGTCCGTATCACCGTACTGGTACAGTGATACAGAGTGAGGTTGGAGACAATAAATAATTTAAATTTGCGTTTTGGGATTATATTTGATAATATGCTCATACAATTTATTAAAAGCTGTGAAGGGATTGATTGGGATCCCGGAGCTGGGTAGGCGATAGTCTATCACGGAGGCGAAACCGTAAAAGTCTGCAACGTATGTCATTTCAGCAAGCTCAGTGCAAGCTTAAACGGAGTACGTCATGAATAAGGTTTACTTATTTGACGTCCCGATTAAATCGGGATTTTTCATTTAAGACAACGAAACAAGGTGGCATTAGCCCTTATTAGGAAGAGCCCTTGTAAGATCATCTTTTTGGTGGTTTTACAAGGGCTTTTTGTTTAAAGAATATGTCAAAAGAAATTGAACTAAATGTTATGAAAGGGACCCCTAGTTCTGAAAACGAGCAGGGGTTAGTTTGGATTGCAAAGGAAGAGTTTTCTGTATCCTACTAAAACACTAAAGAATGTTATAGAGGAAACAACCTATCAAAATATTAAGTTACCAACAGATGAAACAGAAATTACAAGATTGATTAAGTGTACGTATGAGTACACCTTAAAACATCTTAAAGACAAAAGAAATATTGATGGTTTGAGCAATTTTGATTATTTGATATTAGAAAAAATGAGTACGACAAACGGAAAAAATTTTGGAGAGTTAAAAGAAATAGCTTTAAAAGTTAGAAACCTTGAGGCTAATCCCGCTTTGGGGCAATTTTCTGATTTTCCTTCACTTCATTTAAAAGCGAAAACAATCGTCCAAAACGAACTGCAAACAAGAATGAAGGACCCAAAAGTGCAGATATCCTATTTGGTTGAGTTGGCGGTTAATAAATATAAGGACCAACTGCAAAATGATTATATATTTGCAGTTGATTCTGTAGGAGCAAAAAAAGCAGAATATTTTTCAAGTTGTTTGCTGGAGCTGCAACTTCTTCAAACGGAACCAATTGTAAACGAGAAGATCTTTAAAAGTTCTTTATTGTTTTCATTAGAAAGCGGAATGCCGATTAATTTGGTTCATATAAAAAGTTTGCGATATACATACCCAAAACAAGGGGGACTTGAAATTATCTCCAATACAAAACAAGCAAGATCCATTGGATTAAGTGGGGAAAAAAGGGTTTATCCTGATGAGATTGGGATTTTTGAGCGACTTAAGTCGATTAGGCAATTACTAAGTCATTATGGAATAAAATCCAGCCTAACCGTATTGGCTGCAGATCGTGATTTGGAATATCTCTTTCCCGATAATAATCCATTGATAGATTCACAAACTAAAGATCGTGCTCGAAGACAAGCTAATGATTATGTTATATACCTTAAAAAGCAGAATAAAGATATCGAAACAGTAGATTCTTTAACTGGATTTCTTGAAAGAACGGGAAAAAAAGATGAATATGAAAAAATCTGTTCGGAAGCTATCAAAGAAGCAAAAAATGGAGGGGGAAGATTGGTTAGCGAAAAAAATTTGGAAATGAGAGTAAATCATCAGTTTACGCATTACGTTGAGATGTTTGGGAGGAAATACAACCGTGATCTGGCAAGATATACAGCATCACATCAAATTGCCAATCTACTTGCACTATCGGCTGTTTTCGATTCGTTTGAAAGACCACCTGTAGTTGTAATTGATGGAAGAGGATTTGAAACTAGACTCATTGGTGCTTATAGACCTCAATCTCGATCGATATTTCTTACTAAATTAAAAGACCCAGTGAGGGTGATACAATAAACTATAAAAATATGATAAATAAAATCGTTGAAGAATACAGCAAATATTTAAGCGAATTAGGTATAGAACATAAATTTTTAGAGCACCCGGAGATAATTGATGTAATAGAAGTGATGAGTTACCTAAATCTACCCATTAGTGAGAGTTCGGCGGTACTACTGATGAAAGCTGATGATAATTTTGTTGCTATTATCCGTAGAGGCGATACAGAACTTGATATGGAGAAAACAAAAGAAGCATTAAAGGTTAAGAAATTGAGAATTGCAAACCGTGATGAATTCTCAAAATTAACAGGTTTGCCTTCCGGTGCAGCACATTATTTAACAGGATTGAAAACTTTAATTGACAAGAGGGTTTTTGAAAATGAATTTGTTTATGGAGGATCTGGCAGTCTTTCAGTAACCACAAAATATAGATCCCTCGATCTTAATAAAATTCCATTGAGTGAAGTTGTTGACGTGGCTCAGTTGGTTACAAGAAAAAGAATTTTAACAGGTGATACACCTACTGGAAAATTGCATATTGGGCATTTTTTAGGAACTTTGGAGAACAGAGTTAAACTTCAAAGTGAATATGAAACTTATATTCTTTTGGCTAATATTCATGCCTATGCAAATAACTATCAGAATTCAAAAAAGATAAACGAGGATGTTTATAACGTCTTTTTGGACAACCTTGCGGTCGGAATTGACCCCAATGTCTCTACTATATTTTTAGAATCGGGAATCCCTGAAATATATGAACTCTATGGATTATTTTTAACGATGGTAAAGCATTCCAGAGCATTGAGAAATCCAAGTGTTAAAGAAGAAATTATATACAAAAAACTGGATCCTTCGGTTGGTTTTGTTATTTATCCTATCCTTCAGGCTGCTGACATTTTAGGTTTCAATGCCAACTTAGTGCCGGTTGGGGAAGATCAATTGCCGGTTATCGAACAAACAAGGGAAATTGCCAGGGATTTTAATCAAGCATATGGTGAAACATTTGTTATTCCTGAAGCAAAAGTTGGTCGGGTTGCAAGACTTATCGGAACCGATGGAAAATTAAAGATGAGTAAAAGCGGCGGAAACGCAATTCTTCTTTCCGATGATGAAGAAACTTTGAAGAAAAAGGTAATGTCTTTGTACACTGATCCCAATAGAATTCACCCCACAGATCCGGGTAAAGTAGAGGGTAATCCTGTTTTTATCTACCACGACGCTTTTAATCCCAATAAAGAGGAAGTATCTGATTTGAAAGAAAGGTATAAGAATGGGAAAGTGGGGGATATTGAAGTGAAAGAAAAGTTATTTGTTGCCTTAAATAATTTTCTTGCACCAATAAGAGAGAAGAGAAAATATTATGAAGAAAGACCTGATGAAGCAAAAGAGATTTTAATTGAGGGGACAAAACGAGCACGTAAAGTTGTTGTTGAGACAGTTGAAAAGGTCAGGGAAAAAATGGGAATTAATAAGCTGATAGAATAAAAATATTTTTATTGAAAGAGAGATTTCAGGAAAGAAGCTGAAGGAAGTTTATGAAAAAGTTGGATTTATTTTGTAGAGGGTGCAGGGTTCATGATCGTATCAACTAAACTCTTAAAACTCACTGGCTTAACCAACACTTCAAGATCGTTCTTTCGAAATTCCAAATATGTTTTCAAACTCGAACTTGCTCCTGAAAGTATGATTGCTCTGGTTTCATCGGTCAAACGTTCAAGTATTAGTCGCGCATCAATAGCTCCCAAGCCGTAATCAATCACCAATATTCTTTTCTGGCATTTATCACGAATAGTATTCGTTATTGTTTTGAATGCTTGATTATCATCAACCCTCAGGTTGATGAAAAGTCCTGTTGCGTTGAACCCTCGCGTCCTCAAGCCGGCTACAAATAATTCAACCAGGTCTTTTTCATCATCGACAATTAGCACCTTAGGTAGGTCTGGATTAATGGGCTTATTTATAAAACTTCTTCCGTCGGGATGAATTTCTTTTATATATCTTTCACTCATGCCAGGAATTATATTATCGAATGTGACAATTATCAAAAAATATGCGAAATTTTTGTTAGAATTTGTATATGCTTCGAAAAATACTTCTTATAATTTTTGTTTTCGCGCTTTTATTCACACGTTTTTATAATCTTTCCGCGACCACAAGATTCGATCATGATGATGCAAGAAATCTTCGTGATATTCATCGGATTTGGGTGACTAAAGATATCACACTAATAGGTCCCATAAATGGCGCTAAAAATATTATTTATCCGTCGTTAACTTTCTATATGTTATTGCCTTTTTCATACTGGGGTAATTTTGAGCCGGATTCCTTGGCCTTGGGAGCTGCATTTTACGGAGTCGCGACAGCGATTTTATTGGTTTATTTGGTGAGTTTAGTAAATAAGAAATTTATCTTTTGGGCGTCAATTTTAACTCTTTTGTGGTTTCCACTAGTTGACTCATCAAGGATTGCCTGGAATCCCCATCTGGTTCCGTTTATACAGATTTTGGCTTTAATATTTTTTCTGAAAAGCGAAAACAATCGTAAGTTATTACTGGTTTCAGGATTTCTTTTTGGACTGACTTTTCACCTTCATTATTTTTCAATTGTTTCGACCGCCACCTTTCTAGTGATTCTATTTGTGAAGGGTTTTGTTACAGAAAAATCAAGGAAGCTTCAGAATTTGAAAAACAATTTACTTCTATTAATTTCATTTGCAGCGGCTTTTATCCCGTTTGTTATTTTTGATCTTCTCAAACCGCCGGGACTTTTTTTCGGACGTTTTCTGCATGAGAATATTGTCGGGAGTGGTGGTGGGAACATGTCAGTATTTTTAATTACAACAATTAATAATTTCAAACTCCTTTTCAATCATTTATCGGGAGGTAATCTCATAATATTTTTATTTTTAGTTTTTAGTTTTTCGTATTTAGTTATTAACGATGCGCGCAAGCGGAAAGTTAATCTTGTTTACTTTCTTCCTGTTTTTACTCAGATCGTTGCAATTTCATTCTTACCTGAATATTTCAATCGGTATTTTTATTTATCTATAGGCTTCTTTGTTGTCTGGCTTTTTTCAAAAAGGGAAAAGTCTCAGGAGAACGTGGTTAAGCTGACAGTTATTCTTATGCTTGCAGCAAGTTTGGGATCGGTGAGAGATTATTTGACGAAACCTGTTCGTGAACCAAGTGCTTTGACTGTAAGGTTTATCAATAATTATATTGCCAGCCGGGTTCATTCCGATAATCTTAAGAATGTAAATATCACCGTTTTACAAAGTCCTGATCCGGATCCGTTCGGTGTGATCTATCGCGAAAGTCTTTTGGTGAAAGACGTAACATTCCTACCTGAAAACCAATATGACATTACGGATAATTTGTTTGTTGTGACAACCGGTGATGAGGATCAGGTTCGGAAAGACCCGGCAAATTTGATAAACGGTTTTAGGGATGGAGTCGTTGACGACAAATATAGCTTGAGAAATTCCAAATGGAGGGTTTTACTGATTAAGAGACATGAGAATTTCTAGATTAGTAAAAAATTAAAATTTAAAGTTTTTTAAGACTTCTTGACTTTAGATTTTTTTATAATTACAATTTCAGGCAATTATGGGATTATTACAGGAGCTACGGAACAAATCACTCACGATAAATGGTAGAGGTGATATAAAAATCGATGGGGTTGTGTTGAAAGACAATGGCGAAGGTAGAACAGTAGTCAATACTTTGGGCGCATTGAAAAACGATCCTAAATATAACACTTTGGCGGATTATTCTGTTGAACTTGGCTTGATACCTCGAAGGACTTTAGGGCAGGAACTCGAAGAAATAATACAAATAACTAGGGAAAATACGATAAAAGCATTAGGACACAATAAATAATTATTATACCCCGTAAGCCCCATATCATATTTGACTTACTATGGGTTTTTTATATAATACGCATTGCTATGGAGTTTCCACGTCATTCAGGCAACGGCTCAAGTCCGGAGGCGGTAAAAGCTCAGGTCTTAAAAAAACCTCAGGAGGGGAGAGTAATGTGTAAAGTTGTTAATACTTTTTTATGCAATTCGAAAGGTGATTATGATTGTGACGGTGTTATATATTCTGCGGGTGGGGTTGAGTCATATCTTACATTAGACAAAACCCAGGCAGACTCAATTCATAAACAGGCTTATCAAGATGTAAAAAACAAGACAAACGATAATCATTGTCCTGATGACATTCTAGTATTTCAAAGAGAACTTGAATTAGCTTCACTTGTTATCTATAGATCAAAAATAAGTTAAATTGAGCCTCTTCACTCCTCTTTTTAATACTTAATATTTTTGTGTTATTATTTCTGATATGAGTACGATATCAATTCAAGATTTTCAAAAGTTAGATATCAGGGTAGGAACCGTAATCAAGGCAGAAGTACCGGAGTGGAGCCATTGGGTGATGAAGATGAAAGTCGACCTGGGCACCGAGATTGGCGAGAGGGTCGTTTTCGCCGGGATAATGCATTTTTATAAACCAGAGGACCTTGAAGGAAAACAATTCCCGTTTATCACTAATTTGGAGAAGAAAAAAATCGGTCCGGAGGGTGATTTTTCAGAAGGAATGATGTTGATGGCCGTCGAGATTTCAGATAAAGCATTTGTTGTAGTTGAAGGAGAGGAAGTTTTTGAAAAACCGGTTCTTTTCCAACTTCCAAAAAAAGTACCCAACGGAACAAAAGTGATGTAGTTTTTTGTATTTAGTTATATATTTGTTAAAATAGCTTCTCTATTCGAACTTCGCGAATACTCCGCCTGTAGGGTGGGGATGAAGCGAAGCAGCGAACAAACTTGTCCGAAAGGAATACCCCACCTTAAGCGTAACGTAGGGTGGGGTAGTTTATTTTAAACATGTCACCGGCAGAAACTGTCAAACGTTCAAATTTACCCTCTGAAATAATGGGTTTTCCATATCCTGTATATTATGATTCAGTTTTGGATAAGGGAAACCTTGGAATTTTAACCAAGGTGAAGACACAAGAATTTTCTGCGCCTTATATTTTTTTGGCACACACAACAGACCTTTACGGTAATAGAAAAAATATTTTTGCGAATATAAATAAGCATGAATATTTGGATATAATTCTTAAACAAGAAGGAATGAAATGGGAGAAAATAGTTTACGGACAGCTGTGGGTTGACCTGAATATTCAAAAGGTTGCGCTTGTAGTTTTCAATGATAAATTTTCATCGGATGTAACGAAGGAAGAAGGTTTAATATTAAGTTTTTTTGATGATATAAGCCCTAAGTTGTTAAGAAAATATTCGGGTATACCCGTATCAATTGGTTTTGGTGAGGTGACTACCGCAGAACTGGAATATATGTACATGCCAGGAAGGAAAAGTCTAAGAAAAGTTAATAAAACCTATTTCGAAGAATAGACTGCCACGACTTGAAGACTATGGTGTTTTTTTACTTGCGATTTACCTATATTAACCGCAAAAGTTGTTTTACCCATAGTATTAAGAATAGAGGTTTATGGTAACCTACAACTTTTCATCCTGCCGTAGAGAACAGCTGGTTCAGCTGGGAGATGAATTGTCCCAAGAAGAACAGGAATGCGCAAAGCTTGCTTTAAATTCTTCCGATGAAGCCCAATCAAAGAAGCATTACAGTAATGCAGCAGAGCTGAGAGACCATATCGGAATGCTTAATTATGAAGTCATTAAAAATTTACCCTGTTCAAAATGTTTAGCAAGAACTTTTTGTACAATAAGACGGTCAAGACGCGAAAGATCTTGAGATCAGGATCATAAAAATTCGAAAAATATCCAACAACCTACAACCTATCACCCACAACCTTTCCATGTTATAATTCAAACGTAATTTTCCTATGGAAAAGAAGAGTAAAGATAAAGATAAAAAACAAAATCCGATCGAGAAGAGACTCCTCGGCGGATTATTGAAAACAGGTAAGCCCCTTGCAAATGGCGTAAAAAAGAGAAAAGTAGAATTAAAAATCAAAATTAATTTATGGAAAATTTTGATTGCAGTCTTTTTGTTTATCTTTTTCGCACCTTTTTTTGCTTCAATTTTTGAAATTTCCAACCTTGAACAGAAACTTGATATATCGCAAGCTTTGAATGATATAAAAGACGATAAAGTTGACGAAATTGTTGTTCAGGATTCAAAACTGGTTCTGACGTATAAAGACGGTTCAACAAAAACTACTACCAAAGAAAGTACAGATTCTCTTTCAGAACTTCTGGATAAAATTGGTAAAAAACCTTCAGATGTGAAATATAAAGTTGTTGACCAGTCTTTCTCAAGAGCATTTGGCGAAATCTTGGGTATTCTTCTTCCACTTCTTATCACGGCAATTATATTTATCGCAATCTTTAGGGCTCAAAATAAAAATGCGCAGGATATTTTTTCTTTCGGACGGAGTAAAGCAAAGCTATTTGCCAAAGGAAAACAGGATGTTACCTTTGACGATGTTGCCGGAGTTGATGATGCCAAGAAAGAACTTGAAGAAGTGGTGGATTTTTTGAAGAATCCGGCAAAATACAGGAAAATCGGAGCGCGTACTCCGAAAGGAGTTCTTCTTTTTGGTCCGGCTGGTGTCGGAAAAACTCTTCTTGCAAGAGCAGTTGCCGGACAAGCGGGGGTTCCTTTTTTCTCCATGGCCGGATCCGAGTTTATGGAAATGTTAGTCGGAGTCGGAGCGTCCCGTGTGAGAGACCTTTTTTCAACCGCAAAAGCTCAAGCTCCATCAATCATATTTATTGATGAAATTGATGCAATTGGGCGGCAGCGCGGACGGGGTTTTATCGGTGGCCATGATGAGCGCGAACAAACCTTGAATCAAATTTTGGTGGAAATGGATGGCTTTACTCCAAACGATAATGTTGTTGTGATCGCCGCCACCAATAGAGGGGATTTACTTGATCCGGCACTCCTTCGCCCGGGACGTTTTGACAGAAGAGTGATGCTTGATATGCCGGACAAAGACGGAAGAGATGCAATATTAAAAATTCACGCAAAAGGTAAAAAAATGGCAAAAGGGATTGATTGGGTAAGGATTGCCGATTCAACAGTCGGGTTTTCAGGAGCGGATATAGAAAACATGCTTAATGAAGCCGCAATATTAGCCGCCCGGGAAGATAAAGAAGAAATTGAAATGAGCGATATTCAGGAAGCTGCAACAAAAGTGAAACTCGGTCCGGCGAAGAAAAAATTGCAGTCGGAACTTGATAAAAAAATAACTGCTTACCACGAAGCCGGTCATGCGATTGTTACCCATTTCCAGGAATTTATGGATCCGGTACAAAGGATTTCGATAGTTGCGCGTGGAATGAGTCTTGGACATACTTTGATTCCTCCGGCAGCTGATCGAACTCATGAAACAAGATCAAGAATTCTTCAGCAAATTACGGCCATGCTTGGAGGTCGGGCCGCTGAAGAAGTAATTTTTAAGGAGATGACATCGGGCGCAAGTAATGATATTGAGCAGGCCACACGCCTTGCCCGGGCGATGGTGGTGGACTTTGGCATGAGTTCATTGGGGCCTGTTAATTTGGGTCCGCAATACGATTCCGATGAGATGGGAAAGGCTATGTACTATGAGCCCGCAAACATCTCTCCCGCAATCCAGGAAAAGGTAGATAACGAGATAATGAAGATAGTTGATTCTGCATATAAGATTGCGGTTATTCTGGTCAAGAAAAATAAAGCAAAACTGGACAAAGTTGCCGAAGGCTTGTTAAAATACGAAACTCTTGACAGAGAAGGATTCGAGAAGTTGGTGGGGAAGAAATAAGGAGGTGTATAAAGATGGCAGAAAGAGTAATATAAAGTCCATTTAAAAGTGCTTTTCAAATTTGGAGTTTTGATAGCGGAATATTATTGGGGCATAAAACGGAAGCAGAAGTCAGTGAAAAAGAGACTGAAAAAAAATCGAAAAAGAAAAAGGACGAAAGCCAGCCAGAGGCTTCTATTCGACCTATAATTGCAAGAAGGCATGGTCTTGACTGATAAAATTCTTTGACTGGTCGATTTACGGTCAGACTGATCGGTTTGTGAATTTTTTAATTTTTCTTCTCATCATTTCAGCCGCATACCCACCCGGGATAGTTTGAGTTTTTGAAATTCCTAATTCTTTTTGAAGGAATTCCAATAGTTTTTTGTGAGCTTTTTGGACTCCGCCGGTATTATTTATCGACTCGACCTCAATAAAATACCCCAAACCCTTCACCTGATCGAGTGCGATCTCTAATTCTTTTTTATATTCATAGGCAAGCCTTTTTTTATCAATTGTGACAAAGTTTTCAAAATGAAGAGCTTTGAGAATCTTTTGCATTTGGATTTTGTCCGAGATTTTTGTTTCGAGCTCGTCGCAATGAGTTGTGTTTTTGACTCCTTCTGGATACCAATGTTTATAGTTTAATTTTACAATTCCATCCCGCTCCCGTATTGTCAACCATTCGAAAGGATATTTTGGTTTTAAGAAACTTTTGTATATGGGGTTATAGTAAGCATCGATATGGTGTGAAGATTTGATTCTTTTGGCGATCTTTGATAATACTTTTTTTATCTTTTCGAACCTTGTTTTTGATAGTTTAATTTTTATCTCAACTTCAATATTATCCTTTGCCATTAAACAAATAATATCCGAAGATATGATTTAGTCAAATTAATAAAAAGCTTCATATAAGTCATGTATACTGATACAATTTACGAGTAGTTATGGCTAAGTTAGTACTTATAGACGGCAATGCAATCATGCATCGGGCGTATCACGCAATGCCAAAGCTTACCTCAAGATCTGGTCAGCCGATTAATGCTGTTTATGGATTTACCTCAATGCTTCTGAAAATTATTGAAGACCTCAAACCAACGCATATTGCAGTCTGCTTTGACAGAAAAGAACCAACTTTTCGAAAAAAAATGTATGAAGCATATCAAGCCCAGCGCCCGGAAACAGACGAAGAGTTAACAAGTCAATTTGATCTTGCTAAAAAAGTGGTCGAAGCTTTTAGAATACCTGTTTACACAAAAGCGGGTTACGAAGCGGACGATCTTATTGGTACGCTCTCGGAAAAAACTAAAAGTAAATTGGATGAAATTGTGATTGTAACCGGTGATAAAGACCAAATGCAACTAGTCGATGAGAGAGTAAAAGTATATATGCCCGTCAAAGGTTTGAGTGATGCGAAATTATTTGGGCCAACTGAAGTAGTGGAAAAGCTGGGTGTGGAGCCAAAAAATGTAATAGATCTTAAAGCTTTAATGGGGGATTCCTCGGACAATTATAAAGGTGTGCCTGGGATCGGTCCTGTATCTGCAGAAAAACTAATTAAAGAATACAAAAGCTATAAGGAAATTTACGAAAATTTAAGAAAGATAGACAAGGCAACTGCTTCAAAATTAAAGGCTGGAAAAAAGTCGGGAGACATCTCATACGAGTTGGCAAAAATTGTTCGGGATGTGGAGTTCAAGTTTGATTTGAATGAGATGAAGAACTGGAACCTTGGAAGTAGTAAAGTCTTAGATGTGTTTGACGAGATTGGCTTTCGAACGTTGAAAAAAAGAGTTCAGCAAAAAGCTGGAACAGATTTTAAGAATAAGCTTGATAAAGACGCGATAGTAATGTTGGTCGTTCGTATCGCAAAAGCTTTGGAAGGTAAACAATATGCGATAAGGGGAACTGCAAGCATGGTTTTACAAGGACTCGACATGGGAGTTGAGGATATCGATGTTGTCGCAGATAAGGACACCTCGCTTTTAATGAATGAGTTATTTAAAAAAGAACTCATTGAAGAAGTGAAATATTCAGAGTCTGAAAAATATAAATCGTATTTTGGAAAGTTTAATTTGGACAATGTGCTGGTTGAAGTAATGGGAGAATGGCAGATTCGAGTAAAAGAGCATAAGAGTGGAAGAGTGATAGAGTGGGGTGGGGTCTATGATGGGTCGGATGATGAGATTAATAAGATAGAGTTAGAGACAGAGCAAGGGGATTTGGAGATAAGAGTTTCAAAGTTGGAAATAGAGCTGAAACAATCCGCCCAAATGGGAAGGTGGAGCGAATATCAAAAAATAAAAAAACAAATTGTTGAAAAACAACAGGGAAGTTTGTTTTGAGTATGAAAGTAGCAATTGTACATGATTATTTGAAGGAGTATGGAGGGGCGGAGAGGGTATTGGAAACACTTCATGAGATGTATCCCGATGCTGATGTTTTTACTTCAATTTATTGTCCGAAATATTTGGGACCGCATAGGGAACGGTTTAAAAAGTGGAATATTAAAACATCATTTCTTCAATACATACCGTTTAAGGAAAAATTAATCAGCCCGTTCCGTTTAATATCTTCGCGGGTATTTAAAAGTTTCGATTTTTCAAAATATGATTTGATAATTGTTTCTGCAACGGGTGCGTATTTTCCCAATTCCGTAAAGAAAGGTTCGGCGAAACTGATTTGTTATTGCCATACACCGCCGAGATACTTGTACGGATATAAAACGGCAAGAGATTGGGAAAGCAAAATTGTTTCAAAGATTATCGGCAGCGTTGTCAATCATTTTTTGAGAATGGTGGATTTTAATTCAGCGCAAAATGTAGATCTTTTTATTGCCAATTCAGAAGAAGTAAAAAGTAGAATTGAAAAGTTTTATCGCAGAAAAGCAATCGTTATTTACCCCCCAGTTAATATACCAGCAAGATTTAAGATTCATGATTCAAGATTTAGGAATTATTATCTTGCGGGGGGGAGGTTGGCGAGGGCAAAAAGAGTGGATCTGGCAGTTGAGGCATGCACGAAACTAAACCTTCCGTTGAAAGTATTCGGAAAAAGTTTTGCGGGATATGGTGAAGAGCTGGCTCAAATCACAAATCTCAAATCTCAAATCTCAAAGGTTGAATTTTTGGGAGAGGTAACTGAGGAAGAAAAGTTGAAGTTAATGGCGGGAGCAAAAGCATATATCTTTCCGGCAGAGTCGGAAGACTTCGGTATCACTCCGGTTGAAGCGATGGCAACGGGAACGCCTGTCATTGCTTATAAATCAGGAGGGGTGATGGAAACGGTTATTGATGGTAAAACCGGGGTGTTTTTCGATGAAACGACGCTTGAGAGTTTAATTTCAGCAATAAAGCGGTTTGAAAAAACTAATATAAGACCAGAGGATTGTGTAAAGCAAGCAAAGAAGTTTTCGAAAGAGAAATTTGTTAAAGATATAACTGAAATAGTTGAAAGGGTGAAGGGTTAGAATATAACTAACCTCTTGGTCTGAGCCTTCCTACAATCCCCGACGCTGTTAATCCAGATCCTGTAAAAAATGAAGTAGTGCCTATCAAAAATTCTTTAAAGGTCTGAACATCGGAGGCGCTTGCATTTGGTAGGACTGTTTTAGCAGCTTCGGGACCAAATATTAACAAATAACCAGTCAATCCAAGTAAAACTCCATTTGAAGGAGCCATTACTCCATTTAAGAGCAATCTTATCGTACGCCAATTTGCCGCCTGGCGATTGTCCTGTTGGCGATCGAATTCCATGTTATGGGATTATACGATATAGAAATGCGACTTTCAAGAATTGTGATATTAAACAGCCAGTTTGTGTTTATCCGGTAAAAAAGTTTTCGAAAAAACGCTTCATTTCAGATATACGCGAATAAGTTGAGAAAACGATTCGAACTGATTTAAAAGTGGATTTACGCAAATAAATGTTGACCATCTTCTTTACCCTTCGCAGTGGTATTTTTAAATATCCAAAACCAATTTTTAATGTGACCCAGTTGGTATATATCATCCAGTATATCGAAGACAAAGTGGGTAAATACCCCTCCCGATACAGTTAACACAAAATAGTTTTTAGTAGAAACTGAATTAAATAAAATAAATAGAACCAGAATAAGACCAAGAATATTATGAAGAAGTAACTTATTGAGTTTCTTGTGGACAGTGATTCCATATGCGGACGCTTTTCCAATTTGACCTGCTTTAAGTGAACGAACTATTTCTTGTGCCTCGGGGATGTGTTTACAGCTAGTAAATAGGGAGACAATCGAATCTAAATCGATAATATAAGTGGACAAAATGAAAATCGAAAAGTAGAAAAAATTGAATGGCAGACCAACTAAAAAACTAAATATCAGATAAACCAAGAAACCAACTAACATGTGTTGGGAGTAGTGTCTTAATGGTTTATTTTTGGAAAAATATTTTATATAAATCTGCTTCAGCATATTTTTCACTATATACTATATTCCAAATACAATATACTAATTTATATGCCGGAACTTCCTTAGGTCGCCCCACTTCGCTAAAGCTTCGAGGGGTAGAAATCTGATAAAATATCCTTATACCAGAATTACCGGAAGTAGCCCCGCACAGAACTCGTTGTTCCCGAGGTCTACGTCCTCGCGTCACAATGTCGTTTATACGGGGTAAGAGTCTATAATTATAATATGCCGGAACTTCCTGAGGTAGAGTCAATCAGAATACAGCTTCAAAGATTTCTCGTTGGACATGAGATTAAAGAAGTTGTAATAAATTATTCAAAAACTCTAAAGGAAGAGGATAAAAAAAATATTATCGGCGCAAATATAAAGAAAGTCAGACGCTTTGGGAAAGCGCTTGTAATAGATCTTTCAAATAGTTATTCAATTGTCGCCCATGTCAAAATGACTGGACAATTTATCTACCGGGGTCCAAATTTAAAAAACCCAAGACCCCTTTCCAAGAAAGTTGTTGGAGGGTTACCTGGCTTGCCCGCCGAAGTACTGCTTAGCAGGACGAAGGCGGGGAAGCATACACATGTGATATTTACCTTAGATCGCGGGGGTGTTTTGTACTTCAATGATTACAGAAAGTTTGGATGGATGCGATTAGTTAAGAGCAAAGAGCTGACAGACGACAGCTTTATAGGGAAATTGGGAAAGGAATTTCTAAAAGATTTAAACGAAAATGAATTTTCGGAAATTCTTTTAAGGTCCAAAAAACCAATAAAACTTTTGTTGATGGACCAAGGAAAGATGGCCGGTGTGGGAAATATTTATGCGAATGATGCTTTGTGGCTTGCGGGGATAAATCCGCGCAAGAAAAGTTTAAGTTTAAGTCTAAGTTTAAGAAAAAAACTATTCGAATCGATAGAATCGGTTTTGAAACAGGGGATTAAAAGAGGAGGGGCATCGGAACTTGCATTTGTTACACCTGACGGAGGAGAGGGAAAATATCAGGATTTTACGCTTGTTTACGGAAGAGAAGGAGAACCTTGCAAGGTATGCAAAACCCCGATTAAAAAAATAAAGCTTGGTGGACGTGGAACCTACTTTTGCCCCGCCTGCCAGAGCTAAGCTCAGGCTTTGCGGGCAGGCCACACTGCCAAAAATAAATAAATGAACACCAAAGGATTAAATGATGTACTAAGAAGGTCCTGTTATGGTTTATTTTGTAATATTGACGGTAAAGATCAATTCCTTGACGAAAACAATCAATTCGGAATAGAAATCGAAAGAGAAATAGATGGCGAGAATATTTTTATTACAAATATAAATGTAATAAACAATTTAAAAAAATCGATAAAATTATATTCCGCTTTAGTTGCCGACCTGAAACTTCAAAATTATTATCCTGATAAGATTTTGGAAAATGCATGGACGCAATCAGGATTTTCCGGATATCGAAATGGAATAAATACGTCAAAAAAGAAAAAACTGTTTCTTCTGCGTGATCAGAATCCATTTAGTTTTCGAAAAGCATACGGGTACATAAAGGGCGCACAAGTTTCAGAATGGTATACAGAGCTTGTTAAACAGGGTGAATCTTTGGTTATTGGGGCAATATCAATAGAGAATCAATTCTCCCAAATTTTCGTAAAAAAAGAGAAAGAGGGAACAAGAGTAAGGGTTACTTGTCAGTTTGATGGATTAACTTTGGAACCGGGTGCATCTATTAGATCTGAAAAAATTGCGATTATTTTCGGCGAGGTTCGGCAAACTTTGGAAAAATATGCAGATCTGGTAAAAAGGGAAAATAAAATCAATCACCTGCCAAAACCTATCAAAGGACTTTGTTGCGCTTATTATTATCAAGGGAATTATGTTAATGAAAAATATATCAAAGACGAAATGGATTCGATCGTAATATTTCCAAAAAAGTTGACACTGGAGCTTGTTCAAATCGACGGTGTGCCGGCCCCCTGGGGGGATTGGGAGGATAGTTGGAGCAGTCTTTTTCCGGGCGGATTAGAAGCGATTGCCCGGGATATAAAACGTCGCGGTTATATGGCAGGTATTTGGATTGCGCCATATGTTGCCAGCCCAAAGAGTAAATTATTTCAAAATCACCCCGACTGGTTTTTACGAGACGGTAAATCCAAATTTTTTGAAGCCCGATTAACAACGCCGTTTGATTTTATATCTTCATTGTCATTCAGAGCCCTTGATCCAACACACCCCGGAGTCAAAGAATTTATTTCCGGATTATTCAGGAAATTAAAGTTATACGGATTTGAATATTTTAAGATAGATTTTACTTATCCGGTTTGTTTTGCCAATAACTTTTACAAAAATGTGACCAGGGCACAAGCCCTTAGAGAAGGTTTTGAAATAATCAGAAACTCTACCGGAAAGAATGCACTTATTCAATCGTGTATTACGCAAATGTCGCCACTTGTAGGTTTAATTGATTATTGCAGGGTAGGGCTTGACACTTTAAATCCGTTTGTTTGTAAGGTTCCTATTTTGAATGGATATATTAATAACTATATGTTGAGGGAGGATTTAAGAAACTGTGAGTCCAGAAATTTCTGGCACAAAAAGATTTGGATAAATGATCCGGATTGCGTAATATTCAGATCGGGGACGGGTATAAGTATTAGTTTAATTAATAAACACAAAGATTTTACCCTTAGAAATAGCACATCCTTGTGGATAGGTGATAATATTGCAAAATTAACTGAGGGAGAAAGAACAAAATTGTATGATTTTGTTAATTTTCAATAATTATGCCAAAAAACAGTAAAGATTTATTTTTTTCAATTGTCATTCCATCTCTGAACGAAGAGAAATATTTGCCGAAATTATTGGAAGATCTGGCAGCGCAGACTTATTCCGATTTTGAGGTCATAGTTGTTGACGGAAATTCAAAGGACGAAACAGTGAAAAGAAGTCTGGAATTCAAAAAAAGTTTATTATCTCTTGAAGTAATTTCCAGTAAAGAAAGAAACGTTTCGCATCAAAGGAATTTGGGAGCGAAAAAAGCAAAAGGGAAATGGATCATTTTTATGGATGCGGATAACAGAATCCCCGGTTACTTTTTGGACGGTATCAAGTATCGGATTTTAAAGGAAAATCCGCAATGTTTTACAACTTACAGCATCGCTGATAGTAAAAAACCTTCAGATGTTGCTTTGGTAAAATTTATAAATTTTGGGATGGAAGTAATGAAATTATCGAATAGTCCAAAAACTCAGGGTGCTTTGATGGGTGTAAAAAATGAACTTTACAGAAAGTATAGGGGTTTTAATGAAAAAATGGTGTTTGCTGAAGATAGTGATTATATAGGAATGCTTTATAAGAAGGGAATCGATTTTACGATATTCAAAGATCCACGATATACAGTTTCTCTAAGGCATTACAGAAGGGACGGCAAATTAAGGTATTTCGGGAAAATAGCCAAACTTAATTTGAAGAGCCTTGCCGGACTTAAGATAGACCAAATATCAGAATACCCAATGGGCGGGTCATATGGTGAGAAAAAAGAACTGAATGGTTTAACTGATTTTTTCCAGGAGATTAAAGTCGCTTTGAAAAAACCAAAAATCTTGAGAAAGATAAAGGAGTATTTAAGTTATTTGGAGGAAGAAATGTAATGCTGATAAAAAGTTTAAAGGTAGATGATTTTCGAAATTTTACCAAGAAAGAAATTAAATTTTCGGCTGGACTGACTGTTATTGTTGGTGATAATGCAACCGGAAAATCAAATATATTGGAAGCGATTTATCTTTTAGCTACAGGGAAAAGTTTTAAAGCAAAATTGGAAAGTGAAATGATTCGTTACAACTCCGACATTGCAAGGATCTCCGCCAAACTGAGAATTTTGAATTATGATGTAGATTTAACTGAAGAAAATAATCCGGAAACACTTAATACAAAATCCAAGATGCAAAATACTAGTCTTGAGGCAGTACTTACAGATGGGGAAGTTCAAATAGGAGAAGACTCTGAAAGTATAAAAAAAACACAGAAAAAAAAACTCCTTGTCAATGGATTACCGAAAAGATTGATTGATTTTGCTGGTAATTTAAAAGTTGTTTTGTTCGGTCCCTGGGATTTGGATTTGGTAACTGAAGCTCCTTCAATAAGGCGGAGATTTCTGGATGAAGTTTTATCTCAGGTAGATCGGGAATACAGACGCGGAGTCTTGCTATACGAAAAAGGAGTCAGACAACGGAATAAACTTCTGCTTCGGATCAGGGATGAAGGCATTCCCAGGTCGCAATTATTATATTGGGACAAACTTCTTATTAAGCACGGGAATTATATTACAGAAAAAAGATCCGAGTTTATTGACTTTGTAAATAGAACTAAAGATTTCAAAGACCGTGATTATTCTCTAACTTATGATTTGTCGACCATCAGTGAGGAAAGACTGGCAAAATACGCAAATGAGGAAGTATATGCTGGAACAACCTTGGTCGGACCGCACAGAGACGATTTTGTTTTCGAAATACGAAATACGAAATACGGATCACAAGACCAGTCTGTAATTAGAAATTCGAATTTAGAAATTAGAAATTCTTCTCCACGGGATTTGGCTCGATTTGGTTCTCGTGGAGAAGCTCGAATGGGAGTATTGTGGTTAAAGCTCGCAGAACTGCTGTTTGTTGAGAGCGTCTCTGGTGAAAAGCCCGTTCTTCTTCTGGATGATATATTTTCGGAACTCGACCATGAACACAGAAAAATTGTTTTACAGGTTTCTGAAAATCAACAAACCATTATTACCACTGCCGACCCGCATTATATTGAAGAACTTACGATTCCGGAAGAAATTATCAATCTCTAAGACTAGATTCAGAATTCCCTAAGTTTCTTACTTGGGGGATGATTGAACCTAGGCTAGAAGCTATCACCAATGATGTATCTTTCAAAAAGATACATCAAACCTCAGCACCTGAGGAGGCTTCACTTTGGCGTATCCTTGGCATTATTATCGTTTTCCTGATTCGTTTGATATTCTATCCTTTGTCCGATGATTCGTCCGTATTTTACAGTGTTTTTTCTTAGTCTTACCAAATCTTTTTCATCAAATTCATTAATGGAATAATCCGGCAGGGTAGCAGTAACAGAGGAAGAACTTATTCCGAAGAATGGCGATGTATCTTTTCCATCAATATCAATTACCGGCCAGAAAATTCGCACCAGTTTTACACCATTTGGGTTTTGAATAAATTGATTGGTATATGCGACGGATTCGCGCAGCAATTTAAATCTATCTTCACCGGCATTTCCTGATTTCTGAAGAGCTATCTTAACGTTTTCTGAATCACGTGTGGTTTGTTCAGTAGAAATCTTTAAAGATGATAGCAGCTGAAACATCGACCATAAAGTGTGAGATATATCTCTGACATGAACGTCCGTTATTGTATCTTTATCAAAACCGATCTTTTTCAAACCCTCCCTTGTTTTGATATCTGATTGAAACATGCATTTGATTTCAGCGATGTTGATGCTTACTTTGCCTTCTTCAATTAATAAAATCAAATTGTTTAATGTTGTCTTTTTATCTTCCCCCAAAGCTTGAAAATCCAATAGACTGATATTCAAACCTTCGGTTAGTAATTTTTGAAATTCATTAATGGTTTCTTTTGCATCGTCATCGGATTTATCAATCGTTAACCCGATGAGATCGGTTGTGGTGCTTGTTGATGCAACTAATTTTTTAATTCTTTCTGGGATTTTTTCAATATCAAATTCCGTAAATTCGGGAACACTTCCACTTTGGACTTCATTATCGGACTTTAGTTTTTCGGAAGGTTTAATGTGGATGTGACTAAAGTCAAAATAATAGTAACCCATCAAAGCATTTGAAAATTTTTTAATTTCGGTAAATTCTTTCTCATCTCCAAGGATTTTTTCGTTATCTTTCAGTTTTGTAAAATATTCCGGATCGGTCAGGACCCCAACACCCAGAGCATTAACGGATTTGTAGCCGAGAGCTTCTGCAATCTTTTGATATTTATCTTTTTCAGATAATACATTTTCGATTGTTTCCACTTGCTGAGCGCTGACCCTGAAGGGGACTTCGCTTAACCAGATGGTTTCTTTTCCTACTTCCTTAGAAGTTAAATTAACCGTTATTTCTTTGGATAGTTTCTTAACACCTTCCTCTACACTTTTAGCCAGACCCTCATCCAAACCTCGTAAATGTTCCAAATACGGGTGTTCACGCCAGTTGTTTCCTTTCAGTTCATCTGCAATTGCGAGGTGAATTAAAGACCCCAAATGCATTTGCGTATGAGGATAAATTTTTTCATTAAGACCTGTTTCGCCCATTTTTACCGGATCAATTTTGGGAAGCGGCGTGGAGTGGTATTCAGTATCAGTTATATCCATAGCTAAATCATATTATATAACTTTTAGAATGATCCAAATTTAGGCAGTTAAACTTGCGAATAGGGTGGAAAAAGTTGAGTTAGGGGGGTAAAATAGGACCTATTATGGAATCAAAAGCAAATAAAAAGTCTTCGGATGAGGCAGCCAGGCAATTCGAATTTGCATTACCGTTAGTAGGAGTGGTTGTAACCCAAAGAAACGACAACGATATTAATACTAGACATCTAAATCCGGACGGATCGAGAAAGACTCCTCAAAGGCAAGGTCGGCGGGGGGATACGTTGGCAGATCAGACTCAAAGACAAGCGAATGAAGTGACAGAAACAAAGAAAATCGAAACACCAGACAAGCGTCGGTATATAAAGGGACGTTGGTATACAGAAGACTAATCCTCTTTTATATCTCCTCCGAATTTACTCAGTTGATAGGTGATGAAAACTGCCAGCGCTGTGACAAGAAGCGCATAAATGAAAAGTGAGATAAGACCTGAATTTTTACCAAAAAAAGGTTTAATATAAACTTCAACCACCTCTTTGATAAACTCGTTCCAAGCTAGAGCTGACACAAGTCCAAATCCACTAGTTACCAGTTTCAAAGCACGTTCAATGAATTGTTTCTTAAACTTTTTAGCATCCTCCGCAACCAGATCCTCAATCTTTTTTTGTTTTTCAACCTCAAGATCATAAATTTTGTCTTTTTGATATTTCATAACAATTTCAAGGAAACCCCGCCCTGGGCGGGGAGGTCTCCGACTCAGAGAGTCTCTGACTCGGAGAGAATTGAACTCTGACCTGCCTGCCGGCAGGCACGGTATACCATCCTCCCTCAGGGGAGACCACGGACATAAGTAAAGTGGAGGATGTCATGGTAAATAATATTACATAGTTATATTATAACAAGTTGTCACTTCTGACATTTTGTTTAACAAACATAGAATTCCTATATATCAAACTCAAAGAAATACGACATTTTGTTTTGAGTGTGCTATAACAATTATAATATTAGTATGAAGATTTTTGATCTCGATGATTTGAAAAAGTTATATCAACCATCACCGGTATCGAATGGGGAAGATAACGGGCCCCGCACAGATCTTGCCATCTCCCAAATACTACGTGTTTGCGTCGATGGGGTGATTGTTCGGGGCTAATCCATTTTCAAGATAATATGAAAACCTTTGATAAAAACGAGTTACACAAACTGTTTAAACCGAAAAACAACTCGTTAGGAGAGCAAAACGGGCAAGTTACTATTATCGGCGGGTCGTCGCTTTTCCATGGCGCACCTCTTTTAGCTGTTAAAGCGGCGTCAAGAATTGTTGATATGGTATTTTTTAGTTCGCCGGAGCCCAGCGTAGGCGACATTGCTAATAATATTAAATCTGAATTAATGTCTTTCATTTGGGTTCCTTGGAACGATGTTGAAGCATATATTAAAAAGTCAGACGCGGTTCTTATGGGACCGGGACTTATGCGGTTCACTAGTGAATCTCAAATTCCAAATGACAAATTCCAAATTTCAAATGATAGAGAGGGAAAAAAAACTAGAGAAATAACAGAAAGACTACTAACCAAGTTCAAGTCCAAAAAGTGGGTAATCGATGCGGGGAGTTTGCAGACGATGGATGCAAAGTGGATACCGCCAAGGGCGATAATAACGCCGAACAGAAAAGAAATGGAAATGCTTTTTAAACTAAAAACTCAAGACGTAAAACTTATTCAGGCAGAGGCTAGGAAATATAATTGTATTATAGTTGCCAAGGGACCGGAAACAAATGTTGCATCTCCATCGGAAACAGTAGCTGTTACAGGCGGAAACCCGGGTTTGACTAAGGGAGGAACCGGAGATATTTTGGCAGGTCTTACGGTTGGGCTTTTGGCGAAAAACGATCCTTTTTTGGCCGCCGCCGCCGCAAGTTATCTGATAAAAGCTGCTGCAGATGAACTTCATAAAATGGTTGGCGTCAATTACAATTCTGACGACTTGTCGGATCAAATACCGAAAACTCTGAAGAAGATATCAGGATAATGAGTCAATAATTAATCCCTAAACCCGAATGTTATCTGCCCAAAAGTCAATTTGATAATATTTTGAATCCGAAGTATATACTTCCTGTAGTGATAGAATTTCTCAGAAAACATTTTCTTAGTTTATTTCTCATCGTTACGGTATCTATTTGGAGTCTTTGGCCGATCCTTAAAGATCCGACAAAACGTATTGCTGAAAAGTGGGATGGGGTAATGATTGTTTGGATCCTCAACCAGACAGTTCAAAAAATTCCTAATGATCTGGCGAATATTTTTAACGGAAATATATTTTATCCGAATAAAAATACAATGGCGTATTCAGATATGCTTATTCCTTCGGGGTTTATATCTTATTTACCGGTAAAGATTTTCAGCCAGCCGAATATTGCTGTTGGGACGACACTTTTATTCGGACAAATTACATCTATTTTAATTTGTTATTTTTGGTTTTTTGAAGTAACAAAGAATAAAACAGCCTCATTAATTACTTCTTTAGCACTCGGGGTTTCCGTGATAAGACTTGGATTTGTTGTCCATCTTCAAATGTGGACAATGCAATGGTGGTTGATTTCAATTTATTGTTTCTGGAAATATTTCAAGAGCAGACGTATCACGACACTTTTGATATCAGCACTTTTTTGGGGAATCCAAATGTGGGAAAGTCCGATGGGAGTTTATTTTGCATTATTGGCAATCATTTTAATTTCTTTCGGGAATGTAAAAATAATTTTGAAAGAGAAAGTTAATTTCCTGCTTTTTTTGATGACGGCTTTATTAGTTATGCTGCTGCCGGCAAGAGCTTATCTGGCAGTATCGAATGAATTTGATTATGTCAGGTCTATCCGGGATGCTGCCCACTTTTCATTGGGGATCGATTTACTTTTGAAAAACCTATTAACGGATGGAATTTTTGCAGGACTAATGATTATGGGTTTAATCATAAATAAAAAAAGTAAAGATGGGGATTTTGGCTGGTTGAAAATACTTTTACTCGTAAGTTTATTATTGAGCTTGGGACCGGTTCTTAAAATTGCGGGTTCGACATTCAAAATCTTCGGTAAGATCTTCGTTCCTCTTCCTTACGGAATTTTTTATTATATAATCCCTGGATTTTCGGCATTTAGATCTCCGGGAAGATGGCTTATGCCAGCGTTATTTGCCGCAGGATTCATCTTTTGCTTAAAACTTACCGATTTATTAAAAACTACAAAAGTTAATATTAAAAACAAGATTATTTTTACTCTCGTCGTTATAATGGCACTTCTTCCACTATCCAAGAAAATTCCTTATTTCGAATTCAAAAAGACTGCTGATTATCCGAAAGTTTATCAATTTATAAATAAATTGCCCGGTGGAGTACTTTTGGAACTACCGGTTTACTCCTGGGCGCATGGGGAAAAAGCAGCAGTTGAAACAGAAAGAATGGTTTACTCTCTTTATCACAGAAAACATTTATTAGGCGGGGCTTCAGGGTTCGAACCACCAAGTTGGAACGAGGTAAGAAATTTGTACTGGCAAAGTTTTCCGAGTCCGGAATTTGATTCTTTGATAAAAAGTAAGAGCGTCAAATATGTTCTTATTTGGAAGGATCTGGTGGAAGAGGGAAGACTGGAAAAAATCAAAAAATATTACAAACACTTTGAGTTCGAAGACGATAAATATTTGCTGTTTTCATTATGAAGACATCTTGTATTTTCCGCAGGAAATGCGTAATATATCAATAATAAGTAAGTCCAGGTTTAAGATCGTAACACCATGTATTTATCCTTCAACTTAAACTTATACTTACCCTTTATATTATGTATATTCCAAAATTCGTAATTACAAATAAGATTCTGAAAAACATCGGTGCCATTGAGGCCGCCAAAGAGGTAATTGAAAACGCACCTTTGGTTCCGATGTACGAAAAAAGATTCAAAAGTGACGCGATGCTTCGAACTGTTCATCACGGGACCCATATCGAGGGAAATGACTTGAATATCGATCAGACAAAACAAGTTCTGGAAGGAATTGAGATATTTGCTAAGGAACGGGATATCCAGGAAGTCATAAATTATCGTAATGTAGTAGGACTTTTGGATGAACTTTCAGTGAAAAGGGGCGGATACGACATTAACATGCTTACGGAGATTCATCGGGAAACAGTCAGACGCGTTGTTCCTGAAGAAAAAGTTGGCGTCATCAGAAAGACTCAGGTAGTTTTAAAGGAAGAAGGCAGCGGGGAAGTTGTTTTCCGTCCGCCATCATACGAGAAAGTCCCATACCTTCTGGAAGATTTTATCGATTGGCTTAATGACCCTCAATCGCAGGAAATCCATCCAATAATTAAGGCAGGTATCGCGCATTATATTTTGGTTTCCATCCATCCTTTTGTTGAAGGAAACGGCAGGACTATCAGAGCTTTTTCCACCTTGATACTTTTACGGGAAAGCTATGACATTAAAAAGTTTTTTGCATTGGAAGAACATTTTGATGAAAATCCGGGGGATTATTATGAAGCATTTTCAAATACGGATTCCAAAGAAGGCGATATTTTTGAAAAAGACGTAACATCCTGGCTTGAATATTTTACCGGGGTGGTTGCGATTGAACTTTCAAAAATAAAAGAAAAGATCAGAAAACTGTCAATCGATACAAGATTGAAAGGGGTAATCGGGATGCAAGTTGCTCTCACCGAAAGACAGATGAAGTTGATAGAATATATGGGGGAGAAGGGATACGCTGCAATGCAAAATCTGAAAGATGTTCTCCCAATGGTTTCCGAAGATACAGTCCTTCGCGATTTGAATTATTTGATCGAAAAGAAAATAATAAAGAAAGAAGGCCGAACCAAAGCAGCAAGATATGTGATGGCCAGTAATAAGTAACATGTAAAAGGCAACAAGTTGCAAAAGAAAGAACGTGTTACTTGTCACTTGTTACTTTCAAGCTTGTATTATGAATCCGAATGATCCGCAATTTATTTATTTAATTTTAGTATTACCCGCTCTTTTCGGGATGGTTTTGATAGGGGATGGAACCAATAAATTAATTCACAACCATGAGCACGGGCTGATAAGTCTTATTTTCGGAATTACATTTCTGGCAATTGTTGTTTTAGGTTACCTGTTTTTTTCAACCTATCTCATCGGCTCCATCAAATGACATTCATTAGTAGATTGGTATTAAATTTTGTATAATTCGTGGTGGAATATGACTTTCTCCGAATTTGCAGAATACCTGAAAAAACTGGAAGAGACTTCATCGCGTTTGAAAATAACAGAAATTTTATCCGATTTGTATAAAAAAGCAACGCTTGATGAAATTGATAAAATTTGTTATCTTTCTCTTGGAATTTTAGCTCCAAATTATAAAAGTGTTGTCTTCAATTTAGCAGAAAAAATGATGCTTCAGGCAATTGCGAAAGCTTATGGACGGGATTCAAAGGACGTGACACGAGAATATAAGGAGAAAGGAGATTTGGGAATAGTAGCGGAGAGTTTAAGTAAGAGTAAGAGTAAGACGGGTTTAAATGTTTTAACAATATATGAAAACCTATTGGAAATTGCCCGGGATGAGGGAGAGAAAAGTGTCGAAAGAAAAATCGGTCAAATGGCAGAACTTTTAGAAAGAGTTGATCCTTTGAGCGCAAGGTTTATTGCAAGAATTCCGGTTGGTAAGTTGAGGTTGGGATTTTCAGATAAGACAATTCTTGACGCACTTTCCTGGATGGAAACAGGGGGTAAGAGTAAGAGTAAGACAATCGAGGAAGCATATGTGATCTTACCCGATGTTGGAATACTTGCACGAAGTGTAAAGGAAAAAGGAATTGAAAGGACGGTTAAGAATGTTAAACCGATAGTTGGAATACCAGTGCTTCCGATGCTTGCGCAAAGATTGAAAAGTCCCGCTGAAATGATTAAGAAAATGGGAAAGGTTTTTGTTGAACCGAAATTTGATGGCCTTCGGGTTTTGGTTCATTTCAAGCGGGGGAAATTTATTAAAGCATTTACAAGAAACTCGAATGACGTTACAGAAATGTTTCCGGAACTTCAGAGGATCGGTGAGATCTTAAATTGTGATGAAGCGATACTGGATTCCGAAGCGGTTGGGATGGATCCGGAAATGAAGCGTCTACTGGATTTTCAAACGACAATGAAAAGACGGCGAGTGCATCAGATTGACTTAACTGCAAAAGCAATTCCATTGAGTTTTCAGGTATTTGATGTAATTTCTTGTGATGGGGTAAGTTTTATGGATAAGCCTTATTTTGAAAGACGGAAGGTTTTGGAAAAGATTGTAAGGAAAGGAAATAAGTTACTTGTTCTTGATGAGACACTTCTGACTCAAGAACCTGAAGTAATTAATCGAGAGTATCGGAAGAATATAAAACTCGGACTTGAGGGAGTTATCGTTAAAAAATATGACGCCAACTACGTTCCCGGAAGAACGGGCTGGCGCTGGGTAAAAATGAAGCAGGAGGAGGCATCAGAGGGGAAGTTATCCGATACGGTTGACTGTATTGTGATGGGATATACCGTAGGTAAGGGAAAAAGGGCATCTTTTGGTCTTGGGCAGTTTTTGGTGGGAGTAATAAGTAACACTAACGGTAAGAGTAAGAGTGGGCGTAAGATTTTAACATTGACTAAGATTGGAACGGGCCTTTCGGATGTAGAATTCAGAAGTTATAAAAAACTTTTGGAAAAAGAAATTGTTAAAGAAATGCCAAAAGAGTATGAAATTCATAAAAACTACACACCTGACTTTTGGGTTAATCCTAAATTTGTAGTCGAACTTGCAGGTGACGATCTGACTGAAAGCCCAATTCATACGAGCGGATATGCACTTCGGTTTCCGAGGTTGGTGAAATTCAGAGCTGACAAGGGGGTAAACGAAGCTACAACACTCTCCGAAATAAAGACTCTTTTTAAGCTTCAGAATAAGTAGAATTGTTAAAAATTATTATGGTAGCATTAAAGGGTAATTATTATGACATCCTCCACGGACTAAAGTCCGTGGTTTCCCGTGAGGGAGGATGACATATCAAATTCAAATCTCTCCGAGTCAGAGACTCTCTGAGTCGGAGACCTCCCCGCCCTGGGCGGGGTTTCCTTGAAATTGTTATGACGTACTTATTAACAGCATCAATAATTATTTTTTCTATAGTCTTAATAAAATCTGCAGATATGGCGGTTATCGCCCTTAAGAAGATAGCCGGGACTACTGGATTAGTCGGGCTTTCTGCAGTTCTTATTGCCATCGGAACATCACTTCCGGAACTAATTGTGGGTATAACCTCTGCCGTTGAAGGGAAGCCGGGACTTTCTTTGGGAGTAACACTCGGATCCAATATTGCAAATATTGCCTTAATAGGAGCAGGGGCTGCTTTAATTTCGGGAAGAGTGGTAATTTCCCAGTCTTTAACCCATAAAATGATCGGAATGGGTTTTATTTGCGGAATAATACCCTATATATTATTGGTAGATGGAAATTTATCCAGAATAGACGGTGTTATTTTAATTTCGGTATATATATTTTACATTCTAAATTTTTTCAGACATTATCATCAAAGAGCTTTAGAAGAGCACCAAAAAGGCTTAACCTTCACTAAATTAATAAAAAAAGTTGAACATTTTGCCGAAGAGAAATGGAAAAATCTGGCAGCTGTAACAATCGGGATCACTCTGATGCTTTTTTCAGCTGACACGATTGTAAAGTTTTCATCTCTATTAGCCGAAAAAAATAACATACCCATTTTCGTAATCGGACTATTTATCCTTGCAATAGGAACATCCTTACCCGAATTTGCGTTTTCTCTGGAATCATTGAAAGACAAAGAACCGGAAATGTTTATCGGGAATCTTTTGGGGTCAATTGCTGCTAATACTACATTGATAGTTGGCTTATCGGTATTAATTAATCCGGTTAAATCATTAATACCTATGAGGTATATTATTCCCGGGTTTACGTTTATTTTTGTTTATCTTCTTTTTTCTTATTTTATAAGAACAAAAAAGAGATTGGACAGATGGGAAGCGGGGATTCTTCTTGGAGTGTACATTGTATTTTTTCTGATAGAATTACTATAGAGTAGAAGAGCGAACCCGCCTTATTTTCGCACTTGGTTTTTCAGTATTATTCATACACGCCTCGTGCCAAAATTGATCGGCGGGCGAGGGGTGGTGATAATTTATGCCTGAAAAAGAAGAGAAGTTGGTTACAGGATTACCGAAAAATACTGCAGGAGGATTAACTTATTTATTGGGCCCAATAACAGGTGTAGCCTTTTTGTTGCTTGAGAAAAATTCCTTCGTGCGCTTCCATGCGATGCAGTCAATTGTCGTTTTTGGATTTTATTTTATACTGGGTTGGATTTTGGCAGTTACAATAATTTTAGCGCCGCTGTCCGGGCTTCTGGGTGTATTGTCTTTTGTTTCATGGTTGATTTTGATTTATAAAGCTTGGAAAGGTGAGGAATTTGAATATCCGGTACTTGGAGGATACGCAAGAAAGTTTGTAAAGAAAATTTGAAAGATCCAAAAGTTGTAGGTATCGATATTATTCGTCCCAATTTGTAGATCAGTGTTATATGAACTTTAGTGAGAAACGTGTGGAGATGGTGAAGTTGATACGTGAGCAGTATAAATTTGGCGATGAAAAAGTTCTTCAGATGATGAGTATGGTTCCTCGGCATAAGTTTGCTCCGAGAAAATATCAAGAAATCTCTTATGATGATGCACCTGTTAATATCGGATTTGGCCAGACGATGAGCCAACCCTTTACTGTCGCAAGGATGACAAACCTGCTGATAGCTAAAAGCGAAAAGCTAAAAGCAAAAAGTGTTCTTGAGATCGGAACCGGTTCGGGGTATCAAGCAGCGATACTGTCTTACTTTTTTGGTGAAGTCTACACGATTGAGATCGTGCCCGAACTTTCACTCACTGCAGGTTCCCGCCTTGCAAGGTTGGGATACAAGAATGTATTTGTAAAAGCGGGAAGCGGTGAACACGGATGGATTGAACACGCTCCTTACGATGCAATATTAATAACTGCGGGGGTTAAAGAAGTTCCGATGGATTTGTTTGACCAGTTGAAAGTTGGAGGAGTATTAGTTGCACCGGTAGGGGAAGGAGCAGAAACGGTAATGACCCGCTTTCGCCGAGGCTTCAGCGGGCAAGCACGATATAAAAAAGAGACATTCGGGACATTTTATTTTGTGCCGTTTGTGGGGGAGGGTAAGTAAAAGTTTTTAACAAGCTTAAGATGTATATGCGGTGCCAACTTGTTAATAGTTGAAAGTTTTTGATTTGGTGGATTTATTAAAGAATTGGTAGGTGTTGATCAAAATTCTCAGGTGCAAACTTAATTCACCTAGCAGGTGAGTGCGGGTGGTTATGATGCGTTTTGTAAAACTTAAAAACCGAAAGACCTGAAAATATTAAAACTTTACGATTTCCCCGCTGAGAAGTTTTTCTTTAATTTCGTTGGGTTTTACACCATTGACTCTTGCAGCTCGTAGGATTGCCCGATCGGTCATATCTGATCCTGTACCAACTACTCTATCAAGGCCTGTTAGGTTAGCCGATCCGTGCTCATCTGCCTTCCAAATATCTATTCCTTCTTCTTTTCCATCTGGAGTAACGTGTTTTATTATCAATAATTCAGCCATTTTTCAATTATGGGATATTCTACTTTATCAACTTCTTCTTTGTCAATTTCGACGTGGTAGAATTGAGCTATGAAACTAATAATTGGACTCGGTAACCCAGGTGAAAAGTATGCCAATACCCGCCATAATGTGGGATGGCTCGTTTTAGATAATCTTAAACGGGCAATTTCTGAATCCAAATTTCTAATTTCTCATGCAAAGCGTGACCCTGCTCTGCAGGGCAATCAAATTCAGAATACCGATTTTAAAATTGAGAAGAAATTTAATGCCGAGATTTTACGAATAGGAGACGTTTTACTTGCCAAACCGCAGACGTTTATGAACGAGTCGGGTATGGCGGTAGCGTCGCTTTACACTTTCTACAAAATTCAAAATACGGATTTGTACGTGATTCATGATGATTTGGATATTGCTCTTGGCGAATATAAGATTCAGTTTGGTGTCGGACCCAAACTTCATTACGGTGTGCAATCTATTGAAGAGAAACTCGGGACGAATGATTTTTGGAGAGTGAGGATAGGAATAGATAATAGGAAAGTATCACAAGAAGAGAAAGCACCACGGGTACCACGGGGAGAAGATTATGTACTGCAGAATTTCAATGAAGATGAGTTGGGGGTTCTAAACGAAACGATAGAAAAAGTTGTTGTTGAAATGTTAAAATCCCTTTCACTTTAAACTATTATGAAAATTACCAACAGACATCTTGCCCAGCATAGAACTCAACTTGCCAAGGAGAGAACACTACTTTCCTATATCAGAACAGCTTTAACATTGTTTGTTGCCGGTGTAAGTTTCGTTAAATTTTTTCAACAGCCTTCATATATCATTATAGGATTATTTTTTGCTGTTGCAGGAATCATTTTATTTTTGATAGGGGTAATAAGGTATCGAAAAGTAAGCCGACATGTTGTGGATGTGAAGTAAGTGGTTTTAAGGCTCCAGCTACATTTGACTTTTTGTATGCCCTTTGTAAACAGACGCGATTTGATGATTTGAATTCAGGATAATAAATTTTACTTGGGAATTTGGATTTTCCCTCAATAAACTTACAAGGGGTTCGAACGATATTTTGTTGCTTTTATTATTCGTATCCGGTAGTTTGAAGATTACTGTTTTGGAATCGTTAATTTGGACCATAAGACTGCCGCCTTTGGCAAGTTGTGCTGCAGTATTTTCTCTGATTTCGAGAACTACCTGTTCGAGGTGACCCTTTGGCGGAGTTTCCATAAATTTTTTCAATTATAACAGACTTCAAGAAAACTCCGATTCAATCGGGGATGCCCCATGCCATTCGGCATGGGACTTGGTCCTGCACCGGATGGTGCAGGGAATTGAATTCTGATATGTCATCCTCCTTTGGAGGAAACCCCGCTAGCAAGAGCGGGGAGGATGTCATAGTATTATTTAAAGTAAAATTAACAGATGGATTTTTATAAAAAGAAAGGTTTTTCGACAATAGGAGACGTTCTGGGAAACCTTGCCAAAGAAGAGAAAGGGCAAGGGGGGTTGCCTCTTGAATTCTCACGCGATAAATATGTTTCAAGAGAATTCCAAAAGTATGGGTATGAATTAGCAAAGGAACTTGGAGATCTTAATAATAGATCGCTTTATATTAAGCTTGCAAGGGATACACCCAGAACTTTATTGGAACGGGCGAAAAGTTTCGTATCCGATGCGTACCAGGTAAAAAGCAAACCAAAGCTGTTTATGTGGCGACTTAAGCAACTTAAAGAAGAATCCAAAGTGAATAAGTTACCACACAGGAATTCAAAATGAACTCCGCATCTGTGGCGACTTAAGCAGCTTAAAGATGGAAATAATAATAAGAAAGGAAGTACGACGTAGTTTTTGAATTAAGATTCAATAAATAAAGTAATAAACTTACTGATATGAAGATGTCAAAGTTCAAAGCGGGTGTGATAAAGTTTGTCAGACTAGTTCCGCGGGGAAAAGTAGTTAGCTATGGACAGGTTGCACTTTATTTGGGTTTACCAAGAGCAGGAAGACAAGTCGGTTGGGTTCTTAATAAACTCGAGAAAAGTGTAATAGTTCCTTGGTGGAGGGTTGTAAATACTTTGGGCAGAATCAGCATCAAAGGCTCTTATTACTCTGCAGATGATCAAAAAAAGTTGCTTATGTCGGAAGGTATAGTTGTTGCTGATGACCTGACTTTTGAAATAGAAAAATACAGATTTATTCCCGATGACGAGCTTGTATCAAAACTTGAACTTGATCCGAGTTATCTTGAATTTGTGTCTAACAAAATGCCATTCAGTAAATATTTTTCGCGTAAAAATTAATTTTAAAACTATGGATTTTGGACTGAGTTTGGTTTAATCTTAATGTAGAGTGGAAAGAAGGAAACTAAACCAATTGTTGGTGCTGATTATTATCTTCGGATTGGCTACAGTCTTGAAACGCTGGTACAACCTTAATTATGTTTTGGTATGGCTGGGAGCGCTTCTTGGGTTTTATTTACCGAATATAGATTATATTTTATATGCCTTCGTAATTCGCCCGCAAAATTCGTTATCGCTTGAGATAAAAAGTCTTATCAAAAATAAAAAATTCCTGAAAATCGGAGATGTTGCGAAAGACTTAACCCAGTTTGAAAAACTGATTTTTCATACGGCTTATTTCCAGGTTATATTTTTAGTTCTTACATTCTTTGTTGTAAGTTCATCCGGAAGTTTATTTGGTAAGGGGCTTGTCTATGCTGCGTCTTTGAAGTTACTCCTGGAACAAATTTGGGAATTCAGGAAAAATAAAAATCTCTCCTATTGGTTTAGCGAAATGAATTTGGAATTATCTTCCGATCAGACCAAAGCATACCTGTTGTCGGTCGGATTCGCACTTTTGCTTTTTATTTTGATGTTTTAAGGAATTACCAGGCAATTTCTGTATCATCGTCTTGAGGCTTTTTAAAATTCATCGTATACTCCTAATACTTAAATTTAAGTTGGATTTAAGCGGAGTTTGCGATTGTGTACATGATTATTCATGTTCTTGTAGTATTTTACATATATGGAAGAAGAGAATAAAGACGAGTCATTACTGACGAAAAAGGAGAAAAGGGAATTGGCAAAGACCCATAAACAGGAAGAAACAATAAAACAAACTAATTCGCAAAAAATTCAAAAGTTATTCTTCATTGCGGTCGGAATTGTAATTGTTGGTTTTTTGGGATTTAAAGCCTATTCATATTTTTCAGCGCCGGTCGAGACTGTCTCACAAAGTCTGTATTCGATATCGGGGACGGATTGGGTACGGGGTAATCAGGATGCGCAAGTTACGATTATAGAGTACGGAGATTTTGAATGTCCAGCATGTGCTATTTTCTCGGAGCTTGTAAATGATGTGTATGAAAAATACAAAGATAAAGCCAAGTTTACATTCAGGCATTTTCCGCTTCCTCAACACACAAAGGCCATGATTGGATCGAGAGCGGCGGAGGCTGCGGGTAGACAGGGTAAATTCTGGGATATGCATGACTTCCTATTCAGCCATCAGGAAGAGTGGGTAAAGGATTCAAATTCAAAGGATAAAGTGTATGAATATGCACGACAAATGGGTCTTGATATGGACAAGTTCGATCGGGATTACAATTCTGATGAAGTTAAAAATAAAATAGAAGCCGACTCGAATGGGGGATATCAGCTTCGGGTTAATGCAACTCCGACCTTTTTTGTAAACGGTAAAAAATTGGATAATATCAGGGGAAGGGAAGATTTTTATCAGGTAGTTGAAAAGGAACTCTCAACTCAATAACTTTTCGCTTTTCTCTATCAGCTTTTAACTAAGATTTATGGACGGTATAAAATTATTAAGTTTTTTGGTTTTGCTCTCAAATATAATATTTATACTTGTGGTCTTTATATTTGCGCTTTCAAAGGTTACTAAAAATAAAAAAACTTCAAGAAACTTATATGATTTCTTAACAAAACATTCTTTCCGTTTGATTGTATCGGTTTCTTTTGTTGCGACTTTTGGGAGCCTGTATCTTTCTGAAATAAGACATTTGACGCCCTGTCTATTATGCTGGTACCAGCGTATTTTTATGTACCCGACAACGGTACTTCTTATGACTGAGCGTTTTGTTAAAACGCAGAAAGTTCATTTATTTTTATTACCGTTGAGTTTTATCGGAGGCCTTATCGCGATATATCATTATTCCCTTCAGGTTACTCCGAACCCGTACGCACCTTGTGCAACGCTTGGATATTCTGTGTCATGTTCGGAAAGATTTGTTACAAATTTCGGGTATATCACAATTCCATGGATGAGTTTCTCGGCCTTTGTGATAATCTTTTTCCTGTCTTTGATAAAGCTGAAGTTAAAAAAGATTGAAAGATTGATTAATTCTTAATCCTTCTGATTGAAATCAATTGTTTCGACTTTGCCGTCTTTGATGATAATCAACTCTCCTGTTTCAGGATACTTTAGAAGATCTATTTTTTGAATTTTACCTTTTAGAATAGCGGCAATCAGTCCGGCAATCGGCCAACCGTGTGAACAGATGGCTACGTTTTTGTAGTTTTTTTCTTTAACTTCATTTACAAAATCGGTTAACCTTTTTTGGAATTCCTTAAATGTTTCTTTTCCATAGAGCATCATTTGCTCGCCGAGTCTGTCATCTATTTCAAATTCCAAACCTATTTCCTTTTTTATAATATCGGTCGTTTGTACAGATCTTTTGTACGGTGATGTAAAACCTTTATCAATACTTACTTTTTTTAAATATGAAGCGAGCTTTTTGATAATCGGGGTGTTTTCCGGTAAAATTTCAGCTGTTTCTACAGCATCTCCATAAAAAATTTTATTTTTACTGAAATATGTTGCTCCGTGGCGGAATATGTAAAAGGTCATAAGGTTGGGTACTGGAAACTAGGCAATAGTTGGCAGTAGTTTTTTATATTTTTTTATCTTATCAGACAAGCTCAGTTTTGCATATCGGGGAGAAGGGGAAGGAAGAGTATAGAAGTAAGAGTAAGGGTAAAGGGAAGTGAAGTCGGGGAATTTCTTTTTAAATAGTTTTTCAACGAATTTACTGGAGAAAAAGATCTTTTCAATTTTATTATCATTAAGAATTTTCTTGATAGCTTTTGTGTTGAAGGTAATATTAGTTAAATTAGTATCTGAATTGGTTCCTTTTTTCCTGTCGCAGCTTAAAATTATGTCGGTGATCGCGATCTGTAATTTCTTATATAATTGCTGTTTTTCCTCTTTCGTTTCCAACTTTAAGTTATACACCTGCCTTAAAATCGGCCAAAATTGGTTTCTTTTATTTGAATAAAACCAGTCATAAGAAGGATCAGTAATCTTACCTGTAAAACTTCCGAGAATTAAATATTTAGAATTTTTTGGTACGAAGTTGCCGAAAGGATGTGTTTCTGTCATTAGCGGTGAGGGTGGGATTCGAACCCACGGTAGCCTTAAAAGACTACGGCGGTTTTCAAGACCGCTGCACTAGTCCGCTATGCGACCTCACCTTATAGTATTTTTTAACAAATATTTTATTCTATCTCTACCTTTGCCTGTTTTTAAAAATCTTTCCTCGATCAATGCGTCTTTTTTGTTCAAGAACGCTTCGTAATATATTAATTTCCATTCCCCATTGTTTCTGGTAGATTTAGTTTTTCCTGAATTATGTTCATGTAACCTCCTTTTTAAATCTGATGTAGAACCTTTGTATAATTTTAATGTCTTTTCACTTTGTAATATGTATACGTAAAACATCGTCCACTTCAACCCAAGGCTGACCCACCTTGGGTGGGCTGCCACGTCTCCAAGTCGACATATTATATCAGTTTTGGGGTATAATAGGCATAATATGCCGGAAAGAGGAGGGTTTGTTGAATCGGCCGGAATGGCCGGTATTGCATCAGGTTTAGCCTTGTTAGTTGCTGGTTTAACCGGAGTGGGATTGGCTGTATTTTTCACAGGCGTCGGACTCGAGTTGCTTCCGAAAAGATGAAGCTCCACAGATTAAGATACCCCATTGTTCGAAGCTATTCAACACCCGGTGTTGAAGTTTGAAGTGTTGAAGTAGATTTAGTCAAAATACAAACACACATCCGATTTGCTAAATATTTATTCAGTAAATGCTTGACTTTTATGTTTAAAACATTATATTTCAGGTACATGACTGAAAAAGTGATATCAAGAAGAGAGTTTTTGAAAGTAGGTGTTGTCTACACGATTATGGGTATTGTTGCTCCTGGTACTGTCTTGGCTGTTGACGGAATGATGGAAAAACATAAATTACTGGAAGACAGTTATACAGGACCACTTCTGGATTGTCTCGAAAAGAATTCCGGTAAGATACTTGAAGATTATGCCTCAACGGTCGATGGATATTTTGAGGTCGAGAATAGTTTGTCGAGGAAGGCGGTAAAGATTGAGATGCCTTTTGGATTGAATATCTTACCCGTTCGCTCATCGTTTTTAATTGAACAAAACAACACGAGATTAATTGTTATTCCACGAGCGGATTCGTTTAAATTAGATGACGAAAATAATAAAGTTATTGTTAATCCACGAGGATTTTATGTAACTTTACATCCGGAAGATGACCCCACATTAGACAATCAGATTAATATGGATTCGGTAAATTTGTATAAGGCAAAGGTAAAATCCCTCGCTCTTTTAAGTAATATTTATCCAGGACCCGCAGAAAAAGCAATAAAGTCTATATGGCCTGGTAGTGAATATGGATATAATGGTGGTTGGGATATGGGAAATATAATTTATAAAGGATTTGAAATATCTCAAGATTCCACTTGGAAGCCGGCCGATGGTGGTGAACATTACACTCTTCAGTTAAATCGTTCAATAACAAATATTCAATTTGAGAATAAATGATCACTTAAACATATTCTCGACAACTATCAACTTCGGGCAATTCCAACAGTAATCTGACGAGTAGCAACGGTCTATGTACAATTCCGTTGCACCTACTATTATTTAATAATGGCAAAGACCGCGCTTATTCTTCATGGTTGGCCGCAGACGGAATTGAATCAGCATTTTTTAATTAAATTTCTCAAAAAAGAAGGTTATGACGTTCTAACTCCCAGCCTGTATTTTAATTTGAAAGATCTGAATATAAAAAATTCAACAAATGTAATAATTAACGGACTTGAAGGAAAAAAGCCTGACTTAATAATCGGAATTTCGATGGGAGGGTTAATACTACCACGCGTCGCAGTAAAATATCCGAATGCAAAATTAATTTTTATTGCATCGGGAGTACATTTTAAGCCGAATTTACTTCTGGCAAATTTAGGAATAATGGTCTTCAGGGTCAAACTTTTTAGAAAGGTATTAATAAGGATAGGGGATAATATTCCAATTGAGATTTTGGAAAAACTGTATAGGATATTTAATCCTTATACCGGAGATAAAGATAGGGAAATATATGAAGAAGATCTGAAGTTAAATCTGATAGAAATGAAAAAACACCCATTTGAAAAACATCTTGCACTTTTAGATTTAATTGAGAACATTGATAACAGGGAAATATTGCCAAATATTAAAAATAGATCCTTGATATTTAACGGGAAAAACGACCTATTGATGCCCCGGAAGGGGGGAGAGCACCTCCGCGAACTTCTTGAAAACAGCAAGTTTATTGTAAATGAAGGAGGTCACTTTTGTGTTTTTAACAAAAAAGATTTGAGTACAATCAAAGAATTTTTAATAAACTGATTGGATTTAATGCAATTACATTTTACATAGCTGAAAGAGTGAAAAATAACAAAAACACCGCACTTCAAATACCAGTTACTCCATAAATGCATTATATTTAAAGTATGCGTGGAGTTTTTCGGACTGAAAATTACGAAATTAGATACGAACGATCTGCAAGAACTCGTTATCCCATATTTTTGATACCACCGTTTCCAGGATCTGAATATGTATATAAACCATTAATAAAAGAGCTTTTGAAGGATAATCCCAAGGCAGATTTTGTAAATTTTACACTCCCCGGTCTGGGTGGAAGAAATAAGCTTTTTACGTTGAAAAATCTGAAAACTTTTGATTATGCGGTTATCGTTTCCGATTTTATCAGATCATTTAATCCGAATTCCTATTCAATAATTGCAACTTCTTTTGGCGGATATATTGCCGGTGTGGCATTGTCGAAAAAATTGATAGAACCAAGAAAACTTATTTTGATTTCTCCGATAATTAACTCAAGGAAATTATTTTCTCGCAGTCTAAAGTTTCAGCGATTCTTACTCTTGGCGGCGTACAAGATGGGTTTCACAAAAAAGATAATGCTTCTGGTGAACAATATTTATATCTGGTTGGTTGAAGCAAGAAAGTGGCGAAAAACAAAGACCTATAAAAACGCCTCCAGAGCGATTAAAGAATTCGAAACCCTTGATGTTGACGAGAGTATTTTTATATTTGATGAAATTGCCAAAAGAAATTCGATTGATTTAGAAAAATGGAAAAAAAGAATTCTATTGACAGTTGGAGATCGTGATAATCCTGATATTATTGAAGATTGTCAAAAGATGGAAAAGAAAGGATTTATTTTGAAATGGGTAGTCGGAGGAACTCATGGATACATATTCTGGGATCCGGAGCAACTTTCAAAGATTCTCTTGCCGTTTTTATTTGAAGAAAATTGGTTTAAATTTATTCCCTGCAGCAGTCTATAGTCCCGCACTGAAAGTTGCGCTTTAGTACGGGATTTCACTTCGTTCAACCTTCTGAACTTATTATTCCCTACAACAATCAATCGCTTTTTGTACTAGGTTTCCCAATTTCGAAAAAACCGATTCGTTCTTGGTTGTAGGATGTAAGTTGTCGGACGTAGGATCGCTGGTTAGCGAAATACTTTCTCCCTCTTTCGTATCACGTATTGCGTCTTTCGTACTTACAACTCCCAAATTGAGTCCCCAGAAAAGGGAATACAGATCATAAGACTTTTGAAACAGGGAAGCGGCTTTTTTCTTTTGTTCACCCCCGCCGGGCTTGAGGCCCTCTGGGCCGGAGGCTTTCTTCAGTTCTTTTGTTCCAACTTCCATTATTCTCATCGAAGCCGCCAGTAAGTGTTTACTGATGCACCAAACTTCGCCTTTATAATCCTTAATGATCTCCTTAAGAAGTTCTGTCCGCATTCTTCTTACTTCATCAAGAAGGTCTATGAATTTGGCGTCTTTGGTTTTGTTATAAGTGAAAAATAAATGCTCCTCTATGGAAATGAGATTCATTATTCCGATGGAGAGATCTTCTCCGGAGGAAAGATCAAGATCCTTTTGTTTTGTAACCCGTTCGACTTTGTCGAGAAGGTTTTTGTAATTATTAATTTTCATAATTTTGATACTAATATACGAATTTATACGAATTATACAAATTACTGCGAATAAATACTATTAATTTTTTTACAATGAAAACTTTGTAATTATTATGTCTAATATGATACTAAGAAGTAGCAATGATGCTACAGGAAAAACAACCTTTTGGTAAATAAAAAGCTGTTTGCCTTTAACTTCCCGGACTTTTGCGTCTGCCCATTTACCAATTATAAAAGCCAAAGATCCACAGAAAGTACCGAATATAATTTTGTCTATTCCCCAAAGGGAATTGTTAGCCCGGCCAATAAACTTACCGTACCAGAGCGGAACTAAAGTTAAAATGAAAATCGATAAAAAGACTATAGTACTAAACAACTTCTTCTTTGACTTGTACTTAGACTGAAATCTTTTCTCCAGCCAGTCAATCATCCAAAAGGACATAGAAAGGATCAGTCCTCCGATCCAGACGGAGGTGACGGCATCATCAATCCCCAGGGCTCGGGAAATTCCCAGTCCGGCGCCAACCGCTATTGTGCAGACAGGGCAGACCGCGAGTACTTCGCCGGTAAATAGCGTTAAGTGCAAAGAGAAAAGAACGATAATAATTGAAAAACAAACAATTATATTTTGTAACCTAGCTAACATAACAAATGAAATTATATACTTAATTTATGACATTCTCCAAACGATTTTTTTTATTTCTAACATTAACAATATTATTCCATGTCGGACTCTTGTATTATAAAAACATTCTTCATCCTGATTTACTAATAAATAACTTCGAACAGGAAAGATTTTTTACATATACGCAGTCACTGAAAGGGGGAGATTATCCGAAAGATTTGTCTTTCGCTGATTCGAGATATTTTCCGGGAATTCCGGTATCCATATATCTGATTTCCTTAATTTTCGGGAATATATACATATCCGGACTCGTACTTGGAATATTAATACTATTACTTCTCTTCATTTTTTCTTACCGACTAACCAAAAATCCCCTTTACAGTTTTTTGGTAACAATTTTCCCTCCGATAGTTTTTAATCAAACCAGTAAAATTTCAACAGAATCTGCCGTGGCTATATTTTTGCTTGTCATATTTATACTTTTTATGAAAAAGAGGTTCCTCTGGGCGAGTATAATTTCCGGTCTTTCTTATTTATTTCGGCCGGTATCAATTATTTTTTATTTACCAATTGCGATAATCCTCCTCAAGGGAAAAAGATATAAAGAGTTGTTTGTGAGTTTATTAGGGGTGAGTTTTTTTCCCATAATATTATATTTTTCAAATATCAAATTATTCGGTGACGGATTTTATCAGTTTAATGTTTACAGTGAAATTTGCGGAAACTCCTTTGCTCTTCTTCAGATTGCAAAAGATTATCTGATTTTGATGGACAAAGGCCAATGGAGAATTATTATATCGGGAAGTATGTATATAATCTTTTCGGTTTGGGTATTGTATCAGATCCTGCGACACAAAGATGACTTTCTCATTAAGGGAGATGTGCATTTTGTGAAATTAATATCTATTTTCCTGGCATTATTTGTTTTTTCCGTAGGATTTGTTGACTGTCCGTATCTTCCAGAGTTCAGAAGATATTTTTCGTATTATTACCCATTTGCACTTATCGTTTTGTATAAAAATCTTAAAAATCGGAAGCTGTTTTATATGCTGTCGGTACTGACATTGCCCATAGCATTTATTTGATGGTTGACTTAAACTTTTAGAAGATTGTATAGTGTTTTACGCGAATATTAAATTTAAGTTATGACTATAATAAAAGTAAGCGCTTCGGATTTCGAGGATAAAATTATAAAATCAAAGCTTCCAGTTTTGGTCGACTTTTATGCGGATTGGTGTGGACCTTGTAAAATGGCAGAACCTGCTTTGGAAGAGCTATCTGACACCTTCAAAGATAAGTTGATAGTCGCTCAAATTAATGTTGATGAAAATCAATCTGTTGCTCAAAAATATGATGTCATGTCGATTCCTACTACAATTATGGTCAGGGAAGGTGTGGAAATAGGCAGACAAATAGGATTTGCAGGAAAACAAGCATTTGAAGATTTGATTAAAAAAGTATTATGAGCTAACGCAAATTGTTGAGTGGGGAAATGTACTTTTTAAAAGATTAACTTATTACTAAAGTGTGTTCCCCGGAACACCGACTCCTTTAAATTGGAGTGCAAGTATACCGGGGTATATACTTTTTTGTTTTTAAGGAGTTTGGAGGTGATAATAAATGGATCCGATGAAACCAAAAAAACCAGTCAATCCGATGGGAACGGCTACAACAACTGTGAATGAGCCGGTACAATCAACACCCGTGGCAAGTTCAACGCCACCGATGGGTGGAAGTGTGGGAATGGGTGTGGCTCAAGAGCCTACTGTAGTGAGTCAGGCTGAGGAAAAACCGGTAGCTGAGATGCCTTCAATGGGAAATGCTCCTTCTGTAATGCCGGCAGTTGAAGAACCTGAAGTTCCATCCGTGGCAACAGGAGTGTCAGAAAGTTCATCTGCACCAGTTGTTGCTCCGATGGGAAGCGTGGTGGATACAACAACTGAAGAAGCATCAAGTGAGACACCGGACACTCCGACCGCAGGAACCGTAACTCCTCCTGATGCAGCCAGTGACGAAGATGACTCATCAAGCGGTGGAATGTCGTCTTTGTAGTGAGAGCCCTATTGTTAAAGTAAAACCATTTCGAAAGATATTTCGGAATAGTTTTTACATGTTCTTACGAAATTAATTTGTATGGAAATTACAAAGATTGTGTATGCAGAAAAACCAAAGGAAGGTCAACCTTGGGATGTTGTTATTATCGGCTCCGGTCCGGCTGCTCTTACGGCTGCGATATATACAACCAGGGGAGCCGCTTCGACTCTGATAGTTGGCGGAGAAAATTGGGGAGGACAATTAATGCTGACAACAACAGTTGATAATTTTCCAGGATTTCCGGAAGGGGTCCAAGGACCGGATCTTATGACCCGCATGAGAAACCAAGCTGAACGCTTCGGTGCTGAGTTTGTTGAAAAAAATGTAACCCAAACTGATTTTTCCACAAAACCCTATAAGGTAAAAACCAGGGATGTAGAATATATGGCAAGATCAGTTATTATTTCGACAGGGGCAAGTAACAGATGGCTTGGTGTCCCCGGAGAACAGGAACTTCTCGGCCGGGGAGTGGCAACTTGTGCTCCATGCGATGCTCCATTTTATAAAGATAAAGTAGTTTCGGTTGTCGGAGGAGGAGATTCGGCATTAACTGAAGCATTAGTTTTGACGAAGTATGCTATCGATGTGACAGTAATTCATAGAAGAGACGCATTGAAAGCATCCGCTGCAATGCAGCAAAAAGCGTTTGATAATAAAAAAATTAAATTTTTATGGAATAGCGAAGTAAAAAAGATTATAGGTGAGAAGAAAGTTGAAAAACTTGAGATTTTTAATAACAAGGATAATAAGGTAAGCGAACTCAAAGTTGACGGAATTTTTGTGGCAATTGGACATAAACCCGATAGTGATGTTTTCAAGGGTCCTATAGAGATGGACGAACGGGGATATATCAAAGTATATGAGCACACTTCAACGAACCTGGAAGGAGTGTTTGTTGCAGGGGAAGTACATGACCAGCACTATAAGCAGGCAATCACAACAGCCGGTTTTGGCTGTATGGCTGGGATGGATGCACTTAAGTTTCTAGACAAAGAAACTCCCAGCTGGTAGGGTTTAACTTAAGGTTTCACTCCTTGACAAAAGAGCCTGGAATGACCAAAATAAACACATGCCAAAACTGGAAAAGGTAAAAAGCCTCACAGATAAACTTCTTCCGATGTTCATAGCCCTTTCGTTTATAATGGCTTTTGTTATCGGAATTTTATGGGAAAAAGTCAGCAGTCTTGAAAAAGGCGGAGGGGGTTCGACAACTCCTTCAACATCTACCGATAATACACAGCAAGCCCAACCTCAAGCTCAAGCAGGCCAAGTTGCAGTGACCCAGGACCAGATCAAGAAATTGTTCAGTCAAGACCTAATTAAATTTGGTGATGACAAAAAGAAGGTTTTGTTTGTTGCCGTTGAAGATCCAAGCTGTCCTTATTGCCATATTGCATCCGGACTCAATCCTGAATTGAATAATCAATCGGGAGACCGGTTTAAGCTGGTTTCAGAGGGTGGGACATATGTTGCTCCGGTTCCCGAAATGGAGAAGCTGGTTAACCAAGGAAAAGCGTCCCTGGTTTATATTTATACACCGGGACACGGGAATGGAGAGATGGGGATGAAAGCTCTATATTGCGCTTTCGATGAAGGTAAATTCTGGCAAGCACACAATCTTCTTTTCACAAGTGCCGGTTATGATCTTTTAAATAATAAAGTTAAAAATGACAAGACCAAGTCCGGAGATATTGCCGAGTTCTTGAAATCTGCAGTTGATCAGAATAAGTTGAAAAGTTGTTTAGACAGCGGAAAGTATGACGATCGCCTGTCGAGTGATACAACCTTAGCGGCCAGTATCGGTGTCAAGGGAACTCCAGGATTTTATGTTAATACTACAAACTTTGCCGGAGCGTATTCATGGAAGGATATGGAGAGCGCAGTAACTTCAGCGTTGTAAACCTTCAAATCGGATTGTTAACTATATTAAATTTCTATAATATTTTTAACAGACAAAGTTGTGATTAAAATCCAAAGATCGTGCTTGGGATTAGCTTTCAAACCGTCAAACATTGGGAAGTCTGATATCCAGTATCTCCGCAATCAATTTTCCTGCGAGTTCAGCTTCAGACATTCCCGCTTTTATCGCTCTCAACCTTAATGATTCCAGGTGTTTATCGTCCAAATCGAGATAATTGAATCTTTCAGAGTTATAGAGTTTCCCTTTCTTCCACTCATAGTTTCCAAGTCCGACGTTTGCTTTCACAAATTCTTCAAGTTTTCCATAACCGATAGGAAAGTTTTTTATTTCGTTGAATTCCTGAATCGGGAGCCCGGTGGTTGAAATTTTTCTTATAACACTTTCCAAAAGAACAACAAAGAGGGGTTCGTTTTCGTGATTTATAGTTATCACCCCCTTCATGTCAATATATGCTATTATTATTTTCACAACACTTAACGTTAAAATGATATAACGGGAACTTGATACGATATAGCTCTTAAGCTATGACAGGGGAAGCAAAATTTTCAAAATATAAAATATTATATGACTATATATTGATATGAATTGTCCTTTTTGTGGTAGTTATCAGGTGATGGTGACAAATTCCCGGGCGAACACGAAAAGAAATAAAGTGTGGAGAAGAAGAAAATGTTTGGATTGTGAGAATACTTTTACAACATATGAGTATATCCACCTTTCTTATTTGACAGTAATTAAAAATTCAGGAAAGAAGCAAAAATACAACAGAGCAAAGTTATATGCAAGTATTTATCATTCATGTCTTGATAAGAAAGGAGTTGACAGGGGAGATATCAGTCAATTTACCGAGAAAATTACAAATGAAGTTGAAAGTAAATTACTAGGGCTGAAGCGAAAAACGATAACGACAATTGAAATCAAGGCAATGGTTTTGAAGACTTTGAGAAAAAGATCCCCTGACACACTCCTTCGTTATTTAGCGTACAGAGAGGGGAATGACAGAAGAAAGTTAGTGAGTTCGGTTAGAAAATATTTCTTAGAGACTAAAGTTTGATCACATCGATTCCAATATTTTATATATAACAACTGCCGCCGAACCCCAGACATTGAAGGATTTGTTGATGCCGTGCATCGGAAGCTCCACAATAACATCCGATTCCTTGAGAACTTCCGTACTGATTCCTGAAGTTTCATTACCGACAACAACGGCGCAAGGGAGGGATAAGGCACCGGGCAATAGGGAATAGGCAATAGATTTGGGAGATTGTTCGACGGAAATTATTTGAACACTCCTCCGGGCCGGAAGCCCTTCTCCGAGCGTAGGAATCTTCCGAACCGGGAGTACAGGCTGGAGGCTTTTTCCTTTTAATTCCTTAACTACTTCAAATGTAGAATCTCTCTTCTCCCAGGGTACCCAATTTTCCGTTCCGACAGCTGCTTTGTGAATCCGGCTGGACGGAGGATATTCCATGTTACCGCAGAGGTAAACTTTCGAAATCCCAGTTGCATCAGCAAGTCGAAAAAGAGATCCGATATTATATGTATCAATTATTTCATCCAAAACCAGATAAATCGGGTTTCTTTTTAAGTTTTTTACTTCCTCTTCGGTCGGATCAGACACCCGAAGCTGTTTGGAATTAAGTTTCATAACAATTTCAAGGAAACCACGTTCATGTAAACTGAACGTGGAGGAATTGAATTTGATATGTCATCCTCCCTCATGGGAAACCACGGACTTTAGTCCGTGGAGGATGTCATAATTGCGATAGATTTTAAAATATCTTACCACATGATATTATATCGGTAATTATAAGTATCGAGCACTTGCAAAAGAAACCATCCCGGATTGAAACGTTGAAGGGTTTTTGAAATTTCGAAGAAGCAACAGGCAAGAACTTGAAAGATATTATTTTTCCTCCGGATTTGAATTGATTTCTCTTCAGGAATGATATTTTTGCGGATATGATGTATAATGCCTTATGTGTTCATCGATTTATGATGAACAGTTCGTCTGAGACTGATTTTGGAAAATACTTAAACATTTTCTTCAATTGAAGTGTTGATTGTTAGCCGATCGTCTTCAGGCTAAGAACGGTGGTGAGAAACTTTGGACAATAAAAAAAGACTATTTGTAGGAAATCTTCCTTTTACTGTGACGGAAGACTCTTTGACTGAGCTTTTTGGTAAGGCAGGAAAAGTTGCATCCGTTAAAATTATCACAGATAAATATTCAGGTCGAAGCAAAGGCTTTGCTTTTGTAGAGATGGAAGACGAGAAAGCTGCTGAAGAGGCAATCAAATTGTATAACGATACAGAACTTGAAGGCAGAAAGATTGTCGTCAACGTCGCAAGACCTATGGAAGAAAGACCCAGAAGAGATTTCGGAGGAGGAGATAGAGGCGGAGGAGATAGAGGCGGAGGCGGTTTCAGACGTGATACAAGAGGCGGTAGTAGAGGAGGCGGAAGATATTAATAATTTCTTCGAGTTAATCTGAAAAAGAAAAAACCACACATTGAGTAATTCATTTTACTAAAGTGTGGTTTTTTTGATGTCTTAAAAAACTTACTGGAGGGTGACCCCGGAAGGGCTCGAACCTTCAACCATCACCTTAAAAGGGTGTTGCTCTACCATTGAGCTACGGGGCCTTGTGTACCTTCACAAACGTTGATATTTTAACATTTTACGCTTAATTTTGCTATGACATCCCCCCTTGAGTCTGAATCGGTGTTACCCCTCCAAGGAGGATGACATATCAGATTTGATTCATTTTTATTCGTGTCAATCAAATTTAGATTCCCTAAATCTGTTATAATTGCTTGTTTAATTAACATTCTTTCCGATTTCAAAACGTAGTCGTCTGTACTGGAGGTAAAAGCCGAGTTTGACTCGGCGACATGATAGGATTCTGCGAGAGCAGAATAAGGATAGGTACAATGCGGGATCGTCTAATGGTAGGACATATCCCTTTGGAGGATAGTATCTTGGTCCGAATCCAAGTCCCGCAGCAAGGCACAATTCTGCGCCTTGCTTCGCTAGAAGAAAGAAAAGAATTGGCGCAGACGGATACAGAAAAGGTAGCACGAACAAAGTGAGTGCTAAGGAGCGATTCGACACCTCGTAGCTTTAGCAAAGTGTGCCAAGCTCCGCAGTCATTCGACTCATTTCATTCGCTCATGGGCTTCGGTCTTATAAATATTATGTATTTTGTTTACATCCTCCGTACATCTTCAAACACTTTATATATTGGTCAGACCAATAATCTAAAAAAAAGACTGCTGGAACACAAAAGCAAATCCGGAAAATCCGCAAAATATATGCGATATTTTGATTCCTTTAAATTAGTATTCAAGGAGAAATTCAAAACCAGATCTGAATCTATGAAGAGGGAAGCCCAACTTAAGAAATTGACAAAAAAGCAAAAAGAGACGCTAATAATCGGTGAGCTGACGTTATAAAACACCCAAAAACCCCTTGCTCGTACGTGCTATAATGAAGTATTAACAGCTCACTTTCGTTAGACAAATTAATCGAACTTCTTCTGAAAAAAGGTGGTCATATAGATAAATACTACCTTCAGGAGTGGAATAGGAATAAACATGCAATTGTTTATTTCAAAGGCTGGTTTGGGGGAAAAAATATTCGCGAAGCTCTCATAAAAGCCCTTTCATAGAAATTAACAAATTCCTTCTTTAAAGCACAACTATTTTTTCAAATCAAATCTTCTCTGGTGAATCTACGGTTTCCCGTTACAGGGCATTTGTAATATTTGAAGATATATGAGCCTCCGGTTGAGAACTCAAAATACGTAATTCCTTGGTCTGTCACACTTCCCAGATAATCCCAACCTGGGGGAACTTCAAACGGTGTGACTGAATCATTAAGTTGTCTTTTTAATTCTTTTCCCATATAAAAAAGTTCATAAATTCATTAAGCAAGAAATTATTGTAAACCAGTTTGAGTATAAATCCAACTCCGGTAAATACACCTACCTCAGATCAAAACAATATGAAGGTGTTTTTAATAATTTTTTTATGCCGGCCTCTCCCGTATTTGTTACGAGGGAGTTTCAAGGGGGCAGAGTAATGGTATGATTGGATTATGGGCAGATGCTTCTTTAATTTCGGAAAAATATTTTTGGTTTTCTTTTTTTCTATTTTCTATTTTCTTTTTTCTTCACACTCGGCACTTGCTAAAGACTATTCCATCAAAACAACAAAGATTGATGTAAAAATTAACCCGGATGGATCTGCTTTTATTCAGGAAGATAGGACGTACTCGTTCGATGGAAGTTTTTCCTGGGCTGACCAGTGGATTCCACTGAAAGCAAAATGCGGCGGCTGCGAAAACTATGAAATCGATAATTTTTCAATGATGGAAGTGGACCGTGATACCGAAGAACAACTCCTTTATGTTCCATCAATATCAGGTGATCCGGGAACATATGAAACTAGCAATTCATCTGACAAATTTTATGTTAAATGGCACTATATTGCTTTGAATGAAGATAAAATTTTCAAATTAAGTTACAGGATAAAAAACGCGGTTACTATTCACTATGATATATCGGAATTTTACTGGCAGTTAATCGGAGACGAGTGGAGCAAAGGTACAGGATCCGTGGTGGCGTTAATTCATACAAGCTACTTGTCTCCGGGAGAAAACATTTGGGCTTTTGGACACGGACCGCTGAATGGTGTTGTTAAAATTCAATCTAACAGTGATGTCACTTTTTCTGCCGAAAATTTACCGGCAAAGAAGTTTTTTGAAGTACGCGTTCTTATTCCAAAATTGGAAGGTGCAACCTTTGCGCAGAGAGGTAATTCCAGTCTTGAAAAAATTCTTTCGGAGGAAAAGTCATTTCAAAACAAAACCAGGCTTCAGAGTATTATTCAGCTTATCCTGATTATAGGATTTATCCTATTTCCTCTGGTGGTAATTTCTCGCTGGCTTTTGAAATGGTATAAATACGGCAACGATCCAAAGCTGCCTGAAGTAAATTTGTCGGGTAAACTGCATGAACCTCCGAGTGATTTGGAACCCGTATTGGTCGATGCACTTTTAAGCTGGAACCACAAGCCATCCTCAAAATCAATTGTCTCAACTATTTTGAATCTGGTTAGGAAAAAGAAAGTAAAAATAGAAAAATATGAAACAACAGGATTTATGAATTTGTTGGGGAAGTCAAAAGATTTCAAATTAATTCTGATGATAGAGAGTTATGACAGAGATAGAGAAATTTCTGAAAGCGAAAAGAAACTTATAAAATTCATTTTTAAAAACTCAAAAAAAGAAGTTGATTTTGAAACAATAAAAAATTATGCAAAAACTAACGCCTCCTCAACCAGAAGTTTTTGGGAGGATTGGCTGAAAGATCCTTTACCGGAACTTATCAATAGGAAATTAATCTCAAAGGAAAGTGAGGAAGCTTATAAGAGCGTTATGAAAGAGTCGGCAATTTCACTTGGATTGTATGGACTTGGAATATTCGGTTTACAGTTTATTTTTGCCTTAACAAGTACTCAAGTTTTACTTATCCCCTTATTTATATTCGGAGCTGTAGCTATGGTAATAGTCCTTTTTATTTCACCGTTAATGTATAAAAAGACTAATACAGGTCTTCATGAAGCGGCATCGTGGCTTGCTTTCAAACGCTTCATGAAGGATTATTCCGTAACAAAAAGGTATCCGATCGATTCTGTGATTTTGTGGGAGAAGTACCTGGTTTATGGAACCGTATTGGGTATTTCTGCAAAGGCTCTCTCACAACTTCCGATTTCATTTGATAAGGCTGTTGAAACATCCGGATTCTATCCGGTGATTTACAGTTCGGGCGGAGGAGGGACGGGACTTTCTTCGTTCAGTGGCGGTTTTTCTGATTTGTCTTCTGCGGTATCAACACTATCCGGATCGTTCGGGTCATATGGAGCTTCCGGTACAAGTTCTTCCGGAGGTTTTTCAGGTGGGGGCGGTGGTGGAGGTGGCGGAGGAGGTGGAGGAGCGGGATAATGCGTAAGCGTAAAGAATTTATTTATTAATGGTTAGTTGAATGAATACATTGGGAGAAAAAAGGATTGAGAGATTGAGTTAATTAAGATGACTAAGTTAATTAAGTAGGGTAGGAAACAAATTTATATGTCTGGAGAAGATACAGAACAAAAAGATAAAGGTTCAATAATTGAAAGGCTGGCTAGCGGTGAAAGTTTTTATTTGAAAGGCAGTCCGACTATCAGTGATTTTCAAGATATTATTAATTTAAGTGAACGAAATAAGCGAGAATATGGAATTCAGATAAATAATCTTAAAGATCAGTCTTTGGAAACAGTATATTCTGTTGGTAAAGAGAAAGGTATTGTTGCTCCGGAAGGTTTTTACGACGCTTTAAAGGTTTTTTTCCACACCCATTGGAGAGCAGATGAAAAAAGATCCGAAAAATCAGTCATGAGTATGACCCCAAGTTATGCTCAAAAAAGATACTCTCAATTTTTAATTGCCGATTTCGGTAATACTTTTATGAGTTTGGAAGCAGGTGGCTACCAAAATATTGTAAGTCCTTTAGGTATAACATTCTTAATTGGAAAGGAAAAACATTCAAAAGAGGCTGAACTTACGGCTAATATTCGGAATAAAATAAATGTTGCAAATGAAACCAGTGCCCCCATTATTTTTATAAAGTCCGGAGAACACAAAGGGGAATTAATAGACGAATTTTCTGAAGAGGTCGCAATGGCTAACCATCTTGGAGAAAATCAACATTTGTTATTCACTGTAAGAATACCCCAACTTGGAAGTGACTATAATATGTTGTTTGTAAAATATGAAGCTTTGAGAGAATTGGGTGTAACTTCTGAGGAATTATGTTTTAAAAATGGTGTAAATATTCTTCTTGAAAAGTTGGGCGTTGAAGTAGCCCACAGTAAAAATCTTTATCGCGCTCGGGCTAAGTATATAAAAGAGGCAGTAATTTAATTCGGAGAAATTTTGTAACGTTATAAGCAATATTGTTTAGACATGGTACTTCGAGTCCTGATCAATTTTCATCGGGAGGGCGTTGAAGAGCGGGACATGGTTGGTATATGGAGTTTAGTATATGGTAGATAGGATAAGAAACGGGGAGTGAAGAAGATTAAATATTGAATATAGGATTAGAAAGCGAAAAGCAAAAAGAGAAAAGCGGATGATATGAGAGAAATCGGAAAATAGTAAAGAAACATAATTTTTGATAAAATACAGTTCGCTTAAATTAATAATTGAAAATTGATAATTATAATTTAAGCCCTATCGTCTGGCTAGAAAAGCAAAGGAGAGCAAAGCTCGACACAGCCATTCCTGACAAGGCCCTATCGTCTAACGGTTAGGACGGCACCCTTTCAAGGTGCAAATTCGGGTTCGATTCCCGGTAGGGTCACTATCTTTCGCTAAAGCTTCAGATAGCAAGCTATGTATTACGTATATATACGATCTAATTCATAAGATAATTCATTGACTCCTTTTCAAAACTAATCTACGCTTAAGATAACCTTTCTGCCTAAAATGGACGACACTCATAACGCATCCTCTCAAACTTCCCAGGACTCTATTGTCCAAAACTCCACATTGGCCAAACTTTTCTTAGTAGAAAATCCTGATACGACCAAATTTGTTCAGGAAGTTTTGCAGGAGGTCATCAGAATGGGAGCGTCGGATTTGTTATTTGAACCGGTAACAAATGAGTATTTTCGGGTTCGTACAAGAATTGACGGGGAGCTTTACGAACTCGGGCGGTCGCGCATCGAAAGCTATCCGGGAATTTCCTCGAGAATAAAAGTATTATCAGGATTGGATCCGACCAATAAAAGCAGGATCCAAGAGGGGCAATATACAGTTCAGTTGACCGATAGGTCAGTGAATTTGCGGGTTGAGGTTGCCCAGACAATAAAAGGTGAGCTCATTGTGATCCGTATTCATGAGAGAGGAACAATTGTTATGCAGTTGTCCGCATTGGGATTTTCCAGTGTATCCTACCAGAATTACACTAGAATGCTTTCATCAAGATCGGGACTTCTTCTTGTCAGCGGCCCCACGGGTTGCGGGAAAACAACTACATTATATTCGACGATAAGCAAACTCTCCTCCGATAAAAATCTGAATATAATGACGATTGAAAATCCGGTAGAATTCCAACTTGACGGAGTCAACCAGATGCAAACAAAAGACGATCAGGGATTTACTTTTGCACATGGAGTAAGAACAATTCTCAGACTTACTCCCGACGTAGTTTTGATAGGTGAAATCCGCGATCGGGAAACGGCTGAAATTGCAATCCAAAGCGGTCTTACCGGACAACTGGTGCTTTCGACAGTTCATGCTGATGATTCAATCGGTGCGCTTTTCAGGTTGTTGGATTTGGGAATTGAAACCTACTTTATTAATTCAGCCCTCATCGGTGTGGTTGCTCAAAGGTTGGTCCGGAAAATTTGTCAAAATTGTAAGGAAAGCTATGAACCCAATACTGAAGAAAAAGAACTTTTCATCAAAGTTATGGGACGTCCACCCAAAGTGTTTGTTAAAGCGGTAGGGTGTCCTTCTTGCAACTATCTTCGGTATAAAGGAAGGGTCGGGATTTTTGAGGTTTTGGCAATTGATTCAGGGATCAGGGAATCAATAAGAATGAAAGAAAATGAAGACACAATCCGAAAGAAGGTTAATCAACGCGGTTTGGTAACATTGCTTCGTGACGGACTTGAGAAAGCTGAACAAGGTGTAACAACATTCGATGAAGTCATTCGTAATTCTCTCAGAGCATTTTAGTCAAAGCCAGAAGCTTCATATTTAGTCTTGTCCCAAATATACCAACAGCTTGGCCGCAAGTTTGTTTTTTCTTAATATTTTTAAAATATCCTTTCTCATGTGAATAAGACCCGGAAGGACAGAAAGGAAAATAATCAGCAATATGATTGGGAGTAAGTATCTGTCGACATTCGGGATCAGATTTCCAAGGAAAAATCCTGCGAGAGTCAATCCGGTTCCCCAAATTAATCCTCCGAAAATATTATATTTAATGAAAGATTCATATTGCATTCCGGCCATACCTGCAACAATAGGAACAAAAGTTCTGACAGCAGGAACAAACCTTGCGATAATTAATGCTTTTCCGCCGTGTTTTTTATAGAAAGCGTTTGCTTTGTCGATATACTCTTTCTTAAAAAGGAACGATTCCTTTCTCCCGAGTAGCCATTTAGCAAATTTATGACCGGTCCAAAATCCTGCTGAATCACCACCTACAGCAGCGACAACAACAAGAGGTAAAAGAATTTTAATGTCCAAAAAACCCTGAGACGCCAAAAATCCTGCCGTAAAAAGAAGAGAATCTCCGGGAAAGAAAAACCCGAAAAACAGCCCGGATTCGGCAAAGATCATAAAGAAAATACCAAAGTATCCAGCGGTTTTTATTATTTCGATTAGATTAAAATGCATAACTAATTGTGCAAGTTTAAATTGTAGGTTAAATTAATTTTTCTAACAAGTTCCTGTTTCTTGGGGTAAATACTTTTCAATAACTTTCAATATATTTTTTGTTCTTTCCGGGGTAGGTACCTGATTGAACCTTAATCCGTTTTTGGGTTTTTCAGACAGGTGTTGAAACATAACAACCCGAAGCTCCTCTGCAAGAAGTAAAGCCTTCTTGTCACTTAAGCCGATTTCAGCACCAACTGCTTTTATTACTTTTTCTGTTCGGGCTTTTAAATATAACTTTTTAATCAAATCTATATTATTATCCTTCTTTTTTCTCAATTTGCCGTGATATTTCCGGTTTTCGATCATATATGAGCATACTGAAAGGAAAAGAATTTTCCCCATCTGTGTGTCAGGTCCATACTTGGGATGGCTTGAAAAAAAGGTTTGGACAGGCATTATTACCGTACGATCCTTAAGTATTTCTGCTTCAGTGAGGCTTAATTCTTGGCCGCTTTGATGGTAAAGCACCTCTGTGTAATTTGAAATTCCGCGCTGGTTTCTATCCCAATCAAAGGGATTTTGGCTGTCAAACCGGCTTACCGAAATTTTCTCTTCACAACTCATAGCGGCGCAATGTTAACATACCCCCGGTTCATTTCCAATCCCACAAACCGATTCGTTGAACAATTTGCAAAATTTGATATAATACACATTACAAATCAATTTGTTGGTTTGTGAAAGGAAAAGATGAGAAGCGGTTGACCAGACGAAGATTAATCTTTAAGGCTACAAAGCCGCCGTCTGGGCGGCTTCTTTTGTTTGTTAAGATCTCGCACTTTAACAACTGATTCGAAAATTAAAATATGACTGGGAGTGATTAGATGGATCTAATTTTTATTAATTAGAACCGTCACTATTTGAGGGTTTGATCCTGGCCCAGGATGAACGCTAGCGGCGTGCTTTAAGCATGCAAGTGGGACGGTCCCGACTTGTCGGGACAGTCGCGAACGGCTGAGTAATACGTAAGGACTTACCCCTTGGCGGGGAATACCTCATCGAAAGATGGGTTAATACCGCATGACGTACTATCGGTAAAACGAAAGTACAAAAGGGCATAACTGCCCACCGAGGGAGAGACTTGCGCCCCATCAGCTTGTTGGTAGGGTAATGGCCTACCAAGGCTACGACGGGTAGGGGATGTGAGAGCATGTTCCCCCAGAATGGGACTGAGACACGGCCCATACACCTACGGGTGGCAGCAACTGGGAATCGTACGCAATGGACGAAAGTCTGACGTCGCGACGCCGCGTGAGGGATGAAGGCGTTTTCGTTGTAAACCTCTTTTGCCCCGACTGAAAGGTCGGGGAGAATAAGCACCGGCTAACTCCGTGCCAGCAGCAGCGGTAATACGGAGGGTGCAAGCGTTATCCGGATTTATTGGGCGTAAAGCGTTTCGTAGGCGATACATTAAGTCATTATTCAAAGACCGAGGCTCAACTTCGGGAAGGATAATGATACTAGTGTATTTGGAGTGCTTAGGGGCTACTGGAACTATCAGTGTAGGAGTGAAATCCGTTGATATTGATAGGAACACCGAGGGCGAAGGCAAGTAGCTGGAGGCATTTTGACGCTGAGGAACGAAAGCTAGGGGAGCGAAACGGATTAGAGACCCGTGTAGTCCTAGCTGTAAACTATGCTCGCTAGAGATAGGGCTCGCCGAGAACATGTTCTTGGTAAATTTTTAATTAACAATTATCAATTTTAATTGAATTTTTAAATGATTTAATTTTTTAAAGTTAATTCATTGGAATTTGATTTAAAATTAGAAATTTAAAATTAGAAATTGCCAAAACAAACGTGTTTTGGGTGAGCTCTGTCTCGCAAGCTAACGCGTTAAGCGAGCCGCCTGGGGAGTACGAACGCAAGTTTAAAACTCAAAGGAATTGACGGGGACCCGCACAACCAGTGGAGCATGTGGTTCAATTCGAGACGAACCGAAAAACCTTACCTGGGTTTGACATTCTATTTTTAATGCCTCTCAGAGATGAGTTGGAATCCCTAGTTTATTCTAAGGAGAGATAGAACAGGTGTTGCATGGCTGTCGTCAGCTCGTGCCGTGGGGTGTTCCCTTCAGTGGGGTAACGAGCGCAACCCCTGTCCCATGTTAAATATTCATGGGAGACACCCTTGCCTTGTGCAGGGGGGAAGCGGGGACGATGTCAAGTCAGCATGACCCTTATATCCAGGGCGACACACATGCTACAATGGAGCCGACAAAGGGTTGCCAAGTGGTAACACGGAGCTAATCCCAAAAACGGCTTCTCAGTGGGGATTGAGGGCTGAAACCCGCCCTCATGAACGCGGAATTGGTAGTAATCGTGGATCAGTAATGCCACGGTGAATACGTTCTCGGGTCTTGTACACACCGCCCGTCAAGTCAGCAAAGTTGGGGGCACCCGAAGATCTATTGTTATAGGTCTAAGGTGAAACCAGCGATGAGGATTAAGTCGTAACAAGGTATCCGTACTGGAAGGTGCGGATGGATCACCTCCTTTCTAAGGAGTGTGAGTTCCGATGATATCGGAGCGAATACACACTTGTGCGTAACACTTTGTGTTACGCGTGAGTGACACCCGGATTTTAAGTTCGCAGTTTGTCCATACAAAACTGGCTCATCATTCCCGGTTATATTTTAGTTTTCGAGATGTATTTGGTAGTAATACATCCAAACCCTTAAGCATTTTTAGTGTTTGCCACAAAAGAATAAAAAGGTGAATGCAAAAATGCGTAAGGGGAATCAGTTGTAAATGATTTTCAGCCCCGCTCTTGCGGGGTTTTTTGATTCTAAAATTATGACATATCAGGAAAATAGTGAGTTTTGTTTAAAAATATACTGGAAAGGTTACCTTAAAAGTTTTGAAGGAAAAAATGGATACAGCCCCGGTGTACATACAATTTCCTGTAATAAAGGTGGTTGCAGGTTTTCACTTCAGGCAAATTTCGAAGTTGTAAATGGAGTAGTTTTGAGCGTAACGCTCAATTCAACGGAAGGGCATTGTGATCGGGAATATTTCGAAAAAAAATCCAGGCTTAAGCTGAAAGAAAAAAGAAGAGATAGAAACAATTAAAGTTTTGAAGAATAGACTTGTCTTCGAATGAAAGCTTCAACTGAGGACTTGAGAGTTATTGGACCATTGCCGTTGTTGCTTCTATTGATCGCCAGAAGAATATCGGTATTATGGGTGGGTGAGGGTATTGCGGTTGTATTAAGAGTTGCCAAGATGCTTTCAGGACTTAGTGGTTGTTGAGGATTAACACCTGGATTGTGCGATGTAACTTGGCCACTTATAAAGTTTGCAAGATATATTTCATAGACGCTCCGGAGATCATTCAGATTATTGCGATCAATTCCCTGATAATTATCTGCGGAGAAAAGATCGTTAAGTTTCTTACCCAAATCGAGAAGGTCAGTATAAAACCTCTCTTTATTACCCCCGGTTTCCGAAACCTTATCAAGCAGTTGCTTCCAGGGCGATTTACCGCTTCTCAATTCGTTTTCCAGTTCGATTCGAAGTGTTATTGATCGCGCTAATTTATCCCTTTTTTGCAATGCAACTTCTACTTCGCTCATTTGTTCAGAGGAAAACAAATCACTAAATTTCTGTAATTCGTTTTCTACATCTTTTCTCATTGAATTATCATTAGAGATATTATTGTACCTAATTTTGGGATGGTAAAATTATTTGTATTTATTGTTGGTTTTGTCCAAATAGCTGTTTATTATTCTCTCCCTTCGAACAAAACGGTAAACATCTTCGCGAAAGTTTTTTGAAGCATTTGCCTTGCTGTCAAACTCATTTTCCGAAGAACTCGCGCTGAATTTTTCGTTTATTATTGAAGAGCGAGGTTTGGATATAGTATAAATTTCCTCGATATCATCAGTCTGAATGATTCTGAGCACTTCACGTTGGGACATTCTTGAAACTCTATCAGAAAGAAATACCACAAGAGGATCAAAATAATCTCTGAACTGTTCCGGGGAAAGGTTATTTGCACTCATAATTGTAATCAATTTATCTTTCACTCTAGCTTTCATTTTTCCAAGCCACTTTTCAACATCTTCTTTTTCAACAAATCTGAGTTGATATATAAATGATTGTGAATGACTTTCTTTTTGGGGTAATGAACCATCAATCGGCCAACCATTGGCTGCCGCGTCTATCGTAGTTACTATCCTTTCATCGCCATTTGGAATTTCCGTTTCAGTGTTGGTTATCAATAGAAGCGGACTTTTTTCGGTGTCAATCTCTTTCCACTTTTTTGATACAAAATTTGGCTGGTGTTCAGAAAACCCGCCTCTTCTTTTTTGCCATACCACTCTCGCAGAAAACGACCTCTTCATAATTCGCAAGAAATCTTTATCATCTGGATTTAGTTCTTCTTGATATGTAATGAATTCTTTGACAGCAGTTTGTTTTTGCAGATATGTAAGGTTTTGGGGGAGGGTGGCTTCAAACCTTTCAAAGTTTTGTGTAAGTGCATCCACAGTTTGATTATTCAATCGTTTAGTCTTTTGGTTTGTTGTATAAAACTGTTCTAGGTTAACCCCAGTGTTTGGATATTGTAGGTTAATATTAAACCTTTCATGATCACTGTATAAATTCCGAATTGGTTTTACCTCAACTGAATGTTTTGGTTTCGCTTCTTCGGGAGCGGGTCCGACTACCCATGTAATGTCGGGAGCGATCCGGATGGTTTGCGTATTATTAGTTTCTACACCCATAGTATATAAAATGTGGGTAATTATAGTATGAATAAAGTGAATTAACAAGTCATGGGATTAATTATGAATTCCGGGTTTGTGACTGGGAGACTCTTTGTCGAAAACAATATGAAATAAGCGATTGGTTGTAGGGGTGAGGGATAAGTTATAAGAAGTGTGTTATGAGTGGTGAGTTATGAGTAATTACTATACACAGCGTACAAGGACAGTCCTTGCAAGCATTGCACTAATCACTATTTTTATGTTCAAAAGTGTGGGGGCAATCTCAAATTTTGGCTTTCCTGGATATTCCCCGGGAGAACCGAAAATTTCCTACCTACCCAGCTGAGCTGGGTGGTTGCTTTAGAGGTTTATTAACGGGATTAACCCCCACGCTTTCGAACACTATAATTAGTATATAGAATAAAGAATTAAGCGTTTCAAACTAACTTCTTAAAAACTTTTTTCTCTTCGCTTTTCGCTTTGTACTAAATAATAAATTTTTAAAGAACTTTGCTGACTAATAAGTAACACAATTGGTTTATAGCATACGGTATATGAAATATAGGGAAGGATTTTTATCCCCATATAAGATCTACAATCTACTATCTACCAATTTAATACTAACTTTGAACTCTTCTCTTTTCTCCATTCTCTAACTTGCCTTGTAAGTTTTTTTGTTTTTGGGGCCTGCTAGTTTATTTGTTTTTCGAGATGTGTATGATTGTGTCCGAGTCTTACTCGGGTGTCATATTGAGCGCCAGCTTTGGCACTCCATCTTGAAAAAACCAAACTAGTAGGCCCCTTCGTTATACCCTATGGCGCAACCCGCCATGTAGCAATTGCTTAATATTTGCTACCGGCAAGTTGTTGCCGATTGTATCCTTCCAAAGTTCTGCTGTGCAGAACGAAGGAGGATGGGAAACGTTTTTTCCCTTCGTAGCTCGTAAGAGCGAAGGGGGATCAGATACCACGAGGATATCTGAATGTGATTAAAGTTTATTTGTTATTTGGGCGGTATCAAGTTGGACTCGATTTAATGAAAGAATCTCTTTGGAGATTCAATCACCATGCTCAAAAACAACAACTAAATCACCTGTCAGGTACCATATGGCACCTGACTTCAAAGACTTATGCAGAATTTGCATAAGTCTTATCGCTTTTTCTCTACATTTAACCTTTCGGTTAAATTCCTTTTGGGATTTTTTAATATTGTCCGTAGACAAAATTAAAAAAAGTAGAGAAGGTTGTTGTGTGTTTGTCATCCTGAATAAATTCAGAATCTGAAATTTTGGTTTCCCAAAATTTCCACACAATACCTTTTTATTGCTGCTTTCATCCGGAAAGAGTGATCTGAAGGGCCAATGGCTCTCCAAACTTCTTCCGCGGAAGAAAGTCTATGTTTATTCAAGTTGAACTTGAATAAACCTTCCCTTATCAACCGGTAATCAGGTTGATTCCTCGAGTTTGACTCGAATAAGGGGTTTACTCCGTGCAAGAATATGCACTGGAGGGAATTAGGAAAAAGTAGCCAGGTACCGAATGGTATCTGGTTTAAGAAATATTGGTACGAACCCGCAGGTCCTCCCACTCTCAACCTTTCCAACTTTCAATCCGTTGGGCATAAAATCGTTTCCGTAGCACGAAACTACAGAGTGTCGAAATTATATTTTCCACAAGACTTGCTCATGGAAAAAATCAAATTATTCAGCCGTAGCTGAGTAGGTAAGTAACAGTTGATAAAAATTTACTGTTCTTGTCCAATCACGTTTTTTTAATAAATAATAATTTACGTGATTATCTGATCCCTAAGGAAAGAAAGAAGGAAAGGGAGAGGGGAGGATCCCGCGGGGGGCGTCATGCGACGCCCCCTGCGGCAAAAAGTACACAAAGCCTCACGGCTTTGTTTTATCGGTTACTGGCTTGGTACTCTGGTTCTGAGACTGGGGTTGGGCATTGGGTTGGGAGATGAGAACATATCCCTTGAACATCCCATAGATGAAAATACCCATGCAACAAATCACCCCGAACAACAGAGCAACTAACCAACCCTGGTTTGAAACAGACTTACCAGCCAAACTTGCTGATGTCAGCGCGACGTCGGTGTTGCCGTCTTTCAGAGAATCTACCTCTGCCTTCAAGAGCTCATTCTGCTTCTCAAGATTTTCAACCTGCTTATTCAGCAGATCGTTTTGCTCTTTCAAGCCTTGGTTTTCACCGACAACAAAGACCAAATTGTCTTCTAATTCCCCAATATATTGGTCTTTATCTACGATTATGTTAACTTCTGACGGCTTGTCAGCTTCCAGCTCATGCGCCGATACTCGGACCTGGTCAAAATCCAGACTTTCAGGTACAACCTTATTGGGGGAGTACCAATCTGGGTTCAAATCCTGAACTACTACATCTTCTGCTTCGATGGACACAGCTTTCATGTCTGGTAGTGCACTACGCAACGTTGAATTCTCAACTGAACTGATATCAGGAACGAAGTACATCTGATCTGATATGTTGACTACAACAACTGCGTTGCCACCTTCCGGGTCGGGAACCATGTCACTGATCCAAGATGCGACTGGTTGTACTTCCAATGAAGGAAATTTTACTAGTACCCAACCAGCTTCTTTCTGGAAACAATTGATTCCTGACTGATCCGCTTCCCAACGAAGTGGAGCGCACTCGATGTTGGATTTGGTTCCTTTACCTTCGTAAGGGTAAGGCATGACGGTAAGAGAGTCATCACTGTTTGTGTAAGCGATATACTTGCCATCTGGTGACCAATCGGGATTGCTGGCCATGAAACTCTTGGTGTCTTCGCCGACAAAGGAATCGATAAAACTTCCTTTTTCATCGGTTACTTTTAAGTAACCGTTTGGCGCTACGTAAGCGATCAAATTTGACATGCCCCAGTCAGCTTCGTTACCGTGAATTACTTCACCCTGGTTTTTAATTGGACGAGGATTTGACCCGTCAATTGAATGTATCCAGAGCTGATAAAGCTCGGTATTCTCGGCGTGGCCATAAACTTCTTCGCATCCTGTTACGGGGTTGATGCTGGAGTGCGAATTCAACGAATTAGGTTGATTGACCGTTACGGATGTTTCGCCGTATAACACCATATTGATACGATCAACGAACCAGTGAATAATTGAGCTGAACCCTGTTTCCAGGTCAACTCTTTGTTCTGAAACAATTTCGCGCTGAATACATACGCTTCTTGGCATGTCTTTACTGTCGTTGGGTGTTTCAGGCGATTCTGGAATATTGGGTTCCTCAGGTTTGGACTTCCGCTCAGTCTTGGTTTCTTTCAGGCAAACTTGGCTAGAATCATGCGCGTCGAACGTATATCGCTCGAGTCTCCGGTAGAGGTCATTTTGGATAGGATCATTTGTCCAGTCCAAGATAACATTCCAGTTGGTCCAAGCGGTTTGCTCGTCACATGGGGAGTAACCCTTCCAAACGGTTTCAGTCTTCGAATCACATTCTTGAGAACTGTCTTTTTGGTCGTACTTTTTGTATGTAACTGTTTGGAAATAATCTCCCTTTTCTGAATCCCACTGCCAATCTGAGCGAGAAACTACTACCCAATCACTGGTCAGCTTGCAAACCTTGGGCGGTTCAGGGGGTGAACATTTTTCACCTGCTTTGTAATTTTCTACAGGTCCAGGAAGCAAATAATCGCCTCCATGTCCACCGTCTTGATGGCCACCGGGATTTGTCCCATCTTTCCAACCATTCTCGTCTATGATTATGACGTGAGCGTTGGAAGGGTTTCCCTTCGGAACATGGCAAACTGGCACCTTGTGACCTTCGTTTTTCTTCTGCCCGTAGTCTTCGGAATTAGTATTGGACTGAACTTCACTGGATTGAACCACTTTTGGTTCCTGAGTCAAAACGACCTCAGGTTGAACGACAACAGTTTGGCCTTCTTGAACAACCGAAGCGGCAGGTACTTCAACAGCGCCTTCTTTTTTCACCTGTCCAGGTGCCGTTTCCGATTTACCATTTCCGTTGTCTCCACCATCTCCCTCGCCGTTGCCGGCAAAGGCGGTTTGAAAAGATGTAACAATTAGAACGAACACCATGACGTAGCTGAAAAGCTTCATCAGGTTTTTGCGGTTGCGCCGCGTGTGGTACATTAGAATCCTCCAGAAAGTAGAATTGTTGCTGCAATGGCAATAATTAAAACAGCAGCCACGACAGCAATGATATAAATAAAGATTCGCCTTACGTTGTACATACTCCTCCTAGTTATTAGCCAGAAAGATTGACATTAAAATTACAACGGCGGAACTGGCCATCCCGATCAAAAAAATTATTGCGTAGGAACATTTAATTTTCCCACTTTTTACCATCGGGAAGAACCAACAGCAATCACCAACTGCGATCAAACTAGCAATCATCAATCCATGGTAATCCATAACATTCTCCTTTTTTCTGAATTCAGGTAAAACTACACCTGATTGATAAAATTTTTCCGCATCTCCTGAATGCCGTCTTCCGTTCCTACTTCTCCAATTCTTTTCTTTCTCTCCGATATCCTACATATCAGTTTCTATAATCAAGCTTCGTAGCTTGCGGATGACACCTTTGTTGGGTGCACCGGAAACTCTCTGTTTATAAAGAAGAAAAGAAGAAGTCTCTTCAAAGCAAAAACAAAAAACGCTTGTCCAGTTTCCGCGTACTTAAGATAAGTACTCCAGCTGAGCTGGATTTTCGCTTTTCCCGATTTCTACACATTTAACATGTATAAATGCGAGATCTCTTCGTATCTAACCGTAGTGGTTTTGATACAAAACAGGATTACCAAGCTGAGCTTGGTTGCGATTGATCCCTGAGTTGTTGCCTTGTTGGGTCACAATCCCAAATGACTGGTACGGATTGAATATAAGATTTTGATAGGTCTTATACCCCCGCAGTTTTCCTTGTCATAAAAAGAAGGCCTTTTAATCGATTGCTCGATTTACTTTTTCTTCTTATCGCGCATAAGATTTCGATTCTTCTCGGGTTTACGGAAGAAAAGAACTCGGAAATGCGTGTCGCGAAGCGGGTGCGAACTTCTACAAGTAGGAATTTTATCGCCATCCTGGGTGCCTTTGGTTTCAGTTGATAAATCTCTTTTTAAAGGAGAAGTGCTCGCAAAGCAGGCTAACCGAAATAAAGGAAGTCCTTCGACTGCAACAAGTCAAACTTGTCTTCGCTCAGGATAATAATCCTTTGCGATGCAATCTTTTGAAGTTTTTCCACGCACCAGAATAAATTCGGTACGGGACTTCGCCAATATAAATTTCATATTGGTTCTGTTTTCGTTTTTGTTTTTTGAAGGTTATCCAACTTCTAAATTTTTAAGGATTTAGAATTACAGCTGGTAAAACATTTTGATATTTTTGTATCGACAAAGACCGTAGTCTTCAATCGACTATATCGCATGTTTCAGCATTCAAAAAACGTGGCCTAAGGCGAAGCCTTAAACCAAAACAAAAAAACTCCAAGGACTTTAGCCCCAAAAAAATGAAGGGAAAAGAAACCGCAAATAATTACGGTCTCTGTTCCCTCCATTAATAGGGGACATTTGAAAAAAGGAGACTATCTATATATATCATTTAACCCCATGTCCTGTTAGAAGTCTTTTTAAAAAACTATCTAACCCCGGTATCCCGCACATACCTTATTATTTAAGATATTGCGGATTCCCTTTTCTTACCCCGTTATACTACTTCCGTGACGCGAGAACCGTAGTCCTCGCGATCGAAAAAATATAATAGGGTTCCTTTTTCCTTAATTATATCCACGCTCAAATAAATTGAACGTGGTAAACAGCAAAGTTGTTAAAGAACAAATGGGTTGTAAGTCGTAAGCGGTAGGTTGTAGGTGATATGCGCTATTGCTTATTCCTTACTTCTTACTGCTTACTTCCTGCTTCCCCTCGTCTTAAACAAAAGACACTGGTCCTCGTGACCAGTGGAAGGCAGCAAGTTGAAATCCGCTCAAGGCGGTCAACTGGCTACCTTTCACTAATCGCGAAAATGTTCTTCAATCTTTACTCGTCTCCCGGCACTGTTCTTGCCTTCTCCCAAATACTACCTGTTTGCGTCGAAGGGGCAAAAGTGCGGGACTGTCGCAATGCAAAAATTCAGCGGGTATTAAAATAAATTTTTTAAGGTACTCAACACCCTACTGTTTTTAGCATTCGGCTTTTCAATACTATTCGTATACGCCTCGTGCCAAGATTTATCGGAGGGTTATTGAGTTATCACTATTTTTATAAAAGAGCAATAAAAAAGCCGCGACTTTAAAGGTCGCGGCTTAAAAACTTGTCGAGTCTAACTCGACTTAAAGCCGACAAGTTATTATATTAATTAATACAATAACAATATTAGTTATGGGTTGTGGGTTATGAGATGTGAGCAACTACTCACTACTCACAACTAATTTTCACCTCTAAAGCATTACCCTACATTTCTATAGGATAGCTAGCAGTATATCAAACGAAGTGCTAAATGTCAAGTTTTTTGTGTTCAAAAAACTTGACATGGCGGTAAGAAGTAAGTTGTAAGTTGTAGGTGGAAAATATTTATTTAATTTGATAACTGCGGAATGAATAAATCCTTTTACTTAATATCTGATATTTTCCTTTTAGCTCTGTAGTTTCCAGTGTGGGAAAATTTAATTTAATGACGTCCAGTAAGGCTATCGCTTCATTGCATGAGCCTAGCGAGATTGATAAGAACTGAGAAAAGTCGGCCTTGGTACGTCTACCGTAGCCTTCAGCAATATTGGCAGACACAGAAACGCACGCTCGTTTTATTTGATCTTGGAGGCTATATTCAGTCTTGAGCTTGGGACATTTACAAAGTGTAAATACTTCCTTAGTAAGTAAGATTGACTCCTGATATATAACCAAATCATCAAGTTTTGTAATTCTCACTATATCTTATCCTACCTCCTACATCGTACAACCTACAACTATTCATCTTTCACATTCTTTTCACAAGCTAATGGGGGAGAATAGTGTTCGTTATTATAGGTCTAAATGTACCGGTGAAAACGATGTTAGGTTGTAAGAAGTAGGTTGTAGGGTAAGAGATAGAAATTGAGTTGTGGGAAGTGGGATGTGAGTATTGGGAAATACGGGGTTTAAGTAATTAAGTAGTTTAGAATAAAGAAAATAGAGAAATATGTACTTTTATCAAAAAAATCAACTTACGTCGATTTTTTTCCCCACCTTTCCCGGGAAACTGCAATCACTTTGGGGCGGTTTTGGTTACTCTGCGCGGGAAGAGGCAATGTATAGGCAAAGAAGGGCCTGGTTGAATGGGCATCGACCATTAGTTTCACTGCAATTTGATAGTTTTTCAAATTAACCAAATCGTTTTGCGAAAACACCTCGGCAAATTCCCGATGTACAATTTGGGCATCTTCTGCGCCGATTGTGAAAGCAACCAGAGTTCCCGCGTTTCCGAGAATTGCTTTTTGTATGTTGGGAGGAATTTGCGCCATATATTGATTAGCCAAAGTCAGAGCCAATCCGTATTTTCTTGCTTCTGATAGAATTCGGATGAATGAATCGGTGGCGAAGTTCTGAAACTCATCAACGTACAAGTAAAACGGCCGGCGGTCATCTTTCGGAATGTCCACACGTCTCATTGCGGAAACTTGAATTTTTGTGATAAGTGTTGCACCCAGAAGCGCCGAGTTGTCTTCACCGAGACGGCCTTGGGAAAGATTGGCCAAAAATATTTTTCCGTTATTCATGATGTCGTCAATCGAAATGGCGGACTTTGGTTTTGAAAGGATTCTTCTCATTAAAGGCGATGTTACAAATTGTCCGACTTTATTTTGGATTGGTGCAATCGCTTCTTTTTGTAATGTTTCCGGCATTTGATCGAACTCGTCTTTCCAGAATTTTACGATAGCGTCGTCTTTTACTTTTGAAAGAACTCTGTTTCGGAAAGTCTGATTCGCCAACAAGTGGAGTACGTCCTCCAACGTCGAGTCGGGGATTTCTGCCAAAGTCATGAATGAGTTACGGAGAATATATTCCATTCTTGCAGACCAAACATTAGCCCATACTCGGGTAAAGATACTCATCAGTCCGGATACAACCAATTCCGCCTCTTCTTTATTTGTTACTTCAAGAGGATTGAGTGCGATTGGAAATTCGCGGTCAGCCGGATTGAAATAAATTGTGTCATTTATACGGGAGCTGGGAATGTAATCCAGTATGTCATCACAAAGATCTCCGTGCGGATCAATAACCGCAACTCCACGCCCTTTTTTTATGTCATCGATTGCCATGTTGGCAATCATTGTTGATTTTCCGGTTCCGGTTTTTCCGACAGTCCAGACATGACGAAGCCTATCCTTGTCTTTGATTCCGAAAATGCTCTCTTCATTCTTAAACTGTGTTTTTGCAAAAAAGTTGACATGGGATTTTTCTTCATCGGACATGATTTTTGCAACCGGAAGATTTTCCGGTGGTTCTGATAAAACTGTTGAACCCCAGGAAATTAAGGGGGCTTTTATTTTTTCACCGGGCAAGTGCCATAGCGTTGCCAACTCCGGAGTGTTAAGGATTTGAGAATCACTGCAAAGCCGGTTCTTGAATTTTGCCATTTCTTTTTTGAAAAAAAGCCTGATGACGGATGAAGATCGAAAACTATTGCCGTCGGGGCGGTTAAAAATATCATACACGGATGCAAGTTCTTTTTGAGTTGTTTTCGAATTAGATGCTATCCGAATGGATACTTTGAATCCTTGGAATGATATCTTTTCGTTAACGACATTTTGGTCGGGTCTGGGACCAAATGACCCATCAGCTTTTTTGGCTCCTGAAAGAGCAAAGTTTTTACCTTTCGCCTGCCAGGAAGATCCAGCTGCCTCAAGAGCGTATTGAATGATTACGACGTCATTCGGTGTTGCCTTTGAAAGAAGCGATAAAAATGACGACATTGGATCCAAATCCCGGAAAGAAGCATAAGTTTGAATCGGGTAAAAATTACCAAACCTCAAGTTAACCTTTGTCAGAGTCAGGTCTTCAAAGGAAATTTCATTTTCAGCATTCTGAATGACACAAAGCGGATAGTTTGACTGGATTTGTGTGGTAACCAGATGTTCAAATTCAGAATCACAAACCACCCTGAATGTAATTTGCTGGTTTTGAAGCACAATTTCGAGAGCAAGAGCTTTTTGGTTTTTTATAAGTAATTTTTCAAGAGTACTTGTCGGATTAAGCGTGGTAAGCGCTGATAAAAAAGTTTGTGTTGCTTCGGGGGTTTCGACATTCTCTCTTGGAACTTTCAAAACAAATGTTTTAAGCATAACTTCATTATATATGAAGGATTTTAAGATATTAAGTAATGAGAAGTGAGTAGTGGGAAGTGGGAGTAGGCGATTGATTGTAGGATGTAGGCGGTAAGAGATAGGAAATGAGTAGTGAGATGTGGGTAGTGAGAAGTGAGTAGTGGGTGTAATTAGCCTTAAGTTTTTAGTTGTAAGTAATCTGTGGAGGGCGCGCTAGGGATCGAACCTTGGACCTCGTTCTTATAACGAACGGACTTTGAAGCTTTCAGCTTCAAAAACGTTCGATATGTCAGAAACTTGTGGGCTGCCTAGGAATCGAACCTAGCACTTCTTTCTTATAGTGAAAATTGAGAACTTTGTGGGCGCGCTAGGGATCGAACCTAGGACCTCCTTCTTATCAGGAAGGCGCTCTACCACTGAGCCACGCGCCCTCGTTTTCAATTTTCAATATGTCGCAAATTATTATTTGCGTCATCAATAAAGCGTTCTACCAATGAACTAGCAGCCCAAAATAATTTCTGTCATCAGGAACGCGCTCTTAGACATGTCGCCGACTTGATCGGACACTGAGCCACGCGCCCAATAAATCATAGAAAAAGAATTTCGGAACAACCACTAATTTACCACAAATAAGGCTAATTAACAATCAAAATTACATGTTAAAATCTTCTATATTGATATACTGCATTTACAGTTTCATATGCCTGATACGGAAAAGCGGTTAAAATCTTGGGGGTTTGAAGAAGTATGTAAAATTCTCAAACGAGGCGGAAGGGTGGTTAATAATGGTAAATTAACGAATTTGGTGCAACCCCATCATAGAGGAATAAATCTGATTGCATACAAACAATATGGATTATCAAATTCGCAAAGGGCTCAGAAAGAAGCAAATAGTGTGATAAATGCATATTGTCAAGATTTGAGTTGTCCGGCATTTAACCGGTGCACACCGGAACCGGTTGGGGTGAGAGATCACAACTTATGGTATCCGGGTGTAAGACCAAGAAAACAAAGGCCGTAACAAAACCATAGACTGTTGAACATACCCATAGTAGTTGATATAATTCTCCAAAATATGGAAAAGGATCCTGGTGATGATACAACGGCAACAGTAGCAGAGAGACACAGGAGGTTGGGATATCATGGTGAAAACGTAGGTGTAACCATTCCGCACCGTGCTGGTAAAAGTGTACCCCTGGAAGCTACTCATGCATCGAATTTTACAAAAAGATGGTATAGGGTTGAAATTCTTGCAAAAATCCAAAATATGTTCAAGGTAAATTCTCTCTTTTACAAAATAATCGGAAGGTCCATATCCAATGCCATTGAGCCGAAAAGAAGAGAGGACGAACTCGCGAAGTTAAAAGCCATTGATAGTGATGAACGTTATGAAGCATGGCTTCGTACTTATCAAGATAAATAAAGGTAAGATTTGCCCATTTAACCCCGTGTTGACTGATCGTTGACCTCTGTTGTATAATACACATTGCTTGCGAATGGGGAGATATTTACTGAATGAGAAACGCAATAACAATCCAACTTTCAAACGGTCCTGATACGGACACGTGATTTAAGGGGGGTTTTGCACTCATTTTTGTAATAACCGGCCTATACGCGCCGGTTTTTTGTTGCACATTCCAAATTAAATTATATGTAGTGCAACAACCCTCCAGATAGCGCATCTCGAGGCGTGTTCGAATAGAAAGAGAAGCCGAGAGATAAGTTTCGGAGGGTAACTGTACCTTACTTTAACAATTTAATAGTCAGGACCGGCAAATACGAATTTGGGCCTGAAGTTTAACTGGCTGAACGCGTCATTTGCAATGACGAGGTAGGCGGTTCGACCCCGCCCAGGTCCACTTAATTTAGAGTGTAAGAGCGTGAGAGTAGAAGAGTATAAGGAAGACTTTGACATTTGAGAAATGGTGATTGGCGGTTTGGATAATATTTTAAACCGCGAGTCACCATCTTTCAGATACTAAAGAGATGAACATTAACAGATTTGCGAGAGATAGAAGCTGTTTCTTTTTTGAAACAGTGCTCTTTTCCGCCGCAACTTACCTTAAGTCTTTTAGTTCTGTTCGAACACGACTTAAGGGGCGTTTGTTGGCGGATACATCGCAAATTAACAAGTTAATTTGCTCTTTAAAAATTTAAGGAGAAAGGCCAAAATCCTCGTGTTTATACACGAGGTAAATGTCTTTACTAACGCGAACAGTGGATGCCTTGGTTTTGCTTACCTAAGAAGGACGCGCAAGGCTGCGATAATCGTCGGATAGGAGCCACGATCCTGTGACCCGGCGGTGTCCGAATGGGGAAACCCACTCCGTCTCATAACGGAGGACCAAAGAGTAAAAGCGCTTCGCATAAGTTTGCTTACAGTCAACAGTCTACAGTCACAGTTTTTCCTGTAGTCTGTAGTCAAATAGCTGTAGGCCACCTTGTGCGAAGCACATAGCTCTTTCGGAGGAGACTCGGGAAACTGAAACATCTAAGTACCCGAAGGAAAAGAAAACAACCCCCGCTCAGCGGGGGAAATATTCCGTCAGTAGCGGCGAGCGAAAGCGGAAAAGCCTAAACCTTGTGCTTTGCACAAGAATTTTTAGTTATGTAGTTTTTAATTTTTATTCAATTTTCATTGACCCGATTTTTTATTAAGTACATTAAGTCATTAGAAATTAATTAGAAATTTTAAATTGTAAATTAGAAATTCTCGCGCAGAGTGCAGGGGGTTGCAGGAGCCCAATGTGGGATCATTTTTCATAGTAGAACGGCATGGAATTGCCGACCATAGAAAGTGATAGTCTTGTATACGAAATGAAAAATGACTCTAGGGATTTCCTAAGTACCACGATCGACATCTTCGTGGGAATCTGGGAGAACCATCTTCCAAGGCTAAATATAAGCAGAAACCGATAGTGAACAAGTACCGTGAGGGAAAGGCGAAAAGAAGGGCGGGACGCCCAGTGAAATAGAACCTGAAACTGTTTGCGGACAAACCGATAGAGCTTGTACGTAGTACAAGGAAATTCAAAACTCAAATCACAAAATTCAATTCAAACTCAAAATTACAAAGAGGACAAAAGAATTTAAATTATTTTCTCTTTTAAAGTTTTGTTATTTGTGATTGATTTGTCATTTGATATTTATCATTTGAATTTTCTCGAACTGCGTGCGAGTGATATCGTGCCTATTGAAGAATGAACCGGCGAGTTTATCTTATATTCTTGTCTAACCCCGCTTTGCGGGGGGAGGCGTAGGGAAACCAAGTGTTAATAGCGCGATTTTGAATGTGAGATAAGACCCGAAACCAGGTGATCTAGCCATGAGCAGGGTGAATCCCGACGAAAGTCGGGAGGAGGCCCGAACCCGTTGTCGTTGCAATGACTTGGGATGACTTGTGGATAGGGGTAATATGCCAAACGAACCTGGAGATAGCTGGTTCTCCCCGAAAGGTCTATAGGGACCGTGGCGTGTAAGGTGTTACCGATGGTAGAGCTACTGAATGGGTGGACGAGGGCAACCAAGTTCACTCAACCAAACTCCGAATAACGGTGTACATTATCACGCTAGACACTCGCATCGGGCTAAGCTGATGCGGGTAAAGGGAAACAACCCAGACTTTCGGCTAAGGTCTCTAAATTTATCTTAAGTTTCAAAGGAAGTTTATTTCCATAAACAGCCAGGAGGTTGGCTTAGAAGCAGCCACCCTTTAAAGATAGCGTAACAGCTCACTGGTCGATGGAAGTAGGCGCCGAAAATTAATCGAGGATTAAAGATAATACCGAAGCCAGAGATGCTTGTTCGCAGTACAAGGAAATTCAAAACTCAAATCACAAAATTCAATTCAAACTCAAAATTAAAAAGAGGACAAAAGAATTTAAATTATTTTCTCTTTTAAAGTTTTGTTATTTGTGATTGATTTGTCATTTGATATTTATCATTTGAATTTTCTCGAACTGCGAGCGAGTGTGGTAGGGGAGCGTTCCATTTGCTGTGAAGTTCAACTGTAAAGTTGGGTGGAGCGAATGGGAGTGAGAATGCCGGTATGAGTAGCGCACTAGACCAGTGAGAATCTGGTCCGCCAAATACCCAAGGATTCCGTCGCGAGGTTCGTCCTCGACGGGTTAGTCGGCACCTAAGGCAAGCCCCGCCCCTTTTTCGATAATGTTTAATGGATTTTCGTACCCCGGAAGCCGAAAACGGCTCAACACAATTTGAGGCGTTTCGCCTTCCAAAGATGAAATTTCCGTAAGCTATTGTCAAAAAAGGGGCGGGGGTAGTCGATGGATGACAGGTTAAAATTCCTGTATTTGTCTTGAATCGCCAAACTTGTACGTTGCACAAGAATTTTTAGTTATGTAGTTTTTAATTTTTATTCAATTTTCATTGACCCGATTTTTTAATTAAGTACATTAAGTCATTAGAAATTCAATATAAATTTTAAATTGTAAATTAAAAATTCTCGCGCAGCGTATGAGTAACTGGGGATTGACTGGATAGGAAAATTGGAGCCCCTTCGTGAAGTGGGGTGCAAGCTTATAGATAGTATCAGTTGGGAAATCCGCTGAAACGATTAATCGATGAGTTATGCAGAGTTTAAGTTTACTTGGACTATTCCATACATTTCTGTCTACGAGAAAAGATTCGCAGTGAGATTCAAGGTAAGCCGTACCAAAACCAACACAGGTGGGTTACTAGAGTATAGTAAGGCGAGCGAGAGAAAGAGGCTTAAGGAATTCGGCAAAAAAACTACCCGTAACTTAGGGAGATGGGTTGCCCCGATTTAATCGGGGTTGCAGCGAAAGTTTATTAACCGACTGTTTATCAAAAACACAGGTCCGTGCAAAGCTGAAAAGCGAAGTATACGGGCTGACGCCTGCCCAGTGCCGGTAAGTTAAACGGATCCCTGTTTGGTATCGCGCAAGCGATATCTTATGGGGTGAAGCAAAGCTCCGGTAAACGGCAGCAGTAACTATAACTGTTCTACGGTAAGGGCAATACAAAACTGCCGTAGTAAAATTCGACTATATGCTGGAAAATCTTGTTAATCTGAAGCTACTAAGGTAACATCATACTGTAGATGATACCAAGTGAAAAAGCATTCAGTAAAGATAATCAGCAGGAAAGACTAAAATTTATTGGCTGGATTGTTGGATTTGTAGACGGAGAGGGTTGTTTTACAGTAACCCTACATAAGAATCCAACTACATCTCTGGGTTATCAGATTATGCCCGAGTTTGTTTTATCGCAAGGAGAAAAAAGTAAGAACGTATTATTTACGGTAATGAAATTTTTTAAATGTGGTAGAATTTCGGTCAACAGAAGACACGATAATCACAGAGAAGATCTTTTTCGATATTGTGTGAAGTCTCAGAAGGAACTTTTTGATATAATTATTCCTTTTTTTGAGGAAAATAAGTTGAAAACTTCTAAAAAAGATGATTTCAGTAAATTTTCTAAAATACTTTTGTTAATGAAAAATAAAACTCATTTAACAAAAAATGGAATAAATAAAATTATCAATATTATCGAGACAATGAATACAAGAAAAAAAAGAAACCAGTCTGTTTTAGAATCCTCAGAGACTATACGTCGAACTCCGATCAAATCGGAGAAGATATAGTCCAAAACTCAACGATGATTTTCATAAGGTTTTGAGCGAAGCCCCTTGTCGGGTAAGTTCCGACCTGCATGAACGGCGTCACGAGTTAATAACTGTCTCGAGCCTCTACTCGGCGAAATTGCGGTGGCTGTGAAGACGCGGCCTAATTCCACCAGGACAAAAAGACCCCGTGGAGCTTTACTGCAGCTTGACATTGCTTTTCATATTTTTGAATTGTGTAGAATAGGTGGGACCCCGCAGATTTATTTTGCGGGGAACAGTGTAATACCACTCTTTTGAAAATGTGAGGCTTACCTATTCCGCCTGGATACGGCGGAAGGAAAAGTGTCAGGTGGGCAGTTTTACTGGGGCGGTACCTTGCCAAAGAGTAACGCAAGGGCACAAAGGTTGGCTTAGTACGGATGGACATCGTACTTCAATGTGCAAAAGCAGAAGCCAGCTTGATAGTGAGAGCGACGGCTCGAACTAGTGCGAAAGCAGGTTTTAGTGATCCTCCGATTGCCTCATGGTAGGCACGGAGCTTAACGGATAAAAGCTACCCCGGGGATAACAGAGTAGTCGCGCCCGAGCGTCCATAGCGACGGCGCGGATCGCTACCTCGATGTCGGCTCATCGCATCCTGGCGCTGAAGAAGGTGCCAAGGGTTGGTCTGTTCGCCCATTAAAGCGGTACGTGAGCTGGGTTCAGAACGTCGTAAGACAGTTGATTTCGATAACATATCGGAATGACATGAGCTGTCTTCCTATAACACGTTTTTGAACCTTCTGATTTGAACAATCAGTAAAGAGAACTGTTATCATTATAGGACTCGACCAGTCGAGTATAAATTTGACTATTTGCTGGGAACTCCGTTGTATCCTGTGCTACCCGTTCGACTTATATTGGTCGTTCAGGGTAAAAAAGCAACAGGTGCGGACAATCAGCAGGAAAGGCTACGTTCATTTAAACTGAACGTAGAATCCTCAACGACTATACGTCAGAGTACGTTCATTTAAACTGAACGTACAAGATATAGTCTGATCTCACGAGCGATCGTGAGTTCCGAAAAATCGTTCGGAAATAAAAACATGCGAAGTATTGACATACTATATGTCGGACTCTATCCGGTGGAATCGTAGAACCTTGAGGAGAGCTGGCCTCAGTACGAGAGGACCAGGCTGGAGGAATCTCTGGTGTGCCGGTTGTGGCGTCAGCCGCAAAGCCGGGTAGCTATATTCCTAAGGGATAACCGCTGAAAGCATCTAAGTGGGAAGCCCCCTCCAAGATTAGGGTTCATTATAGACTCCTGGAAGAATACCAGGTTGTTCGGAAGGATGTGGAAGCTCCGTAAGGAGTTAAGCTAACCTTAACCGAATCAGTCAATAAGACATTTTTCTCTTGTGCATAGCACAAGAATTTTTAGTTATGTAGTTTTTAACTTTTATTCAATTTTCATTGACCCAATTTTTTAATTAAGTACATTAAGTCATTTGAAATTCAATAGAAATTTTAAATTGTAAATTAGAAATTCTCGCGCTAAGCACGAGAGTCGTCCTTTCTCCTTGAATTTATAAAGAGCAATAAAAAGTTGCAATTTAACATTTAAAATGGTTTGAATGGACAATTATCAATTTTGAAGATATTGTCCTGGTGATCAGAGCGCCCTGGTACCACTTCTTCCCATTCCGAACAGAGTTGTGAAACGGGGTAGCGCAGACGATAGTATGCGGGTAACTGTATGCGAAAATACGTCATCGCCAGGACAATATTTTTAAATGAATTCTTCATTCCGTGATTAATCTTATGTTAAGATTATAAAGGATGAACGTTATCATTCCAGAGATGTTGGTAACAGTAATACTTCTTTCATTTTCAGTATTTATTTTTTCACTTCTATTTTCAGTGTTAATAATAAATTCAAAATCTCCCCAAATATTTAAACAATTGAATAAGAATCTGGATTCATCAAATTGGCCTATTTTAAGGTCTGGGAAATATGATCCCGGGAGACTGGGTCTTGGATTTATTTTTTACTTTGTTACAGTATCTGCGAGTAAATTTAAAGGGGTCAATAACAGTTTATTTATATTAAACCTTTTGGCCAAATTAACCTTGGTTCTCTCAATATTATTGATTGTTATAAATTTATTTTTCTACTCAACTTAAGCGGATAACAGTGTGCGTGCGCGTCGGATGAGATTGCGATATAAATGTCTTGAAAATACGTCACCCTCCTGCAAACGTTTTGCCTAAGCATGGCGGTCAAGCCGTCAGGGCAACGCCTTCAACTTAAAACTCAATACTCAAGACTAAAAACTTTAGACTAATTACCCATCACTCACTACTCACATCCCACTTCCCATTACTCATTTCCCATTTTCTACCTCCTACAACCTACAACTTACCTCTTACAACTTACTACTTTTCTCTAATTTACTAAATTACTTAATTCCTTTATTCCTAACATCCTACCCCCTACAACCTACTTACTTATCTCCATTTTCCAGTTCCCACCACTCACAACTCATTTCCCATTTCCTACAACCGATTTCATAGACTTAAACTTATACCAGTACTTATCCTGTCTTGTTTTCACTCCATATATAGGATATAATTTGACCGTTAAATACAGAAAGGTGGTTGTTGTGAGTGGACGAACCGAAAACTTCAACAAAATCTAAAAAAGCCCCATCCTCAATGGAGGAAGTTCTTGCAATGTATGGAAATAAAAAGCGGACTCTTATTCGTGGTGAGAAGGTGACCGGTACCGTAATTGTCAAAGAAAATAAAAGACTGGTTTTGGATATTGGAGGAAAAGGGGAAGGAATTGTTGCCGAAAAGGCATTCCAGGAAGCACGCGACTACATCAAAAACCTCAAAGTTGGAGATACGGTTGAGGCGACTATTATTGTTGGAGAAACACCTGATGGATTAACTATTCTTTCGCTTCGCCAGGCTATGCAGGATTCTGTGTGGCTGGTTTTGAAAGATGCTTTCAAAAATCGAAAACCGTTGTTTGTTTTACCCAAATCAGCTTCAGGAGCAGGTTTAAATGTGGATTTTGAAGGAGTGCATGGATTTATTCCAACAACTCAAATTGGCAAGTCTTCAATCAAAAATCCGGGTTCACTGGTCGGAAGACCGCTTAAAGTATTGGTTATAGATTTGGACAGATCGGACAACAAAATAGTTTTTTCCGAGAAAGAGGTATCGGACGCGGAAGATATTAAACTAATCAGAAAGGCACTCGAAATGATCAAAGATGGAGATGTTTATGACGGACGGGTAATGCAAATCGCAAATTTCGGATGCTTTGTTGAAGTCGAAGTCGATATCGATGCAAAGCAAAAAGTCAAAGTTGAAGGTTTGGTTCACATATCGGAGTTATCATGGAGCAAAGTCCAAAGCGTCAGGGATATTGTATTCGAAGGAGATGTGATTAAGGTCAAGGTGCTGGGAGTAAGTGACGGAAAACTATCTCTTTCGATGAAACAGGCAAAAGATGACCCATGGAAAAAAGCCGGAGCGAAATATGTAAAAGATTCCAAACACCAGGGGACAGTCGTCCGCAGGACGGATTTTGGCATGTTTATTAAGTTGGAAGAGGGTATTGAAGGCCTTATTCACATCACGAAGATTCCTCCGGGAACGAGTTTGTCAGAAGGTGATAAGGTTAATATAATCGTAGAAGATATTGATGCGGAAAATAAGAAAATGTCCTTAGGTATGGTACTTACCGCTAAGCCGGTGGGATATAAATAATTACCCGAGAATACTTTCTTCACTAATTCTAACTAATAATAGATTTTTTTATATGTCAGTAGAAGAACAGTTCAAATTAAACAACAAACTTTGGCCCAAAGGCAATATCACTTCCTTTGTTGATAATCTTGGGGTGGAAACAACTAATGATGATTTCAACCTACTCACAAGTCTTAGACTCGCCAGAATTCAGTCAAATGGGGCGGTACGTTCCGTTGGTATTGGAACATTCGAAAGACCGGTTGGGAAGTTCGGTATCAAGAAAATTAATGCTATGGGTAGAGTTGACGAGAATGGCGATACGCACGCCGGGGATACGATGGTAATCCATGTAGTGAAAGAATAGAGAATTCTCCTCACAATTTCTTGACTTTTAAAGATTTGGCCATAGAATAGGGTACCATGTCAGAACGATTAGGTAGGTTTAAGAAAATCCATCAAATCAGAAACATCAAAATTTGCAGCGCATATCCTTTCAGACTTGAACAAACTGATCCTGAAAGGGATAGTGTCGAAATAGTATTATCTGGAATTAATGGCCGGAATGTATTCAACTTCATATTGGCCAGAGATTTCAGAAGAGACATTTGTGCGTCATGTGTTTTGAAGAATAATCCTGAAGTTAATTGTACGCAAATGCGTGATCCCGGAGAAATAAAATATGAAGGAGGAGACGTATCTTTAAGAATATTTCCAAGTGCCCAGATAAAGTCAAAATCAAGACTATCAACCACTTTTTGGAAAGCACTGGCTTCAATGGTTCCCTGTGAACCCGATGTTGATTTTTAGTATCCGATAAATTCACCTCAAATAGGTTTAACCTTGGGTTTTTTTTATTTTGAGAATTTTATACATTACTAAATTGAATGCATATAGTATTTTAGACAGTTGACTATAGTTAATTTTATCGCGTCTCATAATGTTGACTGAGGGTGGGAACGGAATATAATACAAATACAATGAGCATAGGTAAAGAACAAAGCACCCAAATTATTCAGGGGCTTATGGATAAGGGTTTAACAAAAGTGACTTCAATATCAAGCCCCGTCGATTTAAACGTGACGGTTAATAGATTTCTTTCATCTACAATATTTTTTCAATTTGGCGATATAGTAATATCCTCTTCCGGAAAAGAGGAAATGTTAAAGAACGAAGGTTGTCAAAAACTGAATTGTCCTTATTTTGGGAAAGAGTGTAGCGGACCCAGATTCATTTTTAATTTCGCGGCCGGATCGATTACAGCATCGGTAGTTGCGAGAAATTCAGATGGAAATACAAAACTCCCACGGTGTCCACTGGAGGAAGCATTTAATAATCATTAAATCTTATGGCTGAAAGAGATGTTTTAAAATTAATAAATAGTTGGAAGAAGGTTTTGCAAAGCCTTCCATGCGACCCGGAACTTAAAATTGACTAGACTTGGAGTATTACAATTAAACATGGAGCTGGAAAAATTCACAAGATCGGATAATGTTGAATACCGCGGGATGGTGTTGGAATATCTGGGACGAAAACCGGGGGAAACAACCGGTGTTGTATTTGTTGATCCGGTTAAGCAATTTCAATTGATGGAAAATGTCGGCAGACACGGGATAGCAAACAATGTTGAGCTTGCTAAGAAATGGTTGGAAAGAATGATGAGATCGGGAAACCTGCAATTTTATGTTTTTGATATGTCTCAGATTTCATTTCTGGGCGGTCAAATAATTGAACAAATGAAAGCGCTTCATGATAAATCGCAGGCGCCAGGGAATAAAGGAGGAGTAGTCTTTGTGGATATTAATCCCAATTTGGAAAAGTTGATGCAGGAGCGTAGACAACAAAATATCTTCAAATCAGTTTCCACCAAAAAGTAAAAAATACGATCCACACTTACTATATTTGGGTGTCTGTGCGATGCACGTGCATTGTACAGGCACCCCGATTCATCCGCTTTATCAGAAAACCTCCGATTCAAACTAAGGTGGAAACGGAAAATATCATTACTAACATTACTAATCAGATGTCATAACAAATGTTATGACTATTATTAATTTATTATTTTTTAGATATAATTCGAATCGTAAGAATAATTAAACATGGCCAGATCAAGTTCAAAGTTTATATGCCAGCAGTGCTCATATGAGAGCCCGCGCTGGTTCCAGCACTATTCTTACCTTCTCCCAAATATTGCGTGTTTGCGTCGAAGGGGCGAAAGTGCGGGACTGCACTAGTCTTTCTAATAAAACATGGCCAAATCAAGTTCAATATATGTCTGTCAACAATGTTCTTACGAATCCTATCGTTGGTTTGGGAAGTGTCCGGAATGCGGGGAGTGGAATAGTGCTGTTGAAACAATAGTTTCAACAGAGAAAAGTGCAAAGAGAAAAGGTAGTAGTGAGAGAATTGCAGAATTAACAAGCCTTTCCGATGTACCGAAAAAGTCAACGGAAAGGATATTAACTGAAATTCCTGAACTGGATAGGGTATTGGGTGGGGGAATTGTCAACGGACAAGTAATACTTATTGCCGGAGAACCCGGCATTGGAAAATCAACGCTATTACTGCAAGTTGCAAACCAGCTTACAGCAAATAGTCCACAGTCTGCTGCAAAATTGCAGATGGCCCAAAGCAAAAAGACTGCATTAATAGGAAACTCAGAAAGTGAAAGAAAGCTATCTGCTGTAGATAGCAAGCAATCTGCCGTCATCTATGTCAGCGGTGAGGAATCGGTTAGCCAAATTGCTATAAGAGCAAGTAGATTGGGTGTAAAAAACGACAATATTCAGCTTCTTGAAGATACAGATATAGATGAAATAATTGAAACGATATACAACGTAAAAGGACAGTCCTTGCAATTGCAAGGGATAATTATTGACTCGATCCAGACAATGCAAACATCAGATCTGTCGGGAATGGCGGGATCGGTAGGACAGGTGAGGGAATGTGCGTATCGACTTATTAAGTTTGCCAAGTCCACCGGAATTCCGATCTTCATAGTTGGCCATGTTACTAAGCAAGGTAGTGTTGCAGGCCCTTCAGTTTTAATGCATCTGGTTGATACTGTTCTTTGGTTTGAGGGCGACAAAACGTTATCCGTTCGTATGGTCCGGGCAGTCAAAAACCGCTTCGGAGCTACAGACGAAGTGGGGATTTTTGTCATGGAGGACAAAGGCTTAATCGGATTGAGCGATCCTGAAAAGATATTCTTAAGCGATGTCAAAAAATCAGTTCCGGGGAAAGTAATAAGTGCAATTGTTAACGGAACCCGTCCGATTTTTATAGAAATACAGTCTCTTGTTGTTCCCACAAAGATGGCAATACCAAGACGTGTTGCGCAAGGAATTGACTCAAAAAAACTTGAGCTTCTTCTTGCTGTTCTTAGCAAAAGACTTGGAGTTCGTCTTTATGAATCGGATGTTTATGTTAATATCGCCGGTGGTATTACAGCCAAAAACGATCCGTCAATCGATCTTGCAGTATGTGCATCGATTCTTTCTTCGAACTATAATAAAACTTTTGGCGAGCATAGTATTTTTTTCGGAGAAGTAAGTTTGTTGGGAGATGTAAAAACTGTATCTTTTGAGGAGAAAAGGGAGAAGGAGGCGAAGCGGCTGGGTTATAAAAATATATTTTCGGAAAAAACAATAAAAGATCTATATAAACTCCAGAGGTTGTTGAATTGATGCGATTAATCACAAAATCAATTCTTACTTTTAGCCCTTCGCAGTTAGCAGGTAATTATATTATATCTGACTCACCAGTGTTGTTCTTCAAAAATTCTTTTCGAAATCAACTCTGTTGCTTCCAATAATGCTTTAATTCCCTTTTTGCGATCTGCACTATTAAGACTCGACATAAGAGTTTCTACGTTGCATACAAAATTTTCTCTTCGTGAATCAAGATCTGCCGAAGGGGTCTGATCACCATATACATAATTTACAAAAGATTGAGTAAGAGGATATCCGTACTCTCTTTCAACTTCATCACGGATTTGTGTCAATCTTTCCTGTTTACGTCTTTCATCCAATTCTGCTTCCCAGTTATCTTTCTGTCTTACCATACTTCTCACCCCCTTTCCCATAATTTTATCATGCAATTAGCTAAACACCCAAGAATTTTAGGTTTAGGATATTTCAGGAAAATTCAGGAAAGGTATGCACGTGCTTTTACTCCGAGGGAAAACCTGAGCGTATTCACCTGGCTTTGTGTAAGACCGTTTCTTTGAGCAATTTGTTTGACCGTATATTCTCCCGTCAGATCCCACAAAACATCAAATTCTTCTGCTGATAACCGGGATAAAAAATCAGCGACACTAATATTTCCAACGGCAGCCTTTTCTATATTTGACCTGCCGGAAGTTTTTTTAAAGACTCTTTCCAATTGTTGAATTTTATAAGTCGGAGGTTATCATTTTCTCTCAAATCGCACTGACATGAGAAAGGAGTGAAGTTATTCACGAGTTTTGACACAGCTTTTACCTCAAGTCTTAACGAGTGAAGTTATTCACGAGTTATCCACATTTATATTTTTCTCCATAGAATAGGCGAAGATTAAGGCGGTTTATCAATACTCGAAAACTATAGGAAAGCGACAAATTAATTAATAATACATTATGGGATTTGACATTACCTCCCTACATAGTAAAATATCAAGTGTAAGAACTTTAAAAATGACATGGAGGTGAATCCTCCGCATCTTACCACTCGGCTTTGGATTCTATTCGAATATGCCTCGAGGTGCGATTGCCGGAGGATTGCTGGCTGTTTGTATTAAAGAGAGGCCAGCAACAAATAAAGAGCATCACCATCGATGTTCCCGGGTAAGGGGAATAAACACGAGTAGCAATGCTCTTTAAGTTTCTTAATTATCTTGCAGGACAGGCTTGTCGCAAGATAAGTTAAAGGTAAGCGCTAATTTTTGTAAGCGCTTAATAAAAAGCGTAAAACTTTTTTTTAAAAAATCAAGTCCGTTTTGAGAAGCTAAATCGACTCAAAATAGCCTTGTTTCTTGAGGGGACAGGTGGAGTGTTGGGCAGGCGCTCTACCTGTTCCTTGAGGAAGCAAGACAAATGGGTCGATTTTTTTGTATACTAAAATAGAGTAGAAGAGTAGAAGAGTAGAAGAGTAGAAGAGTAGAAGTGCGGGAGGATATAAGAATTTAAATGTTTGTTAGTTTGTTAAACTTAAATATGAAAAAAGTTCTGAGTTTACTGTCAACTTCAATATTATTTATACAACTATTAGCCGGAGTTACATCTGTTCAGGCTCAAGCAATTCCAACCGGTAAATTTTTGGGTAGTTACTATAACGGAAGGAATTTTGAGACCCTAGCATTTACTAGGGAGACTCCAGAGATAAGTTTTGGATGGGGATGGGGATCGCCTGACCCTGCAATTTATGCTGACAATTTTTCCATCAGATGGCAGGGTAATTTTATTTTTGAAGATGCGGATTATCAATTTACAGTCCGCTCGGATGATGGAGTAAGGCTTTACATTGACGGAAACAAGATAATCGATTCTTGGAAAGGCCAGCATTATGCCACGTTCAAAGCTATCCGTAGAATTACTCCGGGTACGCATTTGGTTGTACTTGAATATTTTGAGAGTATTCAGAGTGCGGCAATTAAGGCTGAATGGATCAAACTCTCCTCGGCGTCGACGGGTTCAACCGGTCCAACCGGAACATCAACCCGTCCAACAGGAACAACGGGCGGATCACCAACGCCTTCGTTATATGCAAGTTTATACAAATCCAGCTGTGAGGAATTGATCGTAAATCCTGTAAGCGGGGAAGCACCTTTGACTGTGGATTTTACCGCTGCCGGATACGATCCTTACGGAACCATTCAGGAATACAGAATCGATACAGGTGACCGAACAGTATCTAATTCTGTGATAACAACTGAAGAATATTTTATAAGTTATGAGTACAAAACACCCGGAACCTATACAGCAATTCTCACAGTCAAGGACAGCAAGGGAAGTCTTCTTACGGCAGATGCCTGCAAAAAGAAAGTCACGGTTGGAGGCGAACTTCGTGATATAGGAGGCGGAGCGGGACCAACCGTTTTCCCAACAGCAACGGTTTCGGCGCTTCCGGCAACGGGAATTTTTGACAGCTCATATTCGTTGGTTTTGATAACGATACCCCTGGCTATTTTTGGCCTACTACTCAATAGGAAATTCAGCAAACTTTAAACTACAAGTAGCTACTAATTAGCTACGAATTAAAACGAATTTGGCTACAAATATGAGGGAAAAGATATAAGAAATAGGCAGTAGATTGTAGGGGGTAGGATATTAGGAATACAGGAATTAAGGAACTAAGAGAATAGAGAAAAGGGAGATGAAATTGGAATTTGGGATTTGGTTTTGGATTTTGGAGACAGGTTGTGAGAAGTAAGTGGTAAGAGATGGGAAATGGGATGAGGGTGGTGAAAAATTTCGTCTTACAAATTCCATCTTTTTAAAAGTGTATTATTGAATTATATGCGGGATACAAAAGACTTTGCAAAAGTGTGGAAGGAGAGGGAAGCAAAAAGAAGCGGTACATTTTTATCCAAAAAAGACAAAGAAATATTGTACCGGCAAAAATTGGAAAATAAATACTCAAAACCCCATATCTATTCTTATAGGTTGCTGAAAAACACCGGGACTTTTATAACATTTTTGGCGTTGGGGTTGACGATTGTAATTTTATTTCCATTATTAAAGAACGGTACAAATCGTAAAGCACCTGAAATGGATCCGTATAAATATGTTATTGCTCCTACCCCAAAAAAAGAAAATATCGAGGCGATTGTCAGAGAAGCTGAGAGTTACGGAATCGGTACAGAATTCTCGGTTGCCATACCGAAAATTTCAGCATTTTCTAATGTCATTGAAAACGTTGATCCAAATAACGAAACAGAATATCTTGAAGCGTTGAAAGAAGGTATAGCTCATACCAAGGGAACTTATTTTCCCGGATATGGAAAAAATATTTACCTCTTTTCCCATTCGACCGGAACAGCATCCGAAATTCAAAAATACAATGCTGTTTTTTATGATCTTAAAAAGCTGGATATTGACGATGAAATAATCGTTTTTTTCAGGCAGGAACGCTTTTTATATAAAGTTACCGAAGTAACAATTGTTGAAGCCGGGGATACGTCGTATATATTCAAAGATTTCGGAAAAGAGATACTCGTTATGCAAACCTGCGATCCTCCGGGGACATCATGGAGAAGACTACTGGTAATAGCAGAGAAAGTATAAGTCTAATTGGGAAACAAGAAACAAGTAATAAGTTGCACAAAAACAACTAAAATTTAGTGAGCCTTGACAATGCCGAGGCTTGTATATACAATCGTAACTAGTTAGAGATGGCCTCACTAAAATGAGATCTACTTCCTAAGAATTTTTCGACATATTATTTTTATTATTATGTTGTACGAATTAATTTAATGGCTACAAAGAAGTCCACTAAGACTGATAAAGACGAAATTTTGGATCCCGGAAATGATGTAAAACCCGTTGACGAAGTTAAAAATCTTGTAGGTGAGAAGCCGGAACCAATAAAAGCGGAAGCACCTGTCAATGATGTTAATCCGGTTCAGGATGAACCCTATCGTCAAAACGGTTATGACCGTTATATGCCTGACGCTAATCTTCCTACAGAATATGTCGAGGGTGTACTGGATATTGCCAATGAAGGGTCAGGACTTCTCCGACCTGATTTCACCCCTTCCAATAAAGATGTTTATATTTCAGCCTCACAGATAAGAAGATTCAATCTGCGAGTAGGTGATTTGGTTGGCGGACAAGCGCGTTCACCGAAAGAAAACGAAAGATATTGGGGGCTTTTGAAAGTTGAGAAGGTAAACGGTTCCGACACTGAAAAATTATTGGAGAGACCTGATTATGACAGCATGACTGCAGTCTACCCCGACAAACATATCACTCTATCGACCGGAGCAGAACCTTTGACAACGCGAGTAATTGATCTCGTTGCGCCAATCGGCTTTGGACAAAGAGGACTTATTGTATCTCCTCCAAAGGCCGGTAAAACGTGGCTTTTGAAAGATGTTATTACAGGGATTGCGAAAAACTTTGCCGAGGATGGAAAATCCGATGTAAAAGCGCATTTGATGGCGGTTTTGATCGGGGAGCGTCCGGAAGAAGTAACGGACATCAGGATGCATATGAATACAGTCACCAACGGATTGGGTGAAGTCGCATCATCAAACTTTGACGAGTCACCCGATGCCCAAACAAGAGTCGGAGAACTTGCGCTTGAGAAAGCAAAGAGGATGGTTGAAATGGGGATGGATGTTGTAGTTCTTTTGGATTCAATAACAAGAATGGCCAGGGCATACAATCTGGCACTTCCCACATCGGGAAGAACTCTAACAGGAGGGTTCGATCCGGTTGCTTTATATCCTGCAAAGAAATTTTTCGGAGCGGCAAGAAAGATTCAAAACGGCGGATCAATGACAATCATTGGAACCTGTTTGGTTGATACGGGTTCGCGAATGGATGACCTTATTTATGAAGAATTCAAAGGTACGGGAAATATGGAACTGCACCTTAATCGAAAATTGGCAGACCGAAGAATTTTCCCATCAATTGACGTTACAAGATCGGGCACCCGCCAGGAGGAGCTTCTTTACGGTAAAGATATTCTGCAAAAGGTGTATACACTCCGACGTATGCTTGAGATGGTTTCGGAAGATGAACGGACGGAAGCTCTATTGGAAAGACTCAAAAAAACCAAGGACAACAAAGAGTTTTTGGATTCACTCACAACTTCTTGAATATAAACTCCTTAAACCTTCGGTAAAAAGAGTTTTTGGATTGTTTGACTACTTCATAGATCACGAATTCGCAGAGTTTTGGTATAATATAATGTTTTAATACAAACCAAGTCATGAGGAGAAACCATTATCTGGTGTTGCCGTCAAAGATTGTAATTCAAAACCACTTCAATTTGGGGCGGCGGAAATTCAAGAAATATTTCCACAAAGAAAAAGATTTATTATTAGAATTTTTTAAGGAACTGACAGAGTATTTTCTTAAAAAAATCAATTTCTCAATGTCAAAGTTTAACTCCGGAAAGGGATTTATCGTTGTTTCTTTGTATCGCCAAAGAGGTAAGTATGCAAAACCGCTGGTGCATTTTGGAATGACAAGCCTGGCTGGGCTGGGTATGTTTATTGCCCCAATTGTCTCCCAAGAATTTCCGGGTCGAAATGTTGATCCATGGACAATTCCTTCCTCAACTTCAGTCCTTACCAGTTCTACTCAGAGCACGCAAATTTCTACTAATTTTTCAGAAAATGTTCGGGGCGGGGTGATTGATTATGAAGTCCAAACCGGAGATACGGTGAGTTCAATAGCAGAGAAGTTCGGGGTAACTACAGATACAATACGATGGCAAAACGATCTTCAAAGCAAAGATTCGATAAAAGTAGATCAGGTTCTTGAAATCCCTCCAATTACAGGTGTAATGCATACCGTAAAAAAGGGCGATACGGTCTATTCAATCGCAAAAACTTATGATGTAGATCCTCAGGTTATTGTTAACTACCCGTTTAACACATTTGCCAACGATGAAACATTTGTTCTGGCTATTGGGCAGGAAATTATGGTTCCTGACGGAGTGAAGCCGTCTCAAGTTCTTTGGTCCCCGACAACAAGAACGAAACAGACTACGCCGGATGCAGGTACTGTAGTTGCATCAGGAGCCTTCGTTTGGCCGGCAGGGGGTACAATCACTCAGAGGTTTGTCTGGTATCATCCCGGTCTTGATATTGCTAACCGTGCGGCTCCTGATATATTGGCTGCCGATTCCGGAAAAGTAATTGTTGCCGGATGGCCGGATGCATTCGGTTATGGGAACAGAGTAATTCTCGATCACGGTAATGGATACCGTACGCTTTATGCACATATGGCAAAAATTTATGTGGTTCCGGGTCAATCAGTAAATCGAGGCAATACGATAGGGAAGATGGGATCAACCGGAAGGTCAACCGGTACGCATTTGCATTTTGAGGTAATTCAAAACGGAGTGCATATTAATCCACTGAACGTACTTCAGTAAAAATAAATTGATATTAAGTGATTCGATATTAGATAGAGAGTATGAACTATGGCTAATGTGTTTTGTAAATTCATTTATTGGTATAATAGTGCCATCACAGGGCCGATAGGTAAGTGGAATACCGCGTCGTTCGCAACGACGAGTCCCGAGTTCGATTCTCGGCCGGTCCACACATTAGAAATAAGAATTTAGGAATACAGGAATTTAAGAATTAAGTAATTTAGAATAAAGAGAAAAGAGAAAAGAAATTGGAAATGAGTAATGGGAAGTGAGATGTGAGTGGTGGAAAGAGGGAAATTAAAAATTGAAATAGTCCTAATATCTTAATATCGAAGCACGTAATATCCCTTTCGTTAGTTTACTGGTGATACTGAAGCGTAAGATTTGAACCAAAGTGTAAAAAGAATAATGTTTACAACAATAGCGATTGCTATGGCTATTAGTAACTTGGTTTCTGTTGTAATTTTCTTCTTCGGTTTACTGCTTTGTAAAACTTCTTCAATTTTTTTATCAATATCTTTTGTTGTTTCATATACAGGTTGTTTTGGAGCTTCATTCAAAGGCACTTGTGATGAAGATTCAGGAACCGGGGTAACAGGTATAAGCGTTTCTTGTGTGTTAGCATTTTCAACCTGAGAAGGCGCTTCAACTAAATGTGCATTTTGTGTTGTATTATCGTTCTCATAGCTTTGAATAGGTTCCGTAGGTTTAGCAACCGGTTCATTAGTTATTTGATCCGGCTTTGAAACTTTCGTATCGGGATACTCATCCGGCGAGATCTTTGGCAGTTCTATTATCGGTTGGGGAGAGGCAACTTGCACTTCGGGTGCAGTTGAGGAACTTTGTATATTTTCGGTAGCAGCAGGTACGCCCGGATCCGAATAAGGAATGGTTTTTAACATTTCATTCTGGTTTGGAACGGGTATAGCAACTGGAGTAGGTGAAATTGGTTCTTGTAGAGGATTATTTTCCGGAACTTCAGTCTTTAATTGAGGATTTGCAGTTTGTTGCGGATAATCTTCTTTAGATATAGTATCTTGAACGGTTGCATCTGCTGATTGGGTAGACGTTAAATTCTCAGTTACACTTGAATTATTATCGTTTAAATTGCTTAAGGGTTGTGTTACATCTTCCTTAATATTTGTTTGTTCAATAGGTGTACTATCGGGCATAGTTGATTGGTTAGCCGGTTCTTCTCTTGTGTATCTTCTTCCAAATAAATTATCCAAGTCTTCCTTCTTGAAATAGCGATGCCCTCCTGGGGATCGTAGGGGTTCGATTCTGCCTTTTCTTTCCCATCTTCTTAGTGTATCAATAGATATTCCTAGATATTCGGAAGCTGCTCCGATACTGAAAAGTCCAGCTGATTGCTGATCATCCATATTAATTCCTCTTTATAACTCTATATATATCAGATGTTGTAAAAATTATAAAGTGGTATTTAGTGCTATTATGAGATCTATTAATACATATAGTGTTATATATAATAGTAGTTAGTGAAATGTATATTTTTATGTAGTTATATAAATTCTATTCAAGAATTATAATTAATTTACTTTCAAGAACGATAAATTTAAAATATTAATATTAATTTTGTATTATATTATAAGAATTATATTTACAATCTAATTATAACAGCGTTCAAGAAAACCTAACCCTTTAGGGCGTGGATGAATTGAACTCTGACCTGCCTGCCGGCGGGCACGGTATGTCATCCTCCTTAGGGAAACCCCGCCTTTTAAGGCGGGGAGGATGTCATTACAATATAAAAAATTCAAATATTTTAATAATCAACCGTTACATAAATAGTTGTTACGAAGATTAGGAATCAATAATAAACTAAAAAAAATTATCCAACTTCCTGAAATACCATGTATGTATGTTCGGGGATAAGAAAAGAGAATTCTAGTTTCAGAGAAAATTTACTTCATACGAAATAACGGAGGAAAAATACCGAGGGGTAATTGCACCGGAGCAGTATAAAAATATTGGAATAACAATTTAAAATACAAAAAAAGAAGTATTAAAAATGATGAAATTTTTCTTTAGAAAAAACTACAGTGTTAGACCAATGGGGGATATCAATAACTGACTTGGGTTTTTTTAGAAAAATAGCAGGAAAATATGAATGTACCGAAGGTACATAAGAATATACCTAGAAATATTTTAATAATTTAGCAATTTAAGACCCAAAAAATTTATAAGAAATTATAAAAAAATTATCAACAAAATACAAAAATGTAGTTGTACCGTTATGAAAAATAAAACATTATATTTTTTAAGAACCAAAATTAAATATTTATAAAATTCGAAAGTATAGGATATCTTTAAAACCACTAAAATTTTTGTTTGTTGGAGAATCTTATTTGTACCGATACGTAAATTATAACAGAAGTACCGATACGGTTCATGACTTCATATAGACTTTTGACCTGGCTTTACCGTATCCAATCAATAGACCCAAACCGGCAAGATGAGAAAGATCTCTTGACGCCGTAATTTGGGAAACACTAAACATTTTCTGAACATCTTTATTTGCAAGTTTACTATTCGGAGCCTCAAGGAATAAAAGGATCTTTTTCTGCCTGGAATTAAGATTGAAATTAGAATTTTTTGAATCTGTGAGAAATTTTGATTCAGTTATATCAGTTGCGACATTTTTGAGCTGGAGAAGCGTGATATAAACAAAATAATCAAGCCATTTAGACATTGAATCTTCCTTTATGCAAAGATCAATTGCGATGTCGTGCGATTTTTGCCTGTTATACATCTCGATTTCAGGTGCAATAAGCTCACGGACGTCATAGCCGTTTTTATAAAGGATAAGATCAGTCAGTAATCTTGAAACGATTCCGTTCCCTTCTTTGAAAGGCTGCAGTGTGTGAATCTGAATTTGAACAATTCCGGCTTGAATGATAGGATTCTCTTTTGATGATTGAACGTAATCAAGAATTTTTTTCAGATCTTTTTCTTTGGTATTAAATAAAGATGGATTAAAGCTTCCTACAGGCACCAAGGCTACATCATAAAGATTTTTTACATCATTAGTACCAATGTTTTTACCACTAGCCATCCAATCATTCCTGATGTGGTCAAGGCAGTTTCTGTAGCGGATTATTTCGGATTCCTCCCGGTTGGCCTTTTTCTTTTCACCTGAAGATAAAATCCCGATTATTTGTTTCTTCGATATGTCGCTTCCGGACAGGCATAGTGATGAATATATCTTTAATAATTTTGTTTCCCATTTAAATCTGAGTTCATGCTTGGGAGAAAGTGCGGTTGTCAGAATTTTTACCCGCACCGCTTCAATATTTTGTAGGTTATGTTGGAGTGTGGGGGATAAATGGTAATCAAGCCTTAACATATAAAAAATATTATCATTTACTTATCATACTGTCAAATCTATGCATATTTATTAAATCAAGGCTATCAACTCAATAAATGATAAGAATAAGATAAGATTATTGTGCATAGAATTTAGTACTTGACAAGATTTTATTATAGTAGTCATACTGGATATACATTAAAAAACGCACCAATCGTTTTATGCATGCGCTTTTTAGTGATTGGAAGGGGGTGAAATAAAATTATGTTACAAAACTTCGGAAGCACCGAATTATTAGTTATCGGTGTAATAATGTTGTTTTTATTCGGCGGAAGAAAGCTGCCGGAACTTGCAAAAGGTATCGGCGAATCTATCCGGGAAGTCAGAAAGGCTACCCGCGAGTAGCCGGATAAAAAGCAAAACATAATAAAAATTAAATGACTGCCCAAAAATTAACAATTAAATCTCAAAGCTATACAAGAACCGCTAAAGGTTTTGGCTTTAAAGCTATTTTAGCTTTGTTATTTAGCGCAGCCTTGATGAGAGCTGATCTTGTTAAGGCTGCGTCGGGCAGCTCAAATGTTTGTACTCCTGATACTGATTGCACTGTCGGTGAATTTCTGTTTGATGACTCCTATACACCAATTGTTGCCGGTTACACCTGCACAATCACCACACGCGATCAAAGCAACAACCTTATTCATAACGGAGCTTTGATGACTATGGAGACTGATGGTTGGTACCATAAAGATTTTACAGCACCAACTGCAACGGGATTTTATAGATCACGGGTTTGTTGTACCAATGGAACAGAGAATTTATGTATAGATAAGAGCTTTGAAGTCAGCGATACAGCAAGCAGTCTGACAACCAGTTCAATCGCTTCAGCAGTTTGGAATTATTCCAACAAAACACTTTCGGGTTTTGGAAACCTAGCGTATGACATTTGGAATTATTCAGGCAGGACTCTGACGGGTTTCGGATCTCTGGTTACCAACATCTGGGATTCATCCACAAGAACACTTACCGGTACAACCCTGACAAGCGGAAATCTTGCAACAAAGACCGATATCGATAACGCAACGAATATCACCAATGTGTCAGCAGATTTAAATGATGTTAAAAAAACGATTAAAGAAAACAGACTCCTCTTGGAAAAGCTGGTCAATAAACCAATTATTGAAAGTTTTATCGAAGAGGATAACCAGGATCTAACTGAAAAACTGACGCAATCAAAGAGTATTGCGACTCAGGTTTATATTAACAATCAATATATTCAGAGTAAATCGTCCAACATAAGCTCAAAATGGAATACGTTAAGCGAGGAGGAGCTTATGAACAATTTAACCGAGCTGGATTCGGTGATTGGGGATGAAAGCGATTCCGGATCGGTCAATTCGTTTTTTGGTCAGGTGAATTGGCTTTCCGATTCCTGGAACTGGGATGTTCTACCCGATGTAAATGACCAGGTGAAAGCGATTAAAAAAGTTGTGGCTTATGCGAAGAATTCATTATCAACAAGCGGAAAAACACCAAATACAAAACGCGAGCTTGCCGGTCTCACAAACTATCTTTCGATATTGGAAAAAATGATCGGAGATTCAAGCGACAGCTCAAGTAAGCCGACAGTTTTCGGAAAAATCAAAGACGTCGAAGAAACAGTTTTGGTATTAGATACAAAAAATAACCAGGTGGACCAATATTTATCATCGATAGGCGATTCTAAAAACCAGGTTAAACCCGAGAATGTAGAGGATCTCAAAAAAAGCATACTTGCTATAAATAGAATTCCAAAAGCCAGCGCTGTAACAGAGTCGAAGTCTTTCGGAAGTACTGCTGTTGCCAAGATTAAAAATTCGCTACTTACTCTTAAAGCACTCATCTCATCAAACAAAATGCTTTTGGCCAAGGGTGGAAGAACGTCATTTTCCAACTTTTGGCTTGAAGAAGGGAGCATGGTTTTTAAATCAATGATCACGAATCCCTCAACTCTTGTTTCTCAAAGCGTACCAATAAAATATTATCTTCCTCCTGAAGTCAGAGAAGAAGATATCATAGAGGTGGATGAAGGATTAAAAGTCCAGTACGATACAGAGAAAGATCAATACTATATTGAAGGTGAGTTCGAACTTGAACCAGCCGAAACCAAAGTCTTTGCCGTCAGAGTGGAAGACATTTGGGTGATATCTGACAATGAAATCGACAGTCTTCGTAAACAAGCGGAAGAGCTTTCCAAACCACTGGAAGGAACGGCTTTTTTTGCCCAGGGTGTAACTCTGACAAGCGACATTAATGTATCCTTGGATAAAATCAATAACCTTCAGGCTACAGCTCAAACACCTGAACAGAAGATCAGAAATTATCGTGAAGCTGTGATTGAGCTTCAAGCTGTAACTGAGAAGATGGATAAACTAAAAGAGCTGGTGACGCAAGCTGGTTCGACCGGTACGCTATTTGGATTTGTCGGAGGTGCTCAGGCTATTGCAGTTTGGGGACTCATCATCATCATGGCGACAGGTTTTGTCTTCCTGGCGCTTTACATGAGAATGATTTCCGGCAGAAAAAAGAAAAAGCTTTCTCAGGATCATGTTCAGGAGGTAGAGCCTGAAAATAAGAAAAAAGCAACCCAGCCTGAAAAGAAAAGGGGTGGATTTAAGGGTTTATTGCGAACGGCACTGCCTTTGATGATAGTTGCGGTTACTTCATCATTCACAACGGCATTGATTCTTCGTTACGTACCGGCAGCGTCCAACACGCCGGCAGTGAGCGATCAGGAAGTTACCAAAACCAAGGAAGAAGTTGCACAGACAGCCAACCAGGAAGAATCGGTCGGGGGAGTTGAATTTGTAAGATTGAAGTCTGATTCCGAGGCTGATATTCAGGTGCGGAACCTTCCGGATACAGATGGCGAGATATTATTTGATGTAAAAAACGATGAACAGGTTGTGAAAGTCAGCGAGGACGGAGATTGGGTTGAAATAGCATTAGCGGACGGTTCTGAAAAATCCGGTTGGATAGAAAATAAGTATATTGTCACATCCAACGCTTCAGAAGAATCAGAAGAAAAAGTAGCTGACGCAGAACCTATTGAAATTAAGATAACTGAAACGCCGACAGGCTGGCTTCGAGTCAGAAGTCAACCGGATGGTGTTGAGGTGGCGAAAGTAAATCCCGGTGATTCGTATAGCGTAATCTCCGAGAAAGATGACTGGTACCAAATAGAATATGATAAAGACCTATTGGGATGGGTCTCAAAGAGCTACACGAGTATGTCTACTAATTAGCTACGAGTTAAGACGAATTGAACTCACGAATTTAGCTCACAAATTTACATCACTAATTATCACGAATTATAGCTACGAATTGAACTCGAATAGGAAAGATATCAAGCGGTAGGGGAAAAGTAATACGTAACAAGTGACAAGTTATACGGGATACGAGAGACGAAAAAAGAAGAACGAAACTACTTATTCCTTTAATTCCTATATTCCTGATATCCTACCTCCTACAACCTATTTTCCACTTCCCACCACTTACTTCCCACATCTCAATTTCCACATCTCATTTCTCACTTCTCACTACCTTATACCTAGCGCCTGGCCATAGTGCTTTTGCCGTATGCTCTATTTTGACCTACAAAGTAATCTTTACTACAAAATCCCATTTGAAATATACTTGGGTATGGTCCGTGACGAAATAATGCAAATTTCAGAGATTGTAGGCGGTGATACTTTTTATAAAAAATTTGTAAAAAGAATTTCCAAAGAATTTGACCTTCGCGACAAAGATTCAAACTCCAAAGTACATGTAATATTTCAAGAAGATGAAAACGGCGACAACTACGTTGGTTTTTGTGTTTTTGGTTTTTCGGATGCGAAAATGAATTTTTGGGAAAAAACTTTTAAAGAAGAAAAATGGGTTTCAGAGGATTACCACATGATTAAACCTTCTTATGAGTTGATGTATATGTATATCCGGCCGGAATATCGGGATAAGGGGTACGGATCGAGACTTTTCAAGAAGGCCATCAAATTTTCAAGAGAAAATAGCATGAAAGCAATATATTCTTACGTCAGCGATACGACCAACCTGTCTTTGAATTTTTACAAACAAATGGGAGCAAAAACACTGATTGATTTTTCTGAGGATGAGTTTGCGACAGTTTTTCTTCAATGGATTCTTTGAATCACGAACTGATCACGAATAGGAGAGATATTATGTGCTTCGATATTAAGATATTAGGAATATACCAATTTCCTACCTCCCACAACCTATTACCTACAACCTACTGCTTACAACTCACTTCTCACTTCCCACATCTCATCTCTCAACTCTCACATCAGAGATTATATTTTGTAGCGATTATACAGGACAATATTAATTATATGCGCAACTATCTTACCCGTTTATTTTCCAATCATCAAATTAAATAAATAATGAAGGATTACCGAAACAAAAAAACCAATTGGCAACAATTTCTTATTTTTCTTTGCAAAATAGAAAATAATTAAAATCGTAACAATGTGTAACGGGGTGGTAGAAATAAGTCGCTCCAAAACTGTTGTCAGAGAACCGACTTTATAGATATTAATAAAATAGAAGAATGTTTCCGAAATTGAAAATAATACTCCGTTAACAACAACAAGAAGTGCTTGATCCTTCTTTGAAAGATTGTCATTAACCACGAGAAGTACGAGTATTGACTTGTAGACTTCTTCGACTAAATAAGGAAAAGGCAACAGATACTCAACCGGCCAAATAATAAACGGTGCAATAAGCGAAAATAACGGCGATATCAATCCCATACAAACAAAGATGAAGCAGTCCGAAACTTTTTATTTTTTTAAAGTAAAAAATTATTCCTTATTCTTCATTGAATTTCTGAACTCTCGGATAGCGTCTCCGATTCCTTTTCCAAGTTCAGGCAACTTCTTACCTCCGAACAACACCAAAAGTACAACAGCAATGATTAATAGTTCTGTAGTTCCAATACCTCTTAACATTTACTATCACTCCCTCTCTATGGTTAGGTGCGATCGGGCTTGGCAAGTGCCCAAATCTAACCGGACTTATAATATGATTATTTTCTCAAAGAAAATAATCTGTTAAATAATAGCGTAAATTCGAATAGGATTACAAGAGGCATAGTCAGAAGTGCCAAAGAAAGCAGATCCGTAGGCGGCAGCATTGCCGCGAAGATCAGGGATGCAAACCAGGCGTAAACTCTTTGTTGGGAAACGACTTTAAGTTTTATAACTTTAAGTTTTACCAAAGCCGTGACAACGATTGGAAATTCAAAAGCTAAACCCATAAAAGTTGAAGTTGATACTATTTTGGAAAGTAGCGAGCTTATATCCAGCATGTTGCCGATATTAAGCTCGACTGATTTTTCGAAAAATAGTTGCATAACATAGCGCATCATGACAACTCCGTAGATGAAGCCGAATATAAATAGGAAAAAACCAATGGGGATTAAGGAGATCATTAAATTGTACTCACTTTTTTTGAGAGCGGGACGTAGGAAAGTTATTATCTGATAGATGATTACCGGAAAGATAACAATTACTGCGACCAGGAAGGCAACATCAACGGCAAGATTTAAGTACTGGAAAGGCGAGGTGAAAACAATGTTGATGCCGTCAAGCGACAAAAAATCAACAATTATTCTGACAATCCGTTCGTAATAAAAAAATCCCCCGACTGCGGAAACCACAAAGATTGTTGCCAGGAATAAAAGTCTTTTCCTGATTTCCATCAGAAACGGATAATATTTATTTATGGACTCTTCAAGTTGAAGCTCCTGCGTTTTGGGCATAATTTACGTTGAAATCCAAGGTTTACTTACGGCTTACAGCTTTTCGGTATTCTTTGATTCCCTGACCCATACCTTTAATGAATTCCGGAATTTTTCTGCTTCCGAACATGAACACAAGTATTAATGAAATAATGAGAAGTTCCGGTACTCCAAAATTAGCCATTAAAGCTCACCTCCTTTTTTTTCTGAAGAATCTTTCTTTTCTGATTTTTCTTTTTTTTCATCATCAACGTTGATTTCCTTGTCCAATTCTTTCATAGCAGCTTCATATTCCTTTTTGACTTTTTTTAGCTCAGCGCCAGCCCGTCCGGCATTGCTGGCAAGTTCTCCCATTTTCTTACTGCCGAGAATCACAGTCAGAACCAAGATGATGATAATAACTTCAGTGACGCCGATGTTGGAAAACATAAATTTATTGTTTCCTAATCATACTTTCTTCTTATAGTTTGATCAAGAGTCCCAAAAAACAGATATATAGATTTAATTATTGGTTGTTAACCCCCATTCACGATATATTTCTTATCCAAGTCTTTGCCAAGGTGTGAATTTTCAACAAAATTTTTGTATCCCAAACCCGGACTTGACCGTAAGAGTATATCGGATATTATTTTTGTATCTAACCAATCGGGTTTGCCGGCCACACCAATATAAAAGGGATAACTGGAGTAAATGTATTTCTCAAGTGTTTCCTGCGGATAAAGGTCAAGGGGCATTCTGTGAATATGTTTGGACAAATAAAGAAGTTTTTCGTTGTCGGGGATATTAATATTTTTATACTTCCCATCAAATAAGCTTTCATGAGTATCGTATCTGTTTTTATAGTACATCGAATAAGTGATAGAAAGTCTTCGCATCAGATTAGTTATATTATTGTTGGTCTGAGGGGGAGTATTTTGTCGGATTAATATGTGTATACTTTTGGGTAGAAGGACAAACAGTAGTATCCTGAAAGAGAGCTGGATATGTGAAGGTGTTTGGGTTAAATCCTCTTTTTTTGTTTGACTTAGAGGTTTACCGGTGGGTGATGTCAAATAATATTGAAAAGTTTTAACAAAATTCAAATAGTCATCTTCATCGCGGAATAATTCTTTTCCTCCCGAGGACTTGTGATAAATATAATAGTAGCCATTCTGTACGTATTTTCTATTGTATAAAGCTGAAGGCATACAGGTAATATTAATTTGATGTAATCGAAACTGTCAATGAGATCTTGTTAGTTCGGTACTTTTCAAACCAAGCGATGTAATACGTGATACGTGAGACGAGATACGAATGCTAAATGGCCAATGTTCTTCAATTGAAAACTTAAAACAAAATACTAAATTTCTATATTTCTAACTTCGCTCCTATAACCTATAACCTACAACCTTTTTCCCACAACTTACTACTTACAACCTATTACTTAAAACCCACTTCCAACATCCCATTTCTTTTCTCTTAATTCCTGTATTCCTAAATTCTTATTTGTATTTCCCACCACTCACATCCCACATCCCACCACCTACAACCTACCTCTTAACTCTTATTTCTCACATCTCACTTCTCATTACTCACTTCCTATCACCTACAACATACAACTTAAACTTAAATCTAATTTTCTGTCACCCTTTACTAATATGGGGTAAAACTGCTACTGGACATTCGGGAATCTTAGTATTAATATATTTTTTAATATGGGATTTCTTCAAAATATCGGAACGACCGAAATTATCATTATCGTTTTAGTAGTACTTTTATTCTTCGGTGGAGCAATTTTCAGAGGTCTTGGCAAGAAAGCCGGTGAAACCACAAAAGGCATAAAACAGGCTAAAAGTGAATTCGAAAAAGCAGTCAAAGAAGAGCCGACCGATCCAAAAGCTGAGTAATACTTCGTTAGTCTTCACAACACCATTAATATAGGATTTATTTTACAATTATCAATCTCCCTTCCGCAATTATTTTTCCTATTTCTCTATTCTCTTTATTCTAAATTTCTTAATTCCTATATTCCTAATTTCTTATCTGTATTTCCCACTACTCACAACTCACATCTCATTCCCAGTTTCTCTTCCCACAACTCATTTCTCTTTTCCTATAACCTATCTCCTACAACCTACCTCCTACAACTTACTGCTTACAACCTATTACTTAGAACCCACTTCCCACATCCCATTTTTTTTCTTATCTCTAATTTACAAAATTACTTAAGTGATGCCAGAGTGGCTTTTGTTTTTGCATCGCGAAGAGTTTTACCCGCTGATTGGGCACCGGTATGGGCGGAAGGTGAGATAACCTCATCCCAAACTGCATCTACAATAGCGTTTATATCTCCGGTTGCAACACCTTCTTCGACAAAAGTGTATTTTGCTGCAGTGGGCGGTTCGTCGTAATAACTGCCCGAAGTGTTATTAGAAAACGTGTGATGCATCCGAACACCCGTCCGCAAAACTCCGGCACCGATATCAATCCCATAACCGGAATTATTATAAATAACATTATTTTCCAGGATATTGTCGGTTAACCCCGACCCTCCTAGATCAACCCCGTTGACACAACCGGAGATGATACAGGTTGTGATATTGGATTTGATCGTTGACGCGCCAAGATTAACTCCGTTTCCGGTGCAGTTTTCGATGACGCACTTTTCAATTTTGGTTCTTGAGGAAGTGCTGATATCAATTCCATTGGCGGTTGCCGTATCAACCCAGATATCTTTAATAAGAGCACTATCACCGGTTACCGTGATACCGTTATCGGATCCCGGAGATTTTGGCTGGATATAAAAGCCGCTGACTTCAACATTGTCGGCAGATATTGTAATCACATCGCTACCCGCCGTTGCCGGTTTGAATTGAAAGGCATACCCCGGCCCCCGGAGTTTCATGCCTGGTGTAGAAGAGGTGATATTAATATTTTCATTTGTAACCGTTGTAATACCGGATGGGTCGGTAACGAGCGCGAAAACGATATCATTAACCCCGTTTGCCAAATCAGAAAGTGATTGAACCTTAGCGAAGGTTTGCACTGCGTTTGATGGCGTGGTCCCGTCATTGGTATCAGACCCGCTAACCGGGTCCCAGTACCAAATGTTCCCAACCGATGCGTGGTTTCCCCGCAGTGACTCCACAAGATACAGCAAACTGTAGTCCGACGGCGGTGTGGCAATTGTTGCCGAGGAGGACTGGGCAAGAACAACTTGAGTATACGCAGTCGGGTGTATTGGGTTCATAGGAACGCCATTTTCATCGACAGCAACCAAATTTCCACCGGAGATTGTACAAAGCACCTCCGGTGGGATATCGGTTCCATCTCTGGCTGCAAAAGACACTTTGGCATTTTGCAGTTCAGCTGTGATACCTACATAAACACCTGCTCCCAACGGCTGCTTACCGAAGGTTTTTACCAAAATCGGGAAGGCAAGATTTGCAGGTTCGTCTTCAAGATCTTTAATCTGATCAGTCAAGTCCTGAATAGTAATTTCTGTTGCCGGAAGCGGAATCTCAATTATTCTCGGGTTCTCATACCAATACACTCTAAGTGCCATATAATAGATTATATATAATAAACAACCGAGGGTTAAGAGCACTTGGTTTTCATCTAATTATGAAACGCAAGCAAGCCAAAATTTATTACCAGATGGGGAATTCCTTGTTAAAAAACGGCAATTTACCCTCTGCAATAAATAGCTACAAAGATGCGATCCGGCTCGATCCAAATTTCTTCCGGGCATTCTGTAATTTGGGAGTCGCGCTTAAAAATGTAGGATTTCTGAAAGAAGCAGAGGATATTTTTGAAAAAGCGCTGAGTATAAAGCCTTATAGTGCCGTAATTTATAACAATTTGGGAAATGTTTATACATCAATGGGTAATCATGAGTATGCAAAAAGGTGCTACCGGCGGGCAATTAACATTTATCCCAGATATAAAGCCGCATATTACAATTACGGACAGCTTCTTTATGTCTTAGGGGAAACCGCAAAAGGGCTTGAAATGCTTACAATAAGAGCAAAACTGGAAAAAGATGAGTTAAGAAGTAAGAATTAAAACTCCCAATTATTAAATAAGTTTATGTTCCGTAGACTGTATCTTCATTTCGGATGACAGACTGGGTTAAACCGTTTGATCCAATAGTACCTGTAGTTTTAAACGGCTGGATTTGGGTTGTATTTTGGACGTTTCTTACTTCAACCACAACGTTTCGGTCAGAAACATAAGTAAGAGACTGAGTTACAGAACCGGGTGAGCCGTCATCTCCGACATCTTCAATTGTATCCAGATAGGGGATGAAAAACGTATCGGAACCAGTATAAGCAACTACTAATTCATTAATTTCATAAGCGTCGGCTGTTGCTGTTTCATCCCATCCGGCAGTAATTCCTGCGTTGAATAGTGTAGTAGTCAATTGCGTTGTTGAATTAACAGTCACAACATATGCCCATCCGCCTTCGTTATTGGTTCTTCTTATTATGTCTCCAACCACGACATCCTCAGTGCCGCCAAAACTTGCTGCTGAATCAAAGAGAGTTTGACCATCTGACCCACCTGTTGCTGTACCCGCAACAGCACCCCCCTGTGACGCATCGGAAGGAAGGAATAATTCTCCATCATTAGTTCCTGTACCGCCGAGATTGTCAAAAGCGGAATATCTGTATCTGTGTTCCTCACTGGCTGAATTATCAACAACAATAAAAGTTCCGGACGTCGGAGTGTCGTTGGGGAAAGTGACCGTATCGGGAGCGTCGAATGTTGTGTCACTCAAAGCATTAGTTGTCGCGTGACTTGTATACTGAGTTTTATTCGGAAGCGATAATGTTAAATGCTTAGGATAAACAGCGATTCTATCGAATTCTCTTGTATTTGTTATTGATAGGGTGATGGAGGTGAAAGGTTGTCTTAGAGTTCCGCCCGCATCAGTGAACTTGATATTGTTATTATCAGTTGAACTCATACCTTCAACCCAGACTGCTTGTGCTCCAAAGAAAACTCCTCCAGCCAATGTTCCGAAAGGAGCCTGCTTGGTAGCAGAGTAGTCGACGTCAGCTTTGACGTATTCCTCTGCGGCGACTTCTAATATACTCGAAGCATCTGAAGTGTAAATCACCCTGCTTGATATATCCTGACCGTCTCGAAGGTAATACTGCAAATAGGCATAGATATCGGTAAGAGATCTTCCTTCACTACTGGCGTTATAAATTGAACCCCCTTGAATAAAGACAGAATAGTTTGCGGCGAATGATTGGAGAGTAAAGTTGAACTGTTGGGTATTGCTATCTGTCATACCTCCGGTTCCATTAGTAGTGCAAGTTGCAGTGGATCGTTGTCCTGTAATTGTTAAACCGCTTGTGGTAAGGGCTGTTTCGTCCTCGACATTTCCCAATGTCATCGTACTGGAGCCATCTGTATAAATCACAATTGCCGGTCCACCACCTGTCCAGGTGACTCTTTCACCGCGCAGGAATGTTCCGGAAAAACCGTTGACCACTATAGTTCCGTTGACATGTGCAACTGTTATATCGTTATAGCCGGAAATTAAGGTTACCGAAGTAGCGTCCGGGGTAACTGATCCATTGGTCGCTCCTGTAACAGTATCGCCGGTTGTAAAGTCTTTGTAGTATGCATTACGGTTTGAGCCGGTTATGGTTGGATCATCTTGAAGGACTAAATAATTTTCTGTTGCGTCAACACCCCGGAGAATCCTTTTGGCTCCTGATGAACTTCCTGTCATGACTTGATCAAGTGTTGTTGGATCCGTACCTCCGGTGTAGGTGAAATAGGTATCACCAACTTTACCGTTTACCAAAGCTTCCTGGACATTACTGACAAAAATTGCATCATTATTTGCAATTACCCCTCTTAACCCCCGAAGTGTTAGCATACCCTCGGTCGTGCTTGCAAATTCGTCTACGGCAACAACTTCGGCGTACCAATCCGGCGGAATTCCTGCAGATAGGTCACGGTTTGATATGACATCGTCAACAGAGAAGGAACCTGTGTTGGAAGTGTCATAGAGGAGATAGTGCTCACCTTTAGTGATGTTTACCTCATCGGCTGAAGTTTCCGTAGCGATCGGTGTTCTACCGGAAGAGGTAAGAGTAGAAGTAACATAAGTAAAGGTGTCTCCGGTTTGACGTACAAATGTTGAAATATTTCCACCATCAATCGCAGCCCCACCAAGCTGTACAGGAATAAGTACATCAATGGAACCCCGATCCCAGTTGGTGAAAGCCGACCACTCGGCAATACGAACCCTAACGTTATAGCTTCCTGCCGTTACAGGGTGACGTTGATAAACATAAACTTGGGGATTAACATCAGTCGGGAATGAAGCAATTGTAAAGAGGTTGTGATAGATTTCGTCTCCGCTGGCTGACGCACCAAGAGCATCACCAGCACCTGTCCCACCGGTAACTGCAATGGTGTCATTATCTGAAATTGCACCATGTGTGTTTGTATCCCTCACCCAAATTCTTGCCCTACCTGCTGCCGGGTAGTCGTTTTTAAAAGCAAGCAGAGGTCCGACATCCTCTGTGGTATTTGCAACAACAGTGTTATCAAGATCGGAGTATACAAAGTCCGTTGTTCCGTCCATATCTACCATTAAAATCGGATCATTTACTGTTGAATACCCTGACGTATCAATACCTCCGCCGGTCAGATATTGAAGAATATTTCCCAATGCAACTGTAACACCATCGCCGTCACCATTATCCAAAAACCAACCGTTAATCATAGTGAATGATGTAGGTGTGTTATACCTGATCGGTGTTTCGTATGTTAGATATCCCGGTTCGTCAAAGGTGTCCATTAACCAGGTATAAAAATCGACCGTGTCGTATACGGCAGTACCTGAAGTATGACGTATTGTTTTTGTTGCCGGATAAATCGTAAAGTCGTTTTGGATAGCCATGTTTAATTAGTTATTTTAATATTACATTAGGATTTAATTTCTTGAAAACCTTCAAAGGCATGAAATCAATCCATGACCTGTTTTTGCCGATTACCGTAAATTCTACGTATTGATTTGATTTTAGTTTACCCAATTGATCATATTCTTCATGAGAAACTTTTTTTAAATTTTTTACTTCTTTTTTCGCGTTAGAATGCAGATTAAAAATTTTCATTCTATTTCAAGCGATCCCAAAAACTTTTCTTTTCAACTGCCTTATCGTCTTCAGAATTCGCCCCTTCAGAATTTTGTGTTTTTAATTCAACAGGTTTCTGAACATCTTCAATTTGAATTTCTTTTTTCTTTTGCTGAACCTTTTCGGATAGTTTATTTGAAAGAAATTTTTTTGGTTTATTGGACGATTTCGATAACAATGTTTTTGCTTGGTTTACTAATTTCTTCCTGCCTTTCTCGACAGGGGGATTGCCTTTATCATCAACCCAAACTGCTTTTTGGAATGAAACAAGTGACCGGTTCTTTTCTTCACCGAAATTTACGATCTCGCCAACCTTATGATCATAATATGGATATCTGACAATTTTAATTTTCATGAACAATCGGCATTTACTCCGAGTAGCCTCAGTCTACAAAATGCATATATTTAATATGAACTATATGCCGGTATAAAATCAAGACCCTATTGGAGATTATTTTTGTAATCCCCATTACCAATTCGAGCTGACTTATTTTTTATATTTAAGTACCTGCTACCGTATCCTGCGTTAATACGGCATTAAGCGAATACCCGTTCGTTGTAACGGTCCCTGAGGTGTTGTATGGAATATATTTTGGTGATCCTTGGTTTGATCTGACTCTCACGATAACAGAAATTGGTAGCGAACCGCCATAAGTTGATGAGACGTTGCCGCTCGCATTTGTTTGGCCGTTAAAAATCGGGATGTCCACCTTGTCTACAGCGTTTTCGTAATTAATGGCCAGAGTATGAAAAGAAAACCCGTCACCGCTTGTCCATTGACCGCTTGATAAAGCGGAAGTTGTAATATTATCCGCATCAACAATTTCATCGACAATTGCCCAAGCACCGGTTGTCGTATTTCTTATCGTGTCGCCCTCTTCGATATCTGAAGTTAAAAAGTTTGTTGAGGTTGAAACAAGGTGGGTGGTTGGATCAGCGTGAGTACTGGTTGCGGACCCGGATACTGCAGTGTTCAGCTGAAAAGTAGAGTTGGTTGAAGTCGACCAACTTTGATAACGATAGTTTTGCTTGGTATTTGCTGATGCATCCCAAATATGCAGCCACCCGGTTTGAGGCAGATCGGTGTCGACTGCTCCTGTTACAATAAAATCCGTATCAGCAGTATTGTTTCCGGCTGCTGATGTGTAACTATAGTAATAACCCGATTTCCGGACAAATACTTGTGCGCCTTCGATAGCGGTAGCGGAAGAGTTTTCAACATGAACAGATATTGAAACTGTTAGAGGGGGATTTCGGACAACTCCATTTGAGTCGATGAGCTCATAGTTATTGGCATCATCCGAGTGCATACTGTGAATCCAAACTCCTCTTGCACCAAAAAATACACCTCCGGCAAAAGTTCCGAAAGGTGCAGCTTTTTGAACCAAAGTCGATTCGATTCCACCCGTTGCAATAATATCCGCGTTACCCGGAGTACCTTGATCGTCTTGGATATTTTCATTGTCTTGAAAAGTTCCACGTACATCACGGACAATAAGCGTTCCTGTAGTTCCAGCGTCGTGGTCGGCGGTAATGATTCCGGTTGCTCCGCTAGATTGACCTGTGAGGGTCGCCCCCTCCAAAAAATTAACTGTTTGACTGTCATAGGAGAGTCTGACGTCGCCTGCAGTAATATAGCGTTGTCCCGTAACTGTTTGCCCCCCGGAATCGATATCACTGATATTTCCTCCCCGGGTGACATATTTTAAATATTCGTAAATTTGACTTAGTAGGTAGCCGCCGCAATTTATTGAGACATCATAAGGTTGGTTGCCACCGACGCCGATGTCTTCCTGAGTTTGGCCAAAGGTAATAGTTATACCCGATAAGGCTGTGGGACCATTATTTGCAAATGTCCCTGAGGTTCCGGTTACACTGGAGGTAGCTCCGGTTATGGTTTGAGAGGTTGAAAAATCAGTAGTCAGATCACCGACCAGATAATAGTATAGGGTGGTAGTGGGATCTCCCGTTTCTAAAGTAACAATGCCGCTTGCATTGGTACCATTAGAAATTACTTCTCCCTCAATATAATTACCTGTAGCGCCGGTGATTGTCATTGACCGGTAACCTGTATCATTGTTTGTATCGTCAGATGTGGCCAAAGGGACAGGGTTGCGGCCGCCAAGAGTCACGTCGATAGAATAGTGATCGTAAAGAATTCCATACTGTCTGGCAAAAATTGTAAGAAGACCATCGTCAATAAGACCCGCATCAAATCCGTCATTAACCAAATACAACCTGTCAACATGTCCGTCGCCCCAGAAGTTTGTGATAGGTGAAAAATTTTGGTAGATATAAATTCTGGTATTTGCTGCAATAGTACCAAGTGTGTAAATATTTGACCAAAGACGCTCGCCATTTGTGCTTGCACCGGTTTGGGAATCACTATGGGTATTACAGGTAATTGTTGTAGTGCCTGTTGAATCCCAATCATTACCCGCCAAGTTATTTGTTGGCCTGATCCACAAATAGCTTGTTTCAACATACAGTAATGTTCCGGTATCGCCATCGGTGTCATTGGTAATTGTCGTTCCGACATCACCAGAAACAATGTTGGATCCTGAGCGGGGAATTTTTACAATTCCTCTTGAACCAGTTCGTGCAGTCAAATCCCTGGTCCAATTTACAGACTCAAGTGACCCTCCGGTTAAATGACGGATGCTGACAGGATCGATAAACCAAGGTTCAAGATCACCTGCGTCGAATGATCCGATATTATAAACGGTTGGTGTTACTGCCTGCATCGGGACAGTGTCGTTTGCATTATTTTGAGCTGGGACGGAAAAGAGGTCGGCAACCGCTGAATAAAGTTCATTCGCTGTGTTAGTATTTGTTTCAGGTGCACCAGCACCCGTCCAGCGGATTTGTTTATATCCATTTCCGGCTCCGGTATCATCCGAATAGAAAACTGTCCAATTGGTGAGAATTACACTACTCATATATTTGAATCACGAATCAAGAATTATGAATCATGGTATTAAACATCAATAAATCACGAATCATGAATTTTAGTTTTAGATACTTTGATAAGACCGTTTAGTAATTTACTTACAACAACAGTCAACTCTTCTAGTTGATAATATTCATTGCTGGTAATGTACTTTAAGTCTTTAGCTATTATTAATTGATTCTGAACTTCCGTTAGGGATCCAAGTGCCATGAAGTAAAATTGGGACTTTTCTTTATAAGAATATCTGCTAAATCCTTCTGAAATATTAGATGTTATTGAAACAACTGCACGTCTTAATTGGTTTATCAAGCCGAATTGTTCATCTTTAGGAAATTTCTTAGTTATTTTATACACGGTAAGTACAAGTTTGTGGGCTTCTTTCCAAACATTCAAATCCGTAAAATTTTTTATTTTCTTTAATTCTTTCTTCATACTTCTTAATTCATAATTCATGATTCATATTTACCCCGTCGCAATATTATCCGTTACTAACGTGATTTGAGAAGAGAAGTCAGTTGAACCGACAGTTCCTGTTGCACTTCCGGCAACATACCTAACCGGGTTTAGTTGGTGTGTTTCAGCACCATTTGTTGTCAGATCCTTCAATCCGGTGCCACCACCTGCGACTGCGTGAGCAGCAGTATCATAAAGATACAATGTGTTGGCAGTATCTTCACGGACATAATAGGTTGTTCCTTCCGTTAAACCAATAGTTGCGCTGCCGCCATCCTTGCTGTAAACAACCGGATCACCAGTTTGAAAATTATGGTTTGATTCAACTGTTGTTACAAGCTCTGAGGTGAATGCTTGAGATGTTAGAAAAGTGGCAATTTCGGTGCTTTGGCGGGCACGGATGATGATAGCTCCAAGTCCTGAAACAACAGTAGTTGTCACCTGACCATCTTCATCAGTGGGAGTGGAAGCAAGAACTACGGTTCTTGCTGCGTTGTCCTGGAAAATTGCTACTTCAACACCCGCAAGGTTAGTACCAGCCTGATTTTTTATTGTGACTGTTAGGTTAACAGTCGCGGCTGGAGTGAAAGCGGTTCCAGCATTGTCAGTGAACTGTGTAATTAAGCTTAAGTTGTTTAAATTCGCGATCGCCCATCCGCGAGTCAAAGAAACATTCCTAACAGTCTTAAATTTATTAGGACTTGTTGATACACCCTGGTAAGGAGTACCAAATTCTGCCCTTCCATCGATTATCAGTTTGTCAATGGTAGGTGAAGTATCTGCTGTGGCTTCATCAAGTTTAGCCATTATATAGTCATAAAGTGTCTGAGCTGATCGTGATTGACTTAATCCGGCGTCGACAATCCAGTGGAACCTTTGTTCGGAGCTGTTTGTATAGTTAGCGGTCCAGCCCGAACCGTTGCTTAAAGTTTCCCCGTTATCGTAAGTTGATCCGTTTCGGTTATCAAGAAGAATTGTTCCAGCAGCACTATCGCCCTCAATAATTTTCCCTACGACTTGTCCTGTTGCAGGAGAAGCTCCTGATGCAGTGATAGTATCATCATTGGATAAAGTTCCGCCTGCTCCATTGACAAATTTAATTAATGAATGTTCATTTGTTGAAGCTTCCAAAATGCTTACTGCAGTTCCGGATTCTCCTGCTGAGACAGCAGTTGCAGCAGTTGTTTCTACTTGATAAAGATCCGGAGTATGTGTAGCGGTAACAGAAACAGGTTGATTAATTGTAGCTGATGTGTAGAAGGGAAGCTTCCCGTATTTATAGCTTTTGAATGCAGCCGGGACATGAGTAGTAGTGGTTAATGATGATGCGCCGCTTGGAACAAATCTTGCACGTAAATATGTAGTAGTTGCATCTCCAGTGCCATTACTCGATCCTTCGTTTTCGAGTGCAGGGCTTCCGGAACCATTGTCGCTTGCAACTATTTTCACCCTGGATGTTGATACAGCAGTACCTTCCGGTGTTTGGGTTTTCCATGTAACAGTGTATTGTTCATTAACTTGTCCATTTGAATTTCCATCAAAAGCTATTTCCGTTTGGTCGGTAACACTAATTCTTCCTCCAGCGCTGTCACTCACATCGTTTAGATTCCATATTGCCGAAGCGCTATCCAATACTGAAACATATGGTTTATTTGCAGTCGTATTAGGAAATGGTTCACCGGAAACGGTAACAGTTGCAGCCGTTGCAGAGTCTTCAAATCCTTTACCTTCGGTAATTGTCCATTGGCCGGATGTCGTTGTAACTCCGTCATATATATTAAGCGATGCCCTTGAGCTATTCGCAGATACAATATTATTTCTGACAGAATAATTTTCTGAAGCAGAACTTGATATATTTCTGACAACCTGTGTCGGATTTGTAAAGTTATTGTCAACAAGATGTATCGTCGATCCGGATTTTCCAAGCGCGGTTGAAGTACTACCGAGATTGACAGTACCCGCATTTACTAGTGTGCTTCCGTACATTTTAAATTGCTGAATATCGTTATCGGTTGCATTAAAAGCAAAGGGTAGTGATGTATTTGCGGATTTAATGACGAAACCTTCCGATCCGACCATAGAAGTTCCGCTGCCAGTCACTGATCCCAGTTGGAATCTAGTGTTTCCGGTAGAGTTTCCCTGAACCAGAATTTCATAATGTGAAGCCGAAACGTTTGCGTCTTCAAATACGAGAATTTGGTTAGTATCTGAAAAATAGAAGGAGTTGGTACCTGACGCATCTCCGAAACGCAGTTTCCCTTGAACAAGGTAGACTCCTCCTTCTTTTCTGATTATTCCGGCAGCCGCACCGTTGGTATTTGCTTCCACGGCGTCATAAATATTTTGCATTGTATAAGTTGCAGTATCATCTGCATAAACCGTTACACCGTCCCCATAGCGGATCGCGTCGACGAATGTTGACTCGACAGCCTTACCTGTATTCAAAATATTAAAGGAAAAGCCTACACCTACAATTGAAGAGAGAGTTGGTGGAGTGCCGGATGTTGCATTAAAACCAGCCGATGTGTCTTGTGCAAAACAGCGCCAACTTCCACCATAGGTATCCGAACCTCCGACATACCATTCTCCGTAGTTGGTATTTACGCTGGACGTCGTCGAAACCCGGATTCTGATTCCTCCGGTTGCTCTATTTTGCAAATCGGCTGCGAAAAGATAGTTTAACCATGCGTAGATATGAGTGCTACTCAGATTCCATGTTGTAGTACTTGTAAACATTAAATATTGCATTCCTGCAGTACGGATTTCTGTAGCGATGGAGGCTGTTGCTTCCCTGTATACGCCTGTATCGGCTGCGGTTGTACCCTGACTGGCAACCCATCCGGTGGTGCTGTCTGCTTCTGTAATTGGTGTCAGGTTTTGGACGACTGTTATTGCCATACTTCAATTTACAAAAAAACCGATTGTTTGACAATATGTGTTAGAATGGGCTAACTGAATGAAGAATAATCTAAAATTGGTTTTGGTATCTGTTTTAACTCCATTTTTTATTTTATTTCCCGGTAAAGTATTTGCATCTCAACTTGAAGTTCCTTCACAGTACTCAACAATACAATCTGCAATTGATATTGCTCAAACAGGGGATGTTGTAAATGTAGCTGCAGGAACATACAACGAGGTTATTAATTTTGAGGGAAAGGACATTGTTGTACAAGGAAATGGAGCTGCTTTTACTACAATTGATGGTACAGGAATTAATTCATCTGTTGTAAGTGCAGTAACTGGTGAATCTAATTTAGCAAAACTTCAGGGATTTACGGTCATCGGGGGTTCGGGTACTATCATTTCGAGTGGAAATCCAAGATGTGGTGGAGGTGTATATGTTAGAGATTCCTCGATTACATTACAGGACTTGATAATTAATAATAACATCGCCCAAGAGGGAAGAGCAGTTTGTTTTATAAGTTCCCCAAATTCTTTAGTCGATAATATTGAAATTAGCAATTACGAAGATGAGACTAATGCAGGGAATAGTATCATTCAAATTGAAGGTAGTCAGTGGGGGCAAAGTGGATTCGTTACCTTTACGAATTCTAGGTTTATGAACAATAATGGTGGTATGAGTGTTGCTGGCGCGGGAGCAACTCTTAATGATGTTTTAATCGAAAATAATAATAACTTCAATGTAACTGTCATAGGGAATAGTGGTATTGGTGGAGATTTAAACCCTCCACTAACGTTTAATAATACTATAGTAAGGGACAATTATGATTTTTCATTTACGGATTGGCAAGGTGGATGGCTTGTAATCAACAATAGTGAATTTTCTAATAATCACCAGACGGGAGGAAGTATTATCTATTATGGTAATGACTCGATTTTAGAAATAAGTAATACAACGATTGTTGGAAATACAAGTGAGGTATTATCAGATGAGACTGTTGTACAGATAAGGAATTACAGAGACTGGGGCGGTTGGATTAATATTTCAAATTCAATCGTTTGGGGGAATACGGGATTTTCTAACAGTCCTATTACTCTACCAGAATTTGGAGGTGGATCGTATACTCTTGCAAATATAAATTATAGTCTGATCCAAGGGGGTTGGCCAGATACAAATAGTGTGGGAATTTTAGACATAGATCCTCTTTTTGTAGATTTATTAAACGGAGATTATCATTTAACAAGCTCTTCTCCTTCGATTGATTCAGGGGATCCAAATAGCCCCCTTGACCCCGATGGTACAAGAGCCGATATGGGAGTATATCCATTTTTCCAAGTTCCATCACCGACTGAACAAATAGAAAGCCTTGTTGATCTGGTTATTTCGTATAATTTCCAGAACGGGATACTGAATAGCTTAGACCAAAAACTTGAAACAGCCCAAAGTGCTCTTGGCGATGTAAATGAAAACAATGATCAGGCGGCGATCAATTCACTTCAGGCGTTTATCAATGCAGTTGAGGCGCAGAGCGGAAATAAAATTACTAACGAACAAGCGGATGCACTTGTCCAAAAAGCGCAAGTAATAATCAATCAATTGTCTTCCTAATTTATTGGTTGCAGATCAAAATTCTAAAGTTTGGAGACATTTATATGTCTAGGTTTCCCACCTTTTTGATAAATCTCAAAAGTATTCAAATAAGCTTGTTCGAGGTATCTTATATTTTTTTCTGTATGGAAAAAATCCGATTCAGTTCTTTTTTTCAGAAGTTTTCTTTTAATAACCCATAAAGATTCCTTGTCGTTTGCCAATTTGACAGCAAGCTTTTCATATTCAGTTAAGTTATCGCAAACCAGTTCATCCATGTCCATTGCTTTGAGAATACTGTCGCTCATTCTTGAAAGGTAGTGCGTTCCTTTGATAGTAATAACCGGAAGTCCTGCCCATGAACATAGGCTTGTTGTGTGTCCTCCGGAATAAATCATGGGATCTAACGAAAGATCAGTTAACCCCATTCTTTCCAGATGTTCGGGAAGTGGAAGCTGGTCCGCAAAATATATCCGTCTGACGTCAACGCCGTGTTTTTGAGTATAGTAAAGAAGGTTGTTTCTTGCATCCTTGATCTCCGGCTGCACCCAAAGAAGCAATATACTTTTCTCCACTTTTTTCAAAATGTTCATCCATGACGCAAAGATCACCGGTTCAATTTTTTCCGGCCGATTGAAACTGGAGAAGATGAATTTATTTTCAGGAAGACCGACATCGCTTCTTTTGAAACCTTTGTTGGATACTAAATAAGGATGGTTAATTTGATAACAGCGGGGCATATAAATAATTTTTTCAGTGTAGAATTTTTGTTCATTTTCCGGGATAAGAATCTTATCCGCAATTATATAATCTATAAAAGAGGCACCCATCGATCCTGGGAAACCTAAATAGGATATCTGGATCGGTGCGGGTCTCAGTGCAGAAATTTCGACGATGGAATTTTGCGTATATCCCATCAGGTCAACCAATATGTCAATTTTGTCTTCGTAAATAATTCTTGCCGCTTTTGAGAAATGATTTTTTCGAATCATTTTAAAGTGATCCACACCGTCCTCGACAGTTTTACGGTATGCATCGCTGGACTTTGGCCCATAGCAATAAGCAAATATTTCAAATTTCTTTCTATCATGTTCTTTATAGAAGGGAGACATGATTACATTTACGGGATGAAATTGGAAATCAGCTGAAATGTAGCCAACATTAATGCGATCCTTTTTTGCAGGTATAAAATTAAACTTCATATTGAATATCTTCATGCTTCTATCAATTGCCTCGCTCCATCTGCGGGCTATATTAAGGTTCTGGGCAGGATCTGCGATTCTGAATAAGTCACCGAATGGTGTTTCAGTAGGAACAAATAATCTTTTGAAAGGTTTGACGTTATCATGGTTAATTCTTTTTTCAAGCTTAGGTAGTTTGCTCCATGCGCATATTTGCCTGTACTGCATATAAAGATGCGGATAAGTTTTACTGAAGCGGGGCATGATCTTTATTGCTTTTTGGTAAAGTGTGATCGCTTTTTTCCTGTATTTGGTGTTTTTCAAAATATTTGCTAAATTGAGATAACAGTAGGCTTCGTTAGGTGTATTTTTAATCGCCTCACCGAGTGATTTTATTGCCTCTTCCGGTTTCTCGAACTCGTAATAGATTTGCCCTTGCAGATTGTATGCCTGGGAATATTTGGGATCGATAGAAATAGCTTTGTTTAAAAGTTTTAAAGCTTTATGTCTTTGCCCGGTTTTATAGTAAGTGTTGGCAAGATTATAGTAAGCCTTAGATAAGTTCGGATTGTATTTGAGAGCTTTTTTAAGCAGTCGAATTGCAATTTTTGGTCTGTTCATTTCAAGGCAAAGCGAACCGAGGTTGGCGAGTGTTTCTGGATGTTGGGGCGAATATTTGAGAATATGATTATAATATTTTTCAGCCTGGCTATAATCTTCTAATTCCTGATAGCAGCTCCCTATGCTAATCATGGATTCAAGATCGTTGGGAAATTGATGGAGTGTTATTTTGAAATATTTTATTGCCTGGAGAGGTTTTTTACTGACATGATAAGCATGGCCAAGATTGTAGGTGATTAAGGGATTATTCGGTAATAACTTTTCAGCTTTTAAGAAGTAGTTTATTGATTTTTTAAGATCTCCTTTCTTTCCATAGTCAATTGCAGTTTTTATAAGGTTTGGAATTTCGTCTTGAATCATTTTACTAAGCATCAATTATTTTATTTATATTTTAAACTTCATCATTATAAATTGCACAATTTATATTAATCGAGTGAAGTGTTATTCTAAAAAAGGAACCTGCCGTGAGAAAATTTATTTTATTAGTTATATTATTCCTTGTTTTTTTGGCTAAAATTATTTTTCCTGTGAACGTAAAGGCAGCTATCGAATCTTGTATTGCAACCGCAACACCTACAGATAACCAACCAAATGTACAGTCTCCATATATATTCACGGTTACAAATGGCGATCCGTCTGCAAATGTGTTGTGGATTAGATTATATAAGCCACATAATGAAACCACTCTTCAAGGTTATTCTATATATCCTTCCTGGTATGTAGATGTAGCAAATGATTCATATACGTTTCGCTATGCATCGACCTCCTTAGCTCCCGGAGCCTCGATTAGCCCCACTATAACATTAAGCATTGGAGATATCGAAGGTGCTTCCAGCGATTGGGTTGTTCAGGTTTCCGATGATAGCGGTGGAGCAAATCCGGTAAGTTGTACTGGAAGTTTGATTTTTACGGTCACTGGCCAAAATGATGTTACAGCACCAACAATTACAAATGTCACCGCGAGTTCAATCACAACAGGTTCCGCAACTATTACTTGGACGACTAATGAATCAGCAAGTTCTGTAGTTCAGTATGACGTTAATGCGGAGGAGCAAATATATCCTTTTTCGGCAAGTGGTTCACAAATGGTTACTTCTCATTCCTTAACAATTACCCAGTCTTTAGCGGCCGGTACGCCTTATTATTACCGCGTGTGTTCGACTGATGGTTCTGGTAATCAAGGTTGTTCAAGTGAATATACGTTTTCAACTTCTGCAACCGGAGCGACTGCTGCTCCGACGTCCGCAACAGCAACTTCAACCCCAACTCCTACCACTACTACAACTACGTCAACTCCAACCCCCACGCCAATTCCGGTTGATAGAACTGCTCCCCGGGTGAGCCTGACGACCGATATTGAATCAAGTTACACCGAACCTCCGGTTATTGAAGGAACGGCAACCGATAATGAAGAAGTCGCAAGCGTTTCATATTCAACAGACGGAGGGGAGAATTGGCTGCCAGCCGATAATACTGAAAACTTGGGGACCGATGAAGTAACTTTTGATTTCCTGCCTTATGTTTTTGAAGATGGAAATTACGAGGTTATTGTAAGAGCTCTTGATGAACGGGGAAATACAGGAAAATCTGAGACAATAATTCTTGTCATCGACAGGCTTCCTCCGCGAGTTGGGGGAAATTTGATATCGGTAGGCCCGCAACCCCTTATCCCGAACGAAGAAGGTGTGATTATCACGATGACGGGAATTGACCACAAGGTAACCCTTTCTACCGTTGGCGGTCCATCCGAAGTGACGCTTTATGCAGGTGATCTGACATTTCCACTCGATCAATCGGTTGATACGGGGCTATGGTCGGGATTTATTAATTTTCCTGAAGTCGGATTGTATGATCTTTCGGCAAAAGCTGTTGATGGAGCAGGTAACATTACAACAAAAACATTAAACAAAATTTTGGTTGTCGGACCCGGTGAAATAAGCGATAAGGAATCAGGTAAATCTATTTCAAAAGGAAAAGTTACGGTCTATGTCCAGGATCCGTTAACAAAAATCTGGAATGTTTGGGATGGGAAGACTTTCGGACAGGACAATCCGCAAGACATAAAAGATGGTGTTTACCAATATTTACTTCCGCCCGGAACATATTATTTAACAGTCAAAGCATCAGGCTATGACATTCTGACGAGCCAAATATTTTCTTTAGAAAGATCAACGGTCTTGAATTCCGATTTTGAACTTTCCAAAGCAAGCGGGTTGAATTTCGGTTTTTTCAGGTTCGGTTTTGTAAAATATTTAACCGAAAAAGCTCTTATCAGGATAAAACAAGCTGAGATTGGTAATATTTCAAATCCTCTGATGGGGAAAATTCTTGATAATTTTAATCTTCCCACAATAAACGACAAAGTATTCGATATCAGGGATTTAAGAGGAGACAATGCGGTAATTAGCTTTATCGGAAGCTGGAACCCGCTGGCTATTGAACAGGTGTCAGTATTGGATAGGTTACTAAAGGACCGGACAATAAAAGGTGCAGTTATCGCAAGTCAGGAAACTCTATCCAGAGTTTTAATTTTTTCTCGCCGCGGGCAATATGAATACGATATTGTCGTCGATGCAGATGGTGAGCTAATGGAAGAATTGAATATCAACTCACTCCCGACCCACTTGTTTTTGGACCGCCGGGGAAGTGTAGTCAAAGTTGTAACGGGGGTTTTGAATGAGGAAGAGATTAAGGGAATTATGGAAGAAATTTAATCACGAATTGCAAGCGAATTTTGATCACTAATTACTCACAAATTAGAAACACGAATTAATCTCCAATTGGAATTAGCAATTAATTAGTGAGGTATTGTTTGTTAATATGAATGTATGCCCGAACCTGCCCAAACTCTTAATAATAAAAACTTGCGGAAAGTTCTGATTGCCGGATCTTCGGTAATATTTTATATTGCAGGCCTTGTTATCGGACTTCCTATTGTCGGAAATATTGCTCAGGCTGCTATTGCTGTACCCATACTGACATTTCCCGCTGTCTTTGGAATGAAAACAGGTGTTGTTAGCGGATCTCTCGCTTTTGTTATTAACTTTATCTTTGTCTATCTTACTTCCGGAGCAACGTTTAATGACATCTATTATCAGCCAATCGTCGGCGGAATAGGAATGATTCTGGTTTCCTACGTTATTGGTTATTTTACTGATTCAACAAAAAAGATAATCCAGTTGAAGGAACATACGTTAGCCCTCCATCTTGGGATTGAACGCTCCAATGATGTTATTTTTATCACCGATGAAAATGGAATTTTACAGTATGTTAATCCGTCATTTACCAACACTTATGGGTATACACAAGATGAGTGGAAAGGAAAAACCCCCAGACTATTAAAATCCGGAAAACAAACATCTGAATTTTATGCCCGGTTTTGGGACACTATTACATCAAAAAAGCCCGTCAATATAGAGATGATTAATAAAAAGAAAGACGGAACTTTAATTATCATCAGCAATTCAGTCAATCCGATCGCAAATGAAAAAGGTGAACTGATAGGCTTTCTTGCGATTCAAAGAGATATTACTGATCAGAAAAATGTAATGCATGAACTGGTAAGACAAAAAGAGGAGCTTGAAAACGCAAAAAAGGAGTTGGAGGAGAGACGGGATACGCTACTGAAAGTTCTTGAAGATGAAAAAAACCTTGAACAAAATCTGAAAGAGGAAAGGGATAGAATAAATTTGATAATTTCCTCAATGGGTGAAGGACTTTTGGTAATAGGGCCCGATTATAAAGTAAATCTAGTAAATCCAGCAGCCTCGAAAATACTAGGTCTTACCGAAGGCGAAATTATCGGAAAATCATGGAGCGAACTTGCAAAAGCATATGAAGGAACAGTGGAAATTCCTTTAGAAAAAAGAGTTTCGGTACAGGTACTTAAAAAAGCGGTAACGATTATTACCGATCTTGATGCCAATCATTATTACTATGTCGAATCCTCGGGCAGGAAATTCCCGATAGTTTCAATGACAACACCGCTTATCATCGATGGCGAGGTAAAAGGCGCTATCAAAATATTCCGTGATGCTTCAGAGGAAAAGGAAGCAGAAATCATAATTCAGGCAAAACTTCGATCCGGTTCTCATGCCCTCAAAGAAGAGCAGGTAAAAAGCCAGGCCATCCTTGAAAATACCGGAGAAGCGGTAATATTAACCGACAGTAAAGGGATGGTAACTTATGTCAACCCTTCATTTGAGAATACATTTGGGTACAAGTCGGATGAATTTATCGGAAGAGATTATTCCGACACGATCAAAGCATTTGATAAAGAAAGTAAACCGATTTCCCCTGCCCATCTTAGCGACACCGCTGCAGTTACGGCAAAAAACAGAGAAACCAAATTAAAAATTCAAAGCAAATCGGGAAGATTGATTGATGCAAGCATCAACGCTTCACCTGTCACGGTTGAAGGATCCTTTGCAGGTGTTGTAAGAATTATTCATGACATTACTGAGGAAGTGAGCCTTCAACAGCAGAAAGATGACTTTTTTTCTATTGCATCGCACGAACTCCGCACACCATTAACAATTATTTCCGGAAACCTTGATACGATCCAAGCGGGATACGGAAAAAGCCATCTCAGCGAAGTGGATTTACAGCTTCTTCAGGATACACAAACTTCTGCCGAGAGACTTACCAAACTGGTATCTGATTTTTTGAATGTGTCCCGACTTGATCAGGCGCGGCTTAAATTTAAAATGGAAAAAGTAGACGCCAATTTTATTACAAAACAGATTATTCATGAACTGGAATCTTTGGCTAAAAATAAAGGACTGTATATTAAAGCGGAAAATATTGAAGATCCCAAAAACCAATTTATTGCTGCGGATGAAGGCTTGTTCAAAGAAATACTTATTAATCTCATCGGAAACTCAATTAAATTTACAGGTGAAGGAGGTATTACTGTCAGAAATACAATTGATGGAAAAATGCTGCGGGTGGATGTTTCCGACACGGGAATGGGGATTGCAAAACACAAGCAGAATCTTTTATTCCAGCGTTTCCAGCAAGTTATGGATGACATCACACAAAGACAAGCCGGAGGTACGGGTTTGGGATTATATATCAGCCGTGAATTTGCACGTATCATGAATGGGGATTTGGTTCTTACGGAAAGCGATCTTGGGAAAGGAAGCACATTCACACTGACACTGCCGTTGGCTGATCACTAATTACTTACGAATTTAATACACTAAATCACGAATTGCTCACGAATAGGAATCACGAATTATTTATGAATGGGGTGTAGTGGTTATTAATAATTCTTTTATATGTGAGACTTCCAGTTCTAAAATTTGCCAGAATACCTAAACGTTTATTGTTGGCTTTTAAGTAAGCTAAAACCTGTCTTATATCCTGACCAGTAAAAAAGGGTTTAGTCTTTAACTCTAATATAATTTTATCTTCAATCAAAAAGTCGAGAAAATATTTCCCTATCTTTACTTCGTTATAAAATAAGTCCGATTTGAGTTCTTTTTTATATTTTATATCATGTTCTTTTAAGGCCGATTCTAATGCTCGTTGGTAGTATTTTTCTTGATATTGATTCCCGAGTTTTGCATGAATCTGAAAAAGGATTCCCATTATGGTATAACTTAATTTAGGGAAGATTAATTTGGCCATTCAGGTTAATATTAGCATGTAATTAGTAGTAAATTAGTGATTTTAATTCGTGTATAATTAGTGATTATGGTGAAAGTACTATTAGTCGAAGATGAAGAGCTGGTGGCAAGAATGTATGAAAAAGCCCTCAGGTTCGCAAAGTATGATACCGTTCTGGCAATCGGCGGGAAAGAAGGACTTGAAAAAGCAGAATCAGAAAATCCTGATTTTATTTTCCTTGATATTATGATGCCGGAACCCGACGGAATTGAAGTCTTGGATAAATTAAAAAGCAATCCCAAAACGGCAAAAATTCCGATCGTAATGCTTACGAATCTTTCCGGGAAAAATGATGCGGAACTTGCAATGGAAAAAGGTGCCGCCGGTTATCTTATTAAAAGTAAAACCGATATAGCAAAATTAGGCGATTTGGTTGAAAAATATTTAGGTTCGGCGTCGAAATCCGGCTGATTTGAAGGATTCTTGAACACTTTCGACAAAGATTCCTCTTTCGCAGGGAATCTTCTTACATATAAATAATGAAAGACCTTGCCCAAAAACACCTCAACAGACTGGTTTTTCACCTAATTACAATTTTTTATTTTGTTTCGCTGTATCTTTTGACCCGAGGTATCAAAGGCACTCTGGGAGTATCATTTTTCCCGATAATAGGCTCTTTTATTGTAATTGTTTCGATTGTTGCATGTGCAGTATCTCTGATTAAATTTGACACAAGAAACAAATCAAAGTATGCATTCATCGGTTTTGGTTTTTTAGGTGCTTCGGTTTTGGATTTTTATTTCTACTTGGTTAAGCCAACACTTCTTCTTTCGGGGAAAGTATCAGACCCCGCAACACTTTTATTATCCCTTATATTTTTTCTGAGTTATCTTGTTTGGACTAATGAATCAATTCGAAATGTCGGACACAAGGGTAAATTGAAAAATCAGATATTTTTGCTTTCAATGTTTTTTTCTATTTTTCTCACAATTTCATTTTTATTTGTAAAGATTCCCGCACTGATAGCGATAGCCGTTTCGAGTGCACTTCTTCTGGTTACAATATTTGGTTATCTTACAAAAGGAACTTGGAAGAAGAAATTTTTTGACCAGGTTTTTATAACCGCGCTTATTGCTCTACTTCTTTCCCAAATACCTTTTTACCTTGCGTCTGCAAATCCGGGTGATTTAATGTTTTATATGTCAGTTCTTATCAGACTCGTAAGCTATATACTTGCGCTTACCGGACTTTTGTTGTCAACCCACAATGCCTTTGTTTTAGCTGAGGACTATGGAAAGTCAATAGAAGCGACACTTGTCACATCTATTGATAGTATGCCGGTTGGTTATATCTTATTGGACAAAGACGGAGCCATTAGCAGGATAAATAATAAAGTTAAAAAATTATTTTCTACCGAGAACTTATCGACCATAAAGCAGATTCTGACGAAGAATTTCGATGTCGAGAAAGTTCAAAAAAGTTTAGATAAGAGTGAAGAATTGGTTTATACCAAAGATGTGACATATATCAACCGCATCTTCAGTTTAATTGCGGCGAATGTCGAACGGGGAACTGACACAATCGGAACAGTAATCCTTCTTGAGGATGTCACCGACGAAAGGCTATTGGAAAGAAGCAAAGACGAATTTATTGCCCTGGCATCCCACGAACTTCGCACTCCACTGGTAGCCATAAAAGGAAATGTTGATCTTATTAAAAATTTATATCCGGCGAAAGTTACCGAGAAAGACCTTGCTGAAATGGTGCAGGACATTGACACCTCAGCCGCGAGGCTTATTGCAATTGTTGATGAACTTCTGGAAGTATCGTCACTTGAGCATAATAGAGTGCAGTTTAAAACCGAACGCTTTTCGGTCTCTGATGAAGTAAACGCCGTCTTGGGAGAGCTCGCATCACCGGCAACAAAGAAAGGAAATTTAATTGAATACCATGAGGATAAAGATATTAAGGTTTATGCAGACCGGACAAAAGTAAATCAAGTTATTTATAATCTTGTCAGTAATTCAAATAAATTCACTGACAATGGTAGAATCACGATTAAAGTGCTGGAAGAAAAAGATAGTGTAAAAATTAATGTTTCCGATACGGGGAGAGGTATGAGTGAAAAAGATCAAAAAATGCTGTTTAAGAAATTTCAACAGGTGGGGGAGGATTTTTATAAACACGATTCAACCCAAGGAGTTGGGCTTGGACTTTATATATCGAGGATGTTAGCGGATGCCATGAATGGGAAAGTTTATCTTGTTAAATCAAAAGTCGATAAAGGTTCGGAATTTGAACTGGTTTTACCAAAAGGTTAGGCTACAAATTAGCTACGAATTTTATTCAAATTAAGCTTCGAATACAAGAATAATTTGAGTGGATATCTTTCAAACACATGTACTATAATAATTTGTAGATTAATTAGTTTTGAATACGTAGTATATTTGTAGCAATATGACAAGGGTTTTAATAGTTGAAGATGAGCCGCTGGTGGCAAGAATGTACGAGAAAGCATTGGCGTTCGATAACTTTGAAGTAGAACTTGCGATGGGTGGTGAAAATGGAGTTGCCAAAACGCGTGATTGGAAGCCTGATATTGTTTTGATGGATATTATGATGCCGGGAATGAATGGGATCGAAGCACTCGAAAAAATTAAGACAGATCCTGAAATACAAAATATCCCGATTGTCATGCTTACCAATTTGTCCGGGGAAAATGATATGGATCTTGCAAAGGAAAAAGGCGCTATTGATTATTGGGTTAAAAAAGATATTAAACCGAAAGAGATGGGTAAAAAGATAAATAAAATTCTCCAACCTTCGTCGCTGTAAAAAAACATCCTATTGAACTTTAAGCTAATTTTAAATTAAAGTAATTGAAGCGTCCTAATGTGACTTTAATAATGTCACAATTAATAGTTATTCTGAAACATGACGAAAGTATTAACACTTTTGCAAAGCAAAAATGCAAGGTTCTTTGGAAATTTTCCTAAAATTAATAGGGAGGAAAATTTATGAAGGTCCTTATTAATTGTTCAATTAAAAGTTATTTATATCTATGACAAAGGTTTTAATTGTTGAAGACGAACCGCTGGTTGCGAGGATGTATCAGAAATCCCTCTCTTTCAGTGATATTGATTCTGAAGTAGCAATTGGCGGACTTGAAGGTTTGAATAAAGCTAAAAAAATACTTCCCGATCTCATCCTTCTTGATATCATGATGCCCGAACCCGACGGGATGGAGGTATTGGAGAAGCTTAAGGAAGATCCGGATACAAAAAATATTCCCGTTGTAATACTTACCAATTTATCAGGTAAATATGATTCAGAGTTGGCAAAGGAAAAAGGAGCCGTTGATTATTGGGTGAAAAAGGATGCCGAACCAAAAGAATTAGGACGGAAAATTGAGGAACTACTGAATAGTAAAAAAACTTAAATAATATCAGATGATGCAATGATCAATATAAGCATATATAGTAAATAATATGACGCCCGAAACTGGCATTAATAAACCAACATTAATAGATCCTCGATCAGTACAAATGATCCACAATCGCTACAAAGTTGGTGAAGACCTTACTCCAGGCGAAATGATGACAATTGTTCATCTACTGCCTACTGATACAAAAATATCTTTCATGAAGTCTTATGGACAAGAAATGGCTGGTATTTGGCAAAAACATATACCAGGACGAATGAAAATTTATGAACCTTTAGTTGAGAATTTAACCGAATTTCGACGTGATGTGGTCAGAGCTATTTCTCCAATGCCGGGTGACAGGGTATTTGATTTTGGAGCCGGACTTTGTCCGCTTGCCACACATATTGCCGAAAGAACCAATGGCGCGGTATCTTACCTGGCAATAGATTCATCGCAACTCGCAAGAGATGCCAGTCAACCTAAACTCGATTCCATGGTTGCTTCAAAAAGGCTTTCAGAGGCTCAGTTTTTATTGCATGATTATTCGAGAGGTATGCCAGATCACCTTCCTGTAAAAGATTCCGGGAAATGGTTAGGAGTATCGGTTTTTTCTGCATCTTATTTTCCTGCAGATACAATGGTAGGAGTAGTGGATAACTTTTTCAGAATTGGTGGCGACAAGTTTTTTGTAACAAGCTTGGATCCTAAACATTTTGACCCTGATGAGATGCTCGATGAGATGCTTGAAATAGGAAAGAAAAAACCGCGGGAGGAACAGGAAAGACTAGCTGGAGTAATAGCCATGGCGCAAACGAATTCGGAGGGCAGAGATTTTATGCGTAGCTTTTCTGCAATTTTGAAGAAATACGCCCCGTTGAGAACTCCCGAGGAAATGAATTATTATCTTAGCCAAGTAGGGAATGTCCAGGAAAAGATAGTTTTTGGCAAGGGCACCGGTAGAACAGCCGGATTTTTAATTGTTCCCAAATAGTTACTTCAGATGAATATCATAGATTTGGCGCTCATATTGTCTGGAATTTTATCAATACCAGTTTTTTTAGTAGTTCTTGTTAAGAATCCCAAAAATCCATTAAATCTATCATTTTCGGTTTTTATCCTAAATGTTATTGTTTGGGCATTTGCAATTGCATTTTTCAGATTATCTAAGACTCAAGAGCCTGCTTTATTTTGGAGTAGGATGATTTATGTTTCCGGAAGCATAGTTCCTTCTGCGATTTTTTATTTCTCCTATACCTTGGTTAACGGCAAATTTCCTGAAAAAATTTGGACAATATTGCTGGTAACAGTCCCTTTTATTTTTTTTATACCACTTTTTAATACCAATCTCTGGATTGAACGGATTATTCTTGACGACCAAGGTAATTCTGTAATTCTAGGTCCGGTTTATATTATTTGGGCTATTTACCTGGGGATTATTTATAACACAGCTTTGGTAATTCTTATTAGAGGTATGATGAGATTAAAAGGTAATATTCGATCCCAAATTAGATATGTATTACTTGCAAGCATGCTCCCTATGGTTATTGGCATTGTACCGAATGTAATCCTGCCTCAATTGGGTAATTACAGACTTATTTATATCGGACCTTTTGTTAATGTCGCAATGGCTTTGATTATTACGTACGCAATACTAAAACATAGACTTATGGATATTCGCTTGGTAGTTGCCCGGTCTATAACATATATATTGCTCGCAATTACATTGGGTTTACTTTACGCTGGAGGATTTTTTCTGATTACTTCTTATATTACGAATGTAAGAACGTCAACTTCCAATATTGTATCTTCAACAATATTAGCTTTAATAATCGCATACTCTTTCCAACCGCTTTTGAGGCTTTTCGAAGACCTAACAGATAATATTTTTTACAAAGGACATTTTCATTCCAATGAGTTGTTAAAAAAAATTTCCCGGATATTAGCTTCAACTTTGGATCTTGAGGATCTGACCGCAAGCATGTTTTCAGTTCTCAAGGAAAACTTGCGTTTTTCAAAAGCTGCTATATTCGTTCTGGGAGCACGAAAGATCGAAGACGTCTTTGGTGATAGAAGTACAAATTATTCATTTCCGACTTTTCCGGAGCTTAAAGACCTTGCAGCCAGCGGCAGGTCGCAAATTTTCGAAGAAATGGAGGAAGGGAGACTTAAAAAAATTATGCGAAAGTACGTTGTGTCGGTATTTGTGCCACTCTCTACTCACGAAAGAACTGTCGGATATTTACTTCTGGGAGAAAAAGAATCCGGTGATATTTATTTTGATAAGGATTTGGGAGTATTGGAAATTCTTTCAACTGAGTTGGCAGTCGCTCTTTCCAACGCTCAAGCTTTTAAAAAGATACAGGAGTTTTCCCACACACTTGAGCAAAAAGTTGAAGAACGAACTCTGGAATTACGCAAAATGCAAAAGCGCGAACTCGAAAAAGCACAGGAAGTTATACGACTCAGAGACGAGTTTGTCTTTATCGCAACTCACGAACTGCGGACACCGGTTACGGTAATTAATGGTTTTGTCAGTCTTATAAAAGACGAGAAAATAAAGATGGACAAAGATACATTGGAGAATTTTGATGCCATCGAGAAAGCCAATCAGAGGTTAAACCATCTTGTGGATGATCTTTTGGAAATAGCAAGAACTGAATCAGGCACAATAGAACTTGAACTTACAAAGGTGGATTTTATGGCAACAGTAAAAAGCGTGGTCTCACAGGTTGCCTCAATTGCCCAGGAAAAAAGAGTGATCTTGGATGAGGATTATGAAATTGCATCCGCTATTGTCGAAGCAGATGAGCAAAAGCTCAGGGATGTTTTGGAAAATCTTCTCTCTAACGCGATTAAATATAATAAACCAGCAGGAAGGGTTGTTGTAAAGAGTGCCGTTTCCGGGAAACACGTTATTTTGGAAATTTCCGATACGGGATACGGAATACCGCTAAAAGACCACAAAAAAGTTTTTAGCAAATTCTTTCGGGCAAAAACCGAAGGTACGGAAGATGTTGAAGGAACCGGTTTGGGACTTTTTATAACAAAAATGTTGGTGGAGAAGATGAAAGGGGAAATTGGTTTTGAGTCGGTTGAAGGCAAAGGATCGGTTTTTAAGGTGAGTCTGCCTCTGGCTAGAGCTGCGAATTAGCTACGAATTATTAAATCGCGAATTGATTGCGAATTAAAAACGCGAATTGATTGATCACGAGTTTTTTATGGAATATAATTAGTGAAAATTAGTATAAAATTAGTGAACCATGTCTAAAGTTTTAATTGTTGAAGACGACCCCCTTGTATCCCGAATGTATCAGACTGTTTTCCAGTTTGAAGGGTTTGATGTTGAGATGGCCAGAAACGGTGAAGAAGGAATTGAAAAGTTGAAGAGTTTCAAACCAATAATGATACTTCTTGATATCATGATGCCAAAAATGAGCGGTATTGATGTCCTTCGAATAATCAAAAACAACCCCGACCTCAAAAATATACCTGTAGTTGTTCTTACCAACCTCTCGGGGGATAAAGATGTTGACACAGCACTTGATTTGGGAGCTGTTAAATATATTGTGAAATCACAAAACAAACCGAAGGAAATCGTAGCCCAAATCAAAGAAATACTTGCCGGTTATACGCGCGAGGAAATACCCAAAGCAGCGACGAAGAATTAGTTAAACACGAATCAGTTAGATATTATGTGCTTCGATATTAAGATATTAAGTTCACGAAATACTTCCAATTAGCTACGAATTGCTACTAATTTCCTACAACCTACTTGCTTATCTCCATTTCCCACTTCCCACTAGTCACTACTCATTTCCCATTTCCTACAACCTAATACCTAAATATCCAATTACCAAATTCCAATTTCCAAACAAATTTACAATCACTAAATTTCAATAAAAAAACTATCTGTATTGAGAAAATTAACAATTAATACCTGATTAATATTTGTAAATTAATTATTATTTGTAATTTGATGCTTGGTTATTGGTAATTATTTAGTAATTAGATCAATTACGTAATTGGAAATTCGGTTGCTTGGTTACAGTGTTTTATTCTCCCGATACCTGGGGTGCACTCGGAGTAAGTTTTAAACCCGCAATAAGTTCTTTTGCTTTGGCCGCAACTTCTTTCGGACGGTATTCGCTTTTTACCATATAGGCAAACGCACCTTTCTGAAGCGCCAATTCTGCATCGTGAGTTCCGGATAAATTGGTAAGCATTATAACTGGAATTTCTTTTGTCTCGGCATCTGATTTGAGTAGCTCCAAGACTTCAATGCCGTTCATTTTGGGCATCATCACATCGCAAAAAATAAGATCGGGTTTCACTTCTTTTGCTTTCATGACACCCTCTCTTCCATCGGGCGCGCTTTCTACTTGGAAACCCTCAAAAGTGAGTATCTTCTGATACATCCTTACAACCAATGGATCATCTTCAATTAGAAGTACTTTAGGCATATGTATACAAATGATTATAGTACAAGCTCTTAATGAATATCCACTTTAGTCGATATCTGCATTTGTAGTTTAATATCATGACATCCTCCCCCGAGTCCGACTCGGGGGTTTCCTTTAACGGAGGATGACATATCAGAATTCAATTCATCCACCGAGTCCGACTCGGTGGTTTTCTTGAAATCTGTTATAAAAATTTGTAGCCAATTCGTGGTTTAAGTCTTGATTTGGTCAATTATATATTTTGAAATAAAATAAGCGGGGATTGTGGAGACAATAAGAAGTATTACAGTCACTAAGAATGTCTGTTCAATTAGCTTAGCTGCCGCTTCAAGTGTAGAAACCTCAGGACGACCGACGAAAAGCATCCCAATGGAATTCTGGTCGACACTTTTTATTGCAGAGAAAGAAACAAGATATGGGATATTAAGAATATTTACTGACCCCTGATAATCATTTCCGTCTCCAAGCACGGTTTTTTTGACTTCTTCAGTCTCTTCTTTAATACCAACCCAGCGGCTTTTGCCGTCAGATGCAATGAATGTTGTTGCTGACCTTACATTATCAGCATAAATGCTTGCATCAAGCCCTGTAGCGTCTTTCAAACCGTCTACGTATGCGTTATCAACGGTTGTTCCGATAGTAACAGTTCCGATTGTATCAGTACCGTTTTTAACCGGGGACGAAGCCCGCACGGATACGGTTGGTGCCAGTACGCCTTCTTTTGTAATCAAACCCGCTGTCGGTTCGCCGGTTAAAGCGCGTTTTACCAAAGGATCGTCGGATAAAGACCCTCCGGCCTTTTCAGGATCGTCAGCCCGAATAAGGATCGCACCATTTTCATCAGTAACAACCAAATAATCCTGTTTTTTTGTCAAAAGCATTTCAATGGTCAAGTCAGCCAGTTTTTTTCTGTCCTTTTCTGATACAGCCGATATGATTTCCCGATTTTGGGCTATGACTTGAGAATCGGAAAGCGTTTCCGCCTTTTTACTTTCCAGTGTATATTGCAGGACTTTAACATTTATTTTCAGATTGGACAAAATGTCATCGCGAAAGTTTTTTATCGAGACGGATGTAAAAAATACCGCGGTAGTTAAAAAAACTACAAGAGTAACGGAAGTGAATATCATAAACATTTGCGTTTCGAGTCTTTTTGCCAAATAACTCCACACCCAGCGCCCTAAAATAACCATAAAAAATATTAAGAGGGCATGTTCTATTATCCAGAGTGGCCCGAAAGGTCCCACCAATTTAATGATATTAATGTTATCCGTACTTCTGAAAAGGCTTGCCAGATGAAAAAGCTCACTTATGGAAAGTATTGTTAAGCTGTAACCGATGGTGCGAAGGTGAAATTCAAGACCCAAGGTAGCCCGCCTGATATACAAAAACGCCGTAATGATTGCCAACACAGGAAAAAGAAAATTGACACTGTCGAGTAAGGGGATTGAACCCAGTATCAAAAGTGCGTGGGCTTTTGGATTTTTTATACCGAATCCTTTCTCCTTGCTTTGCGACCGATAAGTCGGAAGCGGCTGCAAAGGATCGATTATTTGACCGCTTATAAGAACCAGATAACCCAATGTTCTGAAAACTACGGTTAAGATTTCTATGGTTTTTACGCCGATTAGAGAAGTTTCCAGGAGAGTCTGTTCAATATAGGTTGAGTGTACTATGAATGACAGAGATAGAAATAAAAATCCGAGCATTTTTGTTCCTTCCCTGATATCCTTACGGCCGAGCCAAGCGTCAAAATAAAGCCATGCGACAGCAAAGCAAACCAATGCGACCAAAAGGTTTATCGTAAAGTGAGCGTTAATAAGTAAAAATTGAATTTGCAGCATATGTTCGGTTTTCGGGTATCGGTTTTTTTGTTTTCAAAATACAATTTGTCGGTATTCTATTTACAATTTAACTGACTTACTGACATCCGACAACAAACTACCGAAAACTGATAACTGAGATTGGGTTTGTACATACATATTACATTTGTCATAATGGGTAATACAAGAGTGGTTGTGTGACTATGAAGTGATTTCAAAATACTTCATATAATCTTGCCGAAAGGCATCAAAACGAGCCTGGAAGGTGAGTTTTGAAGCAAGTTTTATGGCCAAGAAGAAATTTATTAAAACAAAATCCGGTTCATATGTTCCCGAATCGATGACCGTCAAGGAAGAAAATGAGTCCGGTGTAACAAAATCCGCGTCCAGGCATCTCGCATCAGATAAACCTTCACCGCAAAATCAGGAATTACCGGGTTTTGTCTCAACTGCTGATGAAATGAGATATTCGGACGTAGAGGAAGAAATTCCTTTGGAAAAAAGTAATAAAAAAATATTTATTCTTTCTTTAATTAGTATGATTATTATTATTTCGGCAACATCGTTAGCATTATTCTCACGAACAAAGATAAATCCGTCTGAAGAAGGTAGTAAAGTTGATGTTGATATGGGTGAGCAGGCAGATACAATCGAAACGAAAGCAGTTGAAATTGTTGCTGAATCCGATTCAACCGTTGACCAGTCACCCGCAAACACAGATCTGGAAAGATCTGAAGTTCGTCTGGAAATTCTGAACGGATCAGGGACCTCCGGTTTGGCCGGCAGCATTGCAAGCGATTTCGAAGAGTTGGGATATACGAACGTGGAAACGGGGAATACAACAAGAAATGATGAGAACTTATTGGTTATATCGAAAGATAAAGAAGATCAACTGGATGTTGTCATAAGTGATACGAAAAAATTATTAAAAATAAACGATTATGAAACGGATGACTTGGAGAATATCGATGCAAGAATAGTTTTAGGCGTGAATCACTAATTAGTCACGAATTATTATCACGAATTACTACTAATTTACTACAACTCACTTCCTACAACCTACAACTTACCGCGTACAACTGGATACTTAAGACTAATTACCCATCACTCACAACTCACTTCTCACATCTCACTTCCTACCGCTTACAATCAATATCTTTTCTCTTCTTTACCTTCGGTAAAGTTGTTATACTATATTCTTGAGGGAGGTGAGAGAAAATAATGTATAACCACGTATTATATCTTGCATTTTGGCTGATAAACTTCTTACTTTTTTATTTCGCGGGTAAGGCTTTTCCGAATGATTTTGTCTTTGGAACTTGGAAATTTACAACAGTTGAAGCGGCAATTTATTCGTCCTTTTGGCTGACGGTATTGGTTTGGACAGCTTGGGATATTATTATGTCACGGGGAATAAAATATGAAGCGGGAACGGTCACCTGGATTTATTTTTGGGTTGTAAACTCACTTGGAATATGGTTAATTACCCGTGTGGCAAACGTACTGGGATTCGGTATTTCTGGTTGGAGATGGGCTTTATATCTCGGAGTTCTGGTGGTAGTCGGTCAAAAATTTGTATGGAATCTTGTTACCCGGGCTCAACAAGCAAGGAACAATAATTGACTTTTGTAATACACTTTTTCTTGGGAAAAATAACCCTTATTGATTTGAGGATTTAGCCTTGAGTTTCTTTTGTTTCACTTTCACTCTCACCGGTTAATATACCTTCGTCATCATCTTCTTCTTCTGCATCCAACTCTTCCTTATCCAAGCCAAAGATTTTTGCGATAATGCCGCCGAAGAGAAATAATACTACAGGAATGAAAAGGGCGACACCGGCCATCGAAATTGATAAAGACCACTCAATCGGTACTACTGCTGCACGCGTAACGATATCCTGGAGAGCGTACAATTGCATTAAAACAGCCAGTATCAATAAGATGATGCCTTTCAGGAAATATTTTTTCCCCATGAACGAAAAGAGCCAAAGAGGTGTAAGAAAAAGACCTATTGCTTTAATGACAATTGATGCTGTTGTAAATGGATATTTGTAAAGGTATTCACCCGTAAAGTAATGGTAAGGTGTTGGCAGTCGGACGCCAAGCGGGTTTACAACTGCATCAAGTAAGTAGGCAAGAAGAAAAAGTCCTGCAATAAAAAGGAGTGTATATTCTTTTTTCATATTTAGTCATTATATAGGCCAAAAAGATATAAATTGCAAGAGTTGGCTACGAATTACCAAAAAAGATACTAGGTGATTCGATATTAAGATATTAGGTTCACGAATTGCAATTGTATTATAATCACGAATTACTCACTAATGGGAAACGCGAATTATCACGAATAGGAATTTGTATTAATTAGTGATTTTAAATTAGCAGTTAATTAGTAGCTTGTTGTTTGTTAAAATGAATCATGGGGAAAATAGATAAATTTCTTTATTACTATCTGTTAATTTTTACAGTTGTATTTTTTGTTGTTACAATACTGTTTTTCCCGATGCCGGTAAATGTGATACTGCTTTCCATGTTTGTTCCGGTATTGGCTTTTACCGGGATTCGTGCAGGAAAAGTAAAAGATAATGCTTTTGCTAAAAACGCAACTCCAATTAGTGCTGCCAAACTGTTAACGGTTATGGTTTTGATAATCATAACAGGAGCTGTTTCTTATTTTATAAACGGAACAAGGAAATTACCTCTGACGTCTGATAATAAACAGGTTCTTTCAACAGATACCGAAGCTGCCAGCACCAAGGAGGCAACTGTAAGCACCGCCAAAGACGATAACTCCGGAATTACCAAAGAATTATCTTCAATCAAAGAGGAGCTTTCGCAAATCCGGGCAGAACAAAGGAGTTTGAATGAAATCCTGGGAGTTTCAGGTGATGTGACTAAACTGGCCGATCTTTTGGCGACCTTGGAAAACCAGGCGGATGTTACGCCAACCCCGACAGAAGCACCGCTTTTGGGATACCTTACTTTATCTGATTCAAAATACGCAACCTGTGATGTCTATGAACAAAAGCTCAACAATTCAAAAATTATAGGTAAGATGGAATATGGCCTTATTTATGAGTATTTGAAAAAAGAGGCCAATTGGTATCAAATAAAACTTCTTGACGGAACAGTTGGCTGGACCAATTTTCCGTATCTGAGAGAAACAAATAAACAGTAATAAATACCCAATGAAGAATACTGTCCTTAATGAGAAATCGAATCACCCCGTTTCGGATGATTCCAAAATAGAAAAAACCGCCATTTCCAATCCCGGTAATTACGCTTCCCGAATTTCTTCGAAAAAAGAAGGTAAACTGGCCAGTTTTTCCGGTATTGGTTTTATGTTCATATGCACAATTCTTGCGATTTTTTTAAGCATCAGCGGGTTTGCTAATTCAAAAGATATAAAAACTTTAATTTTTCAATTCGTATTTCTTCCTGTTCCTTTATACCTTCTTATAACTTTGGTAAAAACTACAGCCAGTGTTAAAAAAGGCTTAAACCCAGAGGTAAAGCTGGGCAGGAAGAATATTATTATCATGATTTTTCTTTTTATGATATTTTTTGCACTCGGAGTAAAAAATATCGATAAAGTAAAGTCACAAAAAGATCATGAACCAGAACCGGCTAAATGGGAGAAAACGTTTTCAAATGAGAATAATACTTTGGTTAGTACTGAAAGCGGCAGCGTTTCCCAAAAGCCGGAACGGGAAGTTGCAGGCAAGTTGAAAATTATTGCTCCGGCAAACCTTGGTTATGTCAATATACGAACAGGCCCTTCCACGGGGTTTGAAATTATCAAAAAAGCAAATGACGGTGAAGAATACGGATATGTAGAGTATAAGAACAATTGGTATGAAATTGTTTTAGATTCGAACATTTACGGATTTGTTCTTGATAAATATATAAAAATTTTGTGACAGCGTAAAAAATTACATTAGCGCAGTCAGCCTGAATTTATGAAGAAATTGATAATTTATTACAATTTTATTGTAGTAACACTCATGTTATTGGTGGGGATATCATACGTGTCTTCTCCAATCCAGCTTACTGCAACGTTAATATTCTTACCGCTTTTAGTATATTTTGGATTTCTGATTACCCCCAAAAGATCGAAAGCGTTAACTATTCAAAAAATTTCGACGGTTCCGGCAATAAAAAAGAGTAAGAAAAAAGGTTCCGGAAGCGATGAGGTTGAGCTTCTTGAGGCAGATGTGATTCCCGAAAACCGGAAGTTCGACCTTGACCGCAGGGCATTTTTAAAGCTCATCGGTTCGGCAGGACTTTCGGTGTTTATGTTTTCAATCTTCACCAAACGCGCCCATGCAGCTTTCTTCGGAAGCGCACCCGGTCCCGGAACGGTAGCTTTGAAGGATTCGGGTGGAAATCTAATAGATCCTGCCATCAAACAGCCGACAGACGGTTACCGGATAGCCGAACTCGATGATACAAGCGACCCCTCCAATTCTTATTACGGATTTGTGAATAAAGACGGGGATTGGTTTATCCTTCGCGAAGCATCAGATGGGGAATACAAATACTTCAAAAAATTAATAACAAACGGCAGTTTTTCATCAGAGTGGGTGAATCGAGGCGGATTTACATATCAGTACTTTGACGCCATCTTTGATTAATAACTGATCACGAATTGTTTACGAATGACCAATAACCAAATTCCAAATTACAAATGATATCCAATTACCAATTTCCAAACTCCAATCTTTCATCTTGAATCGTGGATTTTGAATTTATTTGGATTTTGGTGCTTGGTTATTAATGTCGAACAAGTTCTCTTGTTTCCAACACAGAAATTAGGTCAATTAGGTTAATTAGAAATTATGAGGATTTGCCCACCTTGCAAGTGGAATTAAACTTACACTTTCTCTATCTCTAGCTCTTACTCTTATGGAGTTGGAGTTACCTGTCCGCCTTCTGCTCCCGGAGCAGTGGTTGGAGTGATAACATTTTCGGGAGGCTGTGCACCTGCAGGAAGTTCTACTTTTGGTTTTAATAAGTCTTCCGGCTGCTGAGGGGGAGTCAGGTTGTCGGTTGCGGCAGGACTAAGCTCCTTCTTTTTATTTTGCAAATCTTCAAGAGCCTTTTGAGCCGTTTCATAATCTGGCGTTCCCGGCTGGACCAATCCAAGGACTGTACTCATTTGTTGTATTGCCGCATCAATTTTATTCAACTCTTTATAAGTAAAGGCTAAGTTATAGTGAGCGTTAGGGAGATCGTCTTTGGATGCAACCGCTAATTCAAAGACTCTCGCTGAAGTTTCATAATCTTTTGAATTGAAGTATAGACCTCCAAGGGCAATTCTATAGTTAGGATTGATAGGATCGAGTGCGATTGCCTGACTGAATGATTGAGCGGCAAATGCATCAGCACCATTGGCCAGCGGGATGATTGACTGGTAAGTTCGTGCCAAAGCTTCCCAATTTCCGGCTCTTCTCGGGTTCAAAGCAACATTGGCTTTACCTTCTGAGATTGCAAGCTGGATAAGTTGAGTTATTGTTGTCCGGTCCGTTTCTGTGATCTCGGGTTTTCGGGCAATTGCGTCAGCAAGAATCAAAGCAACTCTGGAGAATGTGGCACGGTATCGGTCTACCCGGGGATTAAGAGTAATTGCCTGCCTCATTGAGTCATATGTTTCCTGGGCGCGGTTTTGAACGAGATTTTCAAGAGAACTCTTAAAGTAGTACTCGGCAATTAATATTTTGCCTCCGATATAGACTACATATATAACAACAGCTGCCATCGGAATCGCAACAGCATAAGCCAGTACTTTTGATGCGGAAAAGACTCCCGTGTCTTCATCTTTCAGTCTTTGTACAGTCAGATTAACATTGTTGTGGCTAGTCTTAGCCCCAAGAGAAAGAAGCACAAAAAGCATCACTATCAATAGTGCGGTTGCCGGGAAGGCAAATAAGAAAATCAATAGCAGGGTAAGTGAAACAACCGGTGCGATTGCGGCAAAACCCCATTTCACAAGAGTGGTTTCTTTCAGATCTTTTTTCGTGACTTTGTATAAAGATGTCAAGAGAAGTATCAATCCGGCTATTCCCAAGAGTCCGGTTTCAGTAAGAAGTTGAAAATAAAAGTTAGATGCTGTTGCGTATTTTATTGCCCAGAGATTGGTTGAATTATATGAAAGCGGTCGGTATCTATTAAACGCGGACAAATAATTTCCCGGTCCGACTCCAAGTACAGGACTTTCTTTCAAGGAATCAACTGCAATATTCCAGGAAACTCCCATTGACGGGAATCTGGGGGAAAGGGGTCTGCCGGGAAGGATTTGGTAAACAGATAATAATAGTCCGGCTACAATAGATACACTCGCGGCAATATACTTTGTTTTTTCTGCGATTTCTTTTTGCGATAAAATCCAAGCAATTGAAACTGGTAAAAGTGATGCCAAAAAGATCATTGACGGTAAATAACCGCCTTCCGGTGAATATGTTTTTGACCGGAGATACGCCGGAAGCTGGGGGATTTTTTCAAAGACGCCCAAAAAGGCGAGTATTATAAAAAGAGCATAAATAGCACCTGAAAATATAAGCACTTTCGCCATGTCGCTTTTCTCCTTTATCTGATTCAGAGCGAAAAAAAGCAGTGCCGCTCCTACGATCGCCGTTGTTGTTCCCGGGAGAAGTAAGCCTTCCATTTTATTCGGTGTCCGGTAGATGGTGCTAATAACCGTTGCAAATACTATTATGAGTACCGGAAGATCATAAACAGTAGAATTAAATGTAATTTTACCTGTAGCAATAATTCTTACAGCTTTAACAAATAAATATAATGAGAGACCAAAAACCAAAATCATCAATTTTGTAACAACATACGGATTAGAGGAAAGAGACAGTACTGTAAAGGGTAGAATCAGAACAAGTACAAAGAGGATATATTTTTCTGTTTTTTCAAATACTTTATCCATAAAAATATAAATTAATTACATCAATCTAAAAGTCGCAAATCAAATCGAATAACTATTAGTTTTTATTCTGTAACATCGGTATAAGGACTGTCAAGAGTCAAAAACGGTATATCATAAGTATAATTAATGAATATTAATAGATCATTTAAGTAACTGAATATATCTTATATATATAGTATATAGTCAAATGAAGCTATTTTTGTTGTTTTCACAGCGAAGCAATTAAAGCACTTTTTGACAGATAACAATTTTAAATAATTTAATTGATTGAATTATTTTAATTCGAAAAATATTAAGTCCGTATTTACGTCTGTAAATATTAATTAATTCAATTGAATGAAGTATTTGCCAGGCATAGTATATTACTCTTACCTACACCATACCGATTCTTGGTAAACAACGAAATGCTGAAAAAAACTTTATTTTAATACAACACATTGGTAGGTACTGGTTTTTCGGATGGAGTTGCAGAAGGAGTTACTTTGGAGGTGGGTGAAGGAGACGTGATAGGTATATACATATTTTCGTCGGGAAACTTTGTCGGGGTAACAAAAGGAGTTACGTTAAAAGAATTTTGACCCACAGGAATGTCTTTTGTTTTTTGATCAATTGTTCCGATTTCAACTATCAAACCACCACTTGGGCGGTAAAGGATTGCTTTTTTCGCTTGAATATATATAAGAACTTTGTCTCCGAGTTGTGCATTTTTAAAAAATATTTGACCCTTCACTTTTTCAAGATCCGTCACAGTTGCAAGTACAGGAGTTTCATCCGGAAGGATTATGCTTTTTGAAATCTCTTTTGTAAGGATTTCAATTTCACTTCCGGTAGTTTGACTATTATTTACAGATAAATTTTTCTTTTGAGTAATTATCAAAAAATATACTCCGGCTATAATAGGAATGACTGTCAGAATAAAAAGAAGTATCAGCAGGGTATATCTTCTGGGTAAATTATTACTTTTAACTTTACGGTCAGATAAATTCTGATTTGAAAAGTCCTTCGGATCCAGGATGCTCATTTTTTCTGATTATACATTCTTTTAAAAACCCAAGTAGATGAAATGGCAAATAACAGATGTCTTATATCCATGTATTAAACGGCTATAACACGATTAAATTGATATTAATTGAGTAAACTATAAATGCATTAAGAGTAAGCGGGGTGGAGTTTTATCATCAGGGTCCGAATTTCAGCGTCCCGCCGGTATATTCAGTTCTGATTTGTTGAATGGTTAATGCATAATTCCACAGTTTAACGTCGTCGATTTGACCGTTGAAATCATTAGTGAGATAGCTTCCCGCACCTGAATTTCCAATGGAGACATTGTCATCATTTACCATGGTTGCAGTTGTTGGATCGGTTTGGTAATTGACCCTGATGGCGTCAATGTAAAGGGTGGTAGTATCACCCGAAACATCTCTTACACCTGTAATAAAATGCCAGTTTCCGTCATTGACAGTTGATGTTCCGCAAAGAGTACGGGCAGAGCCGTCATTCATAACTATGCAGGGTTGTTCGGAGGTATTTACCTGCAGGCTGAAGGGGTAAACTCCTGATCCGTCATCTTTGGCAACTATCGCACCGGGGTTCGTTGTGTAGTTAGTAGTCGTTTTAAACCAAGCTGAGACAGAATAGTTATCCGTGGTTGCTCCCAAATCAATTTTTGTCCCTTCTGTGATTCTGACATTGTCGTCGGTACCATCAAAAGTCAATGCGGTATTGTATTTACCGGTTGTCCAGGTAGTCGCACCGTTAAATGTTTGGGAGTGATAAGCATTTCCGCTTGAGTCATTTGTTGTTGTTCCGGTATTTTCGTCCATTTTCCACCAACCTGTTGATTTGCCCCGGTTATAATCCCAGGCGACTTGGGCGGGGGTGCGGATGTAATTATAGATTTTCATCTGATCGATCTTGCCATTAAAATCCAGGTCTCCATTGCCATATTGAGCTCCAAGAAAAATATTATAAGTGTTGGCTATTGTTGCAGTAGGCATGGTTCCTGTACGTATAACGCTAAGTGACATTCCGTCAAGATAGATTAGACTATTTGTGGAGGTAGTGCGGTTAATAACAGCAACAACATGATGCCAGCCGCCAGCTGGAAGTGCCTGGGCTGCCGAGTACATTTCCCAACCATTGGGGTTAGCACATACGTCTACTGCTAGCTCGTCGGTAGTGTAGATAACTATTGCATAGCCGTTGGCAGCCGCCGATGTACAGGAGTCACCTATTCCAGTTTCTCTTTTGTTTAGTATCATATCGTCTGTTGCAGAGCTGTAATCATTCAGATATATCCAGGCTTCGATCGAAAAGTCGGATGTGCCAATATCAATAGTGGCGTTATCAGGAATAAAAACGGCATCATCCGTATCGTCAAAAGATAAGGCTGAACCAATTTTTCCCGGAAACCATTTCGGATCCTCAGTTCCGACAGTGGGACTACTGCAATTGGCATCTTCAAGGCAACCCCAAACATTGTTTCCGGAAATGTCGTAGACATATTGGCCCGTATTTTCATCAAAATTCCATTCGACAATCGGGGCGGTGCAAGTTGAACCCTGGCCGGGGGGGCAATACTCGTTTGTGGAGGACCAGCTGGCGTTGCCGGAGGAATCGGTGGACGTTGCTCCCCAGACAACTGCTGAGCCTTGGTTATATAGAACTTTAACCTGATCTGCAGTCAAGGCGGAAAGAAAAATTTGAGTTTCGTCCAGATCACCGATGAATTCGTCGCCATTGTTAGCCCCGTCCCGGTCCATAAGGTAAATAGTGAGGTCGTTACTGAGAGATCCAGTGGGGATACTGGCTGTCGACTGGTTATTCAATACTCCGTCAACATAGATTTCCAGTTTGGAAGTGGTGGTTTTGACAGCGACAATATTATGCCAGGACTGATTGTACAGATTGGAGGTGGTGGTGACAGTTGCGTCCGGTCCCCAGGAAGTATCATCATCCACCCCAAAAACGATATTGCCTGATGAATTGCCATAGACACCAAACCCAGCGATGGTGGCGCTAGCCCGATTGACGATGTATTGGGTGCCACTGCCTCCGGAATTATCGGATTTCATCCAAAAGGAAATGGTAAAACTGTCGGTACCAACGTCAAAGTCAGAGTCATCGGCTCGGGAAGCCCAGACTGCCCCGTCACCGTTAAAGGCTCTGCCGAATTTACCGGAATTGGTAAATCCACCGGTGGTGGTAGAAAATGCCAGATCATTTGCGTTGAGGGATGAATCGCAGAAATCGTTGGTCAGTCCTGAGCACATATCCAATCCGCCCTCATCAAACTTCCAGTGGGCAACAGAAGAACCTATCGGGGATCCCGGTGCCGGATGGCCGGCATTCATGTCTTCGATGATTTGCGCTTGCGTCCGGGCGTAGTTATAAACTTTAGGATTGTCGATGATACCTTTCCAGTAGTAATAGAGACTGCTGTTTTCTTCGTAATTGCCGATATGCCAGGTATTAGTGCTGTCTGAAGCAGATAGAGAGAAATTATAATCGCAGGTGTTTACCAAACTTCCATTGACATAAAGCTTGATCTTATTGTCTGCAAAAACACCGGTTACGTGATACCAAGTTCCATTGGTGATTACATCGGTACCACTGCAATCATCACCGCCAACCCCGGCTTTTCCAGATTGGGCAAGCCAGCGGTTATTGTTTTCTTCGATATTCATTACAAAAATGGTATTAGTACCGGTAAGAGATAAGATCATATGTCTTGCAGAATCGGTAACCTCTGAATTTACCCAGGCAGAGATGGAAGTAGCTCCGGATGGAGAAAATGTTCCAAAACCGGTTGAAACGTTTATATAATCGGCAGATCCGTCAAACCATATACCTTTGCTGTATTTTCCCTGGACCCAGGTATTTCCGTTTATGGCGCTTGCAGAATAACCATTGCCCGAAGAATCATAGAGAGTTTCTCCCGTTCCTTCATCAAATTTCAATTCAGCTATAGGTCCCGGAGCCCAATTGTATAGATTGGTGATTTCACCGGGGGAGAGTGCCCGGGTATAGAAGCGGACTTCATCGATTCTTCCATCCATATAATTTGCAGTAGTACCTACACGACCAACGTACGTATCTGCGGCATTTATAGAAGCGAATGTGACAGTAACTAATTGCCAGGTTGAGACAGCCAGAGTAGTAGAAGCTTTACCATTGACATAAAAAGTGCCGGTAAAGCCGTTGGCGGCTAATGTTCCGGAGGAAACGCTGATATAGACTGTGTCGGAATAACTGATAAAGTAATTGGCCGTTACATCATCGGGATATACCCAAAAGGAAATGGACTGGATGCCGTTTATGTCTGTCGCAGTTGAGAAATAATCTGTCGAAGCGGGAACAAGATCAATACTATTTCCGAATTTTCCTCCTACGTATGAAACGGTACTTTGATTAGTTAAGGTAACTCCATTTCCGGATGAATCAGCGGCATCACCTGAAGCTTCATCCATTTTCCAATATCCTACCAGGCCGTCGGAAAGAGGGGATTGGTCTTTAAGAAATGATGCGGAGGTTTCTCCGAGAGTTGAGCCTTTGACATAATCGCCTTTGACTTCAGTCGCGGTTTTGGCACTTCTATAAATTTTAACTTCATCAATAAAACCCTGGTAATCATTGGCTGCGCCGTCGCCGTCTATTCCGATATAAAAAAGATTGTTATTTTCCAGAGTGGATGAGGTAATGGAATCGTCCAATCCGACCCGGTTTCCGTCAGAATACAAAGTTAAGGAAGTGGTACCGTTTTTGACACAGGCGAAGTGATGCCAGCGGTTGTCATCGTAGTTGGAGGAGTTGGTAGAGGCAGAATCCGAGGGGAAGTAAGTGTTTTCATTGTCGATCCCGCAGTCCAACCGACCGTTGTTTTCAAGATATACCTTGTAGCCACCTTCAACTTCGGTAGCTTCGTATTTAGCGAGAATTGCCTGCGGTGTGCCGGTGAATATTTCCAGCTCATCAACATAAAAGGTGCCGGAGGTACCGGCGTCTATACTGCTAACTGCTCCCAGGCGGACTGACCAAAAATCGTTAAACCGGTCGTAATTGTCTACGCCGGTCTTGGTTTCTTGGGCAACCCCGTCGATCCATAATTGCACAGTACCGTCACTGGATGAAACAGTTGAAGCCCGCTTTAATTCGACTTCAACATAATGGGGTGCATCTGTAATAGTGTAGTAGCTCGTGTAAGAGGCAGCACCGGCATCATCTACTATAGCAGCTCGAAGTGTGTAAACTCCGGAAAATCGTTTGACATTTACAAAGGAAGTAGAGTTTACACCGCTATTGTATATATTTGCAAACGTAAATTCATCACCAGCCTCTGACATTGTTAAATTATTGATATCGAAATAGAAACTATACCTGGCGATTCCGCTGGTGTTGGCGGTAATGTCTTTTCTACCGTAAGTAGCCGTCGTGTCATCGATCTGGACTGCCAGGCCGTAATTGGTGCCGTTTTGGGCAGCTGCGGCGGTAACGGAAAGATCACTATCGGGGTCGGTGAGGGAAGTATATTGGCTGGTGTCTCCGGTTTCGTGGTCGATATCAACGGAGGGTGTAAAAGGAGCATGTCTGAACCAACCCATGAGGGAGAAGGAATCGGAACCGGCAAAATCAAGATCAGCATCATCGGCAAAAGAGACAAAATCCCCGTTACCGTCAAAGTAAAGACACTTCCCGTCAAAACAAAGATCTTCCGTTTTCCAGGTGCCGCCCGTTATTGAACCGGCTGAAACAGCACCATTACTGTCGTTAACTGCTGAGCTTGTCCCATACCCTTCATCAAATTTGAGGAATGTATCAGCCCGTACTCCTTGAGAATTGATATTCAGTAGGGTATTAATTGCAAAGGGAAGAACGATGAAAATTAGTAAACCAGCAAGAATTAATCTTGTTCTTCGTCCTCTTCTTATACCATTAAATATTCTTTTTATCATACCTTTGTGAATTTCTAATTAACCTAATTGACCTAATTTCAAAACAAACCCCAAACTCCAATATACAATGACTAAACCTTTTTATAAATCGAATTAAATATCAGATTGATTTCTTTTGCTTCTTGCCAGAGTGACTTGATCTCTTCTTTAAATTCAGGAACTGCTTTTGCCAGCATCCTTAAAAAGAATTTGGATTCTCTGGATTCCTTTTTACAGATACCGATCTTATGTTTGAAATCTTTCTTGCTTTCCGCGTCATCAGCTTCACAGTAATTCGCTCCAATACTAGTTGCACACTTGATTAATTGATTAATGATCGGAATAGTAATGACATTTTTAGGTATCTTTTTACAAAGTTCGATTATCATCTCACCGAACTTGGCTGTTCTTTCCTCCAGGTTGTATTTGTTTTTACTTGGTGCCTGGTTCATTATTTAGATCAATTAGGTAATTAGGTCAATTTATAATTATCCGTGTTAATCCGCTTTTTATCTGTGTAAATCATATTTTAAGTTTTGAATTATCATTAATTTTTCATTTTATTACAAAATCAGAGAATCCTTACCCCTCCTTTAATTTTAAGATTACCACGAACATTCGGTTGATTGGGAGTCACCGGATTGCATGCACCGGCAACGATACTCCAATTTGTGTTTCCCAAATTGTCTGCAGTCGAATTATTGGCCGTTATCTGATCTCCGTTGGCTGTTGAGTCTTCAACGTCGGCATAATCTATATCAACATTGCCGAAACCCGCATCAGTGGCATCAATTTCCCAATCCTCATCATCCAGATTCGAGTTTAAGAAAACCCGATTAATATCACAATCAGTTCCTTGTATCGTAAGACTGCCATTGATATCGGTGACGACTCCGTCGGTATCTTCAAAATATACCTGCTTGGTTGCTGTTGAAATAATAAGATGGTAAAAGGTGGTTGTGGCTGCATATAAAAGATAGGATGGGTTAGTTGTATTAAAAGTTACCGTTCCGGAGTTATTAACAAAAGACCCTGTTGCTTCATTATTCCTGAAATCTTCACCAATGGTGAGAGTTGTAGAAGGAGCAGTAACAACTCCAGCTGTTATAGTAAAATCATGAGTAATTGTTGCAGAATTGGCGGCGAAAGACCAAGCGCCGGAACTACCTCCGTCGTTGAAAACCAGATCATAGAAAGACGAGGTCCCCGTCATTGTACCGGTTAAAGTATTACCGGCATCCTGCGCATCCATCGTAACGACATTTGAATTTGAAGTAAAGGTTCCTCCACTGTTGGCCCAATTGTTTCCGACATTGATAGCGAGAGCATTGGCGTCAACAGTCCCGTCGGTAATCGTAAAATTATGGTCAGCATCAAGCGCTCCGGTTATCTGCCATGAAGCAGATGTTCCCTGGTCAAAAGTTATATCGTAAAAAGCATCGGCCCCCGTTCCGTCGGCATCGATAGTTTTGGCTCCGGATGCGGCATTGAAAGTAACAGAAGCATTGTTGTGGGACATTGCAGCGTCATTATCAAAACTGCCTCCAATTGTAATTGTTTGTCCGTTCAAATCCAAAGTTCCTGATGTTATAGCAAGATCGGCGTCGATATCGGTTGTATCGGCAAACTGGACGGATCCGCCCGTTACGGAATAATTGTTAAAAGACTTACCCGAGGAAGTCAAAGTTTTACTCGCACCGTTCATTTGGAAAGTCCCACCTGTAGCCGTGAATGTTCCGACATTTGTCAGATCAACGCTTCCACCCACGATCCAGGTTCCAGTCCCGGTTGTAATATTTTCAGTTCCGTTTCCAGCAGTGCCCGCGAGATTTCCGGTTGATATTGTTACGGCCGGATTATAGGTAGCTGAAGCAGTTAAGCTGACGCTTCCGCTATTTGCCGCATTTAAAGTGACATCGCCGCTGTAAGTCAGAGTTTGGCTTCCGGCTGTACCTAATGTAATGACTCGGGCAGAAGTTGAGTTGTTATAGATTTCAACATTACCTCCGTACGTTTGTGTCCCTGACATAGTTTGGTCATTGTTGGTTGAGTCCATACGAAGAACGGAACTTATAACTCCGGTTGCCGGAAAAGCAGTAGCGCTTTGGTAAATGTACCTGCCGGACCCTGAAATTGTTCCGTCTAAGGTCAGAGTTGCACCGGAATGAGTCAGATCTTGACCTGAAGGTAGGGAAAATGTGTCGCCAGTGGCGACATTTAAGGTATTTGTGACCGTTAAATCGTCTGTAAAAGCATTGATTGTACTTGTTCCTGATGGTGAGATTGTTAAATTATAAAAAGTGATCGTTCCTGAGTTTAAGGTTGTTCCGGTCCCTCCGGTAACTGATACGGTCGGAGTTCCGCTGGTTATTGTAAAAGTTCCGCTATTTGAAAATAGCGTACCTGATGTTCCTGTTAATGTGATTGTTGAGGAAGCACTGGTTGCGTCTAATGTACCTCCGGTACCGGTTACCAAGAGTCCTGTTGAGAAGTCATAACTGGAACCGGGATTGACATCAAGTATGGATGAAGCACTGTGTGTTGCAGTAATTGTGGTAGTTTTTCCGGCTGCGATGGTGGTTGTTCCACCCAAGTTTACTGTTAGAACTGGAGAACCCGCACCCGATTCATCAGGGTTAATAATTAAATCTCCGGCTATGCCGACAGTTCCGGTTTCGAGAGTGTAGGAGCGGGATGTTGTGACAAATGTTGGATAGAGGTAGAGATTGCCGTAGCTTCCACCAGCCAATCTTGAGATTACGTTACCTGCGGTGAGATCTGCATCCGATAGATAAATTACTTTTGAAGCTGCATCAAATGTATATGTTGTGAATGATGGCATTGGGATAGCTGTTGTTGATGTTGCTCCGGTATTGCAGGTTACACTGGTGTTTGTTGCAGCCAAAGTTCCACCCAGACACATCGTTCCAGAAGCTCCGATTGTAAGAGTACTGTTTCCCGGACCTGTCACTCCTGTATCAAAATTCAAAACTCCTGATGTGACAGTCAGAGCTCCGCCGGATGCAAATGTCGGTGTTGCACCTGAGTTGACAACAGTAGTTGCCGCAGCTGAATTAATTGTCAAACTATATATAGTATTAGTGGAAGAGAACAGTTGTACCGGACCTGAGGCTGAGGTTACAGAAATAGTTGAAGAAGCTTGTGTAAAAGTTCCTGGAGAGCCGCTTGTATCACGGGTAAAAAGGGTACCTGATGTGGCGGTGAGAGTAATAGTGCCTGTTGTAATAGCAGTGAGTGTTCCCTTTGTAGCAATATCTATTTTCCCTGAAGAAAGTGTGTTGGTATTGGCGGCTTGGTTTAAGTTGGAGGCGGCACTGTTTGTTGCAGTAATTGTGGTAGTTTTTCCAGCTGCAATGGTGGTTGTTCCGCCCAAGTTTACTGTTAGAACAGGAGAACCCGCGCCCGATTCGTTTGGATTAATCGTAAAGTTACCGGCAATACTTAAAGTTCCTGTTTCAAAAGTATATGCGCGCGATGTTGTGACAAATGTAGGATAAAGATAGAGATTGCCGTAGCTATTACCGGCTATCCGGGAAATTACATTTGCTGCGGTTAGGTCAATATCTGAAAGAAAAATAACAGTTGATGATGCGTCAAAAGTGTAAGTTGTAAAAGATGGCATTAGGATCGCAGAAGTTGAGGTGGCTCCGGTATTGCAGGTTACACTGGTGTTTGTTGCAGCGGCAGTTCCACCCAGACACAGTGTTCCAGAAGCTCCGATTGTTAGGGTACTGTTTCCCGGACCTGTTACTCCTGTATCAAAATTCAAAACTCCTGAAGTAATAGTCAAAGCACCGCTGGATGCAAATGTCGGTGTTGCACCTGAGTTGACAACAGTGGTTGCCGAGGAGGAATTGATGGTTAGGTTATAGATAGTTTCAGCAGCTGAAAATAACTGTACCGGGCCGGAGGTGCTTGTAACATTGATGGTAGAAGTGGATTGTGTAAAAGAACCGGCATTTGGATTAGTTAAAAGTGTCCCGGAAGTGCCTGTTAAGGTAATTGTAGCAGCGCTTCCTGTAAGTATACAAAATTCAGCGTTTTCTTTGATATCGATTTTTCCGGAAGAAAAAGTTTGCGCGTTGGTATTAAGAACTGAAGAGCCGGAAGTGCTATCTCCGGCGTCATTACATCCGGTACCGTTGAGCGTGGTTGTTCCGACCACAGTCGATGTACCGCTCAGGGTAACAGTAAGAGCTCTTTCTGAGCTTGTGGTGGGATAAAGGATCATGTTTCCGTTAACCGTAAAAGCGGTACCCATCGTGTAAGTTCTGGCTGTTGTTCCGAGAGCCGGTCTGAATTCCAGGTTATAAAAAGAACTACTGCCGGTCCAAGTCCCAGAAAGTACTGGGTTTATGGCGGCGGCTCCGTTGACAACAATTGTTATATATGTGCTCGGTGTAAATGTTCCACTGTTGGTAAGAGGTGTTACAGAAGTGGTGGTCAGTGTGAGAGTTTGAGCGGTGGAATTATTGGTGAGAATAGAACCACTATTAATAGTTAATGCCAAAACAGTCGGACTGCTTGTTAAAACGATGGTACTTGCGCCGGTTGTAGCAATCACCGCCGAATCTCCCGTCCCAGGTGCAACTTCACCAACCCATGAGCCTCCGACGTTCCAATCACCACCGGTGGTTTTGCTGGTTATAACGGAGTCAGATGCGATATACCATGTCGAGTTGTAGGTTGTAAGTTGTAAGTTGTTAGTAATGTTTTGTGGTTTACTGGTAATAATCGGGCCGATTGTAAATAATTTTGGGCTTACTTTTTCGGGTATGTATTCATATTTAAGTTCGGTTTTTTCGCCTTTTTTTAATTTCGCTTCCCAAGTGATTGAGTTCCCTTCAACTTTTCCCGGTCCTGTCCAAGCAAAGCTGTATGATTCAGGAATTGTATCGGATATTGTACCTATGAAGTCCTCGTTTGCTGTTACAGTTATCACCATCGGATAACGGCTGGATTTGGAAGGATTGATACGGGTTGCACTCCAACGAGTGACGGACAGATCCGGCGGATTATCTCTCACTTCAAATTCAGTTTTTACAGTGTTGCCAGTGTCAATGTTTTTGAGTGTTATCTTATAAATTCCAATATCTTTGGGAATGAAATAAGCATAATAATCAGGACTATTGGTAACGTTATTGTCAGGACTACAGGTCGTAGAGGGGAATACAGACAGGTTGTAGGTTGTAGGGGGTAGGTTGTAGGGGGTAGGTTGTAGGTTGTTGGTTATAACTATTTCGAGCTTGCTGTTGCAAAGAGTGTTTCCCTGATCGTCAAGAGAAGCCATTTGGATATAGACCTCTTCACCAGGAAGATATTGGTTTTTGTCGATGTTTATGACAAGTGTTTTATTCCCAGTATTTTCAAATGTAATTTCTTCATTCTTTTTTGGTCCCTTTACCACAATAAACGAAATTACGAGAATAACTACAGCCGCTGCGATCAGAGAAACCATTAAACCTGTCTTTTTATCTTTTATATTAAATTTCATATCTTATCAGTGTATATCAGTTTGCCATCCGTGATAATCTGACACTAAAGTTAGAACTTAACGGCTGAGTTGCGGTTGTAATCAGTCCTGACTTGTTGAGCCGACAGAGCGTAATTCCAGATCTTAACCTCGTCGATCTGGCCGTCAAAGAAACCTGTCCGTGAACCATTATTCGGGTCGGATGCAAGAGTTAACGGACTTGAGGATGAAGAAGTAACAGAATTGGTATCAGCCTTATAATCAGCCTGGATACCATTTATATACAGTCTTCCATTTGTACCGTCATACGTACAAAGTAGGTGAGTCCATGCGGACGATGCAAGGGCAGTTGTCTTTTTTGCAATAACATGCCAGGCAGCAGAGTAATAGATCTCACATTGCGGATACGCGCTGGCATCCGTTGTCAGTCTGAATTCATTTGTCGTATTTCCATTACCTTTCATAATAAAGGTGTCGGAAGTCGGGGACGTTGCTGGCTTGAACCAACCGCCGAATGATAAGTTTGTATATGTGGAAGTATTAGAGGCTATTATTGAAGCATTACTTGTTGCGCCGTAATCATCGCCTCCGTCAAAGTCTACCGATGCCGAATATTTTCCGCTCGTTCCGTTATTCCACATTTCGGTGATATCCCCGGAAGAACAAGATCCGACTGCATCATTTCCACTTGAAACTGGATAAATCGTCGCATTATTACCAACAGGACTATCGGTCGGACTGAATCCGTAATTATTAAGGACCGCCCCTGAACACTCGTCAAATTTATACCATGCAACCGGAGCGCCGCGGTCATAGTCCCAGGCGATCTGGGCTGGAGTGCGGGCGTAGTTGTAGATTTTAACGTCGTCGATTACGCCATTGACATCCAGGCTGCCGTTAGTACGTTCCCCTAAAGTTACAGCTGTTGTAGTATTGTTTGCAATGGTTCCCGATGGGCTTGTAGTTGTACCTTCTTTGACACCATTCAAGTAAATGGTAAGAGTTGTATTACTCTCATCCATCGTCATAGCCAGATGGTACCACTGGCTAGCTATTAAAGTAGTCGCACCAGTTTTAACTAAGTAATTACCACCAGCATTATTTATTATTTCACCATTTAATATACCAGCAGACGTAATATTTAATGCCCACTCCCTGTCGGTACCCGATGCGTATTTGCTAACTATGCTTTGCGCGACAGAAACGGTATTAAACTTTGCCCAACCCTCGACAGTAAGTTGATTGGTGGTAGTAATTGTAAAATCATTTTGGTCGGAAATGGTAATACGATCTCCGTCACCATCAAAAGACAATCCGGAGCCGTGTTTTGCTTTTGACCAGGAAGTATTTCCGGTAAAGGCCGTGGAGTTGTATCCATTCCCACCTGAATCATTAACTGTGGTACCGGTTTTTTCGTCGAATTTCCATTCACCTACGGGAGCTACGCAGGCTGTTGTTTGGCCGGGAGGACAATAGGAGTCGGTGTCGGACCAACTGGCATTTCCTGATGAATCAGTGTTGGCTCCAAAAACCGATGCCTGGCCGTGATTAAATTCGATTTTGACCTGATCTTCGGTCATTGCCAACCGGTAGACTTTCGTTTCATCGATGTCGCCCGCGAACTCTTCACCCGATCCGGCATTGTCGGCGTCCATATCACCGATGTAAAAAGTGGGTGAACTATCCAAAGTTCCCGTAGTTGAATCGGTATCGCTGTCTTTTAAGACCCCATCCACATATACGTAATTTTTATCCGAAGCGACATCCCGAACACCAACAACATGGTGCCAGGTGTTATCGTAAACATTAGTTGTGTTACAGGATGCTACATCCGGTCCCCAGGCAGCGTCATCATCGATTCCAAAACAAGCGTATCCGCTACCGTCGATATAAAGCGCGTAACCGGCAGCTCCGACTCCGTCCGCCATTAGATATTCGACATCTGCCGGCGTACCGGCCGTGTCCGATTTAAACCATGTAGAGAGAGTAAAACTGTCAGTGGCTGAAAATTCCAGATCGGGATCTGTGGTTTTACTTAACCGAAAATCTCCACCTGTTCCGTTCCAGGCTTTACCGAATTTACCACCGCTGGTCCAGGACGCGGCATTTAAAGTCAGATCATTATTATTGTCAGTGTTGTCATTGGCATTAGTCGAATATCCTTCATCAAAGTTCCAATAAGCGATGGCTGAACCAATTGGGGAACCGGGCGCCGGATGGCCGGCATTCATGTCTTCGACGACCTGTCCCGAAGTGCGAGCGTAGTTATATACTTTGATATCGTCCAATTTTCCGTTAAGAAATTGATCCGCGACTCCATGAAGGGGATTAGTCCTTCCGATATAAGTACTACTGGTGCAAGCCGCGGCATCTCCGAATGTCCCTGATGACGCTGTTACATCTACTCCGTTGACATAAATTTTTCCGCTTGTCCCGTTTCTGACTAAGGAAATATAATTCCAGGTACTTACCGCCAGAGGATAAGTGTTCGTGTATGCCTGAATTAAGCCACCGGCAGCTTTTGAACTCATGTATAATCTTTGATTGTAATAATTGATATAGAATCCGCATGTCGTCCAAACTCCGTTGTCGAAAATGGACTGAAGACTCTCAACATTATCCAAATATGCCCATAACGAAACTGTCCAATCTCCGCCGCCGACATCCAGAACGGAATTATCAGCGATTAGCAGATATTCGCTGTCTCCGTCGAAATCCAAAGCATTTGAATATTTCCCTCTAACCCAGTCGGCATCGGTCATGCCTCCGGTCAGTGTCGCTGTACTACTATTAGCTGTGGAATCATATGCGTACCCGCCTGACTTTTCATCCAGTTTCCACCAGGCAACAGGTCCCGGGGCTACTGAACTGCTGCCAAGTCCTGCCAGTTGGCGGATCTCTGTCTCGTTAAGGGCTCGGTTATAGATACGAAAATCGTCGATCTTGCCGTCATAACCCTGAGTTCCGTTGGCAGCAGCTCCGACACTGACATTGCCTGACCCCGATAATGTACCGGAGTTTGCTGTTTCCGAATCGAATTGACCATTGATATAAATTTTAGTATTTGTACCGTTAGCTACCATTGCAACGTGCTGCCACGAAGTTGTTGATAAAGCACCGTTACTGGTTCCTTGGTCGGTCAATCCGTCAGCCGTATACCAGAGTTTTCCGGAATCAGTTGCTGAAAGAGCGACTACCCAATCAAAAGAAGGCGAGGAGCCTCGGGACGCGAGTATCCTTTGAGCGCTGTCGATTGTATCGGGATTGACAAAAAAGGAAAGTGTTAGAGATGCGCTTTCCGCCAGAATTGCTTCTTCACCTCCATATGTATTAAAAGTATCAGCACCTGTCATATAGCTTGCTTTGATCCAGCTTGCCGGCCTTACGATCGAAGAAACCCTGAATTCGTCCATACTTCCGGTCCAGTTATTGTTATTGACAGCACCGGGAATAGTGGCCAGCGCGAATTCACTGCCCGATGTATTAATAGTGTTGGCACCACCGACAGTGGATGTTGTTTGCAGTTCACCGTCAAGATAAAGGAGAATATCTGCCATTGATGTATTCCCCTGAGCGGAGGTGGCGGCTAGATGGTGCCAATTGGTATCATAGGTGAAAGAAAATACACCTCCGTAGCCTTGGTTTTCCACTCCTAACATGCTTCCGCTATCATACCAAAAGTTCCACCTGTCTCCTGATCCCGAATTGGCACCCCAGCCGCCGAGTGCCCGGGAAGTTGTCGTCGATCCGAATTTGATCCAGGCTTCACTGGTTCTGGCTGCGGTACCCGTCGGAAGATTTACGGGTGTCGTTTTATAGATATATTGGCTCCCATTATAATCTGCACCGCCATCGATCTGGCCGGCAGTAGCTGTCGCTCCCGTTATTGTTCCGTCATTATCGCTTGTTGTGGAATCGATTGCGCTTAAGGCGGTGCCGTTTGGCAAATGGTAGATAAGTTCATAGTCATTGTTCCAAACGTCACTCGGGGCTTGGGCATCCGCCGCACCGGGATTGTTGTAATAAAGCCATATATAATCGGTTGTCGAGCCTGTAGGGATATTGGGAACGTTAACCCAAACGAGAGAAGTTCCGCTTTCGTCCCATTTTTCAATTTCATAAGGGAGTGCGGTGGTACCATTACTGTCATAAAAGCGGATGTCTTCACCGGCGTCTTTGGTTTTACTGTAGTCAATTCTTCCCGAATTTAGTTTGACAAGGACAGGGAAATAGTTGAGGTCTTCGCTTGCAGCCGAATTATCAAATGTTAATTTCAACCTGTTTTGCCAGGTGGAAGGTGGGATGGCGTTGGCACTCGCAGTTGCCACTTGGTCATAAGTTCCGTCAAAATTCAAACCATTACCATATTTACCCCCTGCTACCGCGGTATTTCCTGACCACGCTCCCTGGTTGAAGTTTCCTGAAGAATCACAGGAATCGTTGGTATCGTCGCAGGAATTAGCGGCTGACTCGTCCATCTTCCAATGAAGAGCCAGGCCATTTGTCAGACTCTGAAGGTTACCGCCGCCAAACGCCGTCTGACCGCGGGTATAATCAGATTTAATTTCATTAACGCTTCGGGCGTAAGCATAAACTTTTATCTCATCCAAATTCCCGGTCCATGGACTGCTTGATTGGTCACCATCGATACCGATATAAATTAAATTAGTATTTTCAAGTGTACCGGTGGCGCTTATCGATTGGTCATCCGCGACTTTGACAGTGTCAACATATAAGCTTATCGATGAGACGCCATTTTTAATAGCCGTGAAGTAGTGCCAGGTATTGTCCGTATAACTATTCGGCGAAGTAGCAGAATCGTCGGGACCCCAGGACGAATCGTCGTCGACAGCGAATATTAGTTGTCCGGCTGAGTTCAAATACAGTTTGTATCCGCCCGCTGTGGCATTGTATTTTGAGATTATCGTATCGGTTCCCGATATTTGGGATGAGTGCCGGAACCAGCCGCTTATCGTGAATTGGTCGGATGAAGCGAAGTCAAGTGCCTGATAATCGTCACCCCGTAAATAATCGTTCGTGCCGTCAAAGCGGTAGCATGAAGCGGAAGGACAGCCGGTAGTTTCGAATGATGACCCGCTTGAAGATAAATGATTTTCATTACCGGTCGAATCGGCAGCTGCATTTACGTATGAATAATTATTTTGGACCAGAAGGAAGCTGCCGGCTACCGTCGTCGTATTTCCTGAATTACTGATATCTGTGTCTATTTGTTTGGCGGTTACCGGTAGATATAACCCCAAGTCGCTGCTTCTTTGGCGTTCGTACGTAGTTGAAGTGGTGGTGAGGGTTGAATTGGTGATAACCGCAGTGTCGCTTGTATTAGACAATCGGGCATTACCGGTACCGGCACTGGTTTTAATTGTTGATTCGAAGTACGACGGCATGGCATGTTCGAACTCTATATTCGACGGATCATAATAGCCAAAGAATTTCTGGCCGGTGTAGCCGTCGGTATCTGTTGAAGCGTAATCTACAAGCTGGTATGCAGTTTCGGCCGCTTTTATTCCGGCACTGTCTTGCTGGTCCAATATTATTCTCGCATTTGCGATCTTGGCAGTATTGGCATCGGCTTTAATGCAAACCGAATACTGGGTGTTACTTGTTAGCGTGATCGGTCCGCTTCTTGCCAGGTCCCATGATGTTCCTGTTACGGAAACTTCAGAGCCGGAGACGACGCTTGAACAGGTTGCACCGTCTGTATATAAAGCTGCATAAGCAATCGAACCCCCGGTATTGTTGGCAAGAGTGGCTTCAAAATAGACGGTAGGGGTAGGATTGAAAAGAGATGAGTTATAAAGCCAGATCTTTTTATTTGTCAGATTTGTATATGAAGTTTGGGTTGTAGTTTCATTGGCTCCCAACTCAACTGTAGTTTCAGTTTGGGTTACCGGTGCTGCGCTTTGGATGATAGTGATACGGGCAGACTTAACACCGGAGAGAGACCCGGCAGAATTCGGTTTTATTCTGACGGTATAATCAGTACCATCGACCAGATTAGTAATAATATTGGCTGACTGATAGAAACCGTAGTCGCTTGCTAGTGAGTCTGTCGATATTTGAGAAGCCGAAAGCTCGGTGCCTGCTTCATTGAAGAGGGTAAAATATCCTACATTGGAAGAATGGCTGTCTTTGGCTGAGACTTCAAAATAAACTGCCGTTGCATTAGGATACTTATCGGCATCCCAGTTGAAGAGTCCCAAGGAATTGGCATCGCTTCCATTGGGTAGAAACTCTCCGGTAGTTGTAGAAAATTCCTGATCGATGATATTGATATACTGCTCGATTTTCGCGATAGGTTTTGTGATTGTTTGAGTTGGCGGATCGTCAAGTTTCCAATAAGCAATGGGCTTACCGGGGGATCTTTCTTCAACACCGGCTGAGCCGGCCGTCGGTTCGGTGGCAGAATATGCCCGGACAAACCACCAATCGACACTTCCGTGGGAATCATAGGTTCGAAGTCCGAAATAACCGCTTGTGTAGGTTGAATCGGTGGACGTTGCATTAGTAGTTCTCTCGTGAGTTGCGGTAAGAGCTCCCGAGGCGAATTTCCCCTTAATTAGATAGTATGTACCGGTGGAATAGGACGATGCAGTTGTTGCCAGGTGGCTGACATTAAGTTTTTCTATACCGACGCTCGGACTACCAGAAAGAGTACCGAATTGGGTCACATATCCTGTAGTTGATGAACCAACTGTGGTTTGGAAGCCCAGAAGTCCCACCCTGGAGTCACTATTTCCGCCGATATCCGTTGTCATTTTCATCCGTGCTTCGGTGGTATAGGATGCGGGTGGAGATTGAGTGGTGAGTGCTATGATTGCGCTGTCGTTACTAACGCCCGTGATATTCATTTCGCCTCCGGTTATCGCAAAACTTCCGCTTGTTGTTGTGTAGCTTGCGGAGGTGTCGGTTGAGAAATCATCAAAATACAGGAAAGTATTGGCTCCGCTTGATACGGAAGAGACTGAAGGGTTGCCGTAATAAGCAAGGACAGTGATTCCGGTTGTCGGGATCGAGGGGATCTTAACCCAAACTGAAGTTGCCGTCGAATTGCAACCCGATTCCAGCCAATAGGTGAGTACCGTTCCAGCTGAGTCGGTAATCCGAAGGTCATCGCAGTCGGACTGCATCTTGCCGGCAGAAATAGGAGTAGAAGTGTTCAGACTGACATTGACCTGAAAATCGGTAAGAGTTCCGCCGGATGAATTAGCGATAGAAATTTTTTTCCGGTAAGCCCATGTTTCATCCCACCAGGCAGCCTTACTAGTGCGAAGAGAGAGAAGGGTATTAATAGCGAGGGGGAGGATGACTAAAATAATTACCACAAGTAAAACCAATCGTGACTTACGACCTTTTCGTATTCTATTAAATATTCTTTTTATCATACCTTTGTGAATTTCTAATTAACCTAATTGATCTAATTGCTCCTAAGATAATTTCTAATTTCTGTGTCGAAGACAAGAGAGCTTGCTCGACATTACTCTAATTGATTTAAACAAATCCCAATACCCAAAACTCAATTATCTAACTTCGCATTGGTAATTTTATAATTGGTGCTTGGTCATTGATTAGGTTAATTAGGTAATTAGGTCAATTTATAATTATCCGTGTGAATCATATTATCATTGTCCGAACTGTACCGCTGAACCGTTGTTATATACATTTTTTACCTGCTCCGCCGTTAATGCATAGTTATAGATTCGGACGTCGTCGATTTGACCGGGGAAATGGTTTAATGTTCCAGTTCCTGTATTTCCATGCCTGGAACCTATAAACAAATTCGTTGATGCATTGTCAATTGGTACAGATCCATTTGCTTTTTCAATTCCATTAATAAATATCTTTGCATTACCATTATCGTTAGTTATAACAACATGTTTCCAAAGTCCGCTAGGGACCGCATTATTGGCTGTAATCGTAGATCCGCCTCCTTTTGAGTATGAAAGACTCCCACCCGAACTTGAGATGTAAATAGTCCAACCAGATCCGGGACTCCATATTTCTTTTCCGAGTATTGCTACCCAGGGGGAATAGGAAGAATTTAGTTTTATCCAAGCGGCTGCTGAAAAACCAGATGTGAAAGTTAGACTACTATCATTTCCAGCGTCGATATAATCATCCGTGCCGTCGAAATCCAGGGAAGAGGAGTATTTCCCCGTTGCTCCGTCTGCCCACATATCACCGGCAGAACCTCCGCAAGTACCCACATTATTTCCTGTTTGAGGATATATTGTACCGTTAGTTCCGGTAACATTTTTATCCGATTTGGGAGCAGTATCATGCAAGGTGTTTCCCGTGCATTCATCAAAATCATATTGAGCAACAGGGGCTCCTCTGTTATAATCCCAGGCAATTTGAGCAGGAGTACGCGCGTAGTTATAGATTCTAACTTCATCAATTAAACCATTTAAGGGGTTGTTGTTATAGTAGTCGTTACCAATATAATTGTCAGCGTCTCGATTTACCGGTCCGGTTGTGGTGTCGTTACATGAATTTTCTTTGACCCCATCAATATAAATATAGACACTATCGTCGGCGGAATTACGTACACCATAAACGTAGTGCCACCGACCGTCATTGATAGAGGAGGTTGATTCGCAATTTACCACATGTGCGTTTTCGTCTTGGAGAACGACCTTAGCTTTGTTGGTCGAAGATACCATCAGACCATAAGTATTTATATAACCGTAAGAATGTTTGAAATAAATATCGGAATCGGAAGTGGTGGTGGTGTTGATCCAGGCTCCAATACTGAAGTCTTGGGTTAAGGAAAATTTTAGTAAGCTACTGTTAGGTAAAAGAATAAGATCATTGACTCCGTCAAACCGGATTCCTTGGCCGTGTTTACCGTTGTTCCAAATTGCACCAGTAATAGTACCGGTTAATCCGTTTCCGCTAGTGTCGTTTGCATTCGCTCCGGTACCTTCATCTAATTTCCATTCAGCAACAGGAGCGGAGCAATTGGCGGTGTCACCGGGGACACAGTAATCATAGTTAATGCTGTTTGTTTTTAGAGAAAAATTATCGATACTGTTTCCGCTATAAGTAGAAAAGAGGCCATGAATAGTGTTATTAATTATACTCGAGTCGCTTACGGTGGCTGAATTAACTAAGTAGTTATCATAATATACCTGAACCAAAGATCCGTTCATTACTACCTTGAGAATTTTTCCCGCTGTGTACATAGCACCTGCAGGATACAAATCGGATGAAAATAATTGGGTATAAGTACCGTTTACATATTTAAGTAATGTGACCTTACCCCAATTGTTGGCCCCGTATCCGTCGACATAGGCAAGCAGGAAATTTTGCGGATTATCCTTATTGTCTAAGCGCAACACAAAACCTGTTGGGGTACGGTTCAGTAAAGTGCTTTCTAATGTTATTGCGGCTTCGGCAGTAACATTTGATTTGTTGGATTGAACCGTAGCGAAAAGTTCGTTTAGAGTTAGAGCTTTAGTTGAAACATTATCGAAATAAAATTCGTTTGCATATGTTGGTCCAATCCGGATATATCCAATTGAATCCGCTTTGTTAATAAACGTGAGCTTGTTCCATTGGCCAGTTGGTATGTAAATAAAAGGGTCACCGGTACCATAATAAAAATATTGCCAATCTCCGGATGTGACAGGATAAAAATATCCTGTGGAGGTATACCAAACATCATTTGTCAAATTAGGATCTTGAGCCACATTCTCATTGACTCCGTCTGTTATCACATGCATACTATATGTCCCGTCTTGGACCTGAGTGCCGGATCGTTCAAAAGTAGCAGGAGTTCCTTGCATAACAGACCAATTATCCGGCGGGTTACCTGTTTCAAAACTGCCGTTTGAGATCAGTTCGCTTCCCAAATTCGGAGTATTGATTGCCTTATTTGACGATATCGTCCAAGTAGAACCGCTCCATGATAAAGTTGGTGATTCTGTGTTTCCGAGGGCTCCGTTGCTGCGGTTGAAAGTATCAAAAACAACGTTGGTTGAAGATGAACTTTGAGCTCCCATTACAGTACCTTGACCCTGGTTATATTCGGTTATAACCTGGTCGGCGGTCATTGCAAGTCTGAAGACTTTGGTTTCATCAATATCCCCTGCGAACTCTTCACCTGATGCAGCATTATCTGTATCGATATCTCCGATGTAAAAAGTGGGTGAGGCGTCAAGTGTTGCTGAAGTTGAGTCGGTATCCGAATCTTTAAGTACTCCGTCGATATAAAGATAAGTCTTGTCCGAAGCTACATCCCTGACAGCAATTAAATGATGCCAGATGTTATCGTAAACGTTAGTGGTATTGCAGGAAGAGATATCCGGCCCCCAGGAAGTGTCATCATCTATACCAAAACATGCATAACCGCTTGTATTTATATAAAGTGCATAACCTGCACTTCCGGCAGGACCTCCGTCTGCCATCAGATATTCAGCTGCAGCCGGTACTCCGACAGTGTCAGATTTGAACCAGGTAGAAAGAGTAAAACTGTCTGTTGCAGAAAACTCCAGGTCGGAATCGGTGGTTTTACTTAGCCGGATATTTCCTCCCGTTCCGTTCCAGGCTTTACCGAATTTTCCGGAATTGGTCCATGATGCAGAATTAAGTGTCAGATCATTATTATTATCAGTTGAATCATTAGCAGTGGTTAAATATCCTTCATCGAATTGCCAGTGAGCGACAGCTGACCCGACAGGGGAACCCGGTGCCGGATGTCCGGCATTCATGTCTTCGATGATCTGACCCGGAGTACGGGCATAGTTGTAGATTTTAACGTCATCCATTTGACCGGCAAATGGATCACCAACGGGAGATTTTCCGAGGAGAAACGTTTGAGTCGAGACGCCCCGTGTTCCGGTATAAGTATCCTCATCAACTTTGACACCATCAAGGTATAATTTTAAAGTTTGAGATGAAGCAATATGGGTGGCGGTTAAATAATGCCATGAGGCAGTATCGGTAAATGCAGCTGAGTTGTTGCCGGTGAGTGTGGATGTGCCACTACCGACATACTGTTGGATAAATCCATCAGCAATCCGAATAAGCAAACTACGATCATTGTTTTGCCAGTCATCAAAGAAGTTGCGGTTATTGGCAGTAGAATTGGTTTTGAACCAAAAACCAACGGTGTAATCATTGGCACCTAATTCAGGAGAAGTAAGCCCGGTGGTGACAAAATCATCTGTGCCATCAAATTTCAAGGCATTGCCGAATTTGCCATCAGTCCAGGCAGGGTCATCTGACCCTGCCGATGAATTGACTCCGAGAGTACCGTTGTTGCCGGTGCCGGATGAATCATTTGCAGACTGGCCCGTATTTTCATCCAGTTTCCAATACCCCACCGGTCCCGGAGCGAAGTTATAGAGATTGGTGATTTCACCTGGGGAAAGGGCGCGGTTGTAAACTCTTGCTTCATCGATTTTCCCCGGAAAAGAAGCAGCTCCCGTAGATGTAGCGCCAATTCCTAATCCTGCACCTGAATTTGTTAAATTTCCTGATATATCTGTCCTTTTTGCTACCTCCACACCGTTGATGTATATTCTTGAAGCAGTACCGTCATAAGTTGCTGCTATATGTGTCCATGTAGTTAAAGGTATGGCATTGGTTGCTCCGGTTTGTAAATCGGTTTCAGAAGGTATACGGATATCCCATTCTAATCTCCCTTCACCTCCTACATATGTATACATATGTAGGTCATATGCCCCAGATTTTATGATAATTCTTGGGTAACTACTAATACTGCCATAAGAAGTAACATATACCCAAGCAGCAACAGTAATTTGAGTGCTTGCGTCCAAGCTATTATTGTCTGATGCAGAAAAGTAATCATCCACTCCATCAAAGTTACATCCTGTTCCTAATTTTCCGCTAGCGGTACAATCCATACCGGTACCGTTGTCTCCGGTATTGTTATCCCCGTAAAGCGTTCCGGAATTGCTGTTTCCTGATGAATCGGTAGAAGTTTCTCCTTCTGCATCAACTCCTGCATCATCCATCTTCCAATATCCGACAAGACCTTGGGAGAGGTAAATATTGTCCGGACCGTAACTAGCGGAAGTACCTTGAACACTACCTCGGCCGGCATAGTCAGATTTAACTTGAGATGCAGTTCTAACGTAATCATAGATTTTAAATTCATCCACAAAGCCGTTTAAGTAAGCTGAGGAGACGTTACCGATCTTAATTGATGAGGCATTAAAGCGGGTGGCGGTGGTAACGGTAATGTGCTGCCAGTTGTTTGCAGTTAAGTTCTTGGACTCCTGACCGTTGACGTAAATAGTGGGGGAAGAAAAACCGGTAGCGGAAATTGTTCCACCTGAAGCGGACAGAGCATGAGTTCCTCCGTCAAGGTCCAGAAGAGTTTCCCCATTTGTCTTTGGTTTTACCCAAAATGATACAGATTGGACGTTATTAATAGTATTGGAAACGGTGACGGAGGAAGTTGAGCCATTGTAGTATAAACATTTTCCTGAAACACACATATCTTCTGTCTGCCAGGTAGGTTTGGTTGCTCCTGCTAGTGTTCCCGTATTTCCTCCGGGGGACGAATCAGCAATGGTTGAAGTTCCGTATCCTTCATCAAAAGAATAGTAGAGGATAGGACCACGGCTTTTTTCTTCGATCCCTTTTGAGAAAAAGGTAGAAGGAGAGTTGATGGTATTGAAGGTAGTAGTGATCCATCCGGCGGAACGGTCATCGGAAGATATGCGGATCTCATCGATTATTCCATCGGTTCTGCTAACCGTTCCACTGCTGGCACCGATTCTTAAAGTACTATTACCGTTTACAATTGCAGTCGAATTATTAGTTGGAGCATTAGTATCGTCATCACCGTTAAGGTAAACACTTGTTGAGGTACCATTTCTTGTACCGGCAACATAATACCAGCTACCTGTGGTCAATGCGGTTTGACCTACATTACCCATAAAATTATCACTTGAGTCATATAAGTCAAAACCGATCATATCCACATTTCCTGAGGATTTAATTCTTAGTTGATAGGGATTGAAAGGAGATATAGCGTTAGCTTTCCGGATAAGCATGGCATCTTGGGCCGGACCTCTTTGAGAAGGTAATGTATCCAATTTTACCCATGCTTCAAGAGTTATATCACCCGCTACATCCAGGGAACTATGATCGAGAGCCGTAAGCACATCGCTGGTGCCGTTAAATTCATCTGCACCATCGACTTTACCAATATTAGCTCCCTGCTGTGTCACCGTTACTGAATTTGTATTATTTACCCCTTTTGAGTCAGCATGCTGACCGGAGTTTTCGGGCAGATGATATACCGCCACATAATTAGCGTCCCAGACGCCACTTACGTTTTGCTGAGAAGTAATGGATTGATTGCCGTAGTACATATAAATTATGGTGTTTACACTGGAGGAGAGGGAGGGGATTTCCACCCAGGCCACTAAGGTATTGGTAGATTGGTCAAACTTCTCAATTTCATGGTCCAGTTTGGTACCAGTTCCGGTTGAGTCGGTAAAGAGTATGTCGTCTCCGTCTGATTGTGCTTTAGCAAGAGAGGCATCGGTGAAACTGACTAAAACCGGAAAGTTAGTTTGATCTCCCGAGACTTTGGTATAGTCGATAGTCAGTTTCTTACGAAATCCCCAGGAATCCGAATACCACGAAGCTTCAGCCTCCTTTGGCATTTGGAGAATGGTATTGGCAACAAGGGGTGCGACAATGGCGATGACGGTAATGGCTACAATTAGTCTTGTTCTTCTTCCTCTTCGAATACCTTTAAAAAATGATTTAATATTCATACTAAATAAATGATTCATGATTTATGATTCAAGATTCGTGTCTTCTTAAATTCAAAATTCAAATTCACAAACATCAATTCAAACTTTAAATTCAAAAGTAAAATATTTATGATTCTTTTGATCATAAGATTTAAGCAAACATATTAGTTAAGAATGTAAAACCGAGGTTGTAGTTGACGTTTACGTAGTAGGAGATCATCAGAAACACGAATAAAAATACTCCGGCAACCGCACCTGAAAGCGATAGTCGATAGAATCCATTAAGTAAATCAGGCATCTGCGGGCTCAGAACTTTCGAGATATTATGTTGATAGACAATTCCATCTAGTATGTCTCTTTCCATCTTCGTCAGGTGCAATCTATCGATGAGATTGGAATCTGCGGGAAGCCACGAAAAATCAGGATCAGCGAAGTCGAAGTCTCTTATTTTTTGTTTATAGATGTTCATTATTTAAATTTCTAATTTTCAGTTTTCAATTTTTATTGAGTTTTTATTTATCTAATTTTTATTTCTTTTATTCATTATTTAATTAAAAATTTATTAGAAATTAAAAACTATTAATTAATAATTCTGATTAAATTTTGTTTTATCTGTGCCATATCTGTTGTATTTGTGTGCTTAATTTAGATCAACAAGCCACCAATTAAATTCGACGTCCATATCTGCTGGTGCATCAAATCCTATTACCACATGACCATCATCCTGACTCTTAAGATAAAGATTTTGGTTTTGTGTATTTGTCTTGGGTGTGACAAAAATGAGTGAATCGGGCTTGACTTTGCTGTTTACGATTGTGATATCCGAATAACCCGATGTGATTGTTGCACTTCCGGCGACGGCCTCTGTTGTCAAAGTTAACCCGGAAAGTTGCGCGCTAGTTGTTGCTGTTGGATCAGATTCAATTGCGATAGTACCAGTCAGAACATCTGTAAATTGGGCTGAACCGGCTTCGATTCCTGTTAAGCGTGCCGAGCCGGAAGCGTTTATACCCGCAATCTCCGTTCCGTTATCGCTAGTAATACTAAGAAGATTTTCTCCTTCTGTAGTTTGTAAGCCATCAGCTTTGAGCTTTAAGCCTTTAGATTCCACATTTCCTGCAACAAAGAGATTTCCTGCTATTTCAACATCTCCGTTAGTATTGATTTTTACCAGTCCTGCCATCAAATATAGTGGCTGCGAAGCCGATGATTGAATGGAAAGGGGAGCCGTCAAAGTATCAATACTTGTTATCGGTTCTAAGTTGTAGGTGGTTGGCGATATGACAAGATCATTGCCGAAAGTAACTGCATTAGTAACCGACAAACTATCAAATGCTCCCGTACCGGTTACGAATAAATCTTCAACTGCGATGTCTGCAAAACTTGCAGAACCAGTTGCGGTATTAGCAATCCAACTTTGTGTTTGTTGGATCAGGTTATTATTGATTTCTGCCTCCTGCAGTAAGCTTTCGATATCTTCACGAGTCATACCAAATAGTTTGGCAGTATCGGTATCAGTAAACGTTGCGCTATTGGCAATAATTTCATTGGCGTGGATTGTGCCGACGGTCAACTCACCTGAAATTGTTGCATTTGTAATCTGAATGTTTTGAGCTGTGAGCAAGTCCGTAACTTCAATATCTGAAGTTGATATACTTTGCGAATTCAAATCCTGAGTGTCAATATTTTGTGAATTAATCTCCCTGGCAGTCAGCGTTTCCGTAACTTGTGCAACAGCAACCTTGAAATCCGAAACCAAAAGGTCAATTACAGAGAGCTTATTAACCAAATTGCCGTTTGTGTCAGTCAGATTCTGGTAACCAGGATTCAGCTCATCAGCAGCAAACCTGACATAACCATTTTGATCGAATGCGATAGCTGGATCAAACCATGTCCTATTGATAAATACCATAACAGTACCCGTTTCTGATGGATCAGTATTTTCATATTTTCCGAGGGCGACACCAACAAGATAACCGGCTGAGGTTGCTTTTGCACCGACTCCCGCAACTGAACTGATTGTGATAGGATCGCCGGGGTTAATATTCCCGTTTTGAGAATTGACCTTGACCGGAATACGGCCAGCCAGTGCAACTTTAGCTTCTTTTACAGATCTTGGATCATTATCCTGATTGAATCCTCCCAGAAGGACTCCCGCTCTTTGTGAGATTGCTCCAAGAATCTGATTTCTATCTCCATTTACGGCTTTTTTAACAAATTCACCCTCATAATTATCTCCGGCTCCATCCGGAATTGCCTGGTAGTCCAGAGATACAATATCACCGGTATCAATTGATTCGTCCATTGTAGGGAAATTTTCAGCAATATCATCAATATCAAACTGTGAAGTTATTCCGTATACCGTTCCGGCAGTTCTTGCTGCATCGATACAATCATCGGCCGAGTCAACTGTGTCATCAGCACAGACTGCGCCATATGCCAAAAGTCCGGACCCGCCGATATTTGTCGCATCAGTTGCACCTAAGACAACATCTCCTGTATCCGTAATGATTCCGGTTGAAGAACCATCATTGTCAATAATGATATCTCCTGTACCCCAGGTTTTAAGAGTCAGATTATTGTTTTCAAAACTTTCGCCGGCTCTTATTGTCAACGGGCCGTAGCTGTCGATGGTTGCAGCTGTTTGGTTGGTGAAGGTCATATCATAAGCAACTGAAACGTTTCCGGTAGCTGTAAATTCGTGGGGGATTGCAGATGTGATCTTTGCCGTATCAACACTGAAAAGTTCAGTTGAATTATCATAAATTGCGAATAAGTTTCCTGTCATATCACCAAACTGACCAAGATTAATTTTAACTAAATCGGCCGATGAAGTTGCCCAGGCGGATGGCGACCAATCGAATTTGGCGAGGCCCCCAACTCCTGTCAATGCGGTTGATGTTGATTGAAGATCAAACCCCCATCCTGTGGTAAGCGTTGTATTGTCGATATCGATTATTGACCCGGTCGTTATTGTATCAGAGTTGATATCCAGGATGTTCCCGTCAGTTGTCTCAATACCTGCGATTCTCAGTTGTGCTGATGCTGTTGCGATTCCTCCGAAATATGTATCTAAAGGTAGAATATATGGAGCAAGGCCATTTGTCCCTAACTGCCAGTAATTCGATGCCACACCGCTTCCGAATTCCGTCCATGACTCACTTTCGTGTTTGAATTCCATTCTTCCGTTATTATCCCTTACACCGTATCCGGTCGTCCCGTAAGTTGCTCCGCCCCAGTTGAGGTAGGCATTATCGGAGAGAAGAATATCTCCATTGGAACCGTTGTCGTTTATTCCGAGGAAGAGGTTTGTTCCGTCTGTTATTTCAAAAGCGGTGTCGGTAGCCTGGTCATAGGCAACCATGAATTCTTGTCCTGCACCAAAGTAAGCTCCTTCACCGCTTCCCAAAAAGAGAGCATCCCATTCTCCAGTAGTTGAGCCTATGTCGTAAGTATTAGTATCGGCAACGTCCGGAAGTATGGTTAAGACATCAGAAATTGAAATTGTTTCTCCGGCTGTTGCATAAATTTGATCGGTTTCGTCAAAGAGTAATCCGACAGAGGCGCCTCCGTTAACGCCGAGAGTTAAATCTCCACCGCCTGTTCCTATATTAATATCACCAACATTTGTCGTGATGTTGGCATTTGTTCCGTCATGTCCCAATGAAAGATAAGATGTTCCGTCTGTATGGTAAAGGAAAAGGTCTCCGTCATTATCAAGTGACATTCTAGTAGAGCCGGATGCGGATGCTGAGAGTATGTCTTGTGATTCAGTTTGGTTGAAGATTGCAACCGCTCGCCCCCTGGTTAATGATCCGGACAGATCTATCTTGGCTGAACTTGATGCGATTCCTCCAAGAAGTATGTCAGCGGTCAATGAGAAAGGAGAAAGCGCTCCTTCATTTATTTGCCAATAGTTGGTTGCACCGGTGGCCAGGGAATCGAAGGAGACCCAGGCGTCGGTTTCGTCACGATATCCAAGTTCGGTACCGGTCACGTAGATACCGGGGTCGGTACCGGCGATGCCTTCCCAGAAGAGACCGGGGACATCAGCGGCGGTATTCATGTAAAGATAATCATCCACATCATTACTCGGCATGAAGTTAATATTGCCTGTTGTACCCACCAATGAATAGGTGGTCCCTGTAATGTTGTTATCAGCAATTGACATTGCATTTGTATAATCAGTGTCGGTTATGGTTAACCCGGTCGTTGCTCCTGAGACTCCGTTTAATGTTGTTTCACCATTTGTATTTATGGTTAAGAAAGTGTTTGATCCGGGGGTTGTACCGTCACCGATCTGGAATGTGTCATCGTCATCTCCGCCGGCATCTTCAACGACTCCTGCCCAGTAATCCGTATCGGTGGTTGTTGTTGTATCAAGGATTAATGTCGGGTCGGCTGCTGAGACGACAAGCTCTCCTGTACCGGTAGGATTGACAATGACATCACCGGTACCGTAGGTTTTTAAGGTCAGATCGTTATTCTCATTGCTTTCGCCGACTACGATCGAGAATGGTGCGTTGCTTTCAATTTGCGATATGCCTTGGTTTACGAAATTGGCATCATATGAGAATGAAACATCGCCCTGTCCTGTAAATTCATGGGGAAGATTTGAAGTTATCTTAGCTGAATCTACAGAGAAGAGCTCTGTACTGTTATCATATATTGCAAATAGGTTCCCTGTTGTATCTCCATATTGACCCAAGTTTATTTTGAAAAGATCTCCTGATGCCGTTGCCCAAACACTGGGACTCCAATCAAAGAGTCCAAGGTTGCCTGTTGTTAGCGCGGTTGATGTTGATTGGACATTAAGAAGTTTTCCGTCAACTAATGTGGTATTTGTTAAATCAAGAACAGTCCCGCTTGTTATGGTGTCGCTTGTTATGTCAAGTATATTTCCGGCAGCTGTCTCAATTCCTGCAATTCGAAGTTGCGCTGATGCTGATGCGATTCCTCCAAACATTGTATCCAGTGTCAGATTATATGGAGCCAATTCCTTAGCATCAGTTCCTAATTGCCAGTAGTTTGTTCCTCCGGGACAAGCTTGCCAAGAGGGAACACCGGATGCACCGGAACCTGAAAGAAGACAAAGATCACCTGTTTCATCTTCTACGACTCTTGTTACAACTCCGTTGGTGTCAGTGTATAGGACCGCGTTGGCATCAGTTATATAATCCGAAAATATAATTGAAGTTGCATTTGCTACATTTAGTGTTAAGGTATCGGCTGAATTAAGGATGAGATCTCCCGCTGATCCCGTGGTTTCAATTGTCAGATCTTCTGCATCTGCATCGGCAGCAACGCTTATATTTGAGGCACCTCCCGCATTGGTAACATCTATTGAAAGGGCGGTTACCGCATCAAGAGTTATTCCGCCTGCTGAGCTTAAAGCTATAGCATCGAGTTCGGTTGATGCGGAAGTTAATCTTAATTCGGTTGTTGTACCCGTTGTTGTGATATCAAGATCCTCTCCTGCCAGATTTCCTGCTGCTGTTATGTCAATTCCACCCTGAGTTGTAGATATTGTTAATGCATCAGCAGCAGTTCCAGTTGATGAAAGGAAGAGTGATGAATCGGTATTACCGGCAAGAGCGATTGTTAAATCATCATTGGCTCCGTCTGAGGTTAAGGTGATATTTGATGCTCCGGCATCAGCATCAATCGAGAAAGCATCTGAATCAAGAATAATGCTTGTGATATCAGCACTTCCTATGAGAATGTCTGCTACACCGGTTGGATCAAGTATCAGGTCTCCGGTTCCTTGAGGAGCGATTGTCAGGTTGTCATTTGAAACAGTATCAATAACTGCAGCAGCTCCGCCTCCCAATGTAAATGTTGGAGTTCCTCCTGCCAGATTCCTGAAAGCAAATTCGGCAGTTGCTGTTGCCGTATCGCCTATGAGAACATCAAGAGTTTCATTGTATGGAGAGAGTGTCTGGTTTGTTCCATCCAACTGCCAGTAGTTGGTAAATTCTCCTGCAGTTGCCCAACCGCAGTTGGTTTGATCAGCGTCACAAAGAATATCCTGTCCCCAGTAAAGGTTTCCTGTTGCATCTCCGGCTACAACCGCAGAAGATGCTCCGTAAGAAAGGACGTTATTTGCGGATGCATCTGAGTTTATCCCTATAATACCGGTATTACTTGCAAGGCTTCCTGATGCAGTTGCATTACCGTAATTGCTCTCTACTGTTAAATTAAGAAGATCATTCCCGGCTGTATTTTCAAAAGTTAAAATATCTGTAGTTCCCTCAAACATCCTGATATTATCAAATTTTGCAAAGTTAGCACCCATGTTAAGTGCATTTCCTATCTCAGCATCAGATACATCAATTGCATCTGTTATCAATCCCGTTGAAGTTCCCGCGATCAAAATTCCGTCGGTGATTGCCTGAGCCGCATCTGCATTGTTGATGTATAGTCCGGCATCAAGGTCGGCAGTAGAAGTGTTATCGTTTCGTATCATCATCCCGTAAACGGAATCGGCTGCAGAAGCCTCTTTATTATCCATCATTATTTTTATTCCATATAATGCCTCTGCGTTCAGATCGTCGATATTACTGTAGGAAATATTAATAGCGGACTGATCGTCGTTATTTGTAACAGTATTTGTAGCAGTTAGCATTAATAATCCTGTGTTAGTGAAATCTGTGTTGCTGATATTGACATATTCCGTGCCACTCAATTGAGTATCTACGCTCCCATCAAATCTTGTCGCACCATTTACTTCCAATTCGTCTTCGATAAAGAGATCTCCGGCACCTTCGGCGATATCGACATTTGAAAACGCTCCATTACTAAAGTAGTTGTAGGCAGCTGTTCCTCCTCCGCCGACATTAATGACTCCCGTTGTTGCATCTACTCTGAACTTTGCAGTTGCTGTGGCATCGCTTCCGACCAAGAGGTCAACGGTTGCATTCTTTGGGTAAAGTACACCTGTCGCATCATTCTGGGTCCAGTAGATATCAGCCGTTGTTGCAGGTACTGCTGTTCCACAGGAGAGGACTCCGGAAGTTCCTGTGTAAAGGTATTCACAATCAACATAGTCGGAGAAAAGTACCGATGATGTATCATTGGCTGAATCAAGGACAAGGTCGTCGATCGAAGAGATTGTTATGTCGTTTCCTGATCCGGAGTTATTAATTGTTATGGCTCCTGCTGCATCTATGTCCAGTGCCTGCGCTGCATTAATAATGACATTCCCGGTTGTTGCAGTTGACAATGTCAAGTTTCCTGAAGTTGCTGTAACATTACTTGCTCCGACTCCATCAATGGAGAAGATCCCTCCGGCATCAAGAGTAAAGTCGCTTCCAGCTCCTGTTCCGTCTATATCAAGATCACCTGTTCCGAAGTTAATATCAATTCCTCCGGCTGCATCGGATGCGTTAAGAAGTATTGCATCAGC
>DATDRP010000002.1:0-72705 GCA_035291665.1 Patescibacteria group bacterium | reverse complement strand
GTCATTTTCTCATTACCTTTCCTTCGAGAAAGAGCCGTCCTTCCCGAAGGGGGTTACGAAGTAGCCTATTACCGCCCCATCTTTTTACTCGTTTCTTATCTTCAAATGCAGGAGTGGTATGCTTTTATGCTAACGGTTGGTTTCTCTCTGGTTGTTTACTTTGCAGCTTCGCTTGTCGTAGCGGTTCTTACTCCTGTTTGGAAGAAAATAAGTAAATCAATCTGATAAAATAAAGCAACTCCCTTCTCCTGATCTCTCCCTGTAATTTATATGTTGAAACCGAGGGAAAGAGTTTTTATAAAAGCATTCATTAATAATGGCGGGAATGGGGTGCGGGCTGCAAAAGAAGCTTACCCTAATCAGTCCTATGGAAGCCTTAGGGTAACTGCTCATAGATTGCTAACAAATGCTAACATAAACCAAGAAATTGAGGATATTATCAATAGTGGAAGCTTATCAGACGAGTTCCTAGTGAGAAGACTTAGGCAGATAATCGAGAAACCTAAAGAGAGTGACGGTATCGCCCTAAATAGTATCAGTTTAGTAGGAAAATGGAAAGGATATGACGCTCCGAAAAAGAAGTTTGAGATTCAACCGCCTCCTTTGCCTCCAGATCAAATAGATGCTATCCTAAAAAGGATGAGGGAGCTAGCGAAGTAAGGTAACAACTAGCTATATGTGGATCCCTATATGCTAGCATTTCAAGAAGTGCCACTACCCACGGAAAGAGTAGCAAACGCGGACATTCCGGGCCTACCGAATGCTGGGAACAAAATGCTAATATTCAAAAATACCTTAGTTACATCTTTTATAAGTCATGGAATGTTTGGTCGCTAAGCTGAGTTATGACAACAATTAATTTCTATTCTGAAGCAATTGCTAAAGCCAAAGAAAAATTAAAAAATTCCCCATACGATATTTATCATACTTTGGAACACTATAAAGAAGTTGTTGATATTATTTTTGACATAATCCAGCACGAAAATTTATCTCTACAGACAAATCTACTTGAAATAGCAGCTTGGTGGCATGATGTCTATAAGGGTGATTCACAGGAGACTCAGCATATAAGTAAGGAACTAAAAAAATTAGGATTAAGTGAAACTAACACTTCTCAAATTGTTGAAATAATTAGTAATCACTCATTTGGTCAAGAACAAAATACATTAGAAGATAAATTACTTTATGATGCTGACAAAATTACATTCGTTTCTATTCCCCGCTGGGAAAACGCATTTAATAGTTACAGTAATGGAAAAATATCTATTGAAGAAAGAGATAAATATATTCCCGAATGGAACAGGAGGATGCATGTGTTGAAAAATACATTTAACTTTACCTACTCTAAAAATTTATTCGGTAAAATGTATAAGGAATTTGTCAAATGGCTAAAATTAAACGAGCGGTGGAATAATGGACGATTCGTATAGTGAAAAATAGTCTATATGAGATTACCTGTTTAGATAACATTACAAAAAAATGTCATTATTCAAATTAGATTGCGCTAACACGTTTTTAAATTACTATTTATCTATATGACGGATGAACAAATAATAAAAGAATTAATCGAATACGGTTATTTAAAAATGGAAAAGAACAATGCTTACCCTTTTTGTGCTGCGGTTGTAAAAAATGGAATAATAATAAGTAAAGGATACAACTACAGAGTTAATCTTTTTGGTGATATAACCACTCATGGAGAGATGGAAGCATTTAGTAAAGCTTGTAAATCATTAAGTCTGAATAATTTAATTTTCGGTAAAGAGTACGAATTATTTACAACCTGTGAGCCATGTTTGGCCTGCTTTGATACTGCGCTGTGGCATCGAATTGGCAGAATTGTCTTTTCGGTTGGTTACCAAGATTTTCCAGAATATTTTCACAATCATCCTTATACTATAAATGATTTTGAAAAAGAAAATCCCGGTTTTATAAAAATTAAGCGTGGAATTTTACGTGAACAGGGTATTAAATTATTCAAAAAGGCAAAAGAAAAATATGGTTGGTAACAACAAAACAATTTTTGATAAATTATTTGAATATGCCGAGGAAATTATGGATAACTTTAAAATTTATCCTTACGTTTCCTTTATTGTAAAAGATAATGTAATCATAAGTCGAGGTTATAATCGTGAAAGAGAAACATTTGACTTGACCAATCAGGACCAAGTAGTTTCAATAAGAGAAGCTCAAAGGGCACTGGATACAGGAAATTTAAAAGGATATTCATTGTATTCGTTTTTTGAACCCACTATTTTGGGATTCGATATAGCCTTATGGTCAGGAATATCTGATTTTCATTGGTGTATAAATGCCAAATCCTATCCGTTAAGTTACAATCCATTAAATTACACGATTAAAGATTATTTAAAAGCTCATCCAAATGAAATAACTATCGAACCAGGAATAAGAGAACAAAAAGCATTACAGTTGACGAAAAAAGCTGAACAAGGTAAATATATGATCTAATTTCTGTGAGGATCCAAATTAGACTGTCGTTTCAATAAGTGCCATTATCCGCAGATGGAATAATTATTGCAGAATTTCTTCTTCATGAGTTTATCAATGACAAATTATTGCTGAAGGCTCTCTATCCTTGTTGTATTTAATAAGTGGCAAGTGTACAGATATCTGGTATCCCTATTCAAGAGGAGTTAACTTACTGTGGTGCTTATCCTTGGTCATGCAGTCCGCTTATATCTCAATTCATTTTGGGGTATGGAATATATCTAATCGGGCTATTAGTTGTATCTACATTCTTAACCTTATTAATATATTTATTTGGCAAGTTATTCAAGAGATATATTAGTTTCAAAAAAAGTGTGTGTGTTACTTTCTTAATAATGTTGATTGTTATTTCGTTTCTGGTAGTCAGGCTTTTAATAATAGCTGGGCCCACACTTTTTAACAAAGAAGTAGTAAACTGTCTGATTCGAAAGGCACCTTCTGATTGTTATGAATTTGCCGGAATGCATTACGCAAATTCGAACAACACATTCACTCAGGCTTTGAAGATTTGCAATCTCACAGCCGACACTAACCAATGCAAAGCCAAGGTTTGTGATAATTTGGTCAACACCTCGAATAAACAGAGTTGCATGGACTCAGTTGCTAAAGTTTGTCCGAACGGTTATATACTTGATAATATTCCTTGTGCCTGTGGCGTACTTGCGAGTCCTTATGCAGTTTATGATAAACAATGGTTAGACAGTTACTGGAATAAATATCGGAAAGGTGATAATTTCGATTATTGCTGTAATGGAAAACAACAAGAAAATCCCTGCACTAATAATTTTTAGTTAAAGGATTGCCAATTTGGATATCATTACAAAAAAATGTCATTATCCGCAGTTACCAGAATAAAATGACCAAAACACTATATTTACTAAGGCATTGTTCTACTAAGGATAGTGAACTGGGAATAAATGGGTCACGTACCGACACTCCTTTGTCAGAAAAGGGACTGTTGCAAGCGAGGGAATTGGCAAATATTTTGTTAAACTATCAGTTTGATTTGCTTATTGTTAGTCCTTTACAACGTACATTACAAACAATCGAGCCATATCTTAATACTCTTAAAGAAAAACCGGAAGTTGTTGTGGATCCTTTAACTTTAGAAAGAGATTTAGGTTTACTCACTAACTCGGTTAATAGTGATGGAAAAATCCCTGAAAGTATAGTGGCTAGTGGTAAACCGAAAACCGAATGGATTCCCCCCGATGGCGAATCTACATTGCAAGTTTACAACAGGGCTAAAAAATTTTTAGAAAAGGTTAAAAAAAGACAGGAAAATAAAATCTTAATTTGTGGACACCAGAATTTTCTCAGATGTCTAGAATTAGTTATTAGAAAAATCCTCTTAAGTGATGAAAATTTCTATTCAGGTGAACCACCAAGATTGGAATTTGGAGAATTAAGAAAATATAGGTTGTAAATGCGGTACCCTTTATGATAAATATTTCAGCGTTGTCGCTCTCCCCAGTTGGGATAAATTACCCGATATTCGAATGAATTCAACCCCCGGCCTCAGAAGTTATTAGTTATTTCCGGGAAAAAAGTTTATTAAAGAATTGTTTTATAGCATTAATTAAATTTTCCAATATATTTTCTTCTTTATCAGATTCTTCATCAATCTCTTCGGGGATTTCCGGCGTCGGTTCGGGAGTTGTTGTTGGACTAAGTGTTGGTGTGGGGTTTGGATTTTGAGTTGGTTTTGGATTTTGGGTAACCTCATTAACATGAATTTCACCGGGACCTTCCACCTTCCACTCCTTACCATTAACAGATACTGATGAAGTTCCGGTTCCTTCTTGGCTTATATCAATTTTTGTGCTTCCGGAATTTTGGGAACCGGTATTACTGCTATCGTTTTCGAGGTTGTTTTGGATGCTGACGTTAACGCTTGCGTTTCCACCCTCACCGCTTTCAGCTCCGGCACGGATTCGGTTTCGTACACTTGCTGTTACGGTGACACTTGAATTGATTAATAAAAAAACCGATGTGAGTACAAAGGCAGCGTATCTCATCGTGTTATTATTATACTCTACCCACTCAAGAGGTTAGTTACGTGTGTAATTTATTTTACAAATGAGAGCATATTCATTAAACATGCCACTTCAAGTTACAATTGGTAGGCAACACAAATGAAAATATTTAAACCCATAAAAGTTCTATTGATTATTGGTTTATTGATGTTCTTTAATAATTGGTTGAGGACAGGATCTCGTTATGATTATCAAATTATATTTCTTATCCTTGGAATTTTTATTTTATTTTTGTTACTTGCAAGTTGGGGAAGTTTTTTAATACAAAATCCTAAAACAACGATCGTTCCGAAAGCCGTCGAAACTTTTTTAGTTCTTCTTTATGCAGCGCTTACCGTTTATCAAATAAAATCAACGGATATCAAAAACGCTTACGAATATACTCCTGTACAAATTGACACCCAAATCAAAAGAATGCGTTATTACCCGGTTAAACTTACAAAACTTGGCTATTACCTGGAAAATAAAAAAGAGACCCTGATTTTGTACAAGTATGAGGAAAATTTTTTCTCCATGCTTGATATTAACGAATATTTCCCCGATTATTTTTCGCTGGTCTTATTACCATTCACTCTTATCGGACTCTACCAATTCACTATTTTCAAACAGAAATTAATTAAAGTGCTATTTATTATCAGCTTATTCATAATCAGTATTTTGGGAGTTAATGGTTTGGCAGGACCGGTTCTTTTATTTCCGTTTATAAATCTCTTTGCATTTTTAGGAGTAGTGAAAATACTACAATTTAAAAAATAATTATGAGCAGACTTAAAAGCTGGGTAATTTTGATCGTTATTATTTCGTTTGCATTATTGGTTTATACATTCAAAATCGGTGATACCCCCGGCGGAGTATATGTTGACGAAGCGACTGTTTCTTATAATGCCATCTCGATATTGAAAACCGGCAACGACGAATACGGAATGCCCCACCCGGTCCTTTTCAGACTTTTCGGTTCATACACCCCGCCCCTTTTTATTTACCTAGCCGCTTTTACTATGAAATTTTTCGGATCAGGCATCATAGTAACCAGGCTCATGTCATCCGCCTCGGCGCTTTTGAGCTCTGGTTTTTTATATTTATTTCTCGAAAAGTCAAAAATACTAAAAAATAGGTTATCAATTTTTGTAGTATGTTTTTTTTACTCGGTAAGCCCCTGGCTCATATTTAATGCAAGACTTGGATATGAAACGACCTTTGCATATTTATTGAATATCGTCGGAATTTATTTTTCCTATTTGGCTTTGAAGAATCCCAAAAAGATAATTCTTGCCCTACCCATTTTGGCATTATCCGCTTACACTGCGCACACGCAAAAATACCTATTTATAATTTATTTATTTTTTTACCTGATTCTTTTTGGAAAAAGATTTTTGGCAAAAGTAAACCGAAAGTATTTTCTTATTTCATTATTTATAACCATACTTATTTTTATTCCGTATCTTTCGATTATCGGATCACCGGCTTTTTGGGTAAAAAACTTGAATTTTTTTGATCCTGGAGGTTCGGGAATTGTTGAAAATATCATCCTTCAAACTCTTATTTATTTTTCACCAAAAACATTATTCTTTCTTTTACCCGATATCGACCTGCAGCATACCATTCCGCAAATATCGGTTTTGTATAACTGGATGGTAATTCCATTTTTTACCGGATTGTATCTCTTGTTTCGGAATTTCAAAAAGCTTGAAAATAAATTCATCGTTTTTTTATTTATTGTTACCATAATTCCGGCTGTTTTATCCGGAAGGTTTATATCAATTCAAAGAGCGCTGCCGTTTTTATTCCCTTTAATATTGGTTATCGGGTTTGGAATTGATTTTTTCATTCAAAAATTCGGGAGAATCGCAAATGTTATTTTGTTTTCGACACTCACTGCCTATTCGCTTTTGAATCTTTACCGTAGCTATTTTGTTTTATTCCCTCAGGAAAGAGCAATTGCCTGGAATTGGGGATATGACCAGGTTGCCGAGTTTATCAAAAAAAATCCCAACAAACGTTTTTTACTTGATAACTCCCGAAACCCGAGAAATTATATCGAACTTTTGTATTTTCTTGAATATCCTTCAGATGTTTATCAACATGAGGTCGATCAGGTTTATCGGAATAATTATTATGCTGCCGAACCGCAAATATATGAATATAAGTTCGGAAATATTGAAGTCCGTAATATCGACTGGGGACCCGATTCTTGCCTAGACCAAATAATCATCGGCGATGAGCTGACTGTTTCCGATGCCCAGATGAAAGATCATCACCTGAAAGAAATTTATAGAATTTCTGATTTTCGGGAGAAGCCGGTTTTTATTTTTTACCAAACCGGCAGTAAACCGGGCTGTTAAGTAAATTCAACTCATTGGAAATGTTCTGTATAATGTGACTTGATATGTGCGGAAGATATACTCTGGCAACAACTACCAAATACAAAAAAAGGTTTGGGTTATTGGATTCACCGCCAAAATTTGACGAATCCTACAATATTTCTCCCGGTACAATTAATCCGGTAGTGGTAAAAAATTCTCCCAACAAAATTGTATTGATGAAATGGGGATTGGTTCCTTTCTGGTCTAAGGATCCGAAAATCGGATACAAAATGATAAACGCCAGATGTGAAGACATAGAACAAAAACCAGCTTTCAGGAAACCAATCAGATCACAACGATGTTTGGTGCCGAGTACGGGCTTTTTTGAATGGAAGAAAATGGTACTTGAGGATAAAGAAGAGAGTTTTCCCTTTTTTATTAGACTTAAAAAAACCGACGTCTTTTCTTTTGCCGGAATTTACGATATTTGGAAAGATGCTGAAGGTCATGAAAGTTTTTCCTATTCAATAATTACAACTGCCCCAAACGATAAAGTTGCGGAGGTTCACAATCGGATGCCTGTGATTTTGAACGAGAAAGATGAAGAAAAATACCTGGATAAGGATACACCTTTGGAATTTATTTTGAAATTATTACGTCCGATTGAAAGTTCAAAAATTGAATTCTGGCCGGTAAGTTCTTTGGTTAACAATACGAGGAATGATAATAAAAAACTGATTGATCAAATATAACCTTTTTTATGAAAGCGTTACGAGGTCAAACGAATCAAAAAGAAGATTGCCAATACACCCAGTATAACAACTAATATTTCTTTCCTGTTATTCTTCCGGTTAGCAACCGATCCCACTTCGGGTAAGAAATCTGTTGCTCCCAAAAACAAAAATATACCGGCCGAAATTGAAATAAGGACCCCAATTACATCTTTGAAATCGCGAAGGAACAGGTAGACTACTACAGATCCGACAAATGTTGCAAATGCGGAAAATAAATTTGCCAGAAGTGCGTGTGATTTTTTCCAACCGGCAGATAAAAGTATTCCAAAATCACCTATTTCATGGGGAACTTCATGTAAAAATGTCGCCAGTGCGACTGTCAACCCGAAAAATGGATTTGTCAGATAGGCTGAAGCAATTGTAACTCCGTCGATAAAATTATGGATCGTGTCGCCGAATAAAACTAACGGTATAGAATTGTTAAGAGACGATATTCTACCTTCGTGATGGTGCATGGTAGCGAAATACTGTTCGAATAAAAACGATCCGAGAAAAGCAAATAGAATATAAACAAAGCTCTTTTCACCTATTGCCTCCACCGATTCAGGGATAAGTTCCAGAAAAGTCGCAGAGAGAATCACACCGGCTGCGAAAGGAACGGCATAACGACGAAGCTTTATTGCAAGTCCTTTTGTGGCCAAGAAAATTATTCCACCCACAAGCCCGAGTATGCTCCCGAGAGTTGATAGTAAAAGTATTGCCACAAGTTGGTTCATGTTCGAATAATTATATTAAAAAAATATACATACTTGAAGGAGGATATTTTTCAAAACGTATTTAACGAGGGGATTTTAGCGGACTATGCCCGCAGGCACCATCATGATATTATTTTGATTAATGTTGGCCGATCTAAGACAAAACAACAAATATGGCGAATATCTGAAGAAACTTGGTTGGGAGTTGGAAACGGTTGATGGTATTAAAATTCATGTAAAAAGAGTTTTATTTTGGAAGTTTATAAAAATCCAAAGACCGACTTCGTTAAACGTGAATTCGTTAATTCATTTTTTGGAAAAAAATTTTAAACTTTCCACAGTTTATGTTGAACCGAGCAGCCAAATACAGTTTAATGAATTGATAAAATCGGGGTTTAAAGAAAATAATTCACCATTTCTACCCAGTAAAACTCTGGAACTTGATTTGGGAAAGTCGGAAGAACTGCTTTTGAAAGAGATGCACCATAAGACAAGATACAATATCCGAAAAGTACAAAGCGAAAAGTTAAAAGTGAAAAGTAATAATAATTTTGACAAGTTTGCGGATTTTTGGCAGAGGTGCGCTCTTAATAGGGGTATGTTTATCAGTCAGAAAAAAGAAATTGTCGCTCTGGCGAAATCTTTTGGTAAAGATGCTTCGGTTCACTTTGTTGAAGATGACGGTGGTTGGATGTCTGCAATCCTCAGGGTCAGCACAAAGGAAATATCATACTATATGTATGCCGCTTCAACCAATAAGGGTAAAAAATCTTATACTCCTACGCTCGTTGCCTGGGATGCGATTAAATCTGCAAAAAAAGAGGGAAAAAAGATATTCGATTTTGAAGGAATTTATGATGAGCGATATCCATTAAAATCCTGGAAAGGGTTTACAAGATTTAAAAGAAGTTTCGGAGGAAATGAAATAGAATATCCCGGCACATTATGTAAAGTAATAATATAGTTGTAAAATACCCTTAAATATGGCATTTGAAGGAATGGAAAAAGGTGAACAAATAAAAGGCGGAAGACCGCGGGTTAAGCAGTTCATGACGCTCCAAAAAGCTGTTGATCTCGGAGAATATGAACCCGAATATTTGGCGACATTTCCCGAATTTAACACTTTGAGTAAACATGTCCAATTCCAATTTGTGAAACAAGGTTTAGATAACAGACGGCGTCAGTTATGGCTTCAATGGGCGGAAGTCAATAACACCCCGGACTTTCACTTAAAACCCCAATTGGCCATGGCGTTGAAAAATATTGAAAAACAAATTAAAAAACTGGATGTTGATTGGGAGAGACTGTTTTTAAAATATTCCTCATAATGAAATTTTTTGAAGTTTTATATTTCTACTTTCCCACAAACAAAATTGCATTTGGAATATTTCTGCCAGGTCCTGCTTTGTAGCCTCCGCTCCAGAGTGCAGTTGAACCGCCATCGTCCAGGTTAAGTGCATTTTCAAAACCAAGCGACTTCATGGCTTTTGCAGATTCTGCGATCGTTGCCGAAAAAACAACTCCGATATAAATGGTGCCGCCTTTGTTGGCAACGAAACTTCGACCACCTTTGGCAACTGATTTGTCGTCTCCGCCGCCGCTGAATTTGATTTCGCTATTCATCAAAAGCAGTGGGTAATTGGATAGAACTCCGTACGGTGAAGTGTCGCGTCCCCATTCTGATGCAGATGAAACGAAGCGAACATAGCCGTCGCCGAAAATTACGGCGGGATTGCTGCTATAGACGTTGTTATCCGAATTAAAATATGTTTTTTTGTAATTCATGACTAAAAGATCAAACGAATTGGTTTTTCCGGCACAAGATGGATAGCTTGCAGGACAAAAATACGACCCGTTTATTCCCGCAAAAGCTCCATTTCTTGAAATATATTCCGCCAATGACAATACAGGACAATTGTCTGAACAGTTGGAATCGGAAGCTGTATCAACTATCACTTTAGTTGAAGAAAGGTTCGCTGCAACCATGGAAACAAGAAACGTTCCCGCATCGGTTGTGACAGATTGTCTTGAATAACCCGAACCTGGGGGAGTATTGGACGCCGGAACATTTTCGGGTATTTTAAAAGTTGATGCAATTGCATCTTCCTGCTTTTTTATCTCAGTACTCAAAGAAGCAAGCTCGCTTTCGGCTGATTCATAATCCCTTTTGGATAGGAGTGTGAATACTTTTGCCAAAGAGTCGTCCAATTTTTCTGTATCTTTGGTCTTGGTTTTCAAGTCCAATAGGTCTTCGTATACATCAACTGCCTTTTTGTATGTATTTTGAATGTTTAATATTTCTTTTTCGAGATCTTTATTAATTTTATATTGATCCTGATTTTCCAATTCAGCTAAGGCTTTTTGGCTTTGCTCCAAAGAAGTTGTCAAATCGGATTTTTCCTTTCCCAAATTTCCCAATTCCTTTTGGACTTTAAGTGATTTTTGAAAAGTCAGGTACAAAAGGGAAACCAGTGCCAATGTTGAGACTGCAAAAATAATAGCGACAAGCTTGTTTGAAAGTGAAAAGTGTTTAATAAAATTATTTTGTGAAAGATCGGGTAATTTCGGTAATTTAGTTTTCATTTAAAACCCCTTTTGTTAATGTTGCCAAAAGCAAGGCTTAAATGCAATTGATAAAAGAGTGGAGGCTATTGGTTCCGGATGATAATTACTCAATAAGAAGCGTTATATTTCCATATACTTCTTCATTATCGCGGGGATGAGGTATTCCTTGAAGGATTTTTCAAAATTAAATCTTGGTTTCCAACCCCAATCCTTTCTCGCACTGGAGTCATTCATATCTTTTGGCCAGGAGTCGACAATATGCTGTCTTTTTTGATCAACAAAATAATCTATCACGAAAGATGAAAAATATTTTTTTATTATTTTTTCAAAATCGCTTGCACTTACGGAAAATGAGGTTAAATTATAAATTTTGGTTTTTAGTGATTTAATATCTGCTTCATTCAATTGAATTAATGCTTTTACGGCGTCTGACATCACCATGAAAGGCATAGTCGTGTCCGGGCGTACAAAACATTTGTACGTAAGTCCTTTTGCTGCATGATGCAGCATTTCGGGTCCGTAATCACTTGTTCCTCCTGACGGAATCGTATCGGCACTGATGATTCCCGGAAATCTCACGCTCCGGAAATCGATGAATAAATTTTTAGCATTAAGCTGTGAGTAATAAGTTGAAAAGTAATTACCGAGATTTTCGCAATATAGCTTATTAATACCATACATAGTGATTGGTTTAAGATATTCGTTTTCTTTTACTTTTATAGATTGATTTTTTGCTTTAATACTGCCCATTCCGTATACTGCAATTGTGGAAGGATAAATAAATTTTATTACCTGATTATTTCTTCGTGCGTATTTGTTTGCGAGAGACAATAGGTTGAAAGTTCCCTCTACGTTAACCGTATGGGCGAGCTCCGGATTTTTTTCTCCGCCTGTTGAAAGAACTGCAGCAAGGTGAAATATTGATGAGAAATTATATTTCTGAAAGATTTTCTCAAGTGTTATTGATGATGTGATATTTACTTTATGGAACTTTTTAATGAAAGGGTAGAGCCGCCTGTCTAACGCATTAATATCTATAGCAACGATAAGGTAACCTTTTTTGTGAAGCTCAGTTAAAAGTCCGTGTCCGATTTCACCATTCGCCCCGGTCACAAGGATTTGTTTGTCTTGGTTACTTTTCATAGCTAGAAGGTTAAATTACATTTAAATCTCTTCCCACCTTTTCAAATTCTTTAACAGCTTTATCAAGTTCCTTTTTGGAATGGGAGGCGCTAATCATTACTCTGATTCTGGCTTTTCCCAACGCAACCGTCGGATAAGTTATCGGAGTTGCAAAAATGCCGTTTTCGAAGAGTTTCTTTGCAAAGTTTTTTGCCAGTTTTTCATCTCCCAGCATGACAGGAGTAATTGGCGTAGCACTTGTTCCGATGTCAAAACCGTTGTTTTTCATTTGAGACTTGAAATAATCCGAGTTGCTCCAAAGTTTTTTGACAAGACTTCCTGATTTTGTGAGAATATCAACTGCGGCTATCGCCGCAGCCGTGTCAGGAATAGTAAGGGCGGAAGAAAATAAGAAGGGTCTTGCTTTTTGACGTAAAAGATCAATTATGATTTTTTTACCGCTGGCAAAACCCCCTACTACTCCGAATGCTTTGGAAAGAGTTCCGATTTCAACATCAACCTGTCCGTGTAAATTGAAATGGTCCACAATTCCGCGGCCGTTATTTCCGAGGACTCCTTCACCGTGCGCATCATCCACAAATGTATAAGCATTGTATTTTCTAGCTACTTTTACAATTTCCGGAAGTGGTGCAATATCACCATCCATCGAAAATACTCCATCGGTTATTATTAGTTGCCTGGTGTCGGTTTTTAATTTTCGGTTTTTTATCTTATTTTCCAAATCTTTTGTATCCAAATGTTTATACCGAATGACCTCGGCTTTACTGAGTTTACAGCCGTCTATTATTGATGCGTGATTCAGTTCATCTGAATAAATTACATCGTTTTCCGATACCAGGATTGGTATTACTGCCATATTGGCAACGAATCCCGATTGGAAAGTAATGACATCTTGAGACTTTTTGAATTTTGCCAGTTTCCTTTCCAATTCATTATGAAGGAGCGTGGTTCCCGCAATCGTCCGGACTGCAGCCGGACCTATACCGAACTTTTTTATTGCATCAACGGCAGCTTTTTTCAGTCTTTCATCAGACGCTAAACCAAGATAATTATTAGCACAAAGATTTATAACTATTTTACCGTCCACTTTCAGTGAAGAACCCATTGAAGATTGGATTTCCCGGAAATTAATATATAAATTATTTTCTTTTTGGGTGTTTAATACTTCTTTAATCCACTTATATTTATCCATATCTAAAGCAAATCCGATTCTATCATAATAATAAAAATTGATAAAATATCTGACATTTGTGTATTGAAGCAGCAGGCGTGGTAGAATTCAGTTAATTTTTTATGGTTAAAGAAAATTCCAATATATTTTATTCGACGCCTCCTTGTTTATGGACGTATAGCGGAAGATGTGCCAAAAAGGATTTATTATACGAACCATTTTTAAGCATGATGAAGAATTTTGATATTCCAATACAAGCCTCCCGCAGCGGTAGTATCCCGCTTTCTGAAAAGAACGTAATCCAAATTCTCTTTGATACAAAAAAACTTACTCCCGGATTTTACCCCTTTAAAAATTTTATCAGGATTAGTAAAACCGGATGCGAACGCTGTTTGTTTAAGAACTTAGTTATCAAAAACAAACTCGGTTAGTGGTGCTCCGACTTTTCTGCTTCCACTGCTTCATCCTTAGTCTTATGGATAGTTCTTTCTGGATGATTGGGCGGTGAATAGAGAGTATATAGCTTCAATTCATCTTTGTCTGATGTATTAATAATGTTATGCAGACTTCCCCCGGGGACAATAACAACGTCGCCGTCTTTAACCAAATATTCGGTTTCTTCAATAACCACCTTTCCGGATCCTTTTTCGAATCTGAAAAATTGATCAAGTCCGGTGTGAACCTCAGCTCCGATTTCTTCTCCCGGTTTAAGGCTCATAAGAACCAATTGCGTATGCTTGCCGGTGAACACAACCTGTCTGAAAAACGAATTCTTTAATGTTAAGTCTTCGATGTGTCCAAAATAACCTGCCATATTTATATCACCCCCCTAAGAGATGGTTCCGGATTAATCGGAGCATCTCATAGGATCCCGTGAGATGACGAAGGCTATCTCACTGGGACTCCCTTATTATGATTATTAATAATATAATATTTATAATTTATGGCAAGATTGACTTACGATGATTTAATCAAAAAGCATATAAAAATCCTGAAAAATCTTCAAACAAAATCAGGTCTTTTTTTGGCTTCGTCCAAAGGGGTGGGAACAGGATACGACAAGTCTTGGCTGAGGGATAATTTTTATGAAACTATAGCTTTTGAAGTGATAGGCGATTGGGAAACCGTAGAAAAAACCTACCATGCAATATTAAAACTTCTGATCAAACACGAGCATAAAATTGATGACGCAATAAAGCAAAAACCCCAATATAGCTCTGGTTATATTCACGCACGTTTTGACCCCGACACTTTTGATGAATTTTGGGAAGAGTGGGGGAACAAACAGAATGATGCCGTCGGTTGTATTTTATTCAGGATTGGAGAACTTGAAACAAATCAAAAACGTTCAATTTTAAAAACGGAGGATCATATACGGATAGTCAACAAATTAATAAAGTACCTCGCATCAATCGAATATTATAAAGACCCCGATTCCGGTATGTGGGAGGAAGATGAAGAAATTCATTCGTCTTCTGTAGGCGCATGTGTTGCAGGACTTAAGTCAATCTTGAAACATCCGAGAGTTGAAGTCCCAAGGTGGCTTATCAAAAAAGGTGAAGACGCATTGAAACTTCTTCTTCCCCGAGAATCGCAAAAAAAGTTTACGGATTTGGCGCAGCTTTCATTAATTTGGCCATATGATGTTGTAAACGAGGAGCAAAAAGAAATGATACTTAAAAATGTTGAATATCATTTGATGCGCGATCGGGGAGTCATCCGGTATAAAGGCGACCGCTACTATAATAAAAATAAGGATAGCGTCAGTGAAGAAGCCGAATGGACTTTTGGTCTTGCATGGCTGGCAATAATTTATGAACGGCTGGGTATGAAAGAAAAAGCAGCTGAGCTTATCAAGGATTTGATTGTTTTGGATACCCCCGATGGTATACCTGAACTCTATTTTTCAAATTCTTATGAATATAACCAAAACACCCCACTTGGGTGGAGTGAATCTCTTTTTGTTGTTGCACTGTACGAAGCAAATCGGCTTGAGTAATTTCATTTGTAACCTTCATTTCATTAATCCTAATTTAACAATAACAATCTTCCCAGTAAACATCAGAAAAAAGCTCAAGTCAGCCTTGCTTGTGGTATCATGAAATATGCATGTATGGGTGGGTTGTTGTACTATTTTTTCATTATCGCGGACGAAACGTCGGGGAAATTTTAATCCGGCTTTGATATCTTAATTAACTATGGATTTTATTCGTTGGCATTATACGGATGGACTTTTATTTTATATACGAAGGTGGATCTATTCCGTCAAATATATTGAGCATTATTTTTCGCTTCCTCTTCTTATATCAACCCTATTTTCACCCTGGAAGCGGCTGGTTGCGTACGATAATAAACCCGGATTTTCCATAAGCCGCGCCTTTGAAAATTTTACTTTCGATCTTATTTCAAGAGGAATTGGTGCGGTGGTTCGGGGTTTATTATTTGTTGCCGGATCAGTTGTTTTGGTTTTTGTATTTCTCGGAGGCGGATTGGGAGTATTGATTTGGTTATTGCTTCCGCCAATCGGACTTTCGGCATATACGAGGTATAAGAATAAACCGATTCTGTTTATCCAAAATATCAATCAAAAACTCAAAAGCGGAACCAAACTCTTTGAAGCAGTTTTTGAAAGTGATGCCGGTAAATTCTTCCTGAATCACTTGAATATTTCACAAAATGAGTTTGAGCAAATTACGGTATTCAAGGACGGATTATCGGGTGGTTTATCAAGAATAAAAAATTTTGAAGAACTTATTCAAAAATTAGTTGATGAGGAAACTTGGAATGAAGATGCTTTAAGGTCGCTCCATTTGACTCCGGATGATTTACTCCAAACAGCAAGATGGTGGGACGGCATCAAGAAAGATTTGTCTGATATGGGTGAAACGGAAAAATTCGGCCGACCGGGTATCGGACTGGACCTTCTCTTTGGTTATATTCCTATTTTATCGCAATATTCAATTGATTTAAGCGAAGCCAAGTCATTTGCCCATCGGTTGATCGGAAGAGATGAAGTTGTAGAGCGAATGGAGCGTGTGATATCGGGTGGCAGCAGTATAATCCTTCTCGGACAACCCGGAGTCGGTAAGAAAACAGTTGTTTTGGAATTTGCTCAGAAATCAATGACGGGCGAACTGGGTGTAAAAGCAAGCTTCAAACGCGTCTTGGAATTTGACTACAATTTTCTATTGTCGGGATCGTCTGATCTCAACTCTAAAAAAACAAATCTGGCCTATGTATTTCATGAAACCGCAGCAGCCGGAAATATTATATTAATGATCAGAGATATCCAAAGGTTGACCAATCCGGAGGTTGAAGGATATGATTTTACGGATGTTTTTGAAGAATATTTGGAAAAAAAGAATCTCAAAATCATTGTTCCTACTACTCCGGTTGAGTATGAAAGGTTTATAGCTCCAAATATGAGGTTGAGAAAGTATTTTGAAAATATAGAAGTGACCCCGCCCTCCAAGGAGCTGGCTCTTGAAATTATGATTGAAGTGGCAAAAAACTGGGAACACACCTCAAAGGTAACCGTGAGTCTACCCGCAATCAGAAAAATACTTGATGAGAGCGATAGGTATATTACGGAAACACCTTTTCCGGAGAAAGCAATTGAGCTGATGGACGCAGTTGTTAACTACCGTGATCAAAAAGGAGGTGGAACAGTAACCTATGAAGACGCCGAAGCGGTTTTAACGGAAAAGACGGGAGTCAAATTTTCGGCACTGACATCCGAGGATAAGTCGAGACTTTCAAACCTTGAAGAAACAATTCATGAACGACTAATTAATCAAAATGCAGCTGTCAGTTTGATTTCAAAAAGTCTGCGTGCCAGAAATGTGGGTGGTGCGAAAGAATCAAAGCCGATCGGATCTTTCCTTTTTTTGGGTCCGACGGGTGTCGGGAAAACAGAAACAGCAAAAGTTCTCTCAAATGTCTATTTTGGCAGCACTGATGCAATTCTTCGTTTCGATATGGCTGAATTTGCAGGAAGTGAAGGCTTTGAGAGGTTGATCGGTTCGGTCAACAAAAATATTCCCGGAAGACTTGCAACATTAATAAAAAATAAGCCGGCATCACTGCTTCTTCTGGATGAATTTGAAAAAGCAACAAGTAATATTATAAATTTATTTCTCTCCATACTTGATGAAGGTTTTTTCACGGATGCATTCGGTAACCGCATCAACTGCAGGCATCTTTTTATCATTGCCACTTCCAATGCCGGTGCCGAATTCATCCGGGACTTGGTCAACAAAGAACCCGGTATAACTGATTTACAGGATAAAGTGGTCAATAAGATCCTTCAGGATAAAATATTTTCTCCTGAGCTTCTGAACCGTTTTGACGGCGTAGTTGTATATGAACCGCTGAGTTTTGATAATTTGGTAAAGGTTGCGAAGTTGATTCTGACTGATTTTGGAGCAAATCTTCTGAAACGAAACGTCCATTTATTAGTGAATGATGAAGTTTGTCAGGCGCTTGTTAAAATCGGTTTTGATCCGACATTCGGTGCAAGATCTATTCGAAGGTTGGTGGATCTTGAGATTGGTGATGTTGTCGGAAAGGCAATCATTGAAAATAAAATAAGACCCGGCGATAAATTTGAAATAGTTCCTTCAGCTGACGGAAAAGGTTTCGATTACAAACTTATTAGCCAAAATGGAAGAAAACAATAAACCCGAAATTATTCCTAATCCGAAAAAGATTCCAAAAACTCTGAAACCTGATAATTTATTTATCCTGAAAAACTTTCTTCGTAACAATTTTAAAAAAATTGTAATCATTATGGGTGTGATAACTCTTACGCTCATGGGATTTTACTTTTATTCGTATCTGAAAATATATAATTCTCCGGAGTTTATCCTAAAAAACGCATTTAATAATTTTTTAAAGCATGATATTTATTCTTTCAAAGGCACATTGAAGTTAGATTTTGTTGATCCAGAAAATGTTAATAGTAAATTTGTAGATTTAGAATATATGAATATTCCAACTGATATCATGACTCAGGAACACAGTATTGATATCGCAGGCGTATATGAAAAGTCTGACGATCTACGTTTTAGCTCCACAATTAACTGGAACAAAAATACCGATAAAGAAGTTGTCTTGGATGTAATCAGCTTTAACGGAGATTTATATTGGAAAATAACTAAATTTTTTGATGAAGGTTTGGTTAACAAAGAATTTTTGAAAGATTATGTGAAGATTGATCTTAACAACGTTAGCGAGGCAACCGGGATTGATAAGTTGACCGATAACCTGTCCCAACTATTACAGCCGTCAAACCTTTTATATGCAGGATCGCTGCCCAAAGATGTAATTGAAGGAGAACAAAATTATCATTACAAAATCTCATTCAAAGATACTCACCAAACGGGTTTTGATGAACTTAAAGAATTTGATATATGGATAAAACAAAAAAATCGGGAAATTTCGAAAATTAAAGGAAAAACCATGGCGAAAGCTTTCGGGTCTGATAAAAAGTATATTGATTTCTCCTTTGACATTAATTTTTTGGGATATGATATGTCCGAACTCAAAATAGCCTCACCATCCAGTTTCATTGAACTTCCTTAAAGATAAACCGGTACATTAATGTACCGCTGAGAGTCATTAGCTATTGCAATAGCAGAAATCTTAATTGATACTGAATTCAGAGGATAAATTTTAAACTACTTTTAAGCACAATTTATTCGTTTTCGGGAGTTGAAAAAAGTAACAAAATCAATCTAAAAAATAAAACTTTACATAAGTAATTTGATTGATTAGTTTTTTTATACTTAAAAATATGAATATATTAATGGTGGGTTGGGAACTTCCGCCTTTTAATAGCGGCGGTTTGGGAGAGGCTTGTTACGGTCTTGCTAAAGCTCTTTCAAAAAAAGGTGTCAATATTAATTTTGTCCTCCCGTATAAGATGAATGTCAAAGCGGATTTTATGAATGTAATTTTTGCCGATACGAAAGAAACCGACATTCTTAAATCTCTCCAAAGCACTTATACAACATATCCCGAATGGAAAAAATTATTCGGCAGCAAGGGAAGTAAGTTCTCCCAAAAAGAATTCCTTGCGAAGGTTTTTGAGTATGCCCGAAATATAAAATCGATTGCCCAAAAAACCAACAGCGATATTATTCATATGCACGATTGGCTGACCTATCCGGCGGGGATTGTTGCAAAAAGCATAATGAAAAAACCGGTTGTTGCACATATTCATTCTACTGAATTTGATAGGACGGGTGGGAATAATCCGAATATGTACGTTTATGAAGTCGAAAAATACGGGTTTGATAATGCCGATGTGATTGTTCCAGTGGGGGGATTCATGAAAAATACGCTTCAGGAAAAATATGGCGTGGATCCGAATAAAGTTCATGTGGTTTACAATGGTGTTGACGACGCTTCGATGCCGAACGTCTCCCAATCCCTGACGGAACTTAAAAAGTTAGGCTATAAACTGGTTTTATTCCTCGGACGGATTACGCTTCAGAAAGGTCCTGATTATTTTGTCCGGGCGTCAAAAATTGTTTCCGATTATTACCCCAAAGCGACATTTGTTGTGACCGGATCGGGTGATATGCAAGGCTACATGATGTCCGAAGCGGCCAGACTTGGAGTAATAGATAAATATATATTTACCGGGTTTATCCGGGGTGATGAAAAAAATCAGATTTACCAAGCGGCAGATGTTTTTGTAATGCCGTCTGTTTCCGAACCTTTTGGCATTACGGCGTTGGAATCGGTAAAGAACCGAACGCCGGTTATCATTTCAAAACAATCAGGAGTATCAGAAGTACTGAAAAACTCTCTCAAAGTTGATTATTGGGATGTTGAAGAATTAGCCAATAAAATTATTGCAGTTTTGAAATACGATTCCCTGCCGAAAGATTTAAGAAACGAAAGTGTCAAAGAACTTATGAATCTGACTTGGGATAAATCTGCAGATGACATGGTGGGAATTTACCAGCAACTAATCAGATGATTAATGGACTACTCAAATTAATATAACACAACGAAGATCTATTAATTCTGATAATGACCAATAATCAAAATTCAAGAACCAAACAATATTTTTAATTTTTGATTTTAATATTATGCCATCCATTTGTTTATATTTTCAGGTTCACCAGCCGTTAAGAATAAAAAAATATCGGATTTTTGATATTGGCAAAGATCACGAATATTTTAACGATAATTCGGATACCGATCTTAATAATAAAAGAATACTTACTAAAGTTTCCGATAAGAGCTATCTTCCTGCGAATAAAGTAATTTTGGAACTTCTGAAAAAGCACAAAGATTTCAAAGTCAGTTATTCTTTTTCGGGAGTTTTTTTGGAACAAATCCAGGAACACTATCCCCAGGTTTTGGAGTCATTCCAGGAGCTGGTTGCCACCGGCAGGGTGGAACTTTTATCCGAAACATATTATCACTCGCTTGCCTATTTTTATTCACTCACCGAATTTGAAAATCAGGTAAATCTTCACAGGAAATTAATTAAAAAATTATTTAAGTTTGAACCGGCAGTCTTTCGCAACACCGAACTTGCATATACCAATTCTCTTGCCTGGTGGGCTCACAGGAAAGGCTACAAAGCAATATTGGCTGAAGGTTGGGATCGCATACTGGGGTGGAGAAGTCCGAATTTTATTTATGAACCGAATATCGGACAGACAATAAAAAAATATAATAAACCGGTAATAAAATTACTTCTTAAGAATTACAAGTTATCGGACGATATCGCTTTCAGATTTTCCGAAAAAAGCTGGAAAAGCTGGCCTCTGACAGCAGATAAATTCTCCGGTTGGGTAAATGAACACAATGGAAATGCGGAAGTTATTAATTTATTTATGGATTATGAGACTTTTGGCGAACATCAATGGGAAGATAAGGGAATTTTTGAATTTTTACGCCATTTTCCGGGCGAAGTATTGAAAAATCCGGATAATAATTTTGTTACCCCGACGGAGGCGGTTAAAAAATATCCGGTTAGGGATATTATCGATGTACCGGACGTTATAACCTGGGCGGATACAGAGCGGGATTTGTCTGCCTGGATCGGTAATAATATTCAGTCGAGTGCTCTCCAAAGCATATATTCACTGGAAGGTAAAGTTCTTAATTCCGGTGATCAAAAAATTGTCGACGATTGGAGGCGGCTTCAAACTTCAGACCATTTCTATTACATGTGTACGAAATGGTATTCAGACGGTGATGTTCACAAATATTTTAATCCATATGAAAGTCCGTATGATGCATTCATAAGCTACATGAACGCACTTTCTGATCTGAAGCTGAGAATTAACAAGAAAAAAATAGATCACAAAAAATATGCCTAAATACGCCTGCCTGGGAAACGGAAATATGCTTATCGGTTATGACCGTTTTGGTCAGGTGAAAGACTTATACTTTCATTATCCGGGTTTGGAAAATCACATTGACGAATATCAGACTCACAAAATAGGAATATTTGTGGATGGGGCTTTGCATTGGCTGGATGGCGGAAAATTCGGTGTAGTTGTCGAATATGAGAACGACACGATGTCATCGGTCATAACGGCTGAAAGCAAAGACTTGGGGATAAAGCTTATTTTTAAAGATGTTGTTTACAATGAGAAAAATGTGTTTGTCCGCGATATAGAAATAATAAACCTATACGATGTTAAAAGAAGCGTAAAGATATTTTTTAATCAACAGTTCAACATTTCGCAAACCCACACAGGCGATACCGCATATTATGATCCTTTTGACGAGGTTATTATTCATTACAAGGGAAGACGTGTTTTTTTGATAAATCTGGTCACGGATAAGGATAAGTTTGACGATTACAGCGTCGGAATACTTGGTTTGGAAGGAAAAGAGGGCACTTTTAAAGACGCAGAGGATGGAATCCTTTCAAAAAATCCAATTGAACATGGACAAGTGGACTCCGTTATTTCAATGTCTTTTGAGATTCCTCCGAAAAAAAGTCAATCCGTTTGTTATTTTATGACTGTCGGTAAATCAATTAGCGATGTAAAAAGCCTGAATCTTCTGGTATTAAAAAAAACCCCTTCTTACATATTGCGTTCAACGCAAAATTATTGGCGTGCGTGGGTAAAAAATCAAAACTTCTCTTTTTATTCCCTAAGCGATGAAATAATAAATTTATTTAACAAATCGCTTCTTTTTATTCGCACGCATGTTGCTGATAACGGCGCAATCCTGGCATCCTGCGATTCGGATATGCTGTTTTATGGAAGGGATACCTATTCTTATATCTGGCCTCGCGACGGAGCAATTTCAGCTTTAGCCCTTGCAAAAGCCGGTGATTTTAACGCTTCGAGGAGGTTTTTTGAATTTTGCCGTGACGTTATATCTCCTGAAGGATATTTTTTACAAAAATACAGACCCGATAAATCGCTGGGGAGTTCGTGGCACGCATGGGTCAGTGATGGAAAACCGCATCTTCCAATCCAGGAAGATGGAACAGCATTGATTATTCTTGCGCTTTGGAAATATTACGAACTTTCAAAAGACCTGGAATTTATTGAAAGTGTATACAATGACCTTATAAAAATTTCAGCTGATTTTATGACTTATTATACTGATAGTATTACAGGCCTTCCGAAACCGAGCTATGATCTTTGGGAAATGAAATACGGAATTTCAACTTTTACTTCCTCGACCGTTTACGGGGCGTTGGAAAAGGCATCAAAATTTGCAGAAATGTTGGGAAAAACAAGTCATAAAGAGAAATATAAAAATGCTGCGGAAACAATCAAAAACGGAATATTGAAGCATTTATATGATCAAAAGAATAATTATTTTTATAAACAGCGGTCGCTTGACGGCGGTTTAATTGATGAAACTATTGATGTCTCTAGTTTTTATGGTCTTTACAGATATAAGGTGCTGCCGTTTGACGACCCACTTCTGGTGAAAGCCCATGAGGTGATGAAAAAAAGGCTGTCTCTGAATACGAATATCGGCGGAATCGCGCGATTTGAGGGTGATATTTATCATAATCCGGGCGGCAATATTCCGGGTAATCCTTGGATAATCACAACACTTTGGTCAACGCAGTATAAATTAGAGTTTGTAAAAAGCGAGTCGGAACTTCCTGAAATAGTAAAAGATTTTACCTGGGTTGCCAAAAGAGCGCTTGCCTCCGGGGTATTACCTGAACAGGTAAATGCATATACGGGCGAATCGCTTTCGGCAACACCTCTTACCTGGAGTCATGCAGAGTATGTCATCACTGTAGTTGATTATCTTGAGAAGCTTGAGGAGTTGGGAATCTGCAAAGCTTGCTACCCAATAAAATAGGGGAAGATATTAGGTGATGGGATATTAGGATATTAGGAGAAATTATTTCTTAATACCCAAGTATCTTAATATCTTTATATCTTTAATTTATGTATCTTGTCTTTGACATAGGAGGAACGCATATACGGCTGGGACTTGTTAATGAGTCGCTGAAGTTGGTATCTTCAAAAATCATAAACACTCCGGAATCGGCAGTTGATGGCTTGGACAGAATATTGGAATTTGTCGGTGAACAAAAGATTTATAAAACAGTCGGAGGAATTGCGGGAGTTTTTGATAAAGATAGAAATACGATTTTCAAAAGTCCGAATCTTCACGGATGGGAGGGTTTCAAGTTAAAAAGCAGCTTGGAAAAGCAGCTTGGATCAGAAGTTTTTCTTGAGAACGATGCAGCTCTTGCTGCTTTGGGTGAAGCAGTTTACGGAGCAGGAAAGGGGTTCAGAATTGCTGCATATATTACTATCAGCACCGGCGTCGGAGGGGCGAGAATTGTTAACGGCAAGATTGATGAAAAATCTTTCGGATTCGAACCAGGGTCACAGATTATCAGTCTAAGTCTAAGCCAAAGTTTAAGTCTGGGAAAAAGCGGAAAAAGAATTGCCACATTAGAAGATTTGATTTCCGGCAGTTCAATCAAACGAATTTATAAAAAAGATGCTGAAAGTTTGACGGAGAAACGGGTCTGGAAAGATATTGTAAAAAAGACAGCAGTGGGTTTAACAAACGTAACAGTCTTTTGGTCTCCGGATATAATTATTTTGGGCGGAGGAGTTTCTTCATCCGATTATTTTGATTTGAATCAAGTGCGAACCGAAATGGAAAAACTCAACAGAAAGTTTCCAAAACTTCCCTTCCTTCGTAAGTCATCGCTTGGAGAGTACAGCGGGATCTACGGTGGAATTGCCCTACTTCGAAACTTGTAGCACAAATTGATATAATCACCACATGGATTTTGAATTTAAGGTTAAGAAATTTGACAAAAAAAGTTTTGCAAGAGGGGGTGTAATAAAAACCCCGCACGGTGATATTGAAACACCGGCTTTTTCTCCAGTCGGAACAAAAGCTACAGTAAAGTCCCTTGACCCTGTTGATTTGAAAAACATTAAAACACAGGTGGTTCTGGGAAATGCCTATCATTTATATCTCAAACCCGGTATAGAAACGATAGAGAATTTTGGCGGTTTTGCGCCGTTTATGGGTTGGAACGGTCCGGCAATAACCGATAGCGGCGGATATCAAGTGTCTTTTTTATGGAACAGGAAAGTAAGAGTGAAGCCAAAATCAAAAATTTCAGACTTTGGTATGTATTTTTATTCGCACATTGATGGATCAAAACATTTTTTAACCCCCGAACTGTCAATGAAAATTCAAAGCGTATTGGGAGCAGATATTATTATGTCATTGGACCAGCCGATGGGTTATGAGTACACAAAAAAGGAAAACGCTGAGGCTTTTAAAAGATCTTTGAAGTGGGAAGAGCAATCGTTTCGTTTTTGGGAAAAATCAAGGAAGAAGAGTAAATACGGAAAGTATCAGGCGCTTTTCGGAATAATTCAAGGTCAACTTGATAAAAAATTAAGAAACGAATGTTTAAAATTTATAATAAGAATGGGATTTCCCGGAATTGCAATAGGGGACGAGACCATAGGCTCCGATCCGAAAATAACTGCAAAATCCCTCGATACTATTGCAGGAAATATTCCGGATGACAAACCACTCCACGCGCTCGGGCTGGGTGGGGGACCGGAAGGAGTTTTTGAGGCTGTCAAGAGGGGAGTGGACATTTTCGACAATAGTTCAGTAACCCGAATGGCAAGAACAGGTCTTTTGTTTATATTCCCGGAGGATGGCGGTTCCGTAGAAAACAAATTCAGAATAAATATAAAGAATTCTTCCTTTAGAAATGATAAAAAACCTGTGAGCTCAAGCTGTTCCTGTTATACCTGTAAAACCTTCTCGAAAGCTTATATTAACCACCTATTAACGTCTGATGAGATTCTGGGATCACGCCTGGCAACGATTCATAATATTTATTTTTATAATAATCTGATGTATAAAATAAGAGTTGCACTTGATGCCGGAGACTTTTTGGATTTAATGAAATTATGGTTGAAGAAGATTTGAAAAATACAAAAATCGCTTTTGATTTGAAAAACGCAGCGATCATATTAGGATTTTTTTTGCTTTTGACAGGAGGGCTTTTTGCGTATTTAATTAATGGGAAAGGTAAAGTTGAAAACCCTATTCCTGAATTCAATATGAATAACGATTCGCAAAATACAACTCAATCGGCCGATCTTCAAATTGAAGATCTTGTGGTTGGTTCGGGTGAGGAAGCAAAATCCGGAGATTTGGTAACTGTGAATTACAAAGGAACTCTGACGGACGGAACCGTATTTGATTCGTCGTATGAAAGGCAGAAACCTTTTGATTTTCCCCTGGGCCAAGGAAGAGTTATTCAGGGTTGGGATCAGGGTGTTAACGGAATGAAAGTGGGCGGAAAAAGAAAGTTGACCATCCCGCCTGATTTGGGATACGGAGAAGCCGGGTCTCCTCCCGATATTCCTTCGAATGCAACTTTAATCTTCGAAGTTGAACTCCTTTCGGTTCGTAAAGGATAATGAGATTTTTTGAAATCTTCAAAAGTAATTATCTTTATTTGTAGCTGTGATAAAATTAGGCTTGGAGTATGTGGCAGAAAATTCTGGTTCTACTTAATAAAACCGTTACATCTTTTAAGGTTGGATCTTTTAATATTGATGCGACTTATTGGCTGGTGGGAGTATTAATTCTTCTATTGTTTATGATTGTTTTCACTTTTGCGAGGATCAGGTTTTTGTATGTCAATTGGAGTATGGGAAAACAAACGATTGCATTCTTGTTTTGGGGATTCATTCTCGCGGTTGGAGTTGAGGGATTATTTATGCTATATGGTCGCACAATATTTACGGAAGTATTAGGAATCGAAAGCGCTCCGAAACCAATATCAACTATTTTGGATATCGGACGGAGCCGTTTTGTTAAAGTTTTGGGAACACAAAATTCCGGCACGTCCTTGGATTCAAAAAATCCGGTCAGCGCCGATCAGGTGTATTCGGTTTATACAAAACTTTCCCAGAAAGAAGCTGAAAAATTTACCGACCTCATTTGTAAACCATGAATTCTTTATCATTTTTGGATAATTTAATATACTAACAACGTTATGATCACTATTAAAGAAAAAGTTGATGAGTTAGTAGCCTCTTTTGAGAATATCAGGAAGAATTACAATTTGGCGAAGCAAGAGGAAGATCTTCATATTTTGGAAGGGAAATCAACTGATCCTGAATTTTGGAATAACCAGGAATCAGCAAGAAAAGTAATGCAGGAGCTTTCCGACCTGAATGATGAAATTCAAAGATTCAAAGAAATTGAGTCTAATATCACGCTTCTTTCCGATTTGGCCAAGCAAAATTCCCTAAGCGATGATATGGAAAAAAGCGTTTCGGACACCAAACGTATGTTGGATAAGCTTAAGGTTGAACTGCTTCTGTCCGAGCCCTTTGACAAGCGTAGCGCGATAATTTCAATCCATGCCGGTCAGGGAGGAACAGAGGCTATGGATTGGGCAAGCATGTTATATAGGATGTATCTTCGTTTTTGTGAAATAAGAAAATGGAATACGATTGTTTTGTCGGTAAGCGAAGGTGAGGAAGCCGGGTTAAAAAGTGTTTCAGTAAAAATTGAAGGGAAGTATGCCTACGGATATCTTAAAAATGAAGCCGGCACCCACAGACTGGTCCGCCAATCCCCTTTCAATGCGGACAATTTGAGACAAACTTCATTTGCACTGGTCGAAGTGCTTCCCGAACTGGAAGAAACCGACCTTCCGGATATTCAGATAAAAGAGGAAGATCTTGATTGGCAATTCTACCGCGCTTCAACTCAGGGTGGTCAAAATGTTCAGAAGGTTTCGACTGCAGTAAGATTGAAGCATATTCCGTCAGGAATAGTGGTAACCTCTCAGACAGAACGTTTTCAGGAACAAAACCGGAAATTTGCTCTGGAACATCTCCGTGCGCTGCTTTGGATTCGGAAACAGGAAGAGGAAAAAAACCAAGTGGAAAAACTCAAAGGAGAATATCGGCCGGCTTCATGGGGAAACCAAATCCGTTCGTATGTACTTCATCCGTATAAAATGGTGAAAGATCTTCGTACTAACGTTGAAACTTCCGACCCCGATAAAGTTCTGGATGGTGAAATTGATAAATTTATCGAAGCTGAGCTGGGATTATAGCCTTACACCCTTAGGGTGCAACATGCGTACACCCTTTACCCCGTATAAGGTAAGTCCGTATTTTTTTAGGCGATCCCTTTACTTTTTACTAAACGTAATTTCAGTATTTTCATTTAAATTTCGCTTGTGATATATTGAAATAGAACTTATTTGTATGGACGAAAAAACGAAACCCCAAGAAGTTGTAAAAACAGATTCCCTTCTGACTCCGGAAGTTCACCCCGAGGCTCAAGTTCCAGCTGAAAAACCATTGGTTAAGGAAGTGATGCCGAAAAAAAATATAAAAAAGACACTTTCTTTGATTCTGGGTTCTTTAGTTGTTGTTTTGGCAGGTGTGGCAACGGGTTGGTTTTTGTCGGGAACCCAGGCTAAATCAAGCATATCAAAATCCGGCGGTGATGTAGTTGTAGACGATAAAAAGCAGGTGACTGAAGCGGGAGTAACGGATGAGTCCACGTTCAGAGATTCTGCCGAGGGGGTTCTCAAGTCCGGGGGCATCAAAGGAGAAGGCACTCACTACCTTGATCGTGATATGGGTGAGGAAAAATATGTTTATTTGACTTCAACTGTGATTGATTTGGATGTGTTTATAGATAAGAAAGTTACAGTCTGGGGTGAGACAATTTCTGCAAAATCTGCAGGTTGGCTGATGGATGTTGGTAAAATAAAAGTGGTTGAATGAAAGAATTCTTCATGAATTTTCCCCGGAGAACCACCCGCTTTTCCGAAGTTAAGGGTAAAAAGAAACTGAATTTTCGTGGCTAAAAATGTTTTTCGGGTTTGTCGTCGGGTTCGAATTTTGCTACTCTTAAGATGCATTAAGACTTATGTTTGAATTTAAAAATGTCACTAAAAGTTTCGGTAAAGTAAGAGCTCTGGAAAGCATAAATCTCAGTATAGAAAGCGGTGAATTTGTTTATATAACAGGACCATCCGGCAGCGGAAAAACTACTCTTTTGAGGTTGATCCTTCAGGAGATCCTCCCCGATAAAGGTCAGGTAATTTTTGATGGACAGGATCTTTCGAAATTGAAAATCAAAGACATTCCCGGTTTGCGTCAAAAAATCGGAGTTGTTTTTCAGGATTTTAAAGTTATACCGGAAAAAACTTTATGGGAAAATGTAGAAATTGCTCTTGCGGTCTCAAAAGTACCGGAAAAAGATTGGAAAGACAGGATTGCGCATGTTTTAAGTTTGGTGGACATCAAAAACCGGGAAGACTTTTTCCCGTCACAATTATCCGGCGGAGAGCTTCAAAGGGTTTCCCTTGCAAGAGCGTTGGTTGTTAATCCGAAGGTGGTTTTGGCAGACGAACCAACCGGAAATCTTGATTGGGATACGGCAGAGGGAATAATTGACCTTTTTGAGAAAATTAATAAAGAAGGAAAAACGATAATTATTGCTACCCATCATCAGGGAATTATTGAAAAACATAAGAAGCGGGTGATTAAGTTGGACAAAGGAGTCTTAACATTTGATTCGAAAAAGAAGACTGAAGATAATAAAAGTGTAAAATCAGATGAGAATAAAATAATCGAATCCGTTGAGCCGGTAAAAAAATAAATATGGCAAATATACACGTTAAAACAGCATTAAATAATATTCGAAGAACCCCTTTTCAGGCGTTATCGGCTCTCTTTGTTCTGATGATAACTTTTTTTGTGACAACTATACTTCTGATTTTTGTATATTCTTCGAATCAGGTAATCAGATATTTTGAAACAAGGCCTCAAATCATAGCTTTTTTAACTGACACGGCAACGGAACTGGAAAGCCAAGACCTTATAAATAAGTTGAAGTCAGATTCAAAAATCAGAAACGTAACTTACGTTTCAAAAGAACAAGCATTGGAAATATACAAAAACGCCACATCGGAAAATCCCCTCTTAACTGAATTGGTATCCCCTTCCATATTTCCTGCCAGCGTAGAGTTTACACTGAATGATCTTTCATATGCTGAAGGGATGATTACCGAACTTAAGAATGAATCAATTGTCGATGAGGTTGGTTTTACGGCAAGCCTCGGGGGTGAAGAGAGCTTAACCGACGTTGTGGCAAGACTGCGCCAGATCAGTTATTACATCCGTCTTGGAGGGGGAATTTTTGCCGGATTTTTACTCGGAACATCGTTCATTTTGATTTTGGTCATCATGGGTATGCGTATGACCACCAGAAGAAATGAAGTAGAGATTTTATCGCTTATTGGGGCTACACCCGGGTTCATTCGATCCCCGATCATGCTTGAAGCTCTGCTTTACGCATTCACAGGTGTCTTTGCCGGTTGGTTAATTTCGCTCTTGATCATACTTTACAGCACCCCGTCGCTCCTTAAATATTTTGGCGAAATACCGATACTTCCGGGTGATACTATTACGCTTTTAAGCATTTTTGGAATCATTCTGGGAATCGAGCTTTTTATCGGAACACTTCTTTGTTTAGTGGGTAGTTTTATAGCCGTATCCCGTGCCGGAAAGAAGAAATGAAATGTTACCTAAAAAAACTCGGTTTATTACTTTTGATAGCCGTTCTAATTTCGGCTGCGGTTTTGTTAAGAACAAAAAGTGTCAGCGCTGAGACCGAAGAAGAGAAACTTCAGAGACTATCGCAGGAAATTCAACAATACGAAAACGAGATAAAAAGGCTTTCTGCGGAGGCTGATACATTATCCAACCAGGTAGCTCAATACGATGCGCAGATTAAGCTGACTCTTTTGAAAATTTCCCAAACCGAAGAAAAAATAAATCTTCTGGGTGGGCGGATTGACCAACTTGAAATTTCGGTAAGCGCTTTGGGTGATGCTTTTTCTGAGCGTGCAAGTAAAACCTACAAGATGTCCCGTTTTTCCGAAGGATATATGTTATTCCTGCAGTTCGATACAATATCTGATGCATTTTCCAGTTTCCACTACCTCAAACGCATCCAACAATCAGATGTTGATCTTTTGGAGAGACTCAACAAAGCAAAAGTGACATATGAAGAGCAAAAATCTGATCAGGAGACTTTACAGAACGAACTGATTGTCCAGCAAAAATCGTTGAATTCTCAAAAAACAGCAAAAGCGAAACTCCTGGAACAAACAAAAAATGATGAAAAGAAATACCAACAGCTTTTAGCATCGGCTCGTTCGGAATACGAAGCAATCGTTGCCATCATTTCAGGGAAAGGTACGGAAACCCGGGTGGGGCATGTCAATGAAGGAGATCGGATTGCATCAGTTATCCAGGGACCTTCCTGCAACAGCAGCGGCGAGCATCTTCATTTTATTGTGAGTACCAATGGAGCAGCTCAAAATCCATTCAATTATTTAAGAGGCGGAATTGGTTATGAAAACTGTTCGGGATCGGCTTGCGGGAGTTCTGACGGAGATCCTTTTAACCCGAGCGGATCTTGGAGTTGGCCTTTGAACGAACCTATAAAATATTCGCAGGGTTTTGGAAGCACATGGGCGGTGAGAAATACCTGGGTAGGCAGGGTTTATTCGTTCCATAACGGAATCGATATTGATAGCAATAGTTCTCCAAGCGTCAAAGCAGTTAAGGCAGGTGAGCTATATAGAGGAAGCTTTTCGGGATCGAACGGCTGCGCACTGCGTTACGTTAAAGTCAACCATGATGACTCGGACCTTGAAACATACTATCTTCACATTAATTATTAGAGTATTTTTAATTAATTCATGAGAACAATTGGGCGAGCAACATTTTTAAACCTGCCTGCAGTTTTGATTTTCAGCTTTTTATTTTTACTGATGTCGGTTTCAGTTACCAGAGCCGTTGTTGTGATTAATGAGTTTAGTTCAGCTGCTGGAACTAGTGATGATTCAGACTGGCCGGATTGGGTAGAAATTTATCACGACAGTGAGGAACTGACTAACTATCAAATAATTGATGACTCTGATAATGTTAAAAATTTGTCTGAAGCTACGTGTACAGGCAATTTTTGTACTATTGATTGGTCGAATAGATTGGGAAATTCAGGTGACACAATTAAGTTGATTTTAATTTCAGATCCTGATAATCCCATAGATTCGATAACTTATGGAGGTGCAGGAAATGTATGCCCCCCTGATCATGGCCAAACCGTAGGAAGAATTGTTGTGACGGAAGGATCAGATCCTGGCAACACAATTGAAAGGTTAGCTGCAGCAACCAAAGGAACAAGTAATTATGGAGTTACATTAGCTCCATGCCCGTCTCCCACTTCTATCCCACAACCAACCAATACTCCGACGGCAACACCACAGCCAACCAACACGCCCACTCCGACGGCAACACCGACCCCCAAGCCGACATCAACTCCCATGCCTACTGCCAAGCCCACCAAAGTTCTCACAATGGCAAAGCCTACGGAAGAGATCAAGTTAGACCTAAAAGAAAGCGAACCATCCGAAATAGTAGACTCAAACGGAGTGGGTAGCGCCAGTGTCATGGGGTATGAAAGCGATTCCGGAAAAACGGATTTTGTTCCGATTATACTTATAGGGTCAGGTGCGGGAGTTTTGGGTCTTTCGGCATTTGCCTATGTCGCCCAGAAGAAAAAATGGTCGATAAAAGATATTAGAAAAATATTTTCGAGAAACTAGACTTCCTTAATTTCCCCATCACGTTTACAATATAATTAATATCAGTGTTCAAGAAACTCCCGAGTCAGATCGAGTCTGACTCGACAACCAAGTTTGACTTGGCTCGTAGGAGGATGCCATGGAAAATACATATATCCCCAAAAAATTATTTCTATATTATTGGCTTCCTTTTGTCTTATGGGCAGCGGTAATATTTCTTTTTTCCGCGAGCCCGACCGGCAGGGCATCGGAAATTCACTGGAAGGATTTCATAATCAAAAAAACTGCCCACCTGATTGAATATTCGACATTTACCGTTTTATTGTTTAGAGCTTTAATTAAAAGTTCAGTTAATAAAAAGAAAGCAGCCATTATATCAGTTATAATTGCAATGATTTACGCTTTTTCTGACGAATTTCACCAATCATTTACTCCCGGTCGCGAACCCAAGTTGAGAGATGTTCTTATTGATATCTCCGGCTCCATTCTCACGGCTTTGTTTATATATAGAATTGCACCCAAACTCTCGGGTAAACCAAAATACTTGCTTAAAAAACTGGAGTTAGTATAAAACTCAACTAGTTTAAACTAATAGTTTTTTTGAATTAGTAATATAAAATAATGTCAGGTAAAATAACTTTGAAATTATGAAGAAAGTTCTCGTAACTGGCGGCGGCGGATATATTGGTTCCGTTTCTTGCTATCTCCTACTACAAAAAGGATATACGGTTGTTGTGATTGACAATTTTACCACTGGTCACAGGCAGCCTCTTGAATTTTTGAAATCGAAGTTCGGTTCAAAAATTACCTATTATGATGCTGATTTAAAAGACCCGGTCTCTCTTAAAAAAGTTTTCTCGAAAGAGAAAAATGTTGATGCTGTTTTGCATTATGCCGCGTCCTGCCTTGTCAATGAATCAATGGAAAATCCGCAAAAGTATTTCGAAAATAATGTGGTCGGTTCGCACAATCTTCTTACTGCTCTTCTTGAGGCAGGTATTAAAAATCTTGTTTTTTCTTCAACATGTGAAGTATATGGCGAGGCTAAGTATGTGCCGGTAGACGAAAACCATCCGATAAATTCAGGTACCCCATATGGCATTTCAAAAAGAATTGTGGAAATGATGATTGAAACTTATGGAAAGCGTAAAGGACTCAACTTCGTAATCCTTCGTTATTTTAACGTCTGCGGCGCCAGCGATGACGGAGAGATTGGTGATTCAAAAGATCCGTCAGTCTTGTTGATTCAAAATGCAGTGAGAGGTGCCATGGGGATAGAACCGTTTTTTCTGACTTACCGTAAAGTTGACACGCCGGATGGTACGCCGATCAGAGATTATATAAATGTGGTCGATCTGAATGAAGCTCACATAAAAGCTTTGGAATATTTGCAAAAAAATAAATGTCAGGAAATCATTAATTTGGGTACGGGGGAAGGAAATTCTGTGCTTGAAATTGTAAATACGGTTCAGGAGATTACAGGTGTTAAATTTGATACAAAAAGAGGCGAACCCAGGAAAGGGGAACCGACAAAGTTAATAGGTGATATCAAAAAAGCGAAAAAAGTACTCGGTTGGACGCCCAAGCGTACGATAAAAGATTCAGTCGAAAGCCTTGTAAAATGGTATAAAATCCACCCCAAAGGTTGGAAATAAAATAATTTACTTCATTTTCTAAGTTCCCATCTTTCGGAATGGTAAAAAACATTAAAATGCTGTATTTTCAAGAAAATCCCTGTCAAAGATTCATCATTGCCGGAACCGCAACAGTTTGGAAAACCGATGAATCAAAAAGGAGTGTGAGATTGATGGAAGTTATTAAACAAAAATTGGTTAAGTGGTACAAAGTTTCACCTGATGCGCAATTTTGCAGTAACTGTGTAAATGTAATCTGTGCGCAAAATCCGGGATCCGAACAGCGAAAAGCATATTTTATCAGAGCAGATGAAATAACGTCGTTGGGTGAGCATGGGAGTATCAATACCTGTATTTTCAGGATAATGCAAACCAAAGCGGTTTTGGCAAGGCGTAAAGCCTGATTACATTAATGAAATTATATAACTTTGAAATACTAGGGTATGATATTGGAAAATGTGATTTATGTCCGGGTATTTTTTGCCGGGACGCGAAAATTATGCTTGACGGTGAGATGCTGGAAGTACGGTTGAAATTTATGCCTGTCAACGGAAGGCGAGCTTCGATGCAATCCGGGATACATCCTGTGATTACCGCTTGCAAACACAGAAATTTAATTCAAAGACGGATAATCCGAGCTGAAGCTATCAATTTAAAAAAATCAGACGTTCAACAACATAGTTAGGTGACAGTAAGGATGTGAAAGATGCTCTTGAAGTAAGTGATATTATATAAATAATTCACTCTTGCCAAACAAGGTATAATGATTTTTACAAAGAAAAGATCATGACTCTAAAAAAACATGCCCTAGTTTTTTCAGCTACATTAATATTATTTTTGGGATTTTCATATCTTCGGTACAAAGAAATCAAGAATAACCCATCTCCTGAAAGTTATAGTCTGAATTTAGAAAAAAAAGTCCTGTCGGAGTCAAACGATGCAAAGTCTACTGATGAGATTTCCCCGACAGATACTCCACGTATAATATCGGAAGAAGTTTCACTCCCATCTACAACGCAAACTCCCCAACCGGTTCAGCAAAAAATAGAAATCAAAAACGATGTGGAATCGGATAGCAATAATAATTCAGCCTCAAACCCGCCAATAAATGATTTTTATTATCCCGGAGCTGGTAATATTGGGAGCAGTACTAAAACTCTTAATTTGGAAAGTCCGGATCATCCGAACAAGGTTACAGATTGGTATAAAAATAAAATTCAATCATTTGATCTGAACGTCAACTCTTTCGTTAAATCCAGCGCTGATGACAAGATCCTTAATAAGCTATCGGCCGCATCGGGATCGTTTGAGGTAAATGTTGAAATTTCCAGAAATCCCGGTGAATCAATAACCCACATCAAAGTGGAGATTGGTAATTAGCTTTGGAATTGCCCTTGACAAATCAAAGACTTTAACGATAACATAACTACCACTTTAGCTGCCCCTGAAAAAGGGGTTTTTTAATTTAAAAAATGATATTTAAGAAATTGGCGTTTTCAGCACACATCCATGACCAGGTAACTGAATCGGCAGGTGTAATTGACGCGCCGACAGCCAGGCGAACCTTTCACTTCCCGGAATTTTCGACAAAAATAAAAGTGTTAGTGCTAAAATTAAAAACAGTTCCCGGTGCTTTCAAGTCACTTATTTTGAAATTTTCGCTGGGACTTCGGAATATGATGTCATTTGCCAAACACAGGTCATCTGATTTCTCAGATGCAGGGAGTCCAAGAAGGATCCAAAATCCATTCTCAGGTGATTCAAAAAAATTTAAAAAAACTATACTATTGTTGATAACTTTATTGGTTTTGGTTTCGGCATTTTTATTCATTAGAAATAAAATTAAATTTGGTGGAGGCGGATCCGTAGCCGGCGACAAAATTGAGGTCGGTGGTCCGCAAAAATCGATTTCTATAAACAGGGATTTTTATTTCCCTTTGAAGGATGCAAAAGGAGAGGAACTGAGTAAAATCAAATATACAATTGAAAAAGCAGAACTTCGGGATGAAATAATTGTCAAAGGTCAAAAGGCAACTGCAGTCAAAGGGCGAACCTTCCTGATAGTCTATCTCAAGGTAACAAATGAATATTCCTCGAATGTGGATATTAATACGCGTGATTATGTCCGTCTTTCAATCAACGGAAACGAGACAGAATGGCTGGCACCGGACATTCATAACGATCCGGTTGAAGTGCAGGCACAGTCAACAAAAACAACCCGGATTGGTTTCCCCTTGAATGAGAGCGATAAACAACTTTTCCTTCGGGTTGGAGAAATTAATGGCGATAAGGAAAAAGTCGAGCTTAATTTTTAATACCTGCCTCCGGCCATATATAAAAAATGGATCAGTACTCTACAAGGAAGATGTCACCTCGTTTGATTGAAGATATTTCAAATGCACTTCAGAGCGTGGGAAATTTTGGTAGTGTAGAGATCTATATCCAGAAAGGATCGGTCAGTCAGATAACCTTCAGGAAAATAATAAAAACAACAAGAAAAAAAGGATAACTTCATAATTATAAAGTAATGTTATTTTATTACTTATTAGGATAATATATTTTAGCTACACTATAGTAATTTAAATTACAAAACAATTATAAAACGGGCTTAAAAATGGCTGAAAAATTAGTCTTTTAGGTTATTGACAAACATTTTTTTTTCGACTATATAATATATTACAAATTATTTGTAATAAGTCCTATATCAATATAAATTGTTATTTGAAAATTTTCTGCCCCAAATAAGAATCTTGGTTTTAGATATTTGTAGGACGTTGCCGACCGCAAACGGAGGCTCGCCGATTTGAATTTGGATAGAAGATTTCGAATCGGGGCGCCTCCGTTTTTTTGTAAAACGGGGTACTTAATTTAATTTGAACATTAATCTTGACGAAGTGCCTCCCTGAGTTCATCGAAGGGGGAAATAGTCAAGATAGAAGGGGGGTGAAAATATACTTAATGAATAAACTACAAAAGAAAGCAATTTCGATAATCGCAACTGCTGCGACCTTGGTATATACCGCGGCCCCGGCACTTGCTGTAACTATTGAAATTTCTGGTAATAATACAGATACGACAAATCAAGCTAATGTAGACTTGAATAATTCTACTTATGTTTCACAAAGCAACAACGCTAATATCGACAATGATGTCGATGCATCCGCTAGTACCGGAGGCAACGAGATCAAAGAATCTGCCGGTGGAGAAGCATCTATTGAAACCGGTGAAGCAACAACTGATGTCACAGTAGTCAATTCCGTAAACTCAAACGCCGCATCGGTGGAAGGTTGCGGATCATGTGCATCTGATGTTGATGTTTTAATTAGCGGTAACAGTTCTGATTCCTACAACAAAGTTGACCTTGATGTTAACAATGAAGAAGGATCAGGAGTTGCTATTTTCCAGGATAACCACGCCGACGTTGACAACGATGTCGATGCAAGTTCATCAACAGGAAAAAATGAGATCGAAGAAGTTACCGGTGGAGATTCATCTATTGATACCGGCGACGCAACCACAACCGTGACTGTCTCAACTTTTGCGAATGCAAATTCTGCAGTTTTGAGCGGCGGTCAAGGAGGAAGTGGTTTGGTTTCATTGAAGATACTTGGTAACGGTACAGACACAACAAACAAAATTTATCTCGATTTAGATAGATCAGTCTATCTGTCTCAAGATAACAATGGTCACATCGATAACGATGTCGACGCGTCTTCATCAACTGGTAAAAACGAGATTGAAGAGGCCGCCGGTGGGGAGGTTTCAATCGATACTGGTAATGCAGACACAACAGTTACCGTTGACAATATGGTCAACTTTAACTGGGCAAACGTTGATTGTGACGGATGTTTGTGGGATTTGACCGCAAAAATCGCCGGAAACAACTCAGACTCGGAGAACAAGATCAAAGCCGATTTGGAGGACGAGGTGGCAGTCTTTCAAGATAATTGTGGACTACCTCAATATGAGTATCCATTCTCTTTATGGTTCGGTGGATTTAACGGTGGACATCACAAATGCGGAGTTGATAACGATGTTGATGCATACGCAAAAACAGGTTACAACGAAGCAGAAGAAGTTGTAGGCTCACACGACGGAGATCCTTCAGTGGATACCGGTGATGCAGCAACAACAGTCGAAGTAGGCAATAGCGGAAACGTTAACGTCTACGGCGAAGCACCTGATTGGGATTGGGAATTGCCTTTGGAGGGATTTAATCTAAATTTAACTTTAGATTTAAGTGAACTCTTGGCTTTTTTACATCTAGCATAAAAGGTGTTTCATTTGGTTAGCGGGGGGAATTACTAGCACTTCAGTAAATTCCTCCGCTACCAAAAGACGATACTTTAGGGAAAAGCGAAAAGTATATAGAGAAAAGAAAAGAGAATGCGGTAAGAGGTAGGAAATAGGAGGTAGGAAGAGACAGGAAATGAGGAATTTAGAATTTAAGAATTGGAATTTTATAATAAGTAATAAATCACAGTTATGAGGAAGTTTTTTAATAAGAAAATAGTCAAAAGGGTAGTTGCAATCTATTTGGTTGCTATGATGGTAATCTTAAATGGAGCCAGATATACCTATGCAGTTCCAACTCCCCCGGGTGCGCCTGAAGCGCCAACGGCACCAACGTATGAAGGCGATACCCCATCAGTGCCAACAGCCCCCGATGCACCAACTTATGAGAGCAATGCGCCGATTGCACCCGATGCGCCGGTTTACGGTACGGATCAGACAACAGAGCCAGCTGTTAGCGGAGAAGGAACATCCTCCGGGGAAATTCCACAAACTCAGGAAGGACCAAACCAAGAAACAACTACGGAAGAACCAACTTCACCGGCGACTTCTGAAGAGCCGGTTCAGACTTCGACAGCGGAAATCCCAGGACCGCTTACTTCCTCCGGGCTTGTAGCCCCCGTTGTTCAGTCGACTGGCGATGAAGTTCAAAGCGACTTAATGGGTAACGCCTCAATTGTAACCGGCAATGCGGATAATACCGGAGCGATAATAAATACGGGAATTGAAAATGTTTTGACATCTTCAGACACAGGAGTTGACGGCGGAATTGTTGTCAAATCCTCAGGGAACGGCACAGGCAGTACGAATACCGGTTCAGCCACAATCAACAACGACTCCAATCATTCTCAGACAAATACGACTACCGTTGTAAACAATATGGACAACGTTTCGGATTCCGGAAACAACCTGGTAGAAAAAAATATGGGAGATGCACAAATCACAACAGGAGATGCCAATGTTACAGGAACGATTATTAATGCTGTTAACACCAATATCGATGGGATTATGGTTTCCGAGTTTAACGTTGTCGATGATCAGGTTGGAGATATTATTCTTAATTTTGCCGATAGCTGCATTTCTAATTGCGGTACGGGAGAGATAGCTGTTTTGAATACCGGAAATGGTTCCGACTCAACCAATACCGGAAATTTGGAAGTCAACAACAACGATACAACGTTCCAGCAGAATGACGCCAATGTGGAAAACAATATGGTATTGACCGCCATTACCGGCAAAAACGAGGCTGACAAAAATATGGGTGAAGCTTCGATAACAACCGGAGATGCCAATATTGAGGCGAATATTGTAAACATGGTAAACAACAACATTGCCGGAGATGTTGTCTATGCGGTTGTCAATATTTTCGGAAACTTGGTCGGAGATATTATTATCCCGGTCGGGATGCTTGAAGCCTGCTGCACAGGATCCGATGTAACCGTAGCAAATACAAATAATAATTCAGGTTCCACAAATACTGCAAATGTTGATATCAACCAGAGTGATCTTATTAACCAACTGAACAATGCAAACATCGACAACAATCTTTATTACGATGCCTCAACCGGCGACAACGGACTTTCGAAAGTCATGGGTGGAGACACGTCCATCACAAGCGGAGATGCCGGGATTGTGGCGCAGGTTCTGAATGTTGCCAACACCAATATTATTGGTGGAAATGCATGGTTGGTGATCGTTAATGAAGCAGGGAAATGGATAGGTAAAATTATCGGCGGCGACGGTTCCAACCTGGCGGGTTCTGAAGGATTTGAATTTATCGTCAACGATGCGGGTGATATTTTGGCAGTCAATGATGGCAATGGAACCGATTCGGTAAACACGACTAATGTGACGGTTAACGATAACGATACATTCACGCAAGTCAACAACGCCAATGTTGTTAATAACGTAGTTCTCACCGCAAATACAGGCGACAACTCAGCTGAGAAGAATATGGGTGGTTCATCAATAGTAACGGGAGATGCGAAGATAGTTGCCAACATAGTCAACTTTGTGAACAATAATATTATAGGTACAGGCAAGCTCTTTGTCACGGTTGTAAATGTATTCGGTAGCTGGTTGGGTGATATTGTTCCACCCGGGTTTGAACAGGAACCAGATCCGGAACCGGCAATTGGAGGAGGAGATCCCGGAATTTTGGATCCGACCACTGATCCTGTCACAAATCCGGTAGGCAATGGCGGCGGAGGATCAGGAGGAGGTAGCGGAAACAATTCAGGCGGATCGGGTTCCAGCGGAGGAAGTGTTGCAACAACCTTGGTAAGCGCAATCTTCACCAAACCAAAAGCTTTCGGAACAGGAATTGGCGGAGGATCGCTTCTGGCAGATGCAGCGTCTGACGAAACAACAGGCGGAGTTGTTGAAGGAGCGCAAACTGCAAATAAAGTCAGAATTAATTTGGCATATGCCCTTTTGGGACTTCCTTTGATCCCGGGAGCGTTCATCTTAAAGAAAAAACTTCTCCTTCTGAAGGCTGTATCGGGAAAGTAACTATACAAATTAATCCCTGAAAATAAAGTGAAGATATGCAAATGGACTTTCAGGTATTTCCATTAAAACTTTGACTAATTCTTCGTTACCCCCATATGGCTGATAAATACCCCGGTATTTCTCCGCAAGCTCGATAACCTCGTGGGCAGAGGTTACAATCCGGGGAATAGACAATTCACTGTTTCCACAAATATCAACAACTGCGGTATTTTCACTTATCGATAGTTGGTCATTCAGCCTTTGTAGGAGTGTATTCCGGTTAAAATATTTTCGGAACTTCTCAGGTCCGATTAGTTGTATCATTGTTTTTTTAACTTCTTCATCAATTGCATAGCCTTCAGTCGTTTCATTCCTTTGAGATATTTCCAAATCCGGATATTTTGGTGTTATAACTTTTTCAATTTCATCAAGAAACATATTGCATCGGTCTTCAAATTCAGGGGGTGTTACCAGTCCATCATAATTCAATTCTCTTACCATATTTTGTGTCAATTATACAGGTAGTGTGCGTTTAGTTTGCATTTTCTTTTTATGGAGTTAACCTCTGCCTGTTTTTTCCTTTAGTGCTGCCATTAGTTCCACAGCTTGGTCTTTGTTTATACGGCCAATTTTGAGAAGGTTACCTACCAATTGCGGATAGCTGATTTCTCTGAATGTAATTGCTTCTTTTTCCTCGAGCCTATCTCCCGGCTGAATATTTTCTATCCTCATTCCCATAGTAAACGCAGCACCTAATGCATCTTCTTTACCTACACCAACTCCCATACCCAGACATTTTGTTACTTTCCCCTGTTCGTTAACTTGCCAAATAACGGCAAAAATTTCATCAATATTTATTTCTGAAGATTCAATAAATGTGTTTAATGTAAGTCTTCTTTCGTGGGACATGAAGATATTTTACGACTAGCTTGTGGTAAGTCAACTTTTTGCTGCGCTGTCTACCTGTAGGACCACCCTTGGGGTGAAATACCAAGAAAAATAGAATAAGGATTTCTCCCGAAGGGTGATTATGTTGTAATACAGCCTATAATATTGATTTATCCGGTTTTCATTGTTATAATTTGCATTAATATGGCGAAAGAATTCTGGTGTCCTTTTTTAAATGATATTTGTCAGCGTGGACTTGAATGTGGTCCATGTCCGTTTCCAAAAAAAGCTTCGTCTGGGCTTCTTAGGGCGTACAAACCTATCGGTTCAGTTGAAGTCGACGAGGGTAAAAAGCATTATTCTGTGGATGCCAGAGTTACTTATCGCAATGTTATTTTTAACTCAAATGGTGATTGGCAAATTACTACGGAACCAAGAGCGGGTCATACAGCACATTTTCATTTTGAAATGAATAAAGGTAATAAATCTTTTTTTGTAAATGAAGTCCCAATTAGAGGTTACCGCCCCACTATTAATAATTCCACTGGACGAAACTGGTGAATACTCAACCACCCTTGGGGTGAAATACCAAGAAATTTAGAATAAGGATTTCTCCCGAAGGGTGAATGTTTAAGAACGGGGTAAAGGGTGTGAATACAATTTCACCCTTAGGGTGTGTAGTTCTTTTCAGGTAGGTAAATTTCTGAATGAAATGACTTTTCCTTCATATTGCTTCCGTTTCAGCTGAGAATCTAAAATTTTGAGTACATCAGAAGTTGAATACAGGTTTTCAAATTTAAAATTCATTGTAGTATCCCAGACAAAATATTCATCTGATGTCCTTGCTTTAACCAAACCTATCAGGTGCCCTTTAACTTCTGGACCATGCCATAAAATCCAAGCAGATACGGCTTCATCGAGCGCAGTAGTAAAAACCTTTGTTTTGAGCGGATTTTTTGAATCAAATGGAACCTGTGTTGATGTTTGGATATGATTAAGAGCTACTGAGGCAGCGATACTGGATATTTGCCCATACAAAACTTTTACATAATCAAGCTGATTAATTTTTTCTCTCGGGTGGGTGAAAGCAATTGATGAACTAACACATATGGAACCCAATTCATTGTCAATACACTTTTCAGCTGCTTTGATACCCTGACGTTGCCTGTCGCAGAATGATAAAGCGAGAATATAATTTTGCGTTTTTCTCAATTCATCAAATCCTTTGGGATATTCTTTTCCCATATTAATAATTAAGGCAATATCATACCACTCATGATAGCTATAATCCACCCGGGGGTTTGGATTTTATTATAATAAACGTATTATACCCTATAACATATTTACGATCAAAAATAATTTCTGGTCGGGGTAATTTTTACAAATGGTTTTAACTACACCACCCCAACCACCCTTGGGGTGAAATACCTTTAAATATAGAATCAGGATTTCTCCCGTAGGGTGAATGTTAACGATCGGGGTAAAGGGTGTGAGTACAATTTCACCCTTAGGGTGTGGAGTTCTACTTGAAAGTTAATATTGTTCCGAAGTTATCCTTTTCGTCTATTACGGATTCGATTCCAAGTATTAATGATTCATAGTTGTATGTTTGGTTACAAAGAAACTTCATCATTGTATCCCAGATAATTAACTCACCCGAAAACCTTCCCGGTATTAAGCCAATCATATGTCCGCAATCGGATGATTTTATTTTTGAATTGGTTATCCATGCAGAATGAAATTTACCCAGAGCTGATTTTATTTTTTCGGAAGATATAGGATCATATACGTGGAAGGATGTTTGGTTTAATTTTTCTTTAGAAAGTTTGGACACTTCCAATGACATATTTACAATATCGATTATACGGAATGTGGAATTGTAGTTAAAATTGTCCGCTACACCAAGATGTGTAAACGCAACAGTACTCGTGACACATCCGGGATAGCCGTTATCAAGGGCATGTCTGGTTTTTAAAATTGCCAAGTTAATCCTGTCCAAATAATTGTATGCAATTTTAGGATCAGCATTAAAAAGCTGATCGAATGCATTTTCAATATTTTCTTTTGACATGATGCGTATTTTACATTGGCTAGTTTTCAAATACAACCTATGGGATACTTAGGGCAGAAAGAATCATTAGTATATATCCCCATTAAGATAACTATAAGATTTATATAGAAAGACCTATTGACAAAACTATATACGCTTTGTATAAAGAATAACTATGACTGATAGTTTCTGCCTCAATACTCCACATTCCTTCTGCGGCCAATTCAACCTAATACAAACATTAAAACCCCAGCGAACGTTGGGGTTTTTTAGTTGGAAGCGGTACAAATAACCACCCTTGGGGTGAAATAAAGAGGTGAATGTTATGGCAAGAATAAAAAATGAAGGAGAAAAGAACCCATTTGAGGCAAAGATGGAAGAAGTGAGTCAGAGGTCTGCTCAAGAGATTTTGTCAGAATATAAACGTATATTAGTAAAAAATAAAGATTTCACTAACGCGGCATTGATAGGGAAGCTTATGATTCAACTTGCCTTGACCTTGCCAATCGCAAAAAGCCGGATAGCTTTTGATGAATTGAATTCAGCAGAACCGGGAATAACAGTTGAAAAGAGTTTTCGAAAATAGATTACTGCTGACATAACCACCCTTGGGGTGAAATACCAAGAAATTTAGAATAAGGATTTCTCCCGAAGGGTGAGTATAAAAAAACATATCCTATGGTAGGAATTAAATTCGAAGGAGAAAATAATCCGATGATATACAAAATTGCGGAAGTATGCCGGAGACAGGATAGCGTTATTTTGAAAGAATATGAAGCCTTGTTGAATGAGCAAGGTAATTTGGAAGAATCTGCCAGAGTAAGAGAAGCGGGAATCGAGGGAAATAAATATTTAGCTATTGCCAGATTGCAAATTGTTCGCAATGAATTATCACAAGAACAGGATCGGCAAATTGCAGAATATAAAAGACAAGAAGAACAAAGAAAACGTGAGCTGGGTTTAATAAAATAACCACCCTTGGAGTGAAATACCTTTAAATATAGAATAAGGATTTCTCCCGAAGGGTGAGAGTTAAGCGCAAGGGGTAAAGGGTATGCATTTTACTGTATGTATTTTGTATATGTATTACAGAGTTTGAAGGATAAAAAGTTATATACAGGAACATCAAACGATTTAAAGAAACGGTTAGAACGACACAACAAAGGGTTAGTGAAAGCGACGAAATTTAGGAGACCTTTTAAACTTGTTTATTACGAAGCATCATTAAATTTAAAAGATGCATATAAAAGGGAAGTTTATCTAAAAAGTGCTTGGGGAAAACGGTATATCAAAGGTAGATTGAAAAACTATTTTGGTGGTCACAGTTAGATAGTGCTTCGCACATCTAACGTGATTCCGTGAAGTGTCTCGGAAAGACTACTTCACTGGAAGGGAAAGAGGTATATCAAAAACAGAATTAAAAATTATTTAAATAAGAATATTACTAAATGATTATGGGTTGTTTATTTAAAAATTAGGTCGAAGACCCCATGAGATGCTCCGCAGGAGCTATCTCTTAGGGGGAGGAGGTACCCAGTTGGATAGCATAAATGCATCCAACGGGTTCCTTTCTTCGAAGAAGAAAGGAGGTGAAATATATGAAAAAAATTTTATTAAGTGCGTTTTCTATCGGAGTAGTTGCAATAGGTGCGGTTCTCGCAACCGGTGCATTCTTCTCTGATGAAGAGACATCAACTGGAAATACATTTGTTGCAGGTGCAATTGACCTTTTGATCGATAACGAAAGCTATGCAATCGATTGGAACATTCCTGGATACGAAAGACCAATTGGTGCTTTTGTTGCAAGTAAAAATACATCATGGGAATTGGCGGACTTAACAGTTCAAAAATTCTTTGACTTTGTTGATCTTAAACCGGGAGATTACGGTGAAGACACAATTTCGGTTCATGTAAATAATAATGATGCATGGGTATGTGCAGCTGCAAGGCTGACAGATGACAATGACAACACTTACACTGAACCTGAAACTGGAGACGATCTAACAGTCGGGGCAGACCCATTACTTGAAGATGGCGAACTGGACGAAGAAGTGAATTTCGTATTCTGGTGGGATGATGGAGATAATGTTTACGAAATTGGGGAAAACGGTCCAGAAAGTGTGTTCTTAAGTGGACCACTGAGTGGAATGGGTGATTCGGGTCAAATTGCATTGGCTGATCAGAGTACTGGTAATCCTCTTCCAGGTGGAGAAACCGTACACATCGGGAAATACTGGTGTTTTGGAACTTTAGCCAGAAATCCGGTTGCTCAAGATGGACAAGGAAAACTTGAAGGTGCAACTAACGGTCCATTGGCAAGAGGAACAGGATTCACTTGTGATGGCGAACCAGTAGACAATGCAGCTCAAACAGACATAGTTGTCGGTGATTTGCAATTCTACGCGGTCCAACACAGGAACAATCCGAATTTCCTTTGTTCTGATTGGAAACCAACTTGGCCTGTTGAACCTACAAGAATAAGTAGGACTCAAGATGGATTTGGCGATGGAGGTTGGGCTGGTTGGTCGTGTCCTGCCGGAACACATGTTGTCGGTGGGGGAATCGACTCAAGCCTTAATCTGGTTGGAGGTAATGGAATGGCTAAACCAGGAGCTCTAGCAGTGGATGGATTTAACTATCCGGTTTATCCACATTACACATTCCCAGCTGGTGAAACAGGATACGTTGTGCATGATTTGGTAGATAGTTTGGGAAACAGTATCACTTTTCATTTGGATTGTGCACCGAATTAGTCACGCAAGGAAGTTAGTTAAGGAATCTAATTTCTCCCAGTAAGATAAATTAATATCTTACGGGACTCCGTGAAGTACGTTAATCGTTACTTCGTCGGAGAAAATTTGAAAAATTCAGTCACCCCGTGAGGTGGTGAAAAACTATCTCACAGGGGTGGCAAAATCCTTAAAAAGAGTTTGACAAAGGTTTCGGGAGGCTTGCCCCTCCGAAACCCGGAATAAAATTAAAAATTTAAACACCCTTGGGGTGAAATACCTTTGAAATATCTAATAAGGATTTCTCCCGTAGGGTGTGTCAGTAAGTTTGAAATTATGGTTTTGAGCTTTGAATTTTAAGTTTTTATTTTTCAAAGATCCGGAGCTTCATCCGTAAACTGAAGTTAGAATGGAGGTCCCAGTCCCATGAGATATGAAATTATCTAACAGGACGGGATCCCGTGAAGTGCGCAGACCGCTACTTCACAGGGAGGAGGTGAAATAAAAATTGAAAAAAATATTATTTAGTTTGATAACACTTGGATTAATTGGATTAACCGCATTTGCGGTGACCGGAGCTTTCTTCTCTGATGAAGAAACTTCATCCGGAAACCTGTTTCAAGCAGGTGCAATTGATTTGGAGATTGATAACACTTGTTATTACAATGGGAATGCCTGTATTGAAGGTTTTTGGGATGGAGAAAATAAAGATGGGAACGAATGTTCCTGCACATGGCGGTCTAAAAGTTTGGATGGAGAACTTTTTTTTGATCTGCATGACCTAAAGCCTGGCGATTGGGAAGAAGACACAATTTCGTTTTCTGTCGCCAATCCAGCATGGCTTTGCGGAGACTTCAAAGTTACTGCAAACAACGATCTTTCTTGTACCGAACCCGAAATGCTTGATGAGAATGGATTATGTCAAGATCCCGGTGAAAACCTTGGGGAGCTGGGTCAAAATTTGAACTTCGTGTTTTGGATAGATGACGGAGATAATGTATTTGAAACAGAAGAAGAAGTATTGACACGAGGCAACGCTCTCAGCGTTTTCGGTGGACAGGAAAAATGGTTGAAAGGGGATTCCGGTGGGTCATTTGGGCCAATTGGTCCTGAAAAATTCTATATAGCAAAATATTTCTGTTATGGAGATATCGGTGAAACACCGCTGCAACAAGGAGATGGTACCCCCGATGACAGAGGTAGTGGTTTCACTTGTGATGGATCGGGACTGGATAATCAATCTCAAACAGATAACTTTATGGTTGATTTAACGTTTTTTGCTGAACAAGCAAGACATAACGACCGGTTCCTTTGCAATCCTCCTGAAATAACGGTTACACCGACTCCTGTGGCTTGTATCCCCGGATACGCAACAGGTGTTGTGTCGTCTGCTCAAGGATTACGTAAAGACGGGACGGCAGTTTTGGCAGATAGAGATGATCCGAATGATGCACTGGGTGCTCCGGAAAGTACGGGTGCTCCTTCAGATTCACCAGTTATTGCAGATACTTTTTTCAGCTTGGGATTTGGAGCTGAAAATATAGGCGGAGGAAATATTGTGTTATCTTTTGCAAATCCGATAGTTGATATGGCGGGTTTTGACTTCAGGGTCTTTGAAGTAACGGGAGGAGTTTATCCCGATGAAAAGATCAAAGTTGAAGCCAGTCAGAACGGAGTCAACTTTTTCGTAGTTTCTGCTAGTACCGCTCGGGATTCATTTTTGGACTTGAGTACATCAGGGCTACCCTGGGCAGCATACCTGAGAATTACCGACGAAAGCGATAAGAGTCTTTTCGAAGCTACGGCAGATGCATATGATTTGGATGGTGTCCAAACGTTTTGTGGTACAGAACTGCCGGGTACTTAGCAAGTCTGTTTTCTTCACCCAATGAGATTACTCAGGGTGAAGGGCAGACCAGGTACTTTAAAGTGTCGAAGTACGTGGTCTGCCTAATTGGTTGATTAGTAAATTGTATGAACGCGAATGATAATCGAGCAACATTTGAATAACGGGGTAGAGGTCCGATTAGAGGATTTGAGTTTAATTGATCTAACGGATCAGTATCTTACCGGAACAATTACATATGAAACCTATCGGGCTCTTGAAAGTGAATATAAAAGGATTCTATCTATGCCGGTTAATGTCAATGACGGTAAAGTAAACCCGTCAAGAAGAAAATTATGTGTGCCGAAAAAATAAATCCTGATTTTTCTGAAGGGAAAAGCTGGAATGAATCGCAAAGTTTAGCTTATACATTTGTTGAGTCTTTGTGCGGAAATAAGAAAACTGCAACGCTGGCAGCACTTCTTTACGAACTGGATCCCGAAAATGATACAACTTTTGGAATTGTAGTTAACGAAACTTACAAACCGAATGAAAAGATCAGTTTCAGTGTATTTCACGAAAATAATGAACCATGACTGACGAAATGCTTGATATAAACACCCACTCGCCTTCTCAAATTCTGGCGTTCATCGGGGTGAAGACGGCAGGAGGCAGTGATGAGGAGGCAAAATTAGCCTCGAATTTGGTTGAGAAAAACGAAGACGGATTAGGATTTGAAGTCCAGCTGTCAGAGAGGCCCAATGAAGACGGAAAAGTAATAACAAGAGTAAGAATGTTTACGAGGAAATGAAATAAAGTTGTCGGCAGTAAACTATCTGTAGCAGTTTAATGAACTATTTGAAACCGATTTTTTAAATAATTCGTAGCCATTTGTAGCATGTTAAAGAAAATATTACTGATAGTACTTGGAATACTGGTACTCCCCATCTGGGTAGCTTTGTTTTTTCTGCTGGGTCAGAATGGAGCAGAATTTATTGACAATCTTCAAAAAGGAAACCAGCTTCAATCGATGCAATCAATACTCCCCCGAATGTATATTGTTGAATCCGGTTCAATGGAGCCCGGAGTAAAAGTTGGCAGTGTTGTCTTTGTGGTCAAATCGGAAAATTATGTCAGCGGAGATGTTGTCACTTTTGATGTAAGCGGGCGTGGGAAGAACGTTGTTACGCATAGAATTGCCTATAAAAAATTCCCGGACGGTATCGGTAAAGATCCTGTTTTTATTACAAAAGGGGATGCCAATGAAGATCTTGACTCCGCAAGTGTGAGGCCAGACCAGATCATCGGCAAAGTACAGCTGGCTGTGCCTTATGTGGGGTATTTGGCGAATTACGCCAAAAAACCCTGGGGTTTTATACTATTAGTTATAGTCCCGGCTACTATTCTTATATATGAAGAGCTGAGAAGTTTGATATCGGAGATTGTCAAAAAGATTAAAAATCGGAAAGGTCAAGCACACGCCGTAGATTCAGAACGCGGAGTCAAAAAAATGTTTACTTTCATTCCTGTTTTCGGAGCAGCTATTGTGATGCTTTCTTTTTCGGCATCATTCTTCTCCGACACCGAAGGATCTCTTGGCAATCTATTCCGGGCTGGAGAGTGGTCGCCACCGACTCGAATTGCACAAACTTTGGTAATCAACGAAGTTTTACCTGACTCGAGTTGTTCCCAGGGTAACACTGAAGCCCAATGGATCGAGCTTTATAACGGTTATAATTTTGCCGTTAATCCTAAAAATTACAAGATTACAGATGGTACTAATACCGTCGATTTAGTTACAGCGAATAATTTGACGATTCAACCCGGTGAATTTCTGCTTCTTGCCCATAGTTCTGCGATCTGGAATAGCTGTTATGACGATAACGGAACTCAAACTGGAAATTTGGGAGGAACTCTTAATATAGACGTAGGGCAGCTTAAGTTAATTGATACGAATGGCACAACTGTAATTGATGTTACCCGATGGAACGTTAACGGGGATGCAATACCATCCCAAAATCAATCTATCGAAAGAGTGCCAATTGGCATTGATTCCGTAACGGGGGATGATTTTGAACCGAGCGACTTTATTGTCCGCGAAAGACCGACTCCCGGATATGGATCGAATATAATTTTGAATGAACTACTTTCTAATCCCGATACAACTTTTACAACTGAGTGGGTGGAATTATATAATCCAAGTTTAGAAAATATCGATCTTACCAACTGGACTTTAGTGGATGCTGCAAACAACATTGAAAATGTCTCATCCCTAGGTACAGCTAACTCCTTAACTTATTCAGTATATGAAAGATCAGAAGGGTGGTTAAATAATACAGGCGGGGAAACATTGAAATTGATTAATCTATCTGGTCAAATTATCGATCAACACACTTTTGGTGCTTTGACGGACGATAAGTCTACTGGAAGAAATACGGACAGAAATACAATATGGACTCTTCCATGCACTGGTGTTTCGAAAGGAATATCAAACAATAATGTTTGTGTACCTTAATTAGTAATTGGGTATTGGATTTTAATTAGAAATTAGGTTAATTAGAGTACTTAGAAATTTGAGTATCGACCTTTAAAGGGGAACCCCTGTAAGTAAAGACACTGAGCAAGGTCGAAGCGGTGTATATAGTAAGAATATGCTGAAACTAATAAATAGAATAAAAATGAATAAGAGAATATTGTTATTATTGTTGCTTCCATTTGTGGCCTACGGAGTGATGACTGTTATAAAACAGGCTCAAGCAAGCGAGGTGGAGGAGGTTGATCTTATTGAAGTAACTTACGAAGGTGGCGGAGTGCCTGATCCCATTTTTACACTTGATGACATGAAGCCGGGGGACGTTGAAAAGAGGTGCTTCAAGATAAAAAATGTAAATGAAACTGAGTCATTTGATGTATTGATGCGAGCGATATTCGGATCCGAAGAGAAGGATTTTTCTGGAATACTGGAAGTGATTGTTGATGAAACCGGATTTGGTGATTTTTATGGAGGATCAAACGGCTTCAAGACAATGCGTAATTTTTTTGATGAGCTTGAAGCTGTAAATTTGGGCAATTTTGATCCCGGTCAGGAAAGAGCTTTTTGTATGACGGTCAAATTTCCTCCCGAAGCGGGTAATGAATATCAAAATGCCAGGTTGAAATTTGATTTGTCCTGGTCGACTGAAATTTCTGACAATAAAATTCCACCCGAGTGTCGGCATATGACTTTTGGCAGGATTGTTGAAGGAACTGACGAAAGTGAGCGTATTTACGGGTCGGTTCAACCGGAGTTAATCCTGGCATATGGGGGAAATGATAAAGTTTGGGCCAGTAGTGATAGTGATTGTATTGTTGGCGGTGAGGGAAACGACCACCTGGTCGGTGAATCCGGCGATGAAGTAATTTTGGGAGGACCGGGAAATGACAAGATAGACGGCGGGTATGGCAATGACACGGTTTATGGTGGGGAAGGGAACGATAAAATAGAAACAGGTTCAGGGAAGGATAAAGCGTACGGAGGTTTGGGAAACGATAATATTGATCTCGGATCAGATGACGACTACGCTGAAGGTGGCGAGGGACAGGATAATATTGACGGTGAGTCAGGAAATGATGAAATTTACGGGGGAGCCGGGAATGATGAGCTTCGGGGGGGGTCAGATAACGATAAGGTTTATGGTGAAGCGGGTAACGACACGATGAGAGGAAACTCAGGAAATGATTTTCTGGATGGAGGAACCGAAACGGATACGCTTCATGGAAATTCAGATACGGATCAGTGCGTAAACGGAGAGAGTGTCAGTAGTTGTGAGTTGTGAGCAATGCATTTACACCCCAAGGGTGAAATTATATTTACACCCTTTACCCCGAAAACCCTCAATCGTTCAGGTTATGATCAAGTTTATATGCGGAGAGTAAAGGGTGTACGCATGTTTCACCCTAAGGGTGTGCAAGTGTGCAATTATGGTGTTTGAGATAAGTATATATAATAGTATAAGCCTATATTAAAAATTTATTTGTATCTCACTCATTGTATGTTGATCCCAGACTGGTTGATAGTCGATATATCAAGATATATAAAATACTTGACATAACTTCCTATAATGTTATATAATTCCGCCATAGTTAGTTAGTACCCTGTTTTCTGCCCAGAAAAACAAAATTTATGTTGAAAAGAGTCGCATTTATCGTAGCACAGGTGATCTTAGTATTTGTCTTGGCCGCAGCAGTTTCAGCAACTGAGGCACCAAGCTTTCCTTCATGTTCAAATCCCCAAGGGACAAAAAAAGTAAGTTATGACTCAGGAACTCATTATATTGTCGGCCGTGAAACAGGTGTCAGCGGGTCGGATGCAGTATATTACACAGGAGAGAATCTTATTCAGTGTTTTTGTGCTGAAGACGGAAGCGGAATTCAAACAAATTGGTGGAAAATTAGTTCTCTTGAACAAACAGCAATTGATATTTTAACAAAACTTGGTTGGTACTACGTTCCGTCAGGAGCAGATTGGGGATTGGAATCCTCACCTTATTTGGCCCAAAATGCCAATTATAGCTGCAAATCAAATCCACCTGACAATCCTCCGCACAATCCTCCCGGAGCACCGGTTTGTGATTCAAGAAGGCCGGATGCACCTGAAATCCTTTCAGTCGTAAAGTCAGGAAGTAAAGCAACCATAACCTGGACAAAAGAGGAATTTGCCACTCATTACACACTGGCTTACGGAACAAAATTGGGAGAATACCCTTACGGTGTACCTAATACCGGAAACGTAACCAGCTATACAGTTGAGGCTCTTGATCCTAATGCAACCTATTACTTTGTTGTCTACGCAGTCAATAATTGTATGCCATCTGAACCTTCTTCAAACAGAGTAATCGGAGGCGGATCGGTCCTCGGATTGGCAACAACCGGAAATTCAGCTATTTTATACTCAGTCTTTGCAGCTTCACTACTTCTGACAAGTGCAGGAGTTGCGCTTCGTAAAAAAGCCAACTAAGCTTAAGTTAGTAATTTTCTTTATATTTATTTATGCGTAAAGCATTTGCCAACCTTCTAATTCTTTTGGGTTTAATCGGATTTGGTGCTTTTGGATATTTGATATGGGAGAGGAATAGTTCTGTAAGACTTCAATTTAATCAGGCACCGGAAGTTCAAAATAGCAGTTTGATAAGCGGGAATGTTCCGGCAGACTTTTCTAATCCTACAATATTAAGGATTCCTTCAATTGACTCCAGCTTACCGATAATTCCTTCCAAGATTGTGAATAACCGATGGGAATCGACAAAAAAGGGTGTTTCCTATTTGGAAACGTCACCCGTCCCCGGTGAAATAGGAAACAGCATCATCTACGGGCATAATTTCCCAAATTTATTAAAAAGTCTGACAAAAGTTAAGCCGGATGACGAGATTTATGTAGATTTTGCAAGCGGAGCAACCAGAAAATTTGTCGTCCATTTTACTCAGGAGGTGGGACCTTACCAATCCTCGATTCTTAATCCGACCGAAGATAGAAGAATAACTCTTTATACTTGCAGCGGATTTTTTGATACAAAACGCTTCGTTGTAACTGCAATTTTATCGGAGTAAATCCTTACACCCCAAGGGTGAAATTGTATTTACACCCTACCCCCAAATCTGTAAAATAATAAATCCTTACACCCCAAGGGTGAAATTGTATTTACACCCTACCCCCAAATCTGTAAAATAAATTATAAATCTTCTATGCCGAGAAAACGCAACCTTGTGTTTGCAAATGGTGAAACCTACCATGTTTACAATAGGACAACTGCCAATGAATGGACTTTCTCGAAGAAAAGAGACATAGAAAGAGCTCTAAATTTAATTTCCTTTTACCATTATGAGCAAACTATAAGGTACTCCTTTTTCAATAAATTAAAAGATTTTCAGAAACTGGACTATCTTAAAAATAATTCATTTGATAAAAAGATTGTAGAAATTTACGCGTACTGTTTTATGCCTGATCATTTTCATTTACTTCTCAGACAAACAGCTGAAAATGGAATCCGCAATTTTTTATCGAATTTCCAAAATAGCTATGCAAAATATTTTAATGTTAAAAACAAAAGACATGGTTCACTATTTCAAAATCCGTTTAAAGCTAAGCATATCAGCAGTGATGAAACCCTGCTTCATGTATCCAGATACATCCATTTGAATCCGGTGACATCATACTTAATGGATACAAAAGAATTAAAAGACAGCGTCTTAACCTCATTTCCGATTTATCTCGGTAAAAAAGAGACCCTTGTAGATTCAAAACTAATTCTTGAAATTATAGGCTCAAGATTAATGTATCGAAAATTTGTAGCTAATCAAGTTGATTATCAACGGAAACTTGGAAATATTAAATATTTATTAATTGATTGAGTTTGGGTAAAGGGTGTACGCATGTATCACCCTAAGGGTGTGCAGTTGCATGGAGTTATATAATTAGTGGCTGATTACAGTGGCTTAAGAGTTTGGATCTATATAGCTCTATATGGAACGGGAAAAGGTACCTCAATTCGAATATGCTGCAGTTCGAACGTGCAGTATATATTCCAGAATAAGAGACTTTAAAGGACAAAGATTCGAAGCTTCAGCTTCTCCCCTCAACATAATTGAGGAGTCAATCCGATTGGGAATTCCTTCTGCTTTGACTGATCATAATTTTTTCGGTATTTGGACTTATCTTTCACTTTGTGATTTGAACAAAGTCAGGGCACTTCCAGGAATTGAACTTCCCGCTGTCAGAAGAAGCTTTTTATCACCTCCGGAAAAAATAACTTTCATTGCAAAATCAATCGAAGGCCTTAAAAATATTTCAGATCTGGCTTCAAAAAATCGTAATCTGAATCGGGATGAAATAATTCAGCCGGATGTAATCACTCTTGTAAGAGGCAATTTCGTGGAAGATGAAGGTTTATTAAGAGAAAAAGGTGTATTTATTGCGGTGGACACTCCACCTTCAAAAGATACACTTCCGAATTTGCTTAATTTGGAACAAAAATACCATAAGCTTGTGCTTACACATCCGACTGTTGCTACTGAAAAAGATGCCCATATCTATCAAATACTGCGTAAAGCATTTCCAAGTATTCCTCAGCTGTATGAGGGGCTGGATCTAAAACTCCATACATTTCCGGACAAAGAAGAAATTTATAAACTTTATCATGAATTGGGGCTTGATGTAATTCAGCGCTCGTTTGAGATTACTGATGGGATTAACGTTCCCATTCCCCAACCGAAGATTTTGGAGCCTGAGATCATGAAGTGGTTTGATAGCGGGATGAGCGCTGGTGGGGTTTTGCGAGCCTTGATTGAAAATAAACTTTCACAAAAAAAAGTCGGTCCGGAAGTAATTGAAAGAATTAATATGGAGCTTAGGTTAATCAACAAGTACAATCTGGCTGGGTATATTTTGGAATCGTATGATCACCATCTATTTTGTATTGATAAAAATATCGCAAACAATATTGAAGGTAGCGGTCGTAATAGCCAGGCTGTGAGTGTTTTATTTGGTACAAGTGATGCAATGGCAACGAATTTTGACAGGTTCATCAATGAGTACAGAATGGGTGCAGTTGGGATGGTTGATTTTCCGGATATTGACCGCTCAGTTTCAGATTCAGGAAGGCCCAAACTCGTAAAATATGCAACTCGTTCCGGTCGGACACATGTGCTGGGAATAGTTTCGCATTTAAGAAAGGATTCGTTGAAGAATTCCGGTCTCAAAGACAAAGATAAAGAAATTATTGAAAAAGCGGATATTCCTGAGGGTAAAGTGATAGTACACCCCGGAGTAGTTGCTGTTGATATTGCCCCCATATATCATTCGGGTGTACTTCAGATGCAGAAGAAAGATGCCGAAGATGTGATACACGCACCAAAATATGATTTCCCTACGAATATCGGATTGGGTATTGTGGAAGAAGTAAATAACACTTATGAAATAAATACTACACAGATTAGTAAAGCTCTGGACTCTATTTTTTACGATAGAAATTCAACAATTGGAATCGGAACCATTGAAAGTCCAACCGCAATGCTTGCCATAAATCATATGGGAAAATCTTTGAAAAAAGCGGGGAGAAAACCTGAATTTAAAGATCTTTCAAATATCGAAGGAAGCATACGACCAGCTTCTGCCAAGGCGAAAAGTTCTCTTTATCAGGGGATTGAAAACATAACAAGTATATATGCTCCTTACCCCGAATTGGTCAAGATTACAAAGAATACGGAAGGCGTTTTTTTATATCCTGAACAAATTATGCAACTTGTCGGAAGTTTAGGTCTGGGTGAAGAGAATTCGTACAGGGTTTTGAAAATGTTGTCAAAAAATCTCCCGGGTATAGAGCAGGATGTTTTGTTCGTTAAAATTAAAAATTTAATATTTTCCAAATACCCCAAAGGAATATCGGATCAGCTTTTCAGCGATGTATTCAGGGTGGGGTATGGATTTGCCAGGGGTCATTCTGATGCAAAAACAGAAGAAGTTTTGCATGAGATGGTTTCAAAGCAAGAGGAACCAGCAGAATTTTGGAGTTCCAGACTCAGAAGAGCAGCAACCGGGAGAGGTGGAATGTATCCATTACAAGTGTATCTCAATGCTGCCAGAAGAGAATCGGGGATTGGGCTTTTGACACCCGCAAAAACCCTCAGTAAAACGTACTCAGAAAATGGAAAAGTTATATTGGGTTATGACCTGATTGGTTCAAATATCATTCAAAAAACCGCATACAATTTGTTATGGGTGAAGAAAGATGCAGCAGTTGATTCAATTGATTTGGGGCTTCACCAAATGCAGCATTTCGGTGTCAGTTTTACAGGTGATCCTTCAGAGGAAATATTTCCCGATTATCAATTTGAAGAGAACAAAAAATTACAAAAAACAATTGGGAGCATTGCCTCTTGGAGATATTTTCAGCCTTCGCAAACACATTTTGTAACTTTGGAGCGAAACGGTCTTATTCATTGTAAATTGGATGGAAATTTGTACCGGAATAAAAAGACCGAGCTTGACCTGTATTTCAAAAAACGGAATGACAGAGAATTTTTACGGACCTTTTTGCATGTTCAAATAAAAAAAGACGAATTTTACGGGGGATGGGAAATTGTTAATCTACTTCCCTTACCGGAGAGAATCCGTGAGTAAACTTAAATAGTGACTGACAAATTCTATGGATGGGAAGATTTTTCTTTTCTCCACTTTTCTATTTCCTTGTGGTTGCCGGATAGTAATACAACTGGAACTTTCCAACCGTTGTAATCTTCAGGACGGGTGTATTGGGGATACTCGACATTAGTTGTGGGTTGTTGGTTATAGGTTGTAGGAGAGGAAAGTGGGGGGTGGGTTGTGGGCTGTGAGTGAGATATAGGGGAGTGAGACTCCTGCAATAACGAATCGGGATTAAGAACTCCCGGAATAAGCCGTACCACCGAATCCGTTATCACCATTGTAGGGATTTCACCACCGGTAAGAACATATTCTCCGATGGAAATTTCCTCATCAATCAGATTCTGGGCAACCCTTTCGTCAACACCTTCATAATGTCCGGCAATCAATATAAGATGGTCCAATTTTGAATATTCCAGAGCTTTTTGTTGAGTGTAAAGCTCTCCTTTGGCTGAAAGCAAAACAGTTTTCGTTTTTTGGTTTTTTGTTTTCGGTTTAATATTTTGGAGTGCCCGGTCAACAATATCAACACGGATTACCATTCCCGCTCCACCCCCATACGGGTGGTCATCGACAGTTTTATGTTTATCCGTAGCCCAATCCCGAAGGTTGTGGATATTAATCTCAACAAATCCGTCATCTTGGGCTTTTTTGAGCATCGATGTTCCAAAAGGGCCGGTAAACATATCGGGAAAAAGTGTCAAAATATCAATTTTCATACTGGTTGTATTATACCTTCTAAGCTGATAAATTCGTAATCAAATATTGAAAATTATGAAGCATTTAACGTATTTCAAGCAGGCTTTGTTAAGTGTTTATTGGCAATAATAATTTACTTAATCAAAAATCATGACGTATTGTGAATTGAAAAATGGTTCGGTAGAGCAGAAGTTCATCCCGGATATTTTGAAGGATGAAAAATATTTGCAATGTATCAAACTGGCCAGACAGTCAAAAGGTGTGGAAAGATATGGGAGTATCCTTATTAATGATGGAATAGTAGTTGGCGAAGGATTTAATCGTGCGATTGCTCATTTATCGATTGGGAAACTTGTTAGACCCGTAAGGCAGGGAATGGCAAATCATGCTGAAATTGAAGCAATCAACAATGCACTATTAAAAAACAATGCAATAAATCGCTCACAACTGTATGTGGCAGGTTTTTTCCCGAAATCGGGAATGTTATTTTTTAAGGAAGTTTATACTTGTGTTCGATGCATACCACATATGAAAAACTACGGCATTAAAGAAATATTCGTTCCGACAATGAACGGATGGATCGGTAAAGCAATCGATTTGGCTTCCAATGAAGCAAAGGCATTTGTACACGGTACACATCAAAAAAGACTGGAAGTAGCGACCGGCAATTATTTTATAAAAGATTTAAATTTACTTTAATATTTTAATATGTATAAAATTCCACAACTCCTTAAGTATAAGTATTTATTCCATGTTTTTTCGGATAAGAGTGATGGAAACATGGCAAATTCGATTAACGGAGTGGTTAACGATTTTGAAAAGGTGTCGGAGAACAGAGCCCACTTTTTAAACAATATCGACGTTGATATAAAAAGTACAGTTTGTATGTGGGTGACCCATGGAGATGAAATCATTGATGCAGATCCGAAGTTAGCCGGAGTCAGCATTCTTGATTATCACAAAGCCGTAAAAGTTGACGGGTTGATAACAGATAAAAAGGAGATTTATCTTTTTCTTCTTATTGCCGATTGTCTGCCAATTATTATTTACGACCCCGTTAATAATGTCGTTGCTCTGGTCCATGCCGGGTGGAAAGGCGTGGACAAAAATATTGCCGGAAAGGTAGTAGAAAAGTTCAAGTCAAAGTATAACTCAAAGATTGGCGACTTGGTTGTCGGGATCGGACCTTCTGTTCATCAGGATTCGTTCATAAAAGTTAATCCTTCGCAAAAAGATGACCCGAGATGGAAAGATTTCATGCATAAAATCGCTGGAGATCAGTTTAAGGTAGATTTGCAGGGTTTTGTAAAAAAGCAGTTGATCGATTCCGGTGTTTCAAAAAATAACTTTTTCGAAAGCGGAATAGATACGGCCAAAGATGAAAGGTTCTTTTCCCATGTACGGGAGCATAATCTACCCATTTCCCAACAAGGCCGTTTTGCATGTATCGTGGGTTTAAGATAGGTACTATTTCCTATAGTAGGGAGTAAAAGAATCTTTTAAAATAGATTTGAAATTAAAAAAGTGAGGACTGAGGTGTTTCATCTTTCGGGTACGAAAAATCAACCTTAACTTTTCGGAGTGTATTCCATCGGTCCTTGAATGAAACTTCACCAAGCTTCAGGGCATGTTCATATATATCTTTTGTCAAAAGGACATCGTCCTCACAATAATTTTTTAATTTCTCAAGACTTTCTTTATCACCCTTTTCCCAGTAATACACAGCATTAAGTCCGTCATCGATTTTATCCCTGTCGAGCGTTTCTTTTGCTATTGCAGACAAACCGGCTGCATGTTCGGATACTTTTTTAATCTCTGCATAGATATCAAAATGCGGAAGTTTTGCAAAATATGGCGGTGCATAAGGTTTCAGTGCGGCAACATCAAAACGCAAAGTGTTAAAGCCAATTATTCTTTTGGCATCGCTAAAAACCGGCCACATCTTGTCAAAATCCTCTTCCCAAAAACTTTCCATTTTACCTTCAATTTCGGTATAATTGTCATCGATAATCCGTTTGTATACGGAAACGATTGAAACACCTAATTTCCCGGGATCAAAGTCGGGAATATCGGCAAATATCTTTTTTGTTTCTACATCAAAAAAGATTTCTGTATAAGAATTCATGGCAATATATGATATCAAATTGTAACAAAAGCTACCAACAGATGAGCTAATAATATGATTAATATAGGTTTGAGAAGAACTCAACTTATTGATATACTCGACTAAGTTGGCTGTTTAGAGCTTACACGATTTTGCTGTCAAAAAAGCTGAAACTGAAGAAATCATATGAAAGATAAAAATCAAAAGAAAAGTTTTCTTAAAACAAAAAAATTCTGGTTTTTTACCATTATATTAATAGTAATAGCCGCGTTTATTGGGTATAAGCTCACTGTCGGTAAAAACAGCGGTAAGGAAAAATCAGTTGTTGAGTGGGGTAAGGTAACGCAGGAGCTTGTTCTATCAGGAGAAATTACCGCGGATGAATACGCCAAATTGGGATTCCCTACTTCAGGAGATATTGCATGGATTAGTGCTAAAGAAGGTGATACGGTCAAAAAAGGGATGGCGCTTGCCAAACTTGATACAACAGTCCTAAACACTTATTACCAGCAGGCTAAAGCTACTTTACGGGCAGCCGAAGCGACAGTTGAGTACGTTCATGACCAGGTTAAGGATAACGACAATGATGAAACATTTTTACAAAAAGATACACGTACAACAGCTGAAGTAACAAAAGATAAGGCTTATGAAGCGTTTGTCGCCGCAGAATATAATTTGAGAAATGCAACTATCACAGCGCCATTTGCTGGTATTGTGACTGCAGTTGCCCATCCGTATTCAGGCGTATTTGTTTTGGCCAGCGAAACTCAAATAGAACTTATCAATCCGGAAACGATGTATTTTGACGTCACTGCAGATCAAACAGAGGTACTTAACCTCTTTGTCGGGCAGGATGTTGAAATTTTGCTTGACTCATTGCCTGACGATACCCTGAAAGGTAAAATTGTATTTATTTCGTACACCCCGAGAGCAGGTGAAGTCGGTAGCGTTTATAAAGTTAGGGTGGGTTTTGAGAATGAGAACATGGATATCAAGAAATACAGGATCGGATTATCCGGTGATGCGAAATTTATACTTCAAGAAAAAGAGAACGTATTATTTGTTCCTCCAAGATTTGTAAACGTCGAAAATGGTAAATATTTTGTCCACACATCGGACAAAGACGGAAAAGTTTTTGTTGAAATAGGTCTTGAGGGGGAAGACAGAACAGAAATTACCGGCGGAGATATTAAAGAAGGGGAGACTATATACGATTAATGTATCACGGGAAGTCTGAGCATCACGAGTACCACGAGCCGATTTAATTCTTGTGATACTTCTGATACTTCAAATTCTTGTGATACTTTTTTGAAATGATTAAGCTTCAAAATATCAGCAAATCTTACTTCCTCGGTGATGAAGAGGTTAAAGCGGTTAATGGTGTTAATTTAAAGATTGAAGATGGTGAATATATCGGAATCCTGGGCTCTTCGGGATCGGGAAAATCTACATTAATGTACCTGATAGGACTTTTGGAACAGCCGACAGTCGGGAAAGTATTTCTGGACGGAAAAGACGTTTCAAAATTGGATGATGACACGCTTTCTCACATCAGAAATAAGAATGTCGGGTTTGTCTTTCAACAGTTCAATTTGATTAATAAATTTACTGTGCTCGAAAACGTTCTTCTTCCTGCCAAGTACTCAAAAGTCAAACTTGATTTTGATCCCTTGGAAAGAGCTGACGAACTTTTAAAAAGATTTGGAATTTGGGATCGTAGAAATTTTTTCCCGAATAAAATTTCAGGCGGTCAGCAGCAGCGTGTTGCAATTGCAAGAGCACTCATCATGAAACCGAAAGTGATTCTTGCCGATGAACCGACAGGAAACATTGACAGCAAAACCGGTGATGAAATTATGGATCTTTTAGGAGATTTGAATAAAGATCTCAAAGTAACTGTTATCGTGGTAACCCACGAACACGATGTTGCCCTTCGGACAAAAAGACAAATTTATATAAAAGACGGTGTGGTTGTTAAAAAGTATTTATGATGGTATTGTAAAAAATTAAAATTTCTTAATACCGTTAATTTTGTTATGTTAATGAAAAACGAATTTACTGATCTATTAAAATCAGCCTTTGCAGATTTCAAAAGAAACAAAGTCAGGACATTTTTGACGTCTCTCGGAATTATGATCGGGGTAATGTCGGTTGTGCTTTTGATTGCCCTCGGGTTGGGACTGAAAAATTATCTTAAACAGCAGTTTGAAAGCTTAGGTGCGAACCTGATAATAATCTTTCCCGGTAACGTATTTTCCAGCGAAGGCGGAGCCGGTGGCGGATTCGGATCGGGTTTTGCGGGGGGAGCTGATTTTGATGAAAGGGATGTTGCTAACCTTCAAAAAATCAGAGAAGCAGATTATGTTGTTCCCGTATTTTTCAAAAGCAGCGTTGTTGAGGCCGATGGAGAAAGATATCTCGGCTATATTGAATCATCGAATGAGGAAATATTCAAGATTTTGAATCTTGAGATTCTCGCAGGTGAATTCTTCACGAAAAGTGAAGTTTCATCCAGGTCCAAAAACGGAGTAATGGGATTTACTATTGCAGAGAAACTGTTCGGACAGCCTGAAAATGCAGTAGGAAAAACAGTCAGAGTCGGGGATCAGAGGTTTCGGGTAATTGGTGTTGCAAAGAAAAAGGGAGACAGGGAAATGGACGCTTCGCTTATTATTCCCTACAAAACAGTATTCGGAACCTTAAATCCGGATAAAACTTTTTTTACGATATACCTGGGAACAAAAGATGAGGGCAATGTCGAAATTGTCAAAGCGAAAGCTAAAGAAACACTTTTGAAAAGATACAAAGAGGACGAGTTTTCGGTGACAGAACAAACAGAAATTCTATCGACTGTTGACCAGATATTCGGTATTGTAAACTCGATACTTGTCGCTATCGGGTCGATTTCACTTTTAGTCGGCGGAATCGGAATTATGAATATCATGTATGCGACTGTGACCGAAAGAACAAAAGAAGTCGGAATCAGGCGTGCAATTGGGGCAACAGAAAGAGATATCTTAACTCAATTTTTGGCGGAGTCAATCTTATTGTCCATCATCGGTGGTGTATTGGGATTACTGCTTTCAACAGCAATAGTCTTGATAGTTAGGATATTTTTCCCGGCGGCTATCAATTTCTTTTCGGTTGCGATTACACTTATTATTTCGTCCGCTATCGGAATATTCTTTGGCGTTTTCCCCGCCCGTCGTGCAGCAAAACTTCCGCCGATTGAGGCCATTCGTTACGAATAACGAAATCCTGAACTTGTTGAACGGATTGAGGCAATACGGTACGAATAAAATCTTCATTATTACCCCATCTTTTAAGATGGGGACGATGTTATAGAAGTTTCGTAATGTTTTTTTATATAGATTTTTGCTACGATTAATTTATGGACAAAATTGTCATAGTTATGCCGGCTTTCAACGAAGCCGAAAATATCGGTCCGATGGTCGAAGCACTTTGCGGTACGGAATTTCCCAAAATTAAAGATGCCGATATGCATCTTCTTGTCGTTGATGCTAATTCTCCCGACGGAACAGGAAAAATCGTTTCAGATAAGCAGGGCAAATATAAAAATCTTCATTTACTCTCAAAAGATAAAGGCGGACTGGGAGCCGATTATGTGGCAGGTTTCAAATATGCCGTTGATAAGTTATCAGCCGATGCCGTTATGGAGATGGATGCTGATTTTCAGCATCCACCCAGATTTGTTAAACCCATGGTTGACGCGTATTTGGAAGGTGCTGAATATGTAATCGGTTCGCGCTATATTCCCGGCGGATCCGTTCCGAAAGAATGGGCGCTTTTCAGGAAAGCCGTAAGCTACTTTGGAAATTTATACATAAGATTGGTACTTCTGAAACCATCGATACACGACCTTACAACGGGATTTCGGTTGACTAAAGTTAAAGGTGTTTTGGACAAGATCGATATCGATCATCTTATGGAACAGAAAAGATTTGCCTATAAAGTTGATCTTTTATACCAGAGTATAAAAAACGCCAAAAAGGTGAAAGAAGTCCCCTTGGAATTTGCACCGCGCACAAAAGAACAATCAAAGTTTAATATGAAAGAGACTGTGTCAACCTTAAAAGTAGCAACTATTTTGGGAATTAAGGATAAAGCAAGATTTATTAAGTTCGGCACTGTAGGATTTATCGGATATGTTGTTAATGCGGTCGGATTGGCGGTTTTTGCAAAGCTTGGTTTTCCGGAATGGGGAATTTGGGCAGCAGCAACAGAAGTTGCGATTGTATCAAATTTTATACTTAATAACCTTTGGACTTTTAAATCCGAAAAGATAACAGGAGTAGGGTTTCTTCTTAAGAAATTTTTCCAATTTAATTTAACTTCGACCGGTGCTCTTATTATTCAAGCGATATTTGGATCTTTGGGAGTTGCTTTTTTCGGGACAGGGTCCCGTCAACTACTTCTTCCTTTCATAATACTTTTACTGGTACTTCCGTATAATTACTTCATGTACAACGCTGTAATTTGGAAGACATGGAAAATGCCTTGGAGCAGGAAGTAATATTTTAAGTGATTCGATATTAAGATATTAATTTTTCAAATACATCACAACTTTATATTCCGAAATTAACTTTTTAACCTTCCAGAAAAGTGAGTAAAGTTGGAAACTCGGGTAACTTCATATTATCTGAAGCGAGGTATTTTTAATATCAATTTCAAAATACAAATTGTTATTGAGGCCAAATAATTTAATTTGCTAAGCAATTCCTCTTCCTTTCAGATTGAATTTGAGATGAAGCATTTTCAATGACAATATTTAGAATTTGACAAGATAGCAACGCATATGCGTTATTAGCATGTAAATCCACACTTCACATTTTTTACATTCTGAAGATTGAAGGTGATGCAAATAGACGTAAATAGATGTAAATAACTGGTGGATTATAGTAAAATAGACACTCCATGAGTAAAAACCACAAATTTCCAACCGATGAAATTGAATTTAATAAATTTCTGGTCCGGGAATATATGAAATACGGAACAGTTGATGAAGTGTATAGGAAGCATAAATATTTCCTGCCAATTTCGTATGCCAACTATCAAAGAGTATTGGATCGGTGGGATATCAAAAAAGCGGTCGGTCCGAACAATAAATTTTCTGAAGCTGTTGACTTTTTGGGCCATTTGGCAAAAGACAACATAGCTTTTGAAAAATTGTATAAAAAACTTCCTCCAAACTACAAAACTTCAGCCGTTACGTTATATCGTGTTTTGGCTTATGTCAAAGAAGGAATAACAAGAAGATTAGGAACCGCGCTCGTGATTACACCATATGATAATATAAACCGGATATTGGTAGCCAGAGATGTGTCGACTCCCAGAATTCAGCTCGGAAAAACATTCGGTTCGTATTCAATTCCGATGGGGTATTCCAAAAAAGGTGAATCAAGAAGCGAAAATATAAAGAGGATTCTCCAACAAGAGGTTTTTACGGACAAATCAATAAATAGAGAATTTCCGGAGGAACTTGTATCGGAAAGCTTAAGCCCTTTTATGTACTTGGAAGTTGCCGATATTCGCGTTTCTGTATATCATATCCAACTACCTAAAGATTTATCCTCGGAAAAAGTATTCTCAAGTTACAAATTACAGGATTTCGAATTTGTACCCGTGACTGAAGTTTTGGGTGAAACTTATAACGGTGTAAAAATACGATCTGGAGTTAAAGACGCCCTCAAAGGGTATCTGAAGTATTTGAAGCTTCTTGAAAGAAAGCTGACAATTAATCCTCTTCAGGAAAAATCGATTATGAATAAAGAGTTAGCAACAGTTACGATCGAGGTAGAAGAATAGTGTTACGCTTTTTTCAGAATCGGTCTGAATTTTGCACCGTATAAAATAAGCCCCCGCTCCGAATTTCCATCAATTCTTATTTTTCTGGTAACCATTTCAACGCGGGTACTGATCTCAACCGGTTCATCTCCAAAATCAGTAAGTTGTGCCGTAATAAACGGACCGGGGTCACCGTTATCATTTTGAAGTTCGACGATTGCGATATCATACGGAGTTTGATCTTCATATCCGACTGGTGCGTCATAAATTGTAGTAAATGTCAGAACTTTTCCATGGGAAGGCAACGGTAATCCTTTTTCTATGTAATCTCTTAATAGTGGTCGTTCCATGTCAATTTAGGAAGGAATATGTTCTCGGAAGAGTGATCGGTGGCCGTTCCCTGACAGATTGACATCAATCGATTGTTTATCTAGCTCTTCTTTCGTTAGAATTTCCCGCTTGTGTCCATTTCCACCAGACAAAACTAAAGGTACATTTTCCGTAGGTTTACTAATGGTAGCGCCATAACCAACTTTCCGCCATGGGCCTAATCCTATTTTTTGGTGATACCTCATAACCCAAGAACATCTGAAACCTTCCGTTGACATTGTATATGAATTTTATAGCTTAGGGGTTTTCAAAGACTATCAGGGTTTTGGAAGGATAATGTGGGGTATTGACTCATATCCATGCTCGGTTTTTTTGGCTTCGACGGTTACGCCGTGATGAAACGCACGCCATCCCAAATCGGGATCGTCCACACATAAAGTTACGAAATCGTTGGTAAACGAAGAGTCTGATTTTGCTTTTTTATAAAGTTGTGCCAAGACTCTGCCGCGATCTTTCTTGTTTGCGTTTAATTTTGTGAGACGGTCTTCAACATCAGACGGACTGGGGCTGGTTTGGGGAAGAAGCGCTACTGAAGCTTGTTGTGGTGTATATTCAACCCCCATACAACATTAAAGCATATTGATTAGAGAAAAGAGAAGAGTCAAAAGTGAAAAGCAATAAATTAAAAATATAAAAGCGTAAACTATTGAGTATTAAGTCTTAAGTTTTAAGTAAATAGTACAAAGAGAAAAGACGGTAAGCAGTAAGCATGAGCGGTAGGTTGTAGGAGATAAGGTTGAAAGATTGGTAGTTGGGTACTGCCATTTATCATTCATCCTAATATCGTAATTTCTTAATATCTTTCCTAAAGTAGCGGCGCCCAATCAGGTATTGGCATTACATTTTGAGATATAAAAGCCAGCGAGAAAAGATAAATGGGAATGATTATAATAGCAAAAGCAAATTTGAATTCCTTTTTAACAAGATATTTTGAAAAGCCGGCTAATATAAAAGGAATAAGAGGAAGAGAATATCGGATAAGATCCCGATGAGCAACAAAAAGAATACTTATAAAAAATATCCCCGCAAACCAGCTTCCGACTTTATCGATCTCCAATAATTTATATACTCCGATAGCCGCGAGGAGATAGACAAATATTACTTCTTCTAACCAGAAAGTTCCTACCCAAGGCGCCGAGTAATTAAATATCTGAAAAGGTGGGAAGAAAAGGTGAATGTTGTCGCCAGACTTAAAATAAGCAAGAAAACTTCCGAATTGAGTTTGATAAATATAAAAAACTCCGATCAATGCCAGAGGGATCAAAAATAGCGGCAATAAACTTGAAAGTTTTATGGATTTTAAGATATTTGAAGTTTTGAGAATTGCAGATTTGTTAAATTTTGAAACCATCATGGCCATAAATAATGCAGGGAAAAGTAAGATTCCGGGGGATTTTGTGAGGGTTGCAATCGCTCCCATTATGCCCGCAAGCAAGTATTTTTCCTTACGAAAAAAATAGATTGCGCCTATCACACCAAACAAAAAAAGAGGTTCAGGTGATCCTACTGATCGGACAACCAGCCATCGGGCGGGAAAGACCGAGAAAAGAATGGTCATCCATATTATTTCATCCTTATCCACAAAATCGGCAATATATTTTGAGAAGAACCATATAGCCAGGATGGATGTTATAAAAGTAACAAAGAGCATAGAGTATGGGTAACCCAAGATGTATGAAAATCCCCTGATCAACAAGGGATAAAGTGGGAAGTGCGCAGCATAATATTCGACCGGCAATGTGAACGGCAGTTTTGATAGACTTTCGGTATTATAAAAAGTCTTTGCCACAGCAATATAAAGCGGTCCGTCGTAATTGGCAACAATTGTTGCCATTCCCTCCCGGGGTAGAGGTATCGTCCAAAATTTCTCTAATCGCATAAAAAAAGGCAGCCAGACAAAAAAAGTGGGAATTGCAGACAAAATGAAAATTAAAAAAAATGTCTTGAATTTATTCATCTAAGCTTATATTATATCCGATACCACCTATGTGGCAAGAAAATTCTTGAATCCAAACATGGTAGAAGGTAATCTTAAATATAACGAAAAGGAAGGTAATATTATGAACGTAGCGGTTATTGCATGCATGGATGAAGACGCGAAGATCGTGGGAATAAAACTGGGAATCCTGGGGTCTTTGATAACCAAACACAATTCCGGTAAACCTGAGCTTTTTCCTGAAAGTACGCGAAATATTATTGACAATAATAGAGATACTATTATTAATGCCTTTAAAAATGTCGCAGATAAGTTGGGATGTGTATTCGGAGCGTGCAGTCATCCGGGATGCGGTGCTGCGTCAGCACAAGGGTTTAATGAAAATGAGTCAAAAACCGCTACCTCAAAATTGTATAACGATAGCTATTTCGGACATCTGCCGATTGCTGATGAACCGCTCTTGGCGGGGAAAATCAACGGTCTTTCGGTATACGGCTATATGGGTAGAAGTGTTGAGGATCACCATCATAAGGCTGAATGGTTGGATTTTACAGTGGGTGGAGGAATTAGTTATGAAGAAGATAAAAAAAGAAGTTTGGGTGGTAAAGCATTAATAGTAAGCGCCGATTGGGTAACGTATGCCTTGGATGCCGGGGTTTCTGAAAACGACATCAAAGAAATACTAAAAGTTCAACTCAAAATTGCGGTTGAGATTGCCCCCGAAATTAAAAAGAAATATCAGGGTAAAGAAGATTTTATAAGGACTTTTGACGCTTCTGAAAGCCGCGCAGATAAATGTCTTGCAAAGGAAATTGCAGAAAGAAATAAAAGAATAGTTAATGAAGTAATTAGAGAATTCTCCGGTTGATTTCCTTGGTTGACCAACCAGTGCTTATAAATTAAAATAAGCTTCGGATGAGCAATGATTTTGCTCTTTAATTATGTCCAAAAAAGTTAAAAAAATAGTTAAAAATAATCAATTAAATATGATGTATGTTATTTCCAAAGCTACTGACTTGGCATTTTCTTTAACTTTAATACCCGTAGCATTTCTTTTATTTGGGATTTTTTTAGATAAGAAATTCACAACAATGCCGCTGTTCACAATAGTTGGTACTTTGATAGCTGTTTTCGCAAGTGTCTATAAAATAATAAAAGCAAAAGACACAATTAACCAAAAATGAAAAAAACTTTACACATTTCAGTTTCACCGGAACCGGTAATGCATATTGGTGATCTTCAGATCACAAATTCAACAATAACTTCATTTCTGGTAATTTTAATTTTGTTTGCCTTAGTATTATTAATAAAAATTAAAGGCAAAAAAGATAAAAGCGGTCTCCCGTTTATCGTTAGGTTTATCTTTACGGGATTCTATGATTTTTTGAAAAATATTGCTCGAGAAAAAGTTGATATTCTGTTTCCGGTCCTGACAACTTTTTTTATTTATATAATATTTTCAAATTGGATCGGCCTTCTTCCGGGGGTTGGTCCTATCGGGATTTGGGAGCATCTTGGCGATGAAAAGTTATTGGTTCCGCTTTTTCGAAGTCCGAATGCCGATTTATCAACCACATTTGCATTAGCCATTGTATCGGTTGTAACCATTCAGGTGATGTCTATCAAATCGCTGGGGGTAAAAAAATATTTCATGAAGTTTATTAATATCTCTAACCCGATAAAATTCTTTGTTGGGATACTTGAGTTAATTTCGGAAATTTCAAAAGTATTATCTTTTTCTTTCAGGCTTTTTGGTAATGTTTTTGCAGGAGAAGTACTCCTACTGGTCATGACGTTTTTGATTCCTTTAGTTGTACCGGTCCCTTTCTTAATACTTGAAATTTTTGTTGGATTTATACAAGCTTTAGTATTTACGATGCTGACAACTATATTTATAGTTGTTTCTACAGAAGAACATCATTAGAGATTTATTTATTTTTTAAATCGATCTCAGTTAGGGGGTGTGAAAGATGGAATTAAAAGATTTAGCAACAGCTCTTGCAATAGGATTTGGAACAATTGGGCCAGGTATAGGAATCGGTCTGATTGGAAAAGGTGCGATGGAGGCAATTGGCCGTAATCCTGAAGCGGGAAACCAAATTACAACGACATTAATACTTTCGATTGCGTTTGCGGAAGCGGTCGCGATTTATGCTTTGGTTGTTGCCTTAATTATAAAATTTGTTTAATAACATGGAAAAACTTGGAATTGATTTATTCTCAATCGGAGTACAAATAGTCAACTTTTTCCTTCTTTTGTTTATCTTGAAGAAATTCCTGTATAAACCGGTTTTGGAAATGATAAAAAAGAAGCAAAAAGAGGAAGATGAACTTAATAGCAGAAAGATCGTTGCGGCAACTGATTTGGAAAAAGCGAATCGTGAAGCAGATGAAATAGTTACCAATGCAAAAACATTACAAAAGAGCTTACTTGATGAAGCAAGAAAAAAAGCAGAGTCGGAGGCAAAAAAGACTCTTGAGGAAGCTGATGAAAAAGCCAAGGATTTGATAAAAAATGCCCAAAAGCAAGCCGAAATAGAAGCAGAGAAGAAACTCAAAAACTTATCTTCAATGGTAAGGAATGAATTGAAATCTATTTTGACCCAATCGCTTCCGGAGATTTTAACACAAAAGCAAATATCTGAAATAACCGAAAAAGCATTAAGACGACTCAAAAATTATAAAAAAAACGATAATGCTAAAAGTTAAAGTTGCTTCTTCGAAAATCCTTAGTACTCAAAGTAAAAAAGAGATTCAGGAATCTCTTTATGGCATGTTTGGGGAAAAAGTTGAAGTAATATATGAAATAGACAAAACCCTGATTGCCGGATTTACTGTTAAGTTCGGATCGAAAACATTGGATTTAAGCGTAAAAAGCTTATTAGAAAAGATATAAAAATATGTATGAAGATCTTAAAATTGTAGATGAAGGAAATATTATAGCGCTTTCAGACGGAGTCGTTTGGATAAACGGATTAGACGGATTAATGTTGGGTGAGAAGGTATTGTTCAAGAAAGGTATCCAAGGACTTGTCTTTAATTTGGAAGAAGTCAGGGCAGGTGTTTTGGTTTTTGATGGTTTTGAAAACCTTAAAAGCGGGGATATTGCACAATCTTCAGGGATAATATATCAGACGGGAGTTTCAGAAAAGCTTCTGGGAAGAATCATTAATCCGCTTGGAGAAACATTGGACTTGGAAGGACCTATTGATTATAAAGAGTATTTTCCGGTTGAGAAAATTGCCCCCGGCATCGTCGAGAGGCAGCCCGTCCGCGAACCGCTTCAAACAGGAATTAAGGCAATCGATGCAATTGTTCCTATCGGCCGAGGCCAACGAGAGCTTATTATCGGCGACAGGACAACGGGCAAGACCGCAGTTGCCGTAGACACGATAATTAATCAGAAGGATAAAAATGTCATATCTATATATGTTGCTATAGGTCAGAAAAGAGCAAAGGTAGCACAGATTGCCCAGAAGCTTAAGAAATTTGGTGCCATGGAGAAAACAATAATTGTCGCAGCGACTGCTTCGGACAGCGTTACATCCAGGTATTTGGCGCCTTATGTAGGCTGTACTATCGGTGAGTACTTCATGAATAAAGGTAAGGATGTTTTGATAATTTATGACGATCTTTCAAAGCATGCCTGGGCATATCGCGAAATTTCACTCCTTTTGAAGCGCCCTTCAGGACGGGAAGCGTATCCGGGAGATGTTTTTTATCTTCACTCCAGACTTTTGGAGAGAGCATGTAAATTGTCGGATAAAAACGGCGGAGGTTCTTTGACCGCCCTTCCGATTATCGAAACACAAGCGGGTGATGTGTCAGCGTATATTCCGACGAATGTTATTTCTATCACAGACGGTCAGATTTATTTAGAAAGCGATTTATTTTTTGCAGGTGTTAGGCCCGCTTTGAATGTAGGGCTTTCCGTATCAAGAGTGGGAGGAGCTGCCCAGGTTAAAGCCATGAAAAAGGTGGCAGGCCAACTTCGCCTCGATCTTTCACAGTATTATGAACTTGCCACGTTTGCACAATTTTCAAGCGACCTTGATCCAGAGACTAAGCAAAAAATTGAACGGGGGAAACGGATAGTTGAAATACTCAAGCAAGCCCAGTATTCACCCATGCCTGTTGATGAACAAGTGATGATCTTATATTTGGTTACAAAGGGATTTTTCGATACTGTTCCGGTTGAACTGATTTCTCAAATGGAAAATCAGTTTGTAAATTTTATGAACAAAAACCTGGTTGATGTCAAAAAAAGTTTGCTTGCAAATAGCGAACTTACGAAAAAAGAAATTGAAAATTTATCTGACAAAGTA
>DATDRP010000001.1:0-331681 GCA_035291665.1 Patescibacteria group bacterium | reverse complement strand
GCGAAAAATAATCATGAACTCCTGGGATTTATTACTCCAATTGCTTTTGAAATGTTCAATTTTGATTCATATGATCTTGTCATTTCCGTAACGTCTGAATCCGCAAAAGGAATAATTACCAAACCGTCAACTTTGCATATTTGTTATTGTCTGACACCCACGCGTTATCTTTGGAGCGGATATGATGAATACTTATCGAATCCTCCGAAAAAACTATCCTGGATTCCGTTTTATAAAATAATCTCTAAGCCTTTGTTAAATTATGCCAAGAAATGGGATTTGGTTGCCTCGTCAAGACCCGATTATTATGTTGCAATATCAACCGCGGTTAAAAACAGGATAAAGAAATATTACGGGAGAGATTCGGAAATAATTTATCCGCCGGTGGAAACTGATAAATTTAAACGTCAAAAGTCAAAAGTCAAAATTACAAATCATAATTCAAAAATAGAAAAGCTCAGAATGGGTGATTTCTTTTTGATAGTCAGCAGACTTGTCCCGTACAAAAAGGTTGATTTGGCAATCGAGGGATTGATCAAACTGGGAAAAAACCTGATAGTTGTCGGTACTGGAAGCGAAGAAGAGAAATATAAGACCAAGTATAAGTCTAATAAAAATATTATCTTTAAGGGATTTGTCACTGATGATGAATTAGCAATGTACTACCGAAACGCTAAAGCTTTTATTTATCCCCAGGAAGAAGATTTCGGAATTACTGCAGTTGAAGCCCAAGCTGCTGGAATTCCCGTTATAGCCTACAAAAAAGGTGGAGTTTTGGATACGATAATTGATGGTAAAACAGGGATATTATTTAATAATCAATCCATAAAGTCATTATCGGGAGCAGTCCTTAAACTTGAGAAAATGAAATTTGAAAAAGATGAAATTGTTGCAAATTCCGCTAAATTTTCTGAAGAGAAATTCGAAAAAGAAATTCTGGACTTAATGAAATTAAACGTTTAGTATTATTATTACTTATGATACCTGTAATGATCTGTGGCGGATTCGGAACCAAGCTTTGGCCGATAAGCCGCGAACACAAACCCAAACACTTCCTCCCCATAATAAACGGCAAGTCTCTTTTTCAGATAAATTATGAATCCCTAAGGACGCATTTTAAACCCGAGGAAATATATGTTTCAACAAATGAGGATCAATTTGCAATGGCAAAAAATATTGCCGGAGATGTACCGGACGAAAATTTCATTTTAGAACCGGAAATGCGGAATCAAGGCCCTGCAACAGGTTTAATTGCAGCCTTTTTGTATAAAAAGGGATTTGCGGACGAACCATTTATGCTTGTTCAAGTAGACGACATCAGGGAACCTGTTGAAGATTTCATAAAAATGATGCTTGATTGCGATAAGGTCGCACGGAGAGAGAGCAAATATATAACAGGCGGTATGCCTACTGATTATCCTGTCATGGGTGTTGATTATTTGATGAAAGGCGAAAAAATATCTGAAGAAGGATCTGTCGGAATTTATAAAGTTGATAAATTTGTATGGAGGAGCACAAAGGAACAAACTGAAGAACTCATAAAACAAACCGGTGCTTTGGTGCATACAAATCATACTTGCATGACACCAAAGAATCTGCTCAACATGCTGCAAAAATATAAATTGGAATGGTATGACCCCCTTATGAATTATGTCAATGGATCAGACTTAAAAATTGAATATCCGAAATTACCACCAGGTCCTCTTGAAGATATCACTCAACAGGTCCATGCAAACGGGGAATCATTGGTTGTGGAGCTCCCTTTTAAATGGTTTGATATAGGTACGTTTGAGTCTCTTTACAAATATTTGATGCTTAACGGGCTTTATAAAGCTGCTGAAAACATAGTCGATATGGATGGGAGTGAAAATTATGTTCGACTTGATGATGCTAATAAAATAGTTGCGCTGGTGGGGATTGACAATGTGGTGGTTGTTGACACAGGCGATGTACTATTGGTTTGCGATAAAAAGCAATCAGGCCGTGTAAACGAAGCATTAAAAGAAGTTAAAAATAGAAATTTGGCATTAACATAAATTGCCCAAATTATTCTATAATCAAAATACTTCAGTTTGCATGATAAAAATAAAATTTTGAATATATAATCTCTAACATAAAGGTATAAATTCAAGTTAGAGGAGTATATAATCACACGGCTGTGCCATGAGTTACGAAACTATAAAAAGAGTAATAGACATCATTGGTTCGTTAATTCTTATAATTTTATTTTCCCCGATAATGCTTGCAACAGCTATTGCTATCAAGTTAACCTCACCGGGTCCGGTTTTTGTTGAAAAAGAAAACGAACATATGAAGCGGTTGGGTAAAAACAGGAAACTTTTCCGTTTATATAAATATCGCTCAATGATGGTGAAAGCCGATATATTGGAACGGACAGATCCGAGGTACAAAAATGTTTATATAGAGAAAAGAACCAGCGGTAACTATAAACCATCCAATGATCCCCGGGTTACACCTGTTGGGAAATTTATACGTAAACATTCTATTGATGAAATGCCACAGCTTTTGAATGTTTTGAAGGGTGAAATGAGTATTGTGGGACCAAGGGCATATCTACCGGACGAACTTGAAGAGCAAAAAAAGAAATATAAAGGAACGGATAAATATATCGAAGAGATGCTGATGGTAAAACCCGGAATTACCGGGTTTTGGCAGGTAAACGGACGAAGTGAAGTCAATTTTGATAAGAGGATTCAGATGGATGCATACTACGCAAGAAAGAAATCCATTCTTTTTGATATTTTGATAATGCTAAAAACTCCATGGATAATGCTCACGGGGAGGGGTGCAACCTGATTTTTGTATTATCTTGGTGAATCTTTAGTTTTTCCGAACAATTGTGTATGATTTGATGTGAATGGAAAATATTCCCAAACTAGGTCAAACTCAAAATTCCCCAGATTTACTTGTTGATAAAAAATCAAACGTGGACAATAATTCTGTACTTATACCGAAAATCAAAATGAGCGAGAGCAATCTTAAAAAGAATTTTTTCAAATTAACAAAAACAAAAAAAAGGGTATTAATCGTGCTGCTTTCGGTTGTCGGAGTTCTTATTATTATCCTGTCTATTACTGCACTTTTGGCCTTTAATGCCTATAAAAAAGCCCTCGTTCTCAAAAAATCATTATTGTCGGTTAAAGATGCAGTCTCTCAGCAGGATATTGAAAAAATTAAATCCGAAATAGCCTTAAGTAAAACTTCACTAAACGATTTTGATAAATCGTATGCAAAGTTATCCTACCTGAAAATTATTCCTTTTATCGGAGCATATTTCAAGGATGGTAAGGCGGTCATAAATTCTGCAAAATATGGTTTTGATGCGTCATCGATAGTTCTTGCTGCAATTGAGCCATATGCAGACATTATCGGCTTTGCAAATGGTGCAAAACAGGCAAGTTCAGGCGTTGAAACTGCTCAGGATAGGATTGACTTTGTGATTAGTACGATACCCGATCTGATACCCAAAATGGATGAACTTTCGATCATTCTTGCAAAAATTCAAACTGAAATAGACACTATCAACCCGAACCGTTACCCCGAAGAGTTCGAAGGAATAGCGCTGCGGGATAATATTACAAATGCAATCGAGCTGACTGATACCGCAACAAAAATGATAGTTAACGGAAAACCGCTCCTTGCAAAATCTGAATATCTACTGGGAGTGGAGTCGCCGAGAACTTATCTTATATTATTTCAAAATGATAAAGAGCTTCGTCCGACCGGAGGCTTTATCACAGCATATACAATAGCAGAAGTTTCCAAAGGAAGGTTTAAACCTGGCAGTTCCAGCGATATTTACGATCTCGATGCCAAGTACACACCGGTTGTTGCTGCTCCGGAACAATTCTCCAAATATCTGAAAGGGATTTATGTTGCCAATAGGAAATTCCGGCTTCGGGATTTGAATTGGTCTCCGGATTACTCCGTGAGCATGGATTTATTTTCTCAGGAAGTAAAAAAAGCGGGTATTTCAAAAATAGACGGCATAATATCGGTTGATACACAAGTCCTTGTGAATCTGTTGGACGTTTTGGGTGAAATTGGCGTCTCAGGCTTTGGAAATTTCAGTACAAAAATAGAGCCGGTGTGCAATTGTCCAAACGTTGTCTACGAACTGGAAAAGTTCGCCGATACGGAAGGGGCGATAGTCTGGAGCGAGAATGAACCCGGTAAAATTGTTTTTGCTCCTCCTAACTATAATGATCGTAAGAAAATTATCGGACCGCTTATGAATTCAGTGCTTTCCAATACATTAGGACAGCCTAAAGATAAAATGCCGATGCTTTTTGAAGCAGCAATTAAGTCATTAACTGAAAAACATGTTTTATTTTATTTCTTTGATGATGATGCACAAAGTGCCGTCGATGCTTTCGGAATTGGCGGAAATATATCTGACTATGATGGAGATTACCTTCATATTAATGATGCAAACCTTGGCGGAAGAAAATCAAATTTATATGTTACCCAGGAAGTAAGTCAGGAGATTTCATACGAAGGCGGTAAGGTGGTCAAAAGACTTGAGATAACATATAAAAATCCGGAGAAACAAGATGGATGGTTAAACTCTGTGCTTCCAAATTGGACAAGAATTTATGTACCGAAAGGAAGTAAATTGCTTGAGGCAACCGGCTTTGAGGAAAATCTTGAACCCTATGAAGATTTGGGGAAAACCGTTTTCGCGGGGTATTTACAAATAAGACCGTTGGGAGTTTCCAAAGTTACGCTTAAGTACGAATTACCGTTAAACTCCAAAGATTATAAACTTTTTATTCAGAAACAGGCGGGTAAAGACAAACCTATGTATACGGTAAAGGTCGGTAAAAAGACCGATGAGTTTTTACTCTCAACGGATAAGGAACTTCGGTATAAACTATAATTCAACGTGATTAAATCATATTCTTCAGAAGCTTTAGTTTTATTGCGAAGAAATTATTCGGAAGCAGACCGGATTCTGACCGTATATTCTTCCGGTTATGGTAAATTAAGTCTTTTGGCGAAGGGGGTAAGAAAATTAAGGAGTAGAAAAAGATCTTCTGTTGAAGTTTTTACTTTAATAAAGTTTTCAGCTTCGAAATCCAAAGGAATGGACATTATGACTGAAGCTCAGACCGTAACATCGTATCAGAACGTGAGATCGGACCTGAAAAAAGTTGCTGTTGCTTATTTCTTTTGCGAAACGCTGGAAAAAGTAATGCCGCCGAATGAGGAAAATAATGCGATCTTTCAAATCACAAAGAGCTATTTTGAGGAGTTGGGAAAGAGTTCAAAACTTAAAACTTTAAGATATAATTTTATTTCCGATGTATTGGTTCAGCTTGGTTTCTGGCCGTTCGGTAAAAAAATACCGGACCCCGACAGAGTATTGGAACAGGTTGTTGAAAAGAAAATGAACTCGAGAAAAGTCGGTAAGAAGCTTTTATCTTGAAAAAATTACTCTGTCCGGTCATTCAGGGTGACTCTCAGGATATTACCGGATCCGTCCAAATTTTGTTCACCAACGCCGGTTTTTCTATTGAGATCAATTACTCGTCTTGGATTAGCATAATAACCTTCTATCCTACTGCCATATAAAACCCGTTTTGTTTCAGGGTTCATATGCTTAGTAATATCTCTGAAATGACCTTCAAAACCTCCCCAAGTAACTGCAATACAATACGGTCTTTTCGCACTTTCAGGGGGATTCATCTCAATTGTTATTGATCCTTTTTGCGTGTCATACGTACCCGTTACATCCAGAAGGTCAGCCACGAGACCTTGGCTATACGAACCAACATCTCTGGAACTATCAATGTTATAAATCTCTATTTTCGGAGACATATTCGTAATTCTACCCCATAACATTATTATGTCAATACAGTCCGGATAAATAAAAGATTTGTGGTAATCCTTCTTCGTGAGATGATTTTTAAATGCGGTATAATGCTCTTACCATATGGATGATTTAATTTGTCCCCACTGCGGTAAAAAAATACACCTTTCCGACGCATTCAGACATCAGGTTGAGGATTCGGTAGAGAAAAATCTAAGGCAGCAATTTGAGTCGGATAAGAAAAATGAGATCGATTTGATAAGAAAGGATTTGGAAGAAGAGTACAAAGGAATGGGTGAACACGAAATAAAAGATCTCAAACTTCAAATTGAAGAAAAAGAAAAGAAAGTTAAGGAAATGCGGGAATTTGAGCTGAAACTTAGGGAAGAGAAGAGGTTATTGGAAGATAAAGAAAAAGATTTGGAGCTGGAAACACAAAGAAGAATAGATGAAGAAAAGAAAAAGATAGAAGATGCGGTTTTAAAGCAAACAGTTGAGGAACATAGACTTAAAGATTTGGAAAAGGATAAACAAATATCCGGCCTGCAGGAACGGCTTGAAGAGGCTTTGAGGAAATCAAAGGTCGGATCCCAACAGCTTCAAGGTGAAATTCTTGAACTGGATATCGAAAACCTGCTGCGGGAGACTTTTACGCAGGACGAAGTTGAACCGGTGGAAAAAGGCGTTAAAGGGGCCGATCTTCGGCAAATTGTGAAAAGCCCAAAAGGTTATATCGTGGGAGTTATTCTTTGGGAGGTCAAAAGAACAAAAGCTTGGACTGATTCGTGGGTTTCAAAGTTGAAAAGCGATCTTAGAAAGGAAAAATCAAACATTCCGGTTATTATATCCATCACTCTTCCGAAAAATGTCGATGGATTCGGATTTTATGATGGGGTTTGGGTGACTTCATTTTCTCTGGTTGTACCCCTGGCTCTGGTGTTAAGGAAAAACCTCTTGGATGTTGCATATCAGAAAGCGGTTTCGGTCCATAAGGGCGACAAATCTGAAAACCTTTATGAATATATTACCTCTCATGAGTTTCGCCAGCAGGTTGAGGCAATGGTAGAAGTATATCGTGATATGCAATCGCAGCTTGAAAAGGAGAGGACGTCATTTGAGAGGATCTGGAAAGTCAGGGAGGGACAGTTGCAAAGACTTTTGGGATCAACCGCTAATGTTGTAGGGTCCATCCAAGGCAAAGTTGGCCAAACCGCGCTTCCCATAAAAGGGTTAGATTTACTTGAGGAGGGTGAATGAAAAAATGCTTCAGAATTAAATTTCTCCCCTTGGGTTTGAAGCTTAATATTTTATATGTTTGACTAAAGTAAAAAGCTCTTCTTTATGTGTTGAAACAAGCCAAATGATGTATAAAATTACTCCCGGGAAAATAATTATTTTCTCAATAAATTTTCCGGTCGTTATACGTAAGAACTTGAAAGGGGGAAATCCGATTTTGAAAGGAAAAGGAAATAGAATCGGGACACCTTCTTTGGTAAGAGCATCAGCAGCAATGTGAGAAACCACTCCGATTAATATACTTGCAACGACTAAATTGGTTGCAATGAAATTAGGATTAAAAATTCTGGGTAATAACCAAGTTAATATCATATATAAAAGATATACTCCCAAGGCTGAGTGAGAGATGGTCCGATGCTGCATCATCAGATTTCGAAGAATTTTTCCGAAAAAATTTCCGGCCGGAAGAAAGTCCCATAAGCGGTTGGTAGCCTGGTCCATGTCCGGAATTAAAGATCCTATTGTGCAACCAATAAGAACGGCAATTGCGGTTCCCAGGTTGAGATTTTCGGGGGTATAGTACGTCGCAACCGTCAAAAGGGAAGCAAATGCGATCATATCGTGGGTTCTTGATGTCATTAAAAAATAATAACATAAGCTGCAAGAGTATGAAGTTAAGTATACGAAGTAAGATTAAGATGCTTCTCAATTTTTTCTATTCGGTCTGAATGGTTTTTTTGGCGATGGGAAATTAAAGCAACTTACTGTCTTCAAGTATATCTCTGGATAAGAGATCTTTGAAAAGATATAATTATAAAAATATGGCGGATAATAATTCTTCCAACTTAATGGATAAAGTTACTGCTCTTTGTAAAAGAAGAGGTTTTGTTTTTCCGTCATCGGAATTATATGGCGGGCTGGCTAATGTTTGGGATTTTGGCCCTGTCGGGACGCTCCTGAAAAACAATATCCGCGATCTTTGGTGGAAGCATTACGTTTTGGATCGTTCAGATATGGTCGGAGTTGATGCATCAACAATTCTCCGGTCTGAGGTATGGGACGCTTCAGGTCATGTTACCGGATTCAATGATGCAATGCTTGATTGCATGGAATGCCATAACCGTTACCGGGCTGATCATTTGATAGAAGACGTTCTGCCTGATAAAAAAGTTGAAGGCCTGGTCCTTTCCGAACTCGATAAGATAATTTCCGACAACAAAATAAAATGCCCTAAATGCGGTAAAACCAATTGGACTAAGGTTCGAAAATTTAACCAGCTCGTTGAAGTAAAACTCGGAGTTTTGGAGGAAGGAAAAAACCTCGCATATCTTCGAGGGGAAATTGCCCAGGGTATTTTTTTGAATTTTAAAAACGTCCTGAATTCCACCAGGGTAAAGGTGCCGTTCGGTATTGCACAAATCGGGAAAGCCTACAGAAACGAGATCACAATGGGTCAGTTTACCCATAGGACACTCGAGTTTGATCTGATGGAATTTGAGTATTTTATAAAACCTGAAAATTGGGAAGAAGTATACAAAATGTGGCAGGACGACATGTGGAAGTGGGCGTTATCTTTGGGTATCAATGAAGAAAATCTTAAATGGCGGGAGCATGAGGAATTTGAAAGATCGTTTTATTCCAAAAAGACGATGGATATCGAATATAAGTATCCGTTCGGATGGAAAGAGATGTTTGGGATTGCTTATAGAACAGATTATGACCTTAAGAATCATTCCGAAAAGTCCGGGAAGGATTTATCCTATCCTGATCCTGAAAGCGGAAAATCCTTTATTCCGCATGTAGTGGAACCAACATTCGGGTTATCCCGCTTAACCGGAATTATCCTATTTGATTCATATTTTGAAGATGGTGAAAGGGTGGTTTTAAAGCTTAATCCCAAAATTGCTCCATATAAAGCTGCGGTTTTCCCATTATTGGCAAACAAACCGGAATTGGTGGATAAGGCTAAGGATATTTATCTTAATCTTAAACTCAAACTGAATACTGTTTTTGATGAAAGGGGGAACATCGGGAAACGTTACTTCGCGCAGGATGAGATTGGTACACCCTGGTGCGTCACAATCGATTTCCAGACTCTTGAAGATGATACCGTAACAGTTAGAGATAGAGATAGTGCTAATCAGGAAAGAGTCCCTGTTGGTGAGCTTGAGAGTTGGTTTGAGCATAAATTGAATTCTTAAATTATTTCTTAGCACAACATCTTGACTTAATTTTGTATTAGTTTAACAATTTAACAGTCAGATAAATATTCTCATGAAAAAATTTATACCCTTCATTTTGGTTGGAATTGGATTAATTGTTGTCGTCGGAGCGATAATATTTGTCAAGTTCTCAAAAAAAGATAAGGTTGAAGAGTCCCCAATCGACGAAGAAACCGTTGCTGAAATTTCTATCGAGGACAGACCGATTGTGTCGCTTATTCCTTCCGTTGACGGACATTGGCTGACATTGACGATAACCGATATAGGCATTGACGCCTCAACCTTGGACTATGAACTCGTGTATCAAGTCGAAGACGGGCGAACGCAAGGGGTGCCAGGAACGATAAAACTTGCAAATGAATCCGGCCCGATAGTAAGGGAATTATTATTGGGGTCTGAGTCTTCGGGAAAATTCAGATATGACGCAGGCGTGGAATCAGGAGTTCTTACTCTTCGGTTCAGAAATGATAAAGGTAAACTTATCGGCAAATTATCTACGGATTTTAAACTTCTATCCAAAACAGACGAACTGAAGTCTGCCGATGGGAAATTAACGTTCAAGTCGGATGATGAGCTCGATGGCTTTTATATTGTAATGAACGTTTTCGGGCTTCCGGACTCAACATACACCAATTTAACGGGACCATATGGAGTTTTTACAAAAGAATCTAATGTCAGAGGAAAAGTTGAAATTCAGGGTGATGGCAAAGTATTTCTATGGGATAAAAATAATTGGCATGAGGTTGACTCTGAAACTTCATTAGGAATCTTCATTAAGGCAAGCTAAAAAGATTTACACAAGAAAATCCGAGTGGTGATTTCGGGTTCTTTTTGGCTTGACAGTTGCGTGAAAATGTATAAGAATGGTTTAAAGTGGTGAAAAGTGTATTGATATCATTATTTTCTATATCACTTTAGAAGTTCAAAAAAATGCTCGTCGGACAATTTGGTGCAACTTTAACTGAGAAGGGTAGACTTGCCATACCGGCAAGATTTCGGCGCGAATTGGGTGACAAGATAGTAGTCACTAAATGGCTGGAAGGTTGTTTGGTCGCTTTACCTCAGGAAAAATTTATGGGAATGGTACAAAATCTGATAGGCACGGAAGATACAGCTTCGCTTTCTGTCCGGGAAACAGAAAGATTTCTTTTGGGTTCTGCTTTCGAAGCAGACATGGATACGCAGGGGCGGTTTGTTGTTCCTCAGATTCTTCGCGAATACGCAAATTTAGTCGACGATGTAGTTTTTATTGGACTTGGGGAGAGATTTGAGATCTGGAATAAAAAATCTTGGAGCGAAAAAGAAAAACTAATACAGGAAAGTGCGGATCAATTGGTAGAAAAGCTTGTCAAAAACAGGCAGTAATTTAACATGGTAGGCAATGAAAACTCTCATACACCCGTAATGGTTGATGAGGTAGTAGAATATTTTGGCTTGCCAAAAGCACCTTTACAACATCTTGTTTCCATAAAAGATAAAAAAGTATTTGCGGATTTAACATTAGGAGCCGGAGGCCACGCGTCTGCGATTGTTACAAGAGGTGGTCTTATTATTGGTATTGAAGCTGACCCGGAACTCGTCAAAATTGCCAGGAAGACTTTGAATGAGGTATGTAAGGTCTACCCAGCCTGCCCAGCTGATAATTTGGACGAGTCGTTCATCATCTTCAACGACAATTTTATAAACCTCACTAGTATCGTTAAAAACGCAGGAATCGATTCGCTCGACGGGATTTTAATCGATTTGGGAGTAAGCAGTGTTCATATGGACGATCATCATCGCGGATTTTCGTTCAAAAATTCCCAAGGCGATCTTGATATGAGATTAAATCCCGGATTACAGGGGGTTAAGGCGTCCGATCTTTTGAATGCCCTCCCCGAAGATAAGCTTGAAATGCTATTTTCGGATTATATGGAGTTTCGTTCGGTGAAAAGACTGGTCGGCAGCATCATATCTTATCGTAGATTAAGGAAAATACAAACGGTTGGAGATTTTTTGACAGTCATCGAAAAATCGGGTTTAAGCCAAAAGCGGTCAAGAAAACAAAAAATTAATGTATCAACAATTCCTTTTATGGCTTTAAGAATCGCCGTAAATTCAGAATTGGAAAATTTGGAAATTGTTTTACCTAAAGCTCTCTCATTATTAAAAAAAGATGGCGTTTTTGCAGTAATAAGTTTCCATTCTATGGAAGACAAGATTGTAAAGGATTATTTCAGGAATTGTAAAAATAATGGCAAGGGCATGGTTTTGACTGAAAAACCGTTAGTACCGAAGGACTCAGAGATTCGGAAAAATCCGCGCTCCAGAAGCGCAAAATTAAGAATATTAAAGAAATTATGAGTAAAAATAAACGACAAATAAAAGTCAGTTTAAAACTTTTGGTAGCTTTATTAATGATAGGTTTGTTTATTGTAAACGGGGTTGTTATTACATTGTTTTCGGTGACGATGTCTGATAAGTCAATTACACTGCAAAGAAAAATCGAAGAGTTGCAGGAGGAAAACAGAAAAGTTGCATCTGAACTTTACTCGAAGACATCTCTTCAACAAGTATATGAAAAGTCGTCCTCTCTTGGATTTTCAACTTCAGACAATATACTTTACATAAACGGGGAAGAACCCGTCGCAGAACTTCGTTAAAAAATTAATTTATATGCTGGGAAGAGTTAGACTATTAGCGATTTTTATATTTTTAGGATTTGTGATAATTATTTCCCGGCTTTTTTATTGGCAAGTCATAAAAGCTCAAACACTCTCTGAAAGGGTAAAATTCCAGCATACCCGAAGAGGCACGATTAATTCTCAGAGAGGGAGTATTTTGGCATCGGATGGAACCTGGATGGTGACCTCAGAAAGATCATGGCTCTTATATGCTGAACCCAACAAGATAGAAGAGGCAGATAGAGTTGCGGATAAATTATCTTTGATTTTTTCAAAAGATACTGATGACAGAGCAGGAATTTTGGAAGAAGCCTCCAGGGTAAAAAATCTTCTCGGCAATAAAAAATTATACTGGGTTGCATTGAAAGGAAGAATTGATGATGTATTGAAAGAAAAAATTGAGAGAGAGGAAATTGACCACCTTGGTTTTGAAGAACAGGAGGTAAGATATTATCCTGAAGCTTCAATGTCAGCCCACCTATTGGGATTTGTCGGAAAAAATTCGGAAGGGAATGACGAAGGTTATTTTGGATTGGAAGGTTTTTACAACAACGCTCTTACGTCAAAAAAAGGTGTCCGGGTCGGGGATTTTGATATCAAGGGTGATCCGATCCTGACAGGAGATTTTTCAAAAATATCATCTATAGCCGGAGTTGATCTTTTAACAAATATAGATAAGACAATTCAATTTTATGTCGATAAAAACTTGGAAAAAGGCATCGCCGCATATGGAGCGGTTCAGGGGACGGCAATAGTAATGGACCCAAAAACGGGTGGAATACTTGCTATGTCAAATTTTCCTTCTTATGATCCTGAAAACTATTGGAATTATTCCGACAATTTGTTCTTAAACCCGACCATTTCACAGTCATTTGAGCCCGGATCGGTATTTAAAGTTGTAGCGATGTCATCCGCGCTGGATGCTGGAGTTGTGGAGCCGGATACAATTTGCGACCTATGTTTTGGTCCTTTACATATTGATAAATACACAATTGGGACTTGGAACGACGTTTATCATCCCGGCTCAACTATGACTCAAGTTATTATCAATTCGGATAACGTAGGTATGGCATATGTTGCCAGACGGATGGGTATTGAGAGAATGATCACTTACCTGAAAAAATTTAAGATTGGTGAATTGACGGGAATCGATCTTCAGGGTGAAATGACACCCCAACTTCGGCCTGATCGGGACTGGAAAGAAGTTGATTTACTGACTTCGAGTTTCGGACAAGGAATAGCTGTCACTCCGATGCAGCTAACAAAAGCAGTAGCAGCAATTGCAAATAAAGGGGTGATGATGAAACCGCAGGTGGTGAAAGGAGTGGTAATTGATAATCAGGTCAATCCGATTAAGCCTCAAAGCGAAGGAAGAATAATATCTCCGGAGGCAGCCTCAAAGATGACAATGATGATGGTCGAAGCAGCAAAAAGCGGAGAGTCAAAGTGGACATACCTTTCAGGATTCAAAGTTGCCGGTAAAACCGGTACGGCACAAATCCCCGTTGAAGGACATTATGATGCTGAAAAAACGATTGCAAGTTTCATCGGATTTGCCCCATATGATGACCCGAAGTTTGTGATGCTTGTAACCCTAAAAGAACCAAAGTCCTCACAATGGGCATCAGAAACAGCCGCACCTCTTTGGTATTCTATCGCTAAAGAACTGTTTTTTTATTTTGGTATGATGCCCGAAAAGTAGTATAATTTCTCACAGTATAAGCGTGAATATTAGGATTAAAGGCGGTCAAAAGCTTAACGGCGAAATAGATCCTTCCGGATCGAAAAATTCTGCTGTTGCTATAATTCCTGCAACACTTTTATTCGATGAACCGGTCGAGATTCAAAATGTCCCGGATATTACGGATGTAACAAAAATGGTGACTATTTTGGAAAAGCTCGGTAGCATCATAAATTGGGATAAGGAAAATTCTTCGCTTTTAATCGATAACAGACATCTTTCTTTTGAGAAAGTTGATAAAGACGATTGGAGTGCAATGCGCGGGACGTCGCTTTTATGGGGTCCGATGCTGGCAAGATTTGGTAAGGTAGATTTCTCGGGTTTACCCGGGGGATGCACGCTTGGATACAGAACGCTGCTTCCGCATTATCAGGCTTTTGAAGATTTAGGAGTCAAAGTTAATTTATCGTCCAGTGGAATTGTAATGGATGCCGGGAAAGCTCATTCGAACTCATTTTGGTTAACGGAAATGAGCCCAACTGCTACAGAAAATGCAGTTAGTCTTGCAGTTACATTAAAAGGTAAAACTGAAATAGTTGGGGCCGCATCCGAACCTCAAGTTCAGGATTTTTGCAATTTCTTGAATTCAGCCGGAAGTGATATTCAAGGCATTGGCAGCAATTTATTAACCATTAATGGTAATCATTCGCTATCAAAAACGAAATACAGGCTGTTGAGTGATCACTATGAAATTGCTACGTTTTTGGCATTGAGTGTTGTAACCAAAGGTGTAATTAGTGTTCATAATGCAGAACCGGATTTGTTCCGGCATATTAATTATATTTTTTCCAAATTCGGATTACGCGTCCATTACAATAAAAACACTGCTTATATTCCGGACAGTGAAAAAGTAAAAATCATTCCTGATGGGGAAGGTAGGGATTTTTTAACAGTTAAAGCCCAACCGTGGCCATCTCTGCCTGTCGATTTATTACCGATATTCATCCCGATTGCTCTTTCTGCGGACAGGGGGGTAACCCTTTTTCATAACTGGATGTATGATTCCGGGCTTTTTTGGACAAGCGAATTAACAAAATTGGGTGCAAATATAATAATGTGTGATCAGCACAGAATTATTACCGTTGCAGGATCGCATCTTCATGGAGACACGCTTGAAGCCCCGTACATTATACGGGCGGTTGTGGCAATGGTTATGGCATGCATGATGGCGGATGGGGAGTCCATTATTTTAAATGCCGATAGTTTATATAGAGGCCATCCTCATTTTTCTGATAATCTTAAAAAACTCGGTGCAAACATAGAAGAGATATCATGAAATTATCCTCGTTAATAAACTTTCTTCGAGACAAAAAATATAATTTCAAACTGTTAAATGCTACAAGTCGGGATGTTTCAATATCGGGAATTAGTGAAGACAGCCGGATTTGTAAAATAAATAATTTGTTTGTGGCCATACGGGGTTTTCGGTATGATTCGCATAAAGATGTAGAAATCATCAAGCGAATAGCATCTGTCGTGGTGGTTGATAATAAATATCAAATTAACGATAACGAATATATTTATATACAGGCTGAAAATACCCGCCAAGCTTTATCTTTGATTGCTTCCTGGTGGTATGGAAATCCGTCATCAAAACTCAAACTTATCGGAGTTACCGGAACCAAAGGAAAAACTACAACTTCGAGCATTGTCTACCAAATTCTACGTCAAAATGGGTTTAAAGCCGGTTTGATATCAACTATTGGCGCAAAGGTGGGTAATATTACTACAAAAATTGGATTGCATGTGACAAATCCCGAGCCAATGCTTCTTCACAGGCTTTTAAAAGACATGGTAAAAGAACATGCAAAATACGTTGTTTTGGAGGTAAGCTCCCACGGGATTGATCAAGGAAGAATATTTGGATTGAAGTTCGAAATTGCGGTTCTTACCAATATTGCTCCCGAGCATTTGGATTACCATAAAAATTTAACTGATTATAAAAACACTAAATTTAAATTGTTCCAACATTCCAAAAAAATGATCGGTAATGCCGATGATAAATCAATAAAAGATTTGATTCAATTGAATAAACCAAAATATTCTTATTCAACTAAATCTAAGTCGGATTACAAGATCGAAGAGGTGGACACCGGTAAATATGTTAATTTTATTTTAAACTACAAAAATCAGAAATTAATCGGAACCACATCACTTCATGGTAAGTTTAATTTATTAAACATCGCGGCTGCCATTGCCGTTTGTCATACGCTCGGACTACCGATTAATAAAATTATAGATTCGATCAGGAATGTTAAGCCGATCATTGGCAGATTGGAAAAGGTTCCCAACAAGCTTGGAATTCAAATTTATATAGATTTTGCCCATACTCCGGAATCAATGGAGGCTGTTTTACAATATTTCAAAACGCTTCATGCAAATAAACTAATTACTGTGTTTGGATGCGCCGGAGAAAGAGATAAAAATAAACGTCCCCGGATGGGTAAGATTAGCTCGAAATTTTCGGATTTAACGGTTTTGACTTCAGAAGATCCCAGGAGTGAAAAAGCGTCTGAAATTATTGAGCAAATAAGATATGGTATAAAAAATGCCAAACAACTCAAATTCGTAAGTTCAATAGGACGGCATACATTTGATACGCATAAAAAATATTACTCAATCGTCCATGACCGATCAAAGGCAATTGAGTTTGCTGTAAAAGCAGCTCAGTCTGGGGACATAGTTGCGATCCTCGGAAAAGGACATGAAAAAAGCATGAATTATGATGGTATTGAACAACCGTGGTCTGATAAGCTGGCAGTAAACAGTATTTTAAAGAAAGTTTCAGGTTCAAGAATTATTAAATAAATCTTTAGTTATAACAGATTTCAAGAAAACTACGTTCAGTTTACATGAACGTAGATGAATTGAACTCTGATATGTCATCCTCCTTTGGAGGAGACCCCGCTCACAAGAGCGGGGAGGATGTCATTAAGATGGATTTTAACAAAATAAAAAAAGTACATTTGACAGGAATAAAAGGTGTTGGTATGACTGCTATGGCTTTGTATCTCCAGGATATTGGCATAAATATTTCGGGAAGCGACGTGTCTGAAGTGTTTGTAACAGACGAAATATTAAAAAAGAGGAATATCAAATGGCTTACAGGTTTATCAGACAAAAATGTTGATAAAGATACTGATCTTTTGATTACGACTGCCGCGCATGGCGGTTTGGGAAACGTGGAGGTTGAGTATGCAAAGAAGAAAGGAATTCCGGTTATGACCTATGCGGAAGTACTGGCTCAAGCTGCAGGAGAAAAAGAGACAATAGGAGTATGCGGGGTGGGCGGAAAAACTTCAATTAGCTCAATCCTTTCAGTTGTTTTGGACACAGCCGGAATGAAACCATCTTTTATCGTTGGTGTCGGAAATATATATCCATTAGGAGTTCCCGGGAAGTATGAAAAAGACGGCCGCAACTTTATTTGTGAAGCCGATGATTATGTTATCTCTCCCGGGATAGACAATCGTCCGAAATTTTCACTGTTGACGCCAAAGATTGTAATTGCAACCAATATTGAATATGACCATCCTGACATATATGAAAATTTTGAAAAAACTAAAGAGGTTTTTACGCAATTTTTCCAAAAAATACCGAAATTCGGCCATCTGATTGCCAATGCGGATAATGCAAATACGATGTCAGTCGCAAAGAATTTTAGAAATAATCTTGTGACATATGGTTTTGAAGACTCCGTTGATTACAGAATTCAAAAGTTGAAATTTGAAAACCAAAAATCAATATTCAGCATTTATAACAAGAAAAAAAAGAAGGTCATAGAAAATATTCGGATTAATTTACCCGGGAAGTTTAATGTAGAAAATGCAACCGCCGCATATGTAGCCGGGGATCTTCTGGGAATAGATGAAATCAGTCTGAAAAGCGGACTTGAAAGATATCTCGGATGCCGGAGGAGATTTGAAGACATGGGAATGTTTTTCGGTGGAAAATTTTTTGATGATTACGCCCATCATCCTGGTGAAATAGTCGCGACATTGAAAGCTGCCAAAGACTGGTTTCCAAAAAGAAGATTAGTTGCTGTTTTTCAACCACACACTTATTCAAGGACGAAAGCGCTGTTTGATGATTTTGCCAGAAGTTTTTCTGAAGCTAATTTGGTTGCCTTAATGGATATATATTCATCCGCTAGGGAAAAATTTGACCCCGGTATCAGCTCGGAAGAGTTGGCGAAAAAGACAAAAACATTTAATAAAAACTGCTTCTATGTTGGAGATCATAAAATGACTGTAAAATGGATGGAAGAAAATATTAAATCAGGAGATGTTGTGATCACCATGGGAGCCGGAGATATTTTTCACATCTATAACGATTTGAAATCAATTTCTGTCAAATAATATTAACTTCAGGTTCAAGATCAATTCCGTACTCTTTTTTGACATCCGATTTCATCTTTTCGGAAAATGAGATTATATCGGCGGGCGTTGCGCCTTTTTGCGTGATGATTACTAATGACTGATTTTGAGAAGTACCAATTTTGTCAATCCATTTTCCCTTCCAGCCGAGCTCTTCCAACAGCCAACCTGCTGCTACTTTGACGTAATCTGAATATTTAAATTTAGGATCATCCGGTTGCGGATATGACAGTTTATCAATCGGGTAGAACTGGATGCTTGGAACTTTTTTTTGAATTTCTTCCAGGTGTTTCTTGGAAATAATTGGGTTAAGGAAAAAACTTCCGACAGTACCGACTTTTTCCCAATCGGGGAATTTTCTCTCCCGAATTATTGTTACAGCTTTTGAAATATCGCGTATATTATACGGAGGATTGGCAAATTTTTTCAGTTCTTCTTCAAGAGATTCATAACGCGAATGGTACGAAGTATCGATCTTTTCGTTTTTGGATAGGTTTATCCGGACTTTAGTTACGATGAATTTCCCTTTTGCCTCTTTTTTAAAATAACTATCACGATAGCGGAACTTGCACGCAATTTTATCGAATTCAATTGTCTTTCCACTGCTTATTTCAACTGCCTGAAGGGAATGGAAAATATCTTCAAAGTTCTGGCCATAAGCGGCTATATTTTGAACAACAGCTGCGCCTACCGTTCCCGGAATAAGAACCAAATTCTCATTGCCCGAAAGCCCATTGTTAATAGACCAATGTACAAAACCATTCCACGATTCTCCCGCTTCAACTTCTACCATTACCGTCTTTTCATTTTCTTCCAATATTTTTATACCTTTGGTTGCAATGTGCATCAACAATCCGGGATAATCTTTTTGAAATAGAATATTCGAACCACTTCCAAGAACGAGGATATTTTGGTTAATTTTTTTATCAGTTAAAATTTTACTTATATCTTCTGATGAAGTTATTTCAGCGAAATATTTTGCCTTAACGTCTATTTTAAAAGTATTATTATTTTTTAGGGGGTAATTACGGAAGATTTTCATCAGATGGTAAATATTATATATATATGGTCTTGATGATACAATATTTAAGATTATGATATACCCTGATTCCAAGATTGCGATTTTAGGATTCGGATTGGAAGGAAGAGACGTTTTAGATTATTTTTTAAAACACGGAGTAAAAAATATTACAATCCTGGATACAAAAAATAAAAACGAGTTGGATTTTTCCGGATTTAATTTAAAATACATAAATCTTGTAACAGGTGAAAAATATCTTTCGAACCTTGACAGATTTGATTTTATTTTCCGATCACCGGGTGTTTATCGGTTTTTGTCTGAACTGGTTTCAGCAGAAAAGAATGGAGTTGTCATCACTTCGGCGGTTAAATACTTCTTGGAAAATTGTCCGGCAACTACAATTGGTGTAACCGGAACCAAAGGAAAAGGAACAACCAGTACTTTAATTTATCAAATTCTTCAGCAAGCTCAGGGCAGGTCCCCAGAAACGAGTAGACAAAAGATTTTTTTAGTAGGTAACATTGGGGTACCGCCGCTAAAAATATTAGATAAATTAGATAAACAGTCGGTAGTCGTGCTTGAGCTTTCATCTTTTCAGCTTATAGATATAGAAAAAAGCCCAAACATCTCAGTTGTACTTAATATCACTTCAGATCATATGGATTGGCATAAAAATCAAAAAGAATATCTGGATTCCAAAAAAAATATTTTGCAATTTCAATCTGAAAGCGACTTTGCCGTAATAAATTCAGATTATCCTGTTCCCAAATCTTTTGAAAAGATCGGTAATAGTAAAAAGTATTTTTACAGCACAAAAAAGAAACTGAAGGGAGTTTATATTGAAAATGATGTGATATTTTCAAATGTATTTGGAAAAACAAATATAATCGGATCAACTGATAAACTTATTTTACGGGGAAGACATAATCAGGAAAATATTACCGCCGCAATTTGCGCTTCAATTCTTGCCGGATCCTCGGTAAGTAATGTAAAGAAGTCTGTTTATTCATTCAAAGGACTTGAACACAGGCTTGAGTTTGTAAGAAACGTAAACGGTGTCTCATTTTATGATGATTCATTCTCAACAAATCCTCAGACGGTAGAAGCTGCAGTAAAGTCATTTGATGAACCCGTGAGTCTGATTCTGGGCGGATTTGATAAAAAGCTTGATTACAATATGCTTTTTAAACTGATCGCAACCAGAAAGAATATTCAAAACATAGTAATAATCGGGGATATGAGAATTGTGTTTTCAAAACTGTTAAAGAAGTATAAATATTCCGGAAATACAATTGACTTGGGCTATTCTGGAATGAACGAAATAGTAAGAAAGGCGTATCGATTAACACCAAAAGGTGGTGCTGTAGTTTTATCACCCGGGTGTTCTTCTTTTGATATGTTTGAAAATTACAAAGACAGAGGAGATAAATTTAAATTATACGTCAGGAAACTGAAGTAGCTTACCAAATTCCTTTTTCAATGTAATCTCTGAATACGTGCATAACCTTTTTTGTAGTCGGACCAACTTTTCCGTCGCCTACATTATGGTTATCAATTTTGGTAACGGGTATAACCTCTTTATTGCTTGCGGTAATAAAGACCTCGTCAGCCGATAATAGTTGCTTCAGATTGACCTGTTTTTCAGTAACCGGTTTAATCTGGGACAGCAGCTTTATAACCAAATTTCTTGTCATGCCTTTCAAAATATTTTCATTGGAAGTCGAAATTTTACCCTTCTTTATAATAAATACATTACTGGTTGTTGCTTCCGATACTGTCTTTGAAATCTGATCAACATAAATTGCTTCTTGAGCATTTTTATGCCTGGCTTTGTCGAGTGCTTTAATGCCCATTGAATAATCGAGTGATTTTACAGATGCTAATGCCCTCGTATAAGAAAAGGTAATGACTTTGATTCCATTTTTGTAATATTCAGCCGGATAATCGTGTTTGTCATCAATTATAACTATAATTGTCGGCTTGTCGCCGGGTTCGGTTGTGCTAATACCAACACCCCCGGTAATGACGATTCTTATAGATTTTTCAGTATCGGATAGATTTTTTTGTAATGTTTGAATAATTATATTTCTAATTTCCGATTCAGATTTACCGATTTTTAGACCTATGCTTGAAGCGGAATTAAACAAACGCTTAATATGTTCATTTAATAAAAACGGTTTGCCTTTGTAAGTAATTAAAAAATCAAAAACACCGTAACCCCTTAGAAGTCCGATGTCCAAGATATTTATAAAGGCGTGGTTAGAGTCAATAAATTTTCCGTTGACGTAATAAATAAAAACGCTATTTTTGGTTTTCATCTGCGGGCGTTATAATTATCAATTAATGGTTGAAAAAAGTATTATACACAAATTGGTAAAACTCTGGGTGGTTAAATTGTTACCAGATGAGCACATCTTCAGTTCAAGTACACCATCGTCAAATATTCGGAAATGGATACTTCATCCGGTCAAAAGACGATTGGCAAAATATTATTTAGTTATTTTACGGCAGCTTAACCACCTTAAGGTAATTGCAATTACCGGCAGTGCCGGAAAAACAACCACAAAAGAGATGATAGCCTCAATTTTGAAGCGGGAAGGGCGGGTCGTTGCAAGTTATAAAAATATTGATCCTGTCTACAATATTCCAGACACAATTTTGAAATGCGGTATAAATACTAAATATCTGGTATTGGAAATGGGTGTCGAATACAAAGGTGAAATGGACTTTTATCTTTGGCTGGCTAAACCAGACATATCCGTTATAACTAATATCTATCCCACGCATACTCTGTTTTTTGGAAACGAGGAGGGTGTTTTTGCAGAAAAAAAGAAAATCACGGCATGTTTAGGGAGGGATGATTGGGCAATATTAAATCTGGAAAATAAATATCTCAAGTCTCTCAAAAACAAATTGTCCTGTAAAATCTGGGGCTTCGGGGGTTTGTCAGAACATCAGGCGGAAAATGTAAGCATCTCGCTCAAGGGAACAAAGTTTATTTATTTTAATAAAGACACGAAATATAAACTTAATATTGACCTGCCTCTTGCAGGTGACCATTTTGCAATGAACGCTCTTGCCTCGATAGGTGTTTCGGAGATATTAAATATTAATAAAGAATATATCGTTAAAGGTTTGAGAGATTTTGCATTGCCGGAAAACCGTATGAGAATTGTTCAACACAAAAGCGGAGCTTTAATAGTGGACGATTCGTATAATAGTAATCCTGCAGCCGCAAAAAAAGCGCTTGCTAATTTTAATGATATTTCAAAAGGTTATAAAAAAATTGTCGTTTTTGGTGATATGCTTGAACTTGGCAAATTAGATAATAAGCTTCATAGAGAATTGGGTATCTATATGCGGAAGCTCAAGATAGATGATTTAATTACTGTTGGTAAAACTTCAAAAACAACGGGTGAAAATTTTAAAAATGACAGCAAATCTTCGGAATCAAAACACTTTGATGAGTGGGAAAATGCGTCTAAGTATGTTAAGAAATTTTTAAAATCCGGAAACGCAATTTTAATTAAAGGATCCAGGTCAATAAATTTGGATAAATTAACACAGAACCTGTTAAAGTTGCAATAATTGTTAATACTGTGGCATATAATATAAATACTTTATGAAATCATCAGAGACTTTGCCGCTTGCATTAGGACTGGTACTTTTTTCTTTTTTAATCACAAGTATATTGATCGTTCCGTTTATAAATCTTCTTTATAAATTCAAATTAACACGTCAAAAAGAAGCACCCAAGAAGGGGAAGATTCCACTTTTTGATAAGCTGCACGATAAAAAAGCAGGTACGCCGGTTGGCGGGGGAATTCTTTTGATTGGCGTTGTGACGATACTTTTTTATCTTTTATTTCCATTTTCTTCGCACATGGGAGTCTATATCAGGAGTTCGTTCGACTTTAAAACCGAACTTTTTACTATATTTTTCACATTTATCTCGTTCGGCATATTGGGACTATCGGATGACATTATGAAAATATTCGGGAAACCTAAACCGGGTATAGCAGGATTCTGGTTTGGAATGACCAGGAAAACAAAATTTATCCTCCAATGGATTCTCGCCTTAATCGTTGGTTGGGTTCTATATGCGAAGCTCGGTATTCAATTTCTTCACATTCCATTAATTGATAATACTATCAATATGGGACCATTTTTCATCTTCTTCTCAGCCTTTGTTATCGTTGCTTTTTCAAACGCTTTTAATATCACCGACGGGCTTGACGGACTCGCCCCGGGATTATTAACAATTTGCCTGATAGCATTCGGAGCGATATCTGCCTCAAATTTGGACACACCATTGTCATTATTTATCGCGCTTCTGGTTGGCTCGTTGATAGCATTTTTATATTTCAATGTTTGGCCAGCAAGAATAATCCTCGGAGATACGGGTGCGTTATCGTTCGGAGCAACCCTTGGTGTGATTGGTCTTTTAACAGGAAGCATATTTGCTCTTTTAGTGATCGGGGGACTTTTTGTGATCGAAATCACTTCTTCAGCTATACAAATTTTTGGTTGGAAAGTGCTAAAGCGTCCAATTTTTAAACTGGCTCCTATTCATCACACATTTCTGGCTATCGGATGGGAAGAACCCAAAATAGTAATGCGTGCTTGGTTAGCCGGAATAATTCTTGCAATCTTCGGAATGTGGCTTGCAACTATTTAAGCTATTCCAACCGCGACAGCTAAAAATTGGAATTATCAAAATTATTAAAAGGAATAGCGGTATTCAAAAACACCCTAAAAATGTTGATATAATGGTAAAAATGCGTCCGAAACTAAAAATCCGAAACCCATTCAGGTCATTAAATAAATCAAAAAAAGGAAGAAACAGTTATAAACACGTAAAAGGTAAAAATATTTTAACTCCATTATGGTTTCTCATTCCTCATGGGATATCAGGACGTATTTTTTTACTGAGCATTATTTTGACATTTTTGGGACTTTTATTTATCGCCGATGTTTCTGCCCCGGAAGCAATCAGTGTTTTTCAGGATGAGTTTTACTATGCTAAACAGCAGTTTGTTTGGGGAATTGTAGGAATTGCTGCTATGTTTGTTGTTTCGAATATTAAGGTATCTTTTTGGGAAAAATGGTCAACACCAATCTTTGTTCTATCGCTTATTTTGTTACTGCTTGTACTGATACCCGGTCTCAGTGTCAAGGTCTTGGGTGCCCGAAGATGGCTGAATCTGGGACCGGTTCGTTTGCAGCCTTCAGAATTTCTGAAATTAGGCTTGGTGCTATATTTTGCAAAACTTGCGAAAAATTCAAAAAGGCTTATGTCATATGTCATCCCGCTTGCGATCGTTGCTCTTTTGATCATGTTTCAGCCTGATTTGGGAACAACCTTGGTTGTGTCGATTATCGGTCTTTCACAGATTTTGATTTCCGGAGTCGGAATGATGTCCATGGTGCCATTAGTAATCGGAAGCGTGCTGCTCGCATTATTTTTTATTTTTTCTTCGGACTACAGAAGGCAGCGATTGATGAGTTTTATCGATCCGCTTTCAGATGTTCAAGGTGGTTCATATCATATCCAGCAAATAATTTTTGCATTAGCAAGCGGTGGATTATTCGGTTTGGGTTTGGGCCAGTCAAAGCAAAAGTATTTATTTTTACCGGAAGCATCCACAGATTCAATTTTTGCAATAATAGGAGAAGAAATCGGATTTTTTGGGTCCTGTGCGATTTTGATTTTATATTTGATTCTCCTCATAAATATGTTTGCCGTCATCAAAAAAACGACAAATTCTTATTCCAGGGTCTTAGCTGTTGGAATTACCAGTTGGCTGGGATCACAGACACTTATAAATTTAGGCTCAATAGTTTCTGCCATTCCTTTTACGGGTGTTCCGCTTCCATTTCTGTCGTATGGAGGCTCGTCACTTGTAGCCCTTCTGACGGCAACAGGGATTATAATTAGCATTGCAAAAGAAAATGAATAATACAAAGAATATCGTCTTTACGGGAGGACATGCCGGGTCGACTGCGTATGCCGTGCTGGAAAAATTTATCATTGATAAAAGATCCGCTGGTTATAATATATTTTTTGTTGGTGCCGGGAGTGCGGTCGAAGGAAGAAAGATTAAAACGTTTGAAGAGTTGTATTTGCCGAAATTAGGAGTGAAATATGTCAATCTGGATACCGGACGTTTGCAGCGTAAATTTAGTTTTTGGACAATTCCTTCCATCATCAAACTCCCTCTTGGATTTATCAAAGCTTTTTCAATTCTTCGTAAAATAAACCCCGTTCTTACTGTCTCTTTTGGCGGCTTTGTTGCCCTGCCGGTTGTCTTTTCATCATGGATACTAAGAGTTCCGATTATCATTCATGAACAAACTTCCGGAAAAGGACTTGCAAATCAATTAAGTATTTCCTTTGCCGATAAAATTCTCTTGTCACGAAAAGAAAGTGTAAAACAATACCCTTCCCACAAATCGGAAATCATTGGCAATCCAATTTGGGAGGCTTATTCAAAGATTTCATTGAAAAATAAACCATCCAAAAAATCTTTAATATTTATAACTGGCGGGTCCCGCGGTTCAAAATCGATAAATCTGGTTGTATTTAAACTTCTCGATAAACTTCTGCAAAAATATAAGATTTTTCATCAAACGGGTGAGGCAGATTTTAAATTGGCTACTCGGTATAAGCAGTCTCTTAACCGTGAGCTTTCAAAAAATTATCACATTTATAGTACAATTGAACCGGAAAAGTTTGTTCAAATGATTGATTTTTCTGATCTTGTGATCGCCAGGTCCGGTGCCAATACCGTCTCGGGAATAATTGCCGCAAAGCGTTTATCTATTCTCATACCTCTGCCCTTTTCACAAAATAACGAACAATTTGAAAACGCTAAATATGTTGAAAGTTTTAGGTCGGGTAAAATAATTAATCAAAACGACTTGAACGAAGAAACTCTCTATGATTCAATTGAAAAAATGATTAGTGATTATCAAAACCTGGTTGGAAGGTTTAAAGAACCGGATTTTGACGATAAAAAAGCATCGCAGTTATTTGTTGAACAAATATTCAAAATTATGCATGAGAAGGGGAAGACACAACGGTAATTTACATTTCAGATTCAAACAGGTTCATTTGAGAATTATCCTATTAATTGGAATTTTGATCGCCTCAATATTTCTTTTTGTCAACCTTAAAATAAGAAATATAATATGCGAAAACCAGTTTGGAAGTTGTTCAAAATATATTACCGATGTCGTAAATACTAAGGATAAAAAAAACTTTTATACTTCGAAAAGGAATGTTCAGAAGATACTGGACAAAAATTATTTAGTTGAAAAGTATTTCATAAAGTATGTGCCGCCTGACACATTGAGTATAAAACTGGTAGAAAGAGTCGCTGATTTATCACTGAAGGGTAGTAGTAGTGATCTTTTTTTTCTGGTAGATGATTCGGGTTATGTCTTGGGAACATCTAAAGAGACGCCGCTTCCTGTAATTGAAGTTGGAGATAAATCATTTATTATCGGGAATAAAGTTGATGATAGAGTGCTTTTTCCGATACAACTTTTAACTTCAATCAGAAATTTCTCTCCGTTTGCTAAGGCAGTTTTAGAGGAGAATCAGTTTATAGTTGAAGTGGATGGCAAAACTAAGCTATTATTTCCTTTAGAGGGGAATAGTGATTTAATAAGCGCAAAAGCGTATTATGTTTTATCAAAATACCCCGTTATTTTGGACAACGGAAAGAAATCGGGGTTTGATAGAATAGAAGCGATAGATTTCAGATTCAAAAATCCTGTCATAAGATATATATAAATGAAAACAAAATCTCGTGTAATTGCCGGAATCGAACTAGGTTCTTCCAAAATTACAACAATTATTGCAAGTGCCCAAACTGATTTAGCTGATTTTTCGACAACCTTAAATGTAGTCGGTGTTTCGACGGCAGAGTCCCGCGGTATAAGGAAAGGACAAATTGTTGATCTGGAAGAAGCAATTGAAGCAACAATTTCATCTGTTGAGGGAGCAGAACGGATGGCAGGATATAATCTGGCTTCAGCTTATGTTTCTCTTGGCGGAGCACATATTATGTCTCAAAATACGAGAGGAGTAGTAGCTGTATCTAACCCGAATGAGGAGATTTCAAAAGAAGATGTTGAACGGGTTATAGATGCTGCGAGTGCAGTTTCACTTCCTTCATCGCGTCAGTTGATTCATGTAATCCCCCGTGAATATTTAGTAGATGGCGAAGAGGGTGTGAAAGACCCGATAGGGATGACAGGCGTCAGGTTGGAAGTTGAAACGCATTTGATTACTGCTTCAGCCGCAGCAGTAAAAAATATTGAAAAAGTTTTAAACGAGGTGGGGATCAGCGTTGATGAGTTTGTTTATTGCGGGATTGCAGCATCGGAAGCGATTTTGACAAAAACAGAGAAGGAGCTTGGGTGTGTTCTTGTTGATATTGGAGGAGGTACGACTTCACTCGCGGTATTTAATGAAGGATCTTTGATTTATTCGGGGGTAATTCCGATTGGTTCCAAAAATGTAACAAATGATTTGGCAATTGGCCTTCGCGTTTCGCTTGAATCATCCGAAAAAATAAAAGTAATGCTTTCAAAGTCTAAACCTTCAAAAGATAAAGATTCGGATCAACTGAATTTGACCAGTTTTGGAGTTGAAGAAAATAAAAAAATATCCAAAAAAACTCTCGTCGAAGGCATAATAAGACCGAGGTTGAACGAAATCTTCACGATGGTAAAAAACCAGCTGGAAAAAGAAAAACTAATGTCTAAGATTCCTTCGGGAATAGTAGTTACCGGAGGAGGGGCTAATGTCATCGGCTTGGAGGAAAGCGCCCGACGCATGCTGCAGTATCCGGTCAGACTTGGCATACCTGAAGGCATGAATGGTTTGATAGACGATGTCGCCAACCCTTCATTTGCAACACCGGTCGGACTTATTCTTTATGGACAAAAAAAGACCCCAAAGGATTCGGGGACATCATTTGTTAAAAAATTCAAATTGCCAACTAAAGGTATTGCGAGTAAAATCATTACTACATTAAAGGATCTTCTGCCCTGAGTTAATTTGCAATATTAGTATTTCTACCTTAGAATCTGCTCATATTGATGAATCTCTATTGAACTATGGCACTTGTAAAACCTGACGCAGCAAGAATAGCAAAGATTAAAGTTGTCGGAGTGGGCGGAGGAGGGGGAAATGCAGTATCTTCAATGGTTGAAGGCAGCGAAGTTAAGGGTGTTGAGTTTATTGTTATGAACACCGATGCCCAGGTACTTCTGAATAATAAAGCTCCGACAAAACTTCAAATAGGTGAAAAAATTACTAAAGGTTTGGGTGTTGGAGGAGACCCGGTAGTCGGTCAACAGGCGGCTGAAGAATCACAGGAGAAAATAAAAGAACTACTTTTGGATTCGGATATGGTATTTATTACCGCAGGTATGGGTGGAGGTACCGGTACAGGGGCGTCGCCGATTGTCGCAAAATTAGCAAAAGAAACAGGAGCATTGACAGTCGGAGTAGTTACAAAACCCTTTCATTTCGAGGGGGCAAGACGGACTGTTGCTGCAGAAGACGGCATCGAAAAACTCAAAGAACAGGTGGACACATTAATTGTAATTCCAAACCAGAGGCTGATGGATGTGATTGACCGCAAAATGACGCTTTTGGAAGCTTTCAAGGTTGTTGACAATGTTCTTGCCCAAGCAGTCGGAGGAATTTCTGAGATTATAACAACACCGGGGCTTATTAATGTTGATTTTGCTGATGTAAAAACAGTAATGAAAGATGCAGGGACTGCCTTATTGGGAATCGGGACCGGAGTCGGAGAAAATCGGGCGCAAATGGCAGCAAGAGCAGCTATTGCGTCACCGTTATTGGATCTATCTATAGAAGGTGCTACCGGAGTTTTATTTAATATTACCGGCGGACCCGATCTGACGATGTACGAAGTTGATGAAGCGGCAAAAATTATATCGGCATCAGCAGATACTGATGCAAACATTATTTTCGGCTCAGTTGTCAAAACCGATATGTCAGACCAGGTAAGAATTACGGTTGTTGCCACAGGATTCGACGAAACGAGAGCCAGGCTTGCAAAAATGAATCAACCGCGAATTCAGCCGATTGTGGAAGGTGTGGTCAGTGAAAAACCCCAATCAGATGAAGAAGATAAGTTTGAATCCCCAACAGATGATTTAGGCGGCGACAGTCCGGCTGAGGACGAAGACGAATTTGGTGAAAAGTTCGAGATTCCGGCATTTTTGAGAAAAATCCAGTAAGGGAATATTTTATGAATGCCGAGATTGGATTTCGAAGGATGTAATAATTTTTAAATATGAGTGAGTTTACCGATCGGATCACAAGCATAACTGCGGAAGTTGAACACTTTGATTCAAATGGGAAATTTGTTAAACACGGATTAATCTACGGTACCCCCAAAGGTTTTACAGGAATTGTGCAAGAAATTGTAAATAAAAAACCTGAAGGTTCTAAGGTGGAATTTAGAAATTTCAGGTACCGTACGGCTTCTCGGTAAGTAAATTAACAAAATCCGAATAAATATTGTAAAATAGCTTCATGGTAAGAAAAGGCAGTCCATACTTCGAAAACGTAGATTTACACCAGGATTTTGCAAAAGAAGAGGAGCAAACACTTAAGGATTGGTACGAAAAGGGTATTGTAGAAAAATATCTTAACAAGAACAAAAAAAGTGAAAAATTTTTTTCCTTCCTCGATGGTCCGATAACAGCAAATAACCCGATGGGGGTTCATCACGCATGGGGTAGAACCTATAAAGATTTGTGGCAGCGATTTTACAATATGAGAGGATTCAGGCAGAGGTTCCAAAACGGATTTGACTGCCAAGGGCTTTGGGTTGAGGTTGAGGTTGAGAAAGAACTTGGATTCAAAAGCAAAAAAGATATTGAAAAATACGGAATTTCCGAGTTTATACAAAAATGCCGCGAAAGGGTCGAAAAGTATTCAGAAATCCAGACAAAACAAACAATTCGTCTGGGTAATTTCATGGATTGGGATCACTCTTATTACACGATGAGTGATGAAAACAACTATATGATTTGGCATTTTTTAAAAGTCTGTCATGAGAAAAAGCTTATTTATAAAGGCAAAGATGTAGTGCCTTGGTGCTATAGGTGTGAGACTGCAATCTCCGAGCATGAGATTTTAACTGAGGACTACAAAGAGGTGAAGCATACTTCAATTTTTCTACGCTTGCCAATAATCGGACGCGATAATGAGTTTCTTTTGGTCTGGACCACAACTCCCTGGACGATTCCTGCAAATATTTCGGTTGCGGTTGATGAAAAACGAACTTACTGCTTGGTTCAAAAAGACGATAAAAAATATTGGATCATGGAATCTCTTCGCGAAAAGGTTTTTGCAGAAAATGAAAAAGTATTAAAGTCTTTGAAGGGATCAGAACTGGTGGGTCTTAAATATACAGCACCCTTTGACGACCTCCAGGCGATTAAGGCTTACAAAGACACTAGGGGTTTTCATGAAGTAGTTGCCACAGACCCAATGATTATGCCAATCACTGAAGATGAAGGGACCGGATTGGTGCACACTTCAACCGGTACTGGGGCTGAAGACCATAAATTGGGTAAAAAGCTGGGTTTGCCTGTAATACCTGCGATAAACGACTCAGCTGAGTATTTAGCAGATTTTGGGAGCTTGACTGGAATAAATGCTAAAGAGAATCCTCAGGTTATTATTGACTTCCTGCAAACAAACAATAATGGATTTTATTTATTCAAAACTCAGGAGTATCTCCATCGGTACCCCGCTTGCTGGCGCTGTAAAAGCGAACTTGTCTGGAAATTAGCGGATGAATGGTACATTGCCATTGATCCGGTCCGCGAAGACATGAAGAGGGTTACCAGGAAAATAAAATGGATTCCGCACTTCGGACTTAAACGGGAATTGGATTGGTTGAACAATATGCACGACTGGTTAATTTCAAAGAAAAACCGCTACTGGGGTCTAGCGCTTCCGATTTGGGAATGTGAATGCGGAAACTTTGAAGTTATCGGAAGCCGCGAGGAGCTAAAAGAAAAAGCTGTCGATGGTTGGGATAAATTTGACGGCCACACTCCCCATAAGCCATATATTGACTTGGTCTCAATCAAATGTCCAAAATGCGGTAAATTAATGAGACGCATACCTGATGTTGGAAATCCCTGGCTTGATGCAGGCATAGTACCATTTTCGACCATCTCTTCGGATAATTCGGGTAATCTGTTATATAAAAATGATAAGAAAGATTTTGAAAATTGGTTTCCTGCCGATTTTATTACGGAAAGCTTTCCGGGACAGTTTAAGAATTGGTTCTACTCGGTTCTTGCAATGAGCACGATTCTGGAAAATCGCGAACCATATAAAACCGTTCTCGGTTTCGCAACGCTTTTGGCGGAAGATGGCCGGCCAATGCATAAGAGTTGGGGTAATTCAATCGAATTTAACGAGGCAGCCGGAAAAATTGGTGCTGATGTCATGCGATGGATGTACCTTTCCTCAAACCCATCGGACAATATGCTTTTTGGATATAAAATTGCCGACGATGTCCGACGCAGGTTTTATTTGAAATTGTGGAACGTTGTAAATTTTTTTGTTTCGTATGCAAATATTGATGGTTGGTCGCCGAATAAAGATGAATCCATTCCCAACGTCAGTGAACCCCTTGACCGATGGATAATTGAACGTTATTCAGAAACATTGGATATAACAACCGTTAGTCTTATTGAATATAAACCTAATGTTGCAACATCATCAATTGAAAAATTTATTGATGATTTATCCAATTGGTATATAAGAAGATCGCGCGATAGAGTGGGTCCATCCGCAAATGATGAAAAATCAAAAACCGGTTTTTATGAGACAGCTTATTTTATACTGTTAAATTTATCAAAAATGCTCGCCCCCTTTACCCCTTTTATTTCCGATGCGATCTACAAAAACCTTACAAAAAGAGAATCAGTTCATCTCGACAATTGGCCGGTGGATATGATTACAAAATCGGAAGATTTAATTAAAGATATGGAGAACATCAGGTCGGTTGTTGAAATTGTCCATGCGCAAAGAAAAGCAAAAGGTATCGCCGTCAGGGTACCGCTTTCCAAGCTTGATTCGGTTGTTGATTTTGAAATTCCCGACGAAAGGCTTTACAAATATTTATTGGAAGAGCTTAATGTAAAAACATGGAAAGTTAAAAAAGGTAAGAAACCTTCACACCTGCCCGATTTTATAATAACTCCTGAACTTCAAGATGAAGCTGATACAAGGGATTTGATTCGGAAAATTCAGAATATGAGAAAGGATTTGAATATCATGTTGGATGAAAAAATTAATGTTGTATCTGATTGGCTGCCGGCAAACAAAAATAATTTGGATTGGTTAACCACAAAAATAATTGCGAAGTCAATAAAAAAAGGCGATACTTTGACAGTCGAAAAAGCTTAATTCCTCAATGCTTAAAAAATTAAAGATCTCAGATCTGTTTATCGTGATTCCGGTACTTGTGCTTATTGTTTTCAGTATATTTGTACTTAAAACGTTAAACCCGGAGCTTTTCCCGCAATATTATATTTATATTATCGCATCGTTTGTAATTTTTATTCTCTTCCATAGCATCGGTTATGAAATGTTAAGTTATTTTTCCGTGCTTTTGTACGTGATGTCAATTCTTTTTTTAATTTTGACCTATCTATTGGGAACTATAACCCGGGGAACGGTAAGATGGTTGGCAATCGGACCACTTGCGATACAGCCATCTGAACTAATCCGACCTTTTTTGATAATCTTCTTCAGTAATCTTATTGTTCAAAAAACATATTCATATAAGAAGCATATTTTACTGGTATTTCTTATACTTTTACCCGTAGTTCTAATTGCAATACAGCCATCACTCGGCGTTGCCCTTATTACATCGATCGGACTTCTTTCGATGTATTTATATAAATTTTTAAATAAGAAGAATTTCATCGTTTTGACTTTGTTTTTATTGGTAATAATCCCCTTAACGTTGTCGCTTCTTAAGCCATATCAAAGGGATCGGCTCAGTTTCTTCTTAAACCCGGCAAAAGATTCTCAAGGACAAGGCTATAACACAATCCAATCAATTATTACGGTAGGTTCCGGAAAAATATTCGGTAAGGGATTGGGTAAGGGTGCACAAACACAACTTCAATTTCTACCGGAAAAACATACTGATTTTGTCTTTGCGTCTATTTCCGAAGAGATGGGTTTAATTGGAGCCTCTGTTATCCTTCTCAGTATGTTTATCCTTCTTTATAGGTTATTAAAAATAATAGATGGATCAAATTATGAGAATTATAAAATATATGTAGTTGGTATTTTTACTACATTATTTATTGAGACAGCCATCAATGTGGGTATGAATTTGGGGATCCTGCCGATTACAGGTGTTCCGCTTCCGCTAGTATCTGCGGGGGGATCTTCACTGATTGCAACAATGATATCATTGTCTCTTGTTACGGGTCCATCTAAGAAATAGGAACTTGAGTTTAGGTTCGATTTTATATACAATACATAAGTTCTTAGATATATTTTTAATATGAAATACGTAGTTGTAAAAATAAACGGCAAGCAGCATCTGTTAAGCGAAGGTACATCTATTCTCGTGGATAAAGTTGTCGGTAAACTTGATCCAAAAATTTTACTATATGTCGATGGCGAGAAATTTAAACTAGGAAATCCGGAAGTTGCCGGAGTGAAAATAGACTTAAAAGTTATAGAAGAAATAGTTAAAGGTGACAAAATTATGGTTTCCAAATATAAAGCTAAATCAAGATACAGGAGAAAAATCGGATTTCGTCCGCAATATACACGATTAAAACTGGAGAAAATAGCATAAGCAGTACTTCATACTATATCAATGTATAAATTATTGATCTGTTGACATCCGTGAAAATATCTAATATAGTTTGTATCACAAATAAACGAATTTAAATAAAATCTTAAAATGTCAACTAAAAAACAAGGCGGAAAGCTGGTCCAGCAAAAAAGATCCCGACCCAAATACCTGGGTGTAAAACTTCACGATGGTCAATCCGTCAATACGGGATCAATAATTGTCAAACAAAGAGGTACAAAATTTGATGCGGGTACCGGTGTAAAGGTCGGACGGGATCATACGCTGTTTGCCGTAAAGAAGGGGAAAGTTAAATTTAAGGAAAGTTTGGGCAAGAAAGTAGTCTCAGTCGTATAGCATTTAAATTTTTTAATATGGTAGATGAAGTAGTTCAAATTCCAGTCGATCAACTGCAGCCAAATCCGCTTCAGCCGCGCGGAACAATAACTCCGGAAAGTTTAGTCGATCTTGTTGATTCAATAAAAGAGCATGGCGTCCTTGAACCGCTTGTGGTTGCTAAAACACCAGCCGGATATCAGATTATTGCAGGAGAAAGAAGATGGCGTGCTTCAAAACTGGCAGGACTCACTCACGTACCTGCTGTAATCCGGGAAACCTCTCCAAAAGGCATGCTTGAGATGGCACTTGTGGAGAATGTTCAAAGAGTAGATTTAAATCCATTGGACAAAGCCAAAGGTTTTGAAAGACTGATGACAGAATTTGGGTTATCCTCTTCAGAAATAGCCGTCCGTATTGGAAAATCCGTTGCTTTTGTATCAAATTCGATCAGGCTTTTGACGTTGCCTGACGCGTTAAAAGATGGACTATTATCGGGTTTAATTACTGAAGGCCATGCCCGCGCACTTGCTGCAATAGATGATCCGGATTTGATGGTTGAAGCATACAAAATCATTCTCAAGGAATCGGGATCTGTCAGGCGGGCGGAAGAGCTTGCAAGAAGAATGAAGGCAAAATCCCAACAGGATATGTCAAGGTCTTCTTATACAAAATCAACCATGCGGATTGTTTCGGATGATATAGATAAAATGCAGGATGATTTGTTAAAAGTATTCGTGTCGGACGGTGAGCCGGATGCAAAAAAGAAAAGAGTAAATGTAAAATTAGTGAGATCCCTTCGCGAAACAAAAGTTACGTTTGTTTTCAAAGGAAATGTTGAGGACACCGAAGAAGATCTTCAAAAGCTTTATAAATCAGTAACTGATTAAAAACGTATTACAAAAACGGTTGGGGAAATTTGATTAAACCCATTTTATTAACCGGCCAATAAATAAAGAACGCTCTTCCGGTAATTTTGTTTTTTGAAACGTATCCCCAATATCTTGAATCAGACGATGACGGGCGGTTATCTCCGACAACAAAATATGAATCCTGGGGTACTGTTTTTTCATCGCCGTTTTTCAGAAAAAGTACACCCTTGGTAACTATCGAACTCGGTATATATGGCTCGTTTAAAACTTTATCGTTGATATATAAATGTCCGTCTTTAATCGAAACTTTTTCACCTGGAAGCCCGATGATTCTTTTGATATATTCTTCTCCAGCAGCAACCGGAGCCTCAAAAACAATGACGTCGCCTCTTTTTGGTTCTTTAAAGCGGTATGTGAGTTTGTCGGTTATAAGGTATTCGCCATCAAAAAAATTCGGTTCCATTGAAGCACCTTTTATTTTGTGGGGCTGCATAACAAGAAGATAGATAAACAAAAATATAGCAAAAGAACTGACAACTACTTCCAAAATGTCCAAAAAAAAATCGCCAAAGCGTTTCATCATAAAGATTATTATAACAGATTCGAGAAAAGACAAAGCATCCTTCGACATACTCAGGATAGTGAGAGGAGTCGAACTATTAGCTCGGTTATCCCCGCCATTCGGCGTGGGACCCGGTTCTGTACCTAATCCCGGATGCGACAGTCCCGTAAGCGAGTGATTAGAGACGTACCAGGGGAAAGTATTCGAACGTTTTTTATTAAAAACGATTGTCAACCAACTCTACAAAACTTATTATAAACACTGAGATACTACACAGAAGATAAAAAAATGAATAGAATTTCGTTTTTGCGGGTGTCCAATAACTATAATTCAAGTAGAATTTGAAATCTCTATCGATTTTGTCTTTTGTCAATTTTCCGGGTAAAAGTCTTATCCACATTATTGGTTTTGTTCCTATTAAGACTACCGTACAACCAGTATTAGTTAACTTACTCAGTTTGATGAAACCGAGGAAAAATACAAGTGTGGGTATCAACAAGAAGTAATTAATTTTATCTGGTTCGAAGTGAAAAATAATATGCATACGATAATATTATCAGAAGATGAATTTCCTTTCATCCGCCCTCTAATAACAAAGATTTTTGAAGCTAATTTGCGAAGCCAAGTCAGACTTGGAGAAGCCGGGTATCGAATGGTACTCGGCAGCCCTGGATGCGATAGTCCCGTACGCGAACGAGGAGAGACGTACTGGGAGAAGACATTCAAACTTTCTACGCACAAAATTGATTTCAAATAAAGGATTATATGGAGAACACCTTCAAATTTATATTCCCCCAGGGTAATGTAGAATATAGATATGTCGGAAGAAGAAAAGTTTAATACTCCTTTTGCTAATAAGTCGGTGGAAAAAATAGGAGAGGGAGCTGTTTCTCGTGTTTTGAAATATGATGATAATTGGGTAATAAAGGAAGTAACCCAGAGTGGGGATGTAAATACTTTGAGAGCGTTGAGACAAAACAAAGAAGATTACGAACTTCTTAGGACGAGATTAGATAAATTCATTCCGGAAACAAATTTTATTAGAGGATCCAACACTGAAGGAAAACCCACAAACTACATTGTGCAAAGAAGGGTAAATGGAATGCCAATTAAAAAGTTAGGAAATAAGGAACTGAAAGATCCTCAAGTTAGATCAAATTTAAAACTTCTTTTGCAGCAATGTCTGAGTATGTGGGAGGAAACAGGCAGATTACCTGATCTTCTTGGAAACTCAATGGCTGTTTTTCTTGGGCCACGATATACTCCAAATATTTTGATTGAAGATCAGACAAAAAAGTGTTATTTAGTAGATACAGATGCAAATCCCAAATTTTTTTCAAAAAAAGCTTCGTTAATTTATAAACCAAGAGTATATCTTTCTGTCTGGAATTTGAAAAGATTTATAATGAAGTTGTGAATACTTTCCTAACCACCCTCCTCAAAGTATTTTGGAGCTAATTTTCAGCTAACGTTTAGTTTACATAAACATAGCAGCGGTGCGGGGAATTGAACCCTGACCCGCCTACCCTATCTGTCCGACAGGCGGACGACGAGCGTTGAAGTATCACCCTCCTTTAGAGGAAGAAACCCCGCTTGTAAGCAAAGCTTAAGACTTCGTTAAAAAGAACGGAGAGGATGTCACACAACAATTACATCATGGGTATCGCTTTCTCGCCTGCCCATTTGTGTTATTTGGATAAATTTTCCCTTCTTCCAAAGTTCGGTTATATTTTGTGCTCCGCAATATGAAAAACCGGACTTAATATTTCCAATAGTTTTATCAAGAAAAATTCCAAGTTCTCCTTTATACGGGACCATTCCGGATACTCCTTCGATATAATTTGTATAATTCTTATTTAATTCATTTTTTATGCTTTTCAGATGTTTGGATTTTTCCGTCAGTGATGTCGATCCGCTGTAGGTTTTATATTTTTTTCCATCTTTAACAATAAATTTTCCCGGAGATGTATCAAAACCGGTCAGAAAGTATCCACACCTTACGGCGCTTACTCCGGCAGCCAATGCTTTGACTATATCTCCGGGAGATTTCACTCCGCCATCCACTATAATAGTCTTTTTCACTTTTCTGGCTACTTCGGCACAATCCAATATCGTCGTTATATTTGGCACTCCGCATCCGGTTTGAATTCGTGTAGTACAAATTGAACCCCCTCCTATACCAACATGGACGCATTCTGCTCCAACAGAAAAAAGTCTTTTGGCTCCGTCAGCTGTTGCAACCAAACCTGACCATATATCGACTTTTTCCCCAAAGCGATTTTTAAGATCTTCTGTAAAGTCTATAGCTTTTTGCAAATGTCCATTGGCAACGTCGATAAGTAATATGTCGACCCCTGCTTCGACCAAACTTTCAGCTCTTTCAATTGAACCTTCTTTGATTCCAACTGCCGCACTGCAGATCAGACCATTTTTTTTAACGTTTTTTACCATTTCGGTTTGAGTTTCAATGCTGTTGAAACGTGATATTATTCCCAAACCGCCATTTTTTCCGAGATCTATCGCAAATTTATCATCTGTAACATCATTCATTGGGGAAGACATAAGTGGAACTTTAAGAACACATTTTTTGGAAATGTAGGAAGATATATCAACATCGCTTCGACTTTTAATTTCCGAATGCATCGGCGTTAAAAGAACGTCGTCGTAAGAAAGTCCTGTTGAAAACTTTTGATTCATGTCTGAAATCAACGACTTTAAATATAATCAAAAAAAGGTTTTCCGGTCAACTTGTTGGAGGTGGCAGTAAAGTGATAAAATTTAAGGTTAAGAAGCACTTCTTTTTAGCTCGTGTAGCTCAGCTGGTTAGAGCGTCCGGTTCACATCCGAAAGGTCCCTGGTTCGAATCCAGGCACGAGCACAGATTACATACTTGCATTGACACATCTTAAAGTAGTACAACAATTAAGAATCAACTAACAATATGAACTCTGACGAAAAGAGATGGAATGAAATCAACAAAAGACTCTCCGGTGAATCTATAAAACATTCATATTATGCTCAACTATCAGAGCCTAAATTTTCCCGAGGCAGTAAGATTTGTGAACTGGGTGGGGGTTTGGGTTACGACGCTTTGTTTTTTTTAGAAAACGGCCATAATGTAGTACTTCTTGATATTTCAAAATTTGCTTTATCTCAGGCAAAATCTCTCGTAAAAAGCCGGGGATTGGATCAGAAACTTTTAACTATTACGGCTGATTTTGGAGTAGGAATGCTTCCTTTGAAAGAAAATAGTTTCGATATCGTATATTCAAGGATCGGTCTTAATTATTTCCCTACGGATGAGACAAGAAAATTGTTTTCTGAAATATACAGGGTTTTGCACCGTGAAGGAAGAGCCTACTTAGCTTTGAAATCACCGGACGATATTGAAGAAATGAAATTTTTAACAACCAATTGCGTTGAATTGGAAGAAAATGTATTTATTGAGGGTGAGCAAATCAGAAGCCGATTCGATAAATCTCAAATTACAAAAATGCTCGAAGACATAGGGATATCTGACTATGATGTTAACTCTATAGTTGAGAGAAAGGAAAATCTTCGTGATGAAGCGGATATCTTCACGACCAAGCCGCTTTTTCTTAACGAAGTGACTTTTGGAAAAATTTGACACCTTCAAAATAAGTTTACCGGTTGTAATATTGGATTTTTTTATGAAAATTTTATATTCTTAGTATAGCTATTTGACGTATGGAAGAAATTCAATACAGGGTTAACCGTTTTAAACGCGGTGTGGATAATTTTGTAAGAGTGATTACATTTATTGCATTTCTTCTTTTTTTACTTTCTTTTTATATTTATAAGTTTAAAGCCGGTAAAATTTATCAAAATCAGGTTGCACTTTGCGATGTTGTGTTAAGTCAGGGTTTGACACAAGATAATCCGCTTGACAATCCGATTCATTCATTTTTATTATCCTCGAAAGATGAATGCTTCACTAATGCTTCAAAAGCAGTTAATTCTTGGGTCCGAACATCATTCATCGCACTGGACATAACAATCCTTTTGCCGTTGGTTTATTTTGGAGGCGGTAGGCTTGCCAGTGAAACAGCCAGCAAGTTAGCCAAAAAGAAAGAGGTTTTGTCTTCCGAATCATGAAAAATTCAACCGGTCTGGTTAAATTTTTTTATCCTCTGTTATTGATCATCCCCGTGATTTTAGTCTTTTCGGTAGATACGGTTAACCCAACATATTATAAATTTGCCAAGTCATATGGCATTGCGGCTATAACGTTGGGTTTGTTTCAGTTGGTACTGTCTTCACGAAATAAGATTCTCGACAGATTATTTGGTTATCCGAATGTGTTAATACTTCACTCGTTAAATGCCAAAATAGTACTTTTATTCGCCATTGCACATCCGACGATGATTTTCTTTTCGTATATCAACGATTTCAAATTCGATTTAAGACAAATTATCGAATCCATAACTTTTCCTTATTGGCTTGGGGTAATCGCTCTAACAGGCCTTTTGGTTACGGTATTTGGTGCAATGTATTCGGGGAAATTAAAATTGAAATATGAATTTTGGAAAAAACTCCACCGCTTCATTTATCTGATCCTAATAATAGTACTGGTTCATGCATTCTTGCTTGGAAGCGATTTTCTGCATAGAAATGTTGTATTTTATTATGTTCTTGGTTTTATTATTTTGGCAGTATTATCATTTCTTGATCGATATTTCCATATTTTCGGGAAGAAAATATACGAATATACGGTTACCGAAGTTAAGAAACAAAACAATGAGGTTTTCTCGTATATCCTGCATCCGGCCAATAATTCAAAGGCTCTGAAATATAATCCGGGACAGTTTGTTTTTACTCATTTTTATGATTCGCATGTTCCGAAAGAAGAACATCATTTCACAATAAGCGGTTACTCGGAGGATGGTGAAGTTATGCTTACAGTTAAAAAAGTCGGTGATTATACAAAAATCTTACCTGATATTACCAAAGGTTCGAATGTAAAGCTGGAAGGACCTTACGGGAATTTGAGCGTAGTACGATATGGTCCTCCATATGTTTTCATCGCAGCGGGTATTGGTATAACCCCATCTTTTTCAAATCTTTTATATCTTGAAGAAAAAAACGCTTTAAAAAATGCTTTTTTAATACTTTCAAATAAAATATACAAAGACATCGTCTTTAAAGACGACCTATCAAGACTTAAGAAAAAAGGCCTCAAAACTGCGTTTTTTTTGACACAGGAAAAACGCCTGAATTATATTAATTCAAGAATAGATGCCCGTTTGTTAAAAAAAATACTCAAAGGAAAAAAAGGTGCAACTTATTTTGTAACCGGTGGCCAGGAGTTTGTTTTGGAAATCGAAAAACAGCTTATCGAAATTGGCATTAAAAGATATAAAATTAACAAGGAGATATTCAGCTTGAAGTAGTTGTTATGTGAAATTTCGAATTTTTATGATTTTGTTATGAGAACACTTGCCCATCTAAGCCATTTTATTTTGCCTGGTTATTCAAATGACCAGAAAGCAAAATTACTTCATAGCGAATCGATCTTTATGATCGTTTTGCTTATGATTGTTGCCCAGCTGTTCTTACAATTTAGCCCGAGCGTTGGTATAAAAATCTTGGGTTATGCTTCCAGCATATCGGTTGATGATGTGGTAAATCTGACAAATAGCAATCGGACCAATGCAGGCGCAGGTGTGCTTAGAGTAAATCCGCAATTGACGGCTGCAGCCAAAGCAAAAGGTGAAGATATGTTGGCGAAGGATTATTGGGCACATGTTGCTCCGGATGGTACACAACCGTGGAAATTTTTTATAGATGCAGGGTATAAGTACAAATATGCAGGTGAAAATTTAGCAAAGGATTTTCCTTCTGCGGGTTCGGCGGTCGATGCCTGGATGGCTTCTCCTACCCACAAAGAAAATCTGTTATCGACAAAATACGATGAAATTGGAATCGCCGTGGTTGAAGGCGATTTAAACGGTGTCGATACGACAATAATTGTCCAGTTATTCGGAAAAAAACTGGAAGGGTCTTCGGCAACAACACCTGAAACCGTAGCGGCGAAATCAAATGAGAACACTGTCCTTGCCCAGGCAATCCCGTCCGGAGTACCGACTATTGCGCCAACACCAAACCCGACATCAGCAGAGTTACCTGTTTTTTCCCAAAACGGAAACATAAGTGGAGGAACGCGGGCCAAAAAATTGACATCGCCATTTTTGACAACCAAAACTCTGACATTGCTGTCAACCGGACTTTTGGTTGTTGTATTTATTGTTGATTCATTTGTGATCGCTAAAAAGAAACTTTCGCGCTATGGCGGAAAAGTCTTTGCCCATTTAGCATTTTTGGGTCTGGTCCTGTCATTGGCAATAATTACTCATGTGGGAGGTATTTTGTAAGTTACTAATATGGGAAAGCATTCAATACATTACCTGCCGCTTATCGCAATTTTGTTTTTGGGATTTATAGGCTTTTACTTATCACCCTACGATAGATTCTTTCAAGCTTCATCTGTCGTTGCATCGGGCGTCGGTTATTTTTCTTGGGGAATCATACACCATTACGTCCATAAAGACCTGCATTTATCGATAATCATGGAATATTTAGCAATATCAATATTTGGCGTAGTCAGTCTTCTAGTTATTCTTTTTCGTACCTGAAGCGTATTTATCTATATCGATACCCTGTAAAAAAGTTGCAAATTCCTGACCGATATCTGATCTTTCCAAAGCAAAAACGACCTGCGTTTTCATATAACTTAATGGATCTCCCGTTGTGAGCCATTTCCCCACAACTTCATGTACTTTAAATTTTGCTCCGTTTTCCGACGCTTTTGTTATTGAATCAACCAACCAAAGTTCGCCACTTTTGCCGGTTTCTTTCTTTATTAGTTGTTTGATGGTTTTATAGTTTAAGATAAATCTTCCAAAATCGGCCATATTAGTTGGCGCTTTTCCTATCTCGGGCTTTTCAACAATCATTTTGAAGTTATTCGTATTTTTGTCGTAATCGACAATTCCGTAACGATTTACGGTGTCTTCTGCCACCTCTTGAATGGCGATAACACCATCACATTTTTCATTTTCATACACTTCAATTAGTTGTTTAAGGCAGGGTTTTTCTGAAATAACTAAATCGTCACCAAAAAGGTAAGCAAATGCCTCATCGTCATCAATAAGAGGGGACGCAACTAATAGCGGAGTTCCATTACCGTAAGGTAAATTTTTTTTCTGTCTGACGTAAACGAAATTGGCCATTTGAGGAATCTCTCTGACTGTTTTTAATAACTCTTCTTTCCCATTTTTATCAAGCATGTATTCAAGCTCGAGATGACTATCGAAGTAGTCCTCCATTATGCCTTGGCCAGACCTAGTAACAATAATTATGTCTGTGATTCCTGAGGCAACACATTCCTCAACCAGGTGGTGGATAATTGGTTTATCAATAATCGGAAGCATTTCCTTAGGTTGGTTTTTGGTCGCTGGTAGGAATCTGGTACCGTAACCCGCCGCTGCTATGATCGCTTTTTTAATTTTTCTTGGTTTTTTCATATTCAGCAGTTATTATAACAGATTCGAGAAAACACAAAGCGTTAGCTAGGGGATGTCGCCGACTCAAACCTCCGGTTCAGAGAACCTAATGGTTCGGGGAAGAGTCATCTGACTCGGAGAGAATTGTCATCCAAAGGATGATCCTCCTCTGGAGGAAATTCTGACCCGCCTGCCGGCAGGCACGGTATATCATCCTCCTTTAGAGGTGTAAACCCCGCTCGTAAGCATAGTTTAAGACTTCGTCAAAAGGACGGGGAGGATGTCATAACCCAATTCATTAATCAAATGAAAATATTTGGAAATGAAATTAACCGAGGGGTATAATTCCTCTTATGAGTATCAAATTATGAGTCTCAAAAATGGTTTTTTTTACAATACAAATTTGGGTAAAGTTAGTACAAAAAAAGTTGTTAAACATATCGGAGAATTTGTAAGCTCAGATCCGACGGATTTTTATTCATTGATCATTGGAACCGATTCACAATCGAGAAAGATTAACGGTGTTTCGGAAATCGACTATGTCACAGCCGTTGTGATTTATCGCAGGGGGCATGGTGCAAGATATTTTTGGAGGAAGGAAAAAATAGTTCAAAAGCCGATACTTCGGGATAAGATATACCGCGAGACAACGATGAGTCTTGAAATGGCGCAGGATTTGGTACCTCAAATAAGAAGAGTTATATCACCCGCAAAATACGATCTCGAAATTCATATCGATGTCGGATCAATGGGACCGACTCGAGCGATGATCAGAGAAGTTGTCGGAATGGTTACAGGTAACGGTTATGTTGCCAAAACAAAACCTGAAAGCTGGGGAGCAAGTAGCGTGGCAGACAAGCATACATAATTAGAGAAAAGTGAAAAGAAGACAAAATTTAATCAATATCTGACAAAATTCTATAAGGAAAGGTAAAATATATATTCATGAAGGGAATAATTCTTGCCGGAGGTAAAGGGACGCGCTTAAGACCGTTAACAAAGATAACCTGTAAACAGCTTCTACCCGTATTCGACAAGCCGATGATATTTTATCCGATAGAAACGCTGGTATCTTCAGGAATAAAAGACATTCTGATTATAATTGCGCCTGAGTATTCAGGACATTTTTTAAATCTTTTGGGTTCAGGTAAAGATTTTGCTGCAAAATTCAGTTTTGCTGTACAGGATGAACCACGTGGTTTGGCAGATGCATTTATTGTGGGTGAAGACTTCCTTGATAATGACAACGTAACAATGATTTTGGGTGATAACATTTTTGATGATAATTTTGAATCGGATATTGAGAAATTCCGGAGTGGCGGTATGATATTTGCCAAAAAAGTTCCGGATCCGGATAGGTTTGGCGTAGTCGAGTTTGATTCGCAAATGAAAGCAGTAAGTATTGAGGAAAAACCGAATAAACCCAAAAGTAATTTTGCAGTTACCGGGTTATATGTTTATGATTCAAAAGTTGTCAGTTATTCAAAAAATTTAAAACCATCAAAACGCGGTGAGTTGGAAATTACTGATATAAATAATATTTATCTGAAGAAAGGTAATCTGAAAGTGAATATAATTGATGGTTTGTGGGAAGATGCGGGAACGTTTGAATCGCTCCTTAAGGTTAATAATTATATGGCCGATAAAATAAAAAGCAACAAATCATAAAGTTCATGGCCAAAGTTTGAGTGTGATTCACAGTTTGAAAGCTTCCATTTTCTCAAATAAAAAACTTTATTTTCTAATACCTTCGTAGGATTTTATTTAATGTTTCTTGATTATAGACACGGAATTGATATACTGTTTTCGCAGGTTATAACGGGGTTATTCTAAACGGTTATTAACCCATAAAGTATAGAAACATCCTGCCAGCAATTTAATATGAGTAAATATTGTCAACATATTGACCTTTTAGCTTGATTTTGAAGACTTAATTAAGTATAATATCCTATAATTATTTAATAGCCGTTGAGGCTATTTTTTTTTCTATGAATAAGGTTGATGTAATTGTTCCGGTAAAAAATGAAGCACAAAATATATTTGAACTGGTCAAACGCATTCATGTTAGTTTGGCTAGTAAATATGAATATAGGATTATATTTGTGGACGACCTTTCCGAGGATAACACGGCATCAATGGTTTCGGCATTGAAGCAGTTTTACCCAATTATTCTTTTAACGAAAAAAGGTCGTCAGGGAAAAGCTTACAGCATTTTGGAAGCCTCAAGTGTTTCAGACAGAAAGATGCTGGTTATGATCGATGGAGACCTTCAATATCCTCCTGAAGCCATTCCTGAAATGCTTCAGAAGCTCGAGGATGAGAATACTGGAGTAGTTGTCGCGAATAGATCAGGTAAAAAGACCTCAATCCTAAGACGCTTGGGTAGTGCAATGAATAAGCTCATTTTTGAGAAGTTACTTCACGGATTTGATTGCGATACTCAATCGGGACTTAAGGCTTTCAGGCACGAAGTTATCGATCTTCTGAGTGAAAACGATGTGAAAGAATGGACAATCGACATGCCGATCCTTAAAGCGTGCCTGGCAAGTGGATACAAAATTGATACAATAAAAATTAGTTTTTCACCGCGTAAAGCCGGTATTTCAAAAATAGATTTTATAAAAGCGGGCAAACAAATTGCTGGGGAATCGATAAAACTTAAGCTCAGGGGGAATAAAGCATATAAGTTTGATAGTATCGACGGTCAAGGATATTTTTTCAATGGAAAGAAATATATTACACACTCCGCTCTTGATCCTGAACTATCGGCAGTTAAAACCTTTACACCGATTCAAAAACTGGTTTTGACTTTTTTTGGATTTACGTTTGTCATCGGACTTATATTTTTTACTAAAGTAACACTTACGTTGTTGATAGGAATATTGTCGTATATCTATTTATCGGATTTTTTGTTTACAGGCGTGACTATTTTCCGATCTTTGAAGAAATCAAAAGAAATCTCAATTTCGCCATCACAGATTGCAGACATAGATGACAGTAAATTACCCGTCTACACTATTTTATGTCCTTTATACAAAGAGGCTGAAGTTATAAAACAATTTGTATCAGGAATTGAATCAATAGATTGGCCGAAAGACAAACTTGAAGTGTTGCTACTTTTGGAGGAAGATGACACGGTTACTATTAATAAAGCGTATGATCTGAAGCTTCCTCCTTATTATAAAATATTAATTGTACCGGCCTCACTTCCAAAGACTAAACCCAAAGCCTGTAATTTCGGTCTGAATCAAGCAACAGGTGATTATCTTGTTATTTATGATGCAGAGGATAAACCCGATCCATTGCAGCTCAAAAAAGCATTTCTTGCTTTCAGGCAGGTAGACAGGAATACAATTTGTCTTCAATCAAAACTTAATTACTATAATCAGGATCAGAATTTGTTGACCAAATTGTTCACTTCCGAGTATTCATTCTGGTTTGATATTGCTCTTCCCGGTCTTCAGTCTTTTGATACCTTCATTCCTCTTGGGGGAACCAGCAATCATTTTAAAACAGAGGTTTTGAAATCTTTAAACGGCTGGGATGCATTTAATGTTACGGAAGATTGTGATTTGGGAACAAGGCTATTTAAAAAAGGGTATAAAAGTGCGATTATTGATTCCGTAACTTTCGAAGAAGCCAATAGTAAAATAAAAAGCTGGATAAGACAACGCTCCCGTTGGATCAAAGGATACATGCAAACATATTTTGTTCATATGCGTAAACCTGTAGAGTTTTTCAGGGAATTTAAACTGCATGCTGTTCTTTTTCAGTTGATCATAGCAATGAGAATGGTATTTATTCTGATTAATCCGTTTTTATGGCTGATGACGCTTGCTTATTTTACACTCTACCGATTTGTGGGTCCGCAAATTCAAGCTTTGTATCCGCCTTATATTTTCTATATCGCAGTCTTTACAATGGTTTTCGGAAATTTTACATATTTTTATTCCAATATGATTGGACTTGCTAAACGCAATTATTGGAACTTAATACAGTATGTATTTTTTATTCCTTTTTATTGGATGCTTTCATTCGTGGCTGCCTTTATTGCTTTTTATCAATTAATCGCAAAACCATACTATTGGGAGAAAACCAAACATGGTTTGCATTTACAAGCCGAGAACAAAGTTAAAGTTGCATTTATTCCTGAAATTACAATTATTCCAACGTTTGAATTTCCGAAAATTAATATTTCTTTTGCATATCTTAAAAATTTAATTCCCAACGTTAATGTATTAACTTTTAATAAAAAACCAACCGAAAAAATTCTCTATGATTCGAAATCCGACTCTCACGAGTTTACAAGCTATTCTGCAGTAAAAAACCGCTTGAGTCCGATCAATATCTTCGGAAAAGTTAATACTTTGCTATTCGGGGGAGGACTTTTAATTGTTTCGAATATTATCGCCAACATCCTTAATTACATTTATAACGCCTATTTGGGTAGGGTTTTGACTTATTCCGAATTCGGATCAGCCAGCCTGATGACTAATGCATACCTTATTATAAGTGTCGTAACGGCAACGCTGTTGATCACAGTTTCTTACAAAGCTGCATATTTATTGGGTAGGCGCGGAGGCATTAGGAAAGATTATTGGTCAAAATACAGAAAATATGCTTTTTTGATATTACTTCCGGTAGGAATTATTTGGGCAATAGGTTCGCTATTCTTATCAGAAAAGGGTTTGTATGATAACGATTTAGCCTTGTTCGTTGTTGCACCGACTTTGATTATTTCTGCAATTACCGCAGTTGATCAGGGATTTTTAAGCGGTAACCATAAGTTCAACATGCTGGCTGCGATTACTATTATTGTACCGATTATCAAACTGCTGGGTGCGTTTGTGTCCGTAACTCTTGGTAATGTTAATCTCATTTATTACAATCAGCCGTTTTCATTATTTATGTCGCTCCTGATTGGCTGGTTTATTGTTTCGAAAATACCCGAAAACAAAATTCGCAGGGGGGTTAAAGTAAAAGCGGATTTTCCCTTCAAATTTTATTTGACAACTCTTTTGAATAGGTTTACAGTCGCATTCTTTTTGAGCGCTGATGTTGTATTGGCAACTTTTCTTCTGGATCCGGAAAGTGCCGGGAAATATGCAATACTTTCCCTTTGCGGAAAAATGATCTTCTTTTTGGGAAGTCTCTTCCCGAGTTTTGTTACACCTGTGGTTGCCAGGAAAATTGGTGAAGGTAAAGATAGCTTAAAAACATTTTATGCTATCTTTGGGTTAACCTTCGGAGTTATCGTAATTTCGTATATCGGATTGGGTGTATTTTCAACCCTTTCTGCGCCATTTCTATTTGGAAATAAAGCTTATCAGATTATTGAATATCTACCGCATTATGCGCTTGCGATTGCTGCGTTTACTCTGGCAACGACAATTGTTTCCTATCACCAAGTCAAAAAGCAGTACTCTTTTTCTCTTTTGGGTTTTTTGATCAGCGCATTTGAGGTTTTATACATCATTCAAAACCACGATACTATTGGACAAATTGTCAGTTCTATCTATGCAGCATCGCTATCGTATTTTGTCTCAACATTTGCACTTCATATTCTGACTGTAAAAATGACGTCATTGAGGATTAACCTGGTGTCTTTATTGTATTTGCTAAAGCCTTTAAATGTTTCACATTCAGATAATAGACTGAATATTCTTATCCTTAACTGGAGAGACATAAAGCACAGATGGGCAGGTGGTGCTGAAGTATATGTTAACGAGCTTGCAAAAAAGTGGGTCAAAAAGGGCTACGGAGTAACAATATTCTGCGGCAATGACGGTAAAAACAAATTCGACGAAAAATTGAAAGGAGTTAATATTATACGAAGAGGCGGGTTTTTTACTTTATATGCTTGGGTACCGATATATTATATTCTGAAAATGAGAGGAAAATTTGACTTTGTCGTCGATTGTGAAAATGGGATTCCTTTTTATTCACCATTGTTTTCAAATTTACCAAAAGTTCTTCTGATTCATCATGTTCATCAGGCAATTTTCAGGAAACACCTCATTTTTCCGTTTTCGTATTTTGCAAGTTTTCTTGAAGGGAAACTGATGCCCAATGTGTATAGAAATGTTGAAGTTGTTACCGTATCGGAGTCCAGTAAAAACGATATTCTCAAGGAAAATATGACTCTCGGTGAAAACATCAATGTCATTAATCCGGGAATTAATTTGAGAGATTTTTCAAGAATGAAAAAATATGAAGTACCAACATATTCATATTTGGGTCGTGTGATGGATTATAAAAATGTTGACATTGCAATTAAAGCTTTCAGAGATGTTGTAAAAGATATACCCAATGCGAAATTTATAGTTGCCGGACGGGGAGAATCGGAAGAAAAGCTCAAATTGTTAACCGAGAAGCTTGGTTTGCAGGAAAATATTGAATTTAAAGGTTTTGTGAGTGAAAAGGAAAAAAGAGAAATCCTTGCCCGTTCCTGGGCAATGATCCAGCCTTCATCTTTTGAAGGGTGGGGAATTACTGTTGTTGAAGCAAATGCGTCGGGAACACCGGTGATCGCTTCAGACACAAACGGGCTTCGGGATTCCGTTGCCGACGGCTTAACGGGCCTTTTGGTGCCTTTGGAAAATTCTGATATCTTAGCTAAAGCGATTGTCGGACTGACAACAATGGACGGATACAGGAAGATCCTTTCAAAAAACGCCTATGAATGGTCCAGAAATTATTCTTGGGTAGTACAGTCAGAAAGGTTTTTGAATATTCTTATGAATATTCATGAACATAAAATAACCCAAGCTGCACCTGCATTTGCAACGGAGAAAGAATAATATGAAAACTCTTCAAAATCGTAAAATATCTATAAATCTTTGTATAAAAGGTAATCCGATGCAGTTGAAAGAGTGCTTAAAAGCTCTTTCAGAAATTAAAAGCAATTTGGTGGAATTGGTGATTGTCGCCGGAGGAGAAGTTGCCGATCTGATTAAAAGCTACAAACTTCATAATTTGAAATTTATAACTTTCCAGGGTGAAAAAAATGATGCAAGAAATAAAGGTTTCCTGAACTCATCGGGAAAATATATTTTATATATTGATCACGATATGATTTTGACAAAAGAGCTGGTAGATGAAATTTTGAGTTTACGAATGATTGCCGATGCTTATTATATAACCGAAAAAGGGATTATCAATAAAAATGTTTTGTCCAGAATTTATACGTTCGAAAAGGGTCTCTATGTAAAAGACCAGAACTCAGAAACTCCCAGGATTTTCAAAAGATCTCTTTTTTCTGAGCATCAGCTTCCTTTTAACAAATTTTACGGCCAATCTGATGAATGGGGATTTTGGATTAATTTAAACAAGAAAAACTTAAAAATTAGCCGTTTAAAAAATCCAATTCATATATCTTTTGACCATTTTACATTGATCCAAAGTATGATTAAAAAATTTTGGATGGGATTTTATTCCATCAGGGTGGCCTCAAAAGGAACTGAAGGGATAAAAAGAATAAATTTGTATGACAGAAGTATCAAGAATATTTTCAAAAACGTTGAGAACATTTACAAAGAACCGTTTGTATTTTTTGGTTATTGTTTTGTCAAACTTATTGAATTGATTGCCTTTATTGTTGGAATGATATATCAAAAGAACCAAAAAACAATCGATACACTTGTTAAGTTTAGTATTAAATTCAGCGTATTAATATTTGCCTTGAGCGATAAATTTCTTGTCAGAAAGATTGATTTATTAGTAATTAATTATCATGAAATAGGAAATCATGACGATGACTATACGGTAGACAAGAACACTTTTATTCGTCAGATTAATTATATTAACAATATATATCGATTCGTTCTTCCTGACAGATTTTTCAGCTTCGCAAATAAGTTCAAAGGAAATTATATGCTTACATTTGATGACGGATTGAAGAGTGTTTTGTCTATTGTTGAAGAACTAAATAAATTGGCTATCAAACCAACTGTGTTTATAAATAGCAATAATTTGATGAATAAGAAACAAGGTAAAGTATATTTGAATGTACTCGATTTGAAACGCCTTAAAGCCGAAGGGTGGACGATCGGATCCCATAACCATACTCACCGGGATATGACCCAAATAAGCCCGGAAGAAGCTTCGGTTGATATTATTTTGTCAAAAATGTTACTGTCAAAATATATTGGAATAAAAACTAAATATTTTGCTTATCCTCACGGACAACACAATGAAAATATGGTTAAATTATTAAAGGTAAATAAATTTAAAGCAGCGTTTACAACAGAAAATAATTATTATTCAAAATTAAAAGACAACCGATTTAAAATTCAAAGAATTAATGTAAAACACAATGACGGTGAAGATTTATTCAAATTAAAAATTTCACCTACATTTTTGTATATAAAAAAAATAATTTCGACCAATGGTAAATAGAAATAACAAACCAACATTAACAATAGGAATTCCCGCTTATAATGAGGAGGGTAATATTGAAAAGATTATAAAAAGCCTGTTTTTACAAAAGGAGTATAACTTTGAACTCCAAAAAATTTTAGTTGTTTCAGATTCTTCGACTGACAATACCAACACCATATTAAAAACCATTAAACACACTAAGTTTGAATACATGATTATGAATAAAAGGAGTGGTCAGCCAAACGTTCAAAACGAAATAATAAAGAAATCGAATTCCGATCTTTTACTCTTATTGAACGCGGATGTATTACTTCCTGATAAATATTTTTTAGAAAATTTAATAAGTGAGATTAAATTATTCGATAAAGATAATGTCGGGATAGTCAGTGTTGAAACAGTCAGCGCCACCCCGAAATCATTTTTTGAAAGGGTAATAGTCGATGGACGGGAATTTAAGAAATTTGCATATAAAACCTGGAAACAAGGCAACAATATTTATATGTGTCACGGTAGGGGAAGACTATTTTTTAGAAGATTTTATAAAAATTTTGTTTGGGATGATAAATACCCTGAAGATGCATATTCATATTTGAAATGTTTGAAAAAGGGCTTTCTTTTTAAGTTTATTAAAAAACCGAAAATAATATTCAGATCTCCATCCGTTTTCCAGGATTATAAAAAACAAAGTGATAGATATTATGAGGGAAAGAAAAAACTTCTAAAAATATACAATAAAAATCTCATTGAAAAAGAATATAAGGTACCGGTATTAATATGGGTTTATGCATTCCTGAAAAATATTATTACACATCCTTTATTTTTAGGTTATATATTAATTTATATATATAATTTTTTTAACAAAAAATACTCCAATAGGAGATATTCAATCTGGGATTTTTCTTTAAGTTCCAAGAAAATCTGAATATGAAAACGCTATCCGTAACAGTGGGTTTGAGCGCCTTTAATGAGCAAAGAAATATTCTCAAGTTTATCAACTCTGTTGTGAGGCAGAAAGGCCGAAACTTCAAGCTCAATAAGGTATTAATTATTTCTGATGGGTCCACCGACAAAACTGTTGAAATTGTCCAAAATCTTAAAAATCCGAAGATAGAAATTGTTGACAACAAAGACAACCTTGGTCAGATGACGAGGCTGCGGGAGTTATATAAAAAGTTTGATAGTGATATTTTGATACAAACGGATGCTGATGTAGTGTTTTCTGAACACACAATCGAAAGCGTTGTAAGGGTAATGCGTTCAGATGAACGTATTTCAATGTGCGGGGGTGATATTGTTCCAGTAGAAAGCACATCGCTTATTGCGAGAGCGAATCTGTTATCGGTAAATATCTATCGAAAAATAAAAAGAACTCTCCGGGGTGGAAACAACATCTTTTCTGCAACCGGACCAATGCTTGCATTCAGACGGGAATTCATCAAAAACATAGCATCGATTCCCGGAAATGTAGTATGTAACGACAGATATATTTACCTGAAATGCATTCAAGAAAGTTTTGTATATCGATTTGTGCCGGAGGCGGTTGTTTATTACAATCTGCCATCTTCATTAAAGGACCATATCAAGCAGGCACGCAGATTCAAGTTAAGCAAAGAACAGCTATATGATATCTTCCCTAAAAATCTGGTTGACCGGGAACTTTCAATACCGAAATCGATGTATCTGCGGTATGGAATTGAAGAATTTTTAAAACACCCTCTATTGGCGGTATATATTTTTCTTGTTAATAAATATTCCGATCTGACAAAAAAACGATCAAAAATTAATCGTGGAATATGGGAAATTGTCGCAACAACTAAATGAAAATATGAAACTAATTGAACGATTGATAACTGCTGTTTTTTTCTTTTTTATTTTATTAATTCTTTTGCTTAGTGTTCGCGGACTACCGGGAGTCCCGAATGAAACTGAATTAAATTTGAAAGAATGGTCCGATAGCGGTCCTTTTGAACTTTCGCCTGAACGGGCGCGTTTTGCCCTGACGTATTCGATTTTAGAGAATAAATCAATTTTCCTGGATAACGAGCTGGCGAAATTTTCTTTACCGGATTTAGGTTATGTGAATGGAAAATTTGTATCATTGTTTGTTCCCGGTATCTCATATTTATTAATTCCCGGATTTTATTTGGGTAAGTTATTTAATGCAACACAACTTGGGGGTTATTTGGTTATTACTTTATTTGCATTTCTTAATACAATTGTAATTTATAAAATCTGCCTCAGGTTGACATCAAATAAGGCGGTTTCATTGATTAGTTCAGGTATTTTTATTTTTGCAACACCAGCCTTTACATATGCGGTGTCGTTATTCCAGCATCATGTGTCAACATTTTTATTGCTTTTGGCATGTTATATTCTGTTAACTTCAAAAAGATTCTTAGGAATAATCTTTGTTTTTTTCATTTGCTCGTTATCAATTATTATTGATTTCCCCAATTTCTTTATGTTATTGCCGGTTGGAATTTTGGGAGTAGTCCGGTTATTCAATGTCGCCGCAACTGAAGACAGAATTAGATTTACTCTATCTTTAAAACAGATACTGCCAATAATTGCGATCCTTATACCTTTATCGGCGTTACTGTTATTTAATAAATACTCCTATGGCAATCCGTTCAAATTATCAGGATCAGTCACGCAATTAAAAAAGTTTGAGGAGTTAAGCGAAGAAGAATCGGAAAGTTCAGACGGAAAATCAATCAGCGGATTATTTAATTTAAGCTATATACCGCAGGGGGCATATGAGCACCTTTTAAGTGTTGACAGGGGATTACTTTTTTTCACTCCGGTACTTATTTTCGGACTTTTAGGCATCAATAATTTGAGAAAGAAAAATAAAGCTTTTACTTATTTGTTATTGTCAGTTACAATCACCAATATTTCACTATATTCATCTTTCGGAATAGGCGGATGGTCTTTCGGGTCCCGCTACTTGGTACCTTCCTATGCGATGCTGTCAATTCTTCTTTCAACATTTTTATCTGAAAATAAAAACAAATTCTTGTTTGCAGTATTTTATTTAGCTCTTATTTATTCGGTAGCAGTTAATACTGCCGGAGCCATATCATCAAGTAAAAATCCTCCTAAATATGAAGCAATCGGTCTTCAATTGGTGACGGGTAGAACTGAGTTGTATTCTTTTGATAGGAACATTCTATTAATCTTTGAAGGAAAATCAAAATCGTTTGTATTTCAGAATTATTTGAAATCATATACTGATGCAAGAACCTTTTATATAGCACTCGTTGCTTTAATTGTTTTAGTATTGTCACTACCGACGTTAATAATATTAACAAAAGACTTAAAAAATAATTATGAAAAGTAAAACAATCGATTTCAAAATATTTAAATTTAAACCCACTTGGAAGCTGATTTTTTCTATCTCAATCGTGTTGAGCTTGATTTCTCTTTTTATTTCATTCAAGTACAACATAATCCTTGCCTATAGCGATGCAAGAGCGCATATGAATATTGCCCGCTTGGTTACAGATAATTTAAAACCCGGTTTGGCGCAACTCGGTTCGGTTTGGCTTCCTCTGACGCATGTTTTAACTATGACGCTGGTATGGAATGATTGGCTTTGGCAAACAGGGCTAGCCGGTGCCGTCTTTTCAATGATCGCATATATCTTAGCTTCTTTATATGTTTATGGTTTGATTAATTATATTTTCAAAAATAAAATTATTGCTTTCTTAGGATTTCTGATATTTGCCACAAACTTAAATGTACTATATATGCAGACAACACCGATGACAGAGGTTCCCCTAATGTTTTTTTCCTTGGCATCGGCATATCACTTACTCAAGTGGGAAAAAGAAAAACATTTAAACGATATCTTGTTAATGTCTTTATATTTATTTTTCGCGATTTTAACAAGATATGACGGCTGGTTCCAATTTGCTTTTACGGGATTAATATTATTTCTGATTGAAGTCAAAACCTACCTGTCAAGACGCTTGGGGAATGTTAAAACTATTGAATTAAAAAATTTTGTTTCTAATACGATTGGAAAACTTTCCCTATTTATGACTCTTTCCGGATTGGGGATTGCCCTTTGGATAGTCTGGAATGCTTTTATTTTTAAAGACCCTTTTTATTTTGCGTTGGGTCAATACTCTGCGCATGCTCAACAGGAATTAATTGAGAAAGCAGGCGGTTTATATGCCAAAAAAGATTTGGTTATGGCTGTTTTAACTTATGGATGGTCATTGGTTGACAATTTCGGTTTTTTCTTCACGTTATTTACGATATTTGGGTTTTATATTTATTTACGAAAGAAAGATTTTGTAAATAATTTATCGCTTTTAGTTTTAATGACACCGATGATTTTTAATATTGTTTCTTTGTACCAGGGTTATTCAACGATAAATGTTCCAGAATTAGTTCTGGATCCGTACTTGGGGACTACCGCGGGTATTTTCAACGTCCGCTACGGTTTGATGATGTTACCGGCAATTTCGGTTTATATATCATATCTTATTTCGAAAAGCAAATTTATGAAATATTTCACGGTACTTCTTATCATCATTCAGCCGATTATGTTAATTAAAGAAAATTACGTAATTACTCTGAAAGACGGATTAATCGGTTCGAGCGCTTCGAATACCCGGGTTGTGTCCGATTGGGCAAAAGTGAATATGAATAATAATGATGAGCTGATTATGTTATCAATGGTTAACAGTTCCTTAGCCTTTGATATGGGTTTCCCCCTGAAAAGATATATCCATGAAGGAACAGGCAGGTACTGGGAAACGTCAATTATCGATCCGAGTATTTATGCAACGTGGCTCATACTGCCAAAAGGCAACGAGTACAATCCGATGTATATTAAGTTGGTCAAAGACGGCAACTCAAAGTTTTTGCGAACTTTTGATGAGGTCAAAGAATTTGACGACCTAATAATTTACAAAAGAAAAGAACACCCCAGGGACACAATCTATGCGAAGAATGGCGAACTTTGGCTGAACGATAAAAAATTTAAATTCATAGGCGTAAATTCATATGACCTTATATACAAATCCCCGGCTGATATATCTGCAACTTTATCCTCTGCGAAGGACAACGGTATAAAAGTTGTTCGTTTTTGGATCTTCGGAGAGGGTTTTGAAGGCGCTATCCAACCGGAACCGGGTGTTTATAATGAGGACAGGCTTGCTGCAATTGACTATATTTTCGCAGTTGCCGACCGTTTGGATATGAAAGTTATTCCCGTTTTTGCCAATTATTGGGAGGCTTATGGGGGAGTTGATAAATATTTGGAATGGGATGGCATCAAATCAGTTGAAGCTATTGATAAAGATAAGTTTTTTGATTCTCAAAAATCAAAAAATATCTATAAAAATTTTGTTTTTAAGATACTCACAAGATCGAATTCGTTAAGCGCCGTTGCCTACAAGGACGACCCGGTAGTCTTTGCATGGGAGCTTATGAACGAACCCAGAAGCTCGAGCGTAGCCGCTTCCGATAAAGTTGTCGGCTGGATTGATGAGATGTCGAAATTTGTGAGATCGATCGACCCGTCGCATTTGATTCTTACCGGGTCAGAAGGCTTTCTGACGGATAATGAACTTATGCCATATGCAACGGGTCCGATGATTGATGATCTGGATAATTTAGCAGAAATTTCAGTAATGACAGCGCATTATTATCTTGATAATGTAAAATCCGAGCGTTCCTTGATTGATCATGAGGTGGTCGCCAGGTGGGATAATTTTTCTGATTCAGCATCAATACCGCTTCTTATCGAAGAAGTCGGTTTTTCCAAAAAGCCTGAAGATAATGGGGGAATTGATCGATACACACTGTATGAATCACTTTTGAAACAGGCAAAAGCAAAAGAAGTCGATGGGATCTTGCTGTGGAACTGGTCGCTTTCGTCGGATGACAATTTTGGTATATCACCAATTGATCTTGGCGACGCAAGACTGATTGAACTTATAAAATCCTATTCGGAAGAGATTAGTAAATAAATTTGGGAACAGCCTTTGCAAAAGCTTAAATTAGCCTTATAATTGCCATTAATGAGAGCTTCATTGGTGATCACGGTATTAAACGAAGAACCTTCTGTAGCAGCTCTATTGGAATCACTTCTGACGCAAACGGAAAAACCTTACGAGATGATATTTGTTGATGGGGGATCGGATGACAAAACGGTTGATATTATAAAAAGGTATCAATCGATCAGCAAAAACATAAAACTCTTTGAGTTCAACACTTCCCGCTCGCAGGCAAGAAATATTGGTATTCGCGCATCGGGTGGAGATGTCATCGTTACGACCGATGCTGGCTGCATAGCCGATAAAAACTGGTATAAAAGGATCACCAAACCATTCGATGATGCAAGCGTGGATTTGGTGGCTGGATTTTACGAAATGATAGGCGGAAAAAGCTCTTTCCGGAAAGCCCTATCTGTATTCTTGGGAATTCCGCCTTCAAAATTCAGTTCTTCTTTCGTTGCTTCAGCCCGATCTTTAGCTTTCAGAAAAACTCTTTGGCAGAAAGTCGGCGGATTTCCGGAAGACATAAAAGATACGGCAGAGGATACCCTTTTTAATTACAAGATAATAAAAACGGGGGCAAAAATTGTACGTGTAAAAAACGCAATAGTTTACTGGAAACTTCCGACTTCATTTTCTGAAGCCATCAAGAAAATCTATTTATATGCAAAAGGAGATGCCATGTCGGGGATTTGGTGGCATCCTGTAAAAAAACTTTCTACCCACAATATAAAAGTCTCATTGGTGTTTCTTCGTTATATAGTTGGTTTGTATTTGCTTCTTGCAACAATTATCTGGCAGGTTTTGGAATTTCCATTTGTTCTTTTATTTGTTTTTTACTGCTTCTGGGCGTTCAGAAAGGTTTATTTTGAAACGCATGACGCAAAAGCAGGGCTTTGCGGAATCGGACTTCAATTTGCTTCGGATATCGCAGTTATGGCCGGCTTCTTCTCCGGAATAATAAGTGTTTAAAATTTTGGAAGCTGATTTTTTAAATTATTAGTGAATTACGATATTTCCACCCAATAGTTCAGTTGTAGGGTTTGTATTGTCGTTTGATCCTAATTGGTTATCGTATACAACAAAATTATTGTTGTTCAGATCCCATATTTTTATTCTGAATTTATCGATATCGCCACCACCCTGTATCAAACCATCCGTTGCTGAAATCTGAAAACCATAATTGCCGGAACCATTAACTGTTCCGGTACCCTTAAATTTTGCTTGAGCTCCTGCAACAACCAACCATTGATAATCTTTACTTGCAAAATCAAATTTCGCTGTCTGGAATCGAAACTGAGTAGTTCCGGTCGGGGATGATGCGCCCGGTTGGTATTTTGATATAAATCCAAATCTCGCAATACCGGTCATTGAATAATCGGAAGTATAAGCTCCGAGCGGGGAAATGATAGTTCCTGCACCAGTTACAAAACCTCCGTTTACATTGGAATCGTATACTACAACATATTGATAAATTAAATTACCCGATCCGGAATCGTCGTCGGTTGCTGTTAATTTGATTTCATAGACTCCGGGAGTTAGATAAGTATGCGAAGCTGCAACTGAATTATACAACTCATCAACATTTCCTTCAGAAGAAAAACCATCTCCCCAATCCCATATGGCAGTATGCAGATCAGAATATGATGGATCCGTAAACGTTCCACTAGTGTTAATAGCGGTATTAATCAGGACCGGGTCTAGTGGTGCATTTATTGAGATAACCGTAGGTTGAACATTTAAAATATCGATACTCGTTTGATCTGTAGCAGTCAGACCGCCACCATCGGTAACTTTGACTGCGACATTTGATATACCGGGGCCATCCAAATTTACAGCTGAGAATGAAACAGTTTGTCCTGAGGTTTCAAAGGTGCCGTTGTTATCGAGATCCCAAGTGTAAGATAATGTATCGTTATCCGGATCGGATCCATTTGCAGTGAGATCAACTGAGTCTCCTTCGTTAACGGAATATGGACCTCCCGATGATACAGTTGGCGGTGAGTTATAGTGGATCTTGAATCTTGCGCCTGTATTGTAAATATATTCATGCCAAGGATTATATGTTGTGAGAGCTCCACCCCAAACGATAACTTCATTTCCGGTCCATATCGGAAATGTATCTCCGCGGGCAGAGAGGTTATTTAGATCCGATGTGGGTCTCCAGGTATCGGTTGTAGGATTATATAAACCACCATTATCCATCCAATTCGCCCCGACAACGCCGCCCCAAATAAATAACTCAGTTCCTGTCCATGTGGGTATTAACCCTCTGGCAGCTGGGGAATTAAGAGTGGTCATTGGCCGCCATGTATCTGTTACGGGGTTATAAATTTGACCCGTTTGTACCAATACATTGTATTTGTTCCATCCGCTCCATGTTACCAATTCCGAACCTGTCCAAGCGCCTGAATAATTTGTAAAGCCCGCATTGGGATCACCTGAATTCATTGGTCTCCAAGAGTCAGTTGCAGGATTATAAATGGCTCCGTCTGGTTCTGGAGAGGAACTTGGCCCGCCGCCCCATACAATTAGTTCACTACCAGTCCAGAACATTTGGTATTCCGTAGACCTGGGAGAGGGGGCTCCAACGTTTGACATTGTAGTCCAGGTATCAGTGATAGGATTATAACGGGCTCCTCTATTCAACAAAGGTTCTGACAATGTTGAACCCCTTCCTCCCCAAACTATCATTTCCGTTCCGGTCCAAACAGCTCCGGTTGTCCACCTAGGACTTGGGGCATTTACCGTTGAAATAGGTGTCCAAGTGTCAGTGACAGGATTGTAGCGTCCTCCGTCTGCGGGGAATTGTGCTCCATCAGGACAAAAAGATTCATTTGCTCCGGTCCATACCAACATTTCCGTCCCGGACCAAACAGCCTGAAAATGCCTACGGGGAGATGGCGCATTAATTGTTGAAATCGGTCTCCAAGTGTCTGTAATTGGGTTGTACCTGCCTCCTGTTTTAAACGAGCAAACCCATCCTTCCGGAAATCCTCCCCATACCAACATTTCTGAACCTGTCCAAACTGTTCCGTAAGCTCTTCTTGGCGTTGGTGCACCAACCAAACTTGTTGGCAGCCAAATAAAATCCTGGGCTTTAATAATTGTTGGAGTTGTAAAAATTGAAAATGAAAATAAAAGGAGGAGAGATTTGATTAACTTCAAGACAAAACTCCGCATACGTAGAACTAAGTAACTCAAAATATCACGTATAGTTTTTAATTACAAGATGTAATATCTCGTAATATCAAATGCCTTATTTATATCTGGCTTCTTTTTCGGAATAATAAGCGCTTAAAATCCAGTTTTCAATTCAGATATTATTATTGCAACAATAAAATATTCGTATTACATTTAATCAATGGTTGTAAAGGTTGTAAAAAAGGAACTCGAAGAGAAAATTGAAAAGGTTTATATGGAGGGTGTTGTAACAGCTAAACAAATCAAACCTGATTTACGCAAAAAAGAACCACCGCTAGTTGATGTAAAAATTACTAACCCTATCACATATATAAAAAGCTGGTGGGCTAAAATTGTTGGTAATGAAGGAATTGATCTGAGGGTAAGGGTTCGACCAATAACAGCGATCGCAATCTCTATAATAATTCTTACTGTCACTTTGGGTATAGGAAAATTTGTATTACCATTCAAAGTACCGTTTTTTGTTTATACTTCTGAAGAAGTCAAGGAGCCATTATCTGATTCTTCTGGTTATCGGAATACTGCATTTACTGGTATTTTACGTCGAGCGTTTTTGTCAAATCGTTATTATTTAACTACAAGTTCATCAGAAGCTATTAACCTCGAAGTTCCTGAAAATATTGATCTGAGTGAATTTATTGGAAGACGTATTTTTGCAACAGGAAAGTATCATGAAGAAACAAGAACATTGTTGATAACAGAGGCTACGAATTTAGAACTATTACCTGAAGAAGTCGAAGTGATTCCTACTTTAATAATTACACCTCCAATCGAAAGCGATTTGTCTGATAAAGTGACTCCTACGATAGTTATAACAACAGAATAAAATTCTACTTGATTTCAAAAAAAGCAGGGGTTGCTTTCTCTCCCCTGCAATTTAATTTTATACTTACTACATTTATTACAATACAGGACCGTGTGCTACACAATATGTTGCTACCCAATCCTGAAGTTGAGTACTAAGATCACTACCTGGGAAAGACTGCTTAATATCCATGTTTTCCGGGAAAAATCCCTCACTAGCATAGAATGCCCTATCCATTCCCCAACAAGCATTCGGGTTAGCATTGTCATTTTTGACTGCTGCCCCCGGCACTACAGCTAATACTGGAATTGCCATAATACTAAGTGCAACTGCTGCGGTAGAAGCACTAATTACGAACTTTTTAATATTCATTTGATATCACCTCCTTCTAACGCCTATCTTTATGCACTTTGTGGCGTCAGTGCGAAAGCAATAAAAAAGACCGCCGAAAAGCGGTCTATACCGTTATTTAAGTACTATAGTAATTCTTAAATAACATACTTCCTTTTTTACTCTTTAAATTACATTGTGTCAATATTTTATATTTTTTTTGATAGTTGAATTCACGGTAATTTCATTCTGGGTATAATACAATTGAACTATATAGGAATATAAAAACATGGGATACACAAAAACAGGGTTAGCGGGAATTGGTTGGATGGGTAGTTTCCGGCTTTTTAGTAGAATACTTGCTTTTTTGAGAATTATTATTTTAGCAAGATTACTTACTCCGTTTCAGTTTGGTGTTTTGGGAATTGCAACTTTGACGCTATCCTTTTTGGAGACAATAACGGAAACAGGAATAGGAGTAGTTATTATTCAGGAGAAAGAAAATTTAGAAAAATATATTGACACAGCATGGTTAATTTCAATTTTACGAGGCGTTTTAATCTTTTTTATAATTTTTTTATCCGCCTCGCTTGTTTCAACCTTTTTCAACTCAGAAGAATCGGTAATCTTAATAAGACTAATTGCTCTGGTTGCATTAATACGTGGATTTATTAATCCAGCAAGATCGACTCTCATAAAAGATTTAAAGTTTAAAGGTGAATTTATTATCAGTTCGATTGTTTTAATAGTGGACTTAACATTCACACTGTTTTTTACGATCATACTGAAAAACCCAATCAGTTTAGTTTACGGACTAATATTCGGAGCCATTACGGAAGTTGTATTGTCTTTTTTAATGCTGTCGCTCAAACCGACATTAAGTTTTAATAAGTATAATCTCAAAAGTATAACTAATCGAGGTAAATGGGTTACCCTCAGTTCCATATTTAACTTTTTATTTACGGATGGTGATGATGCATTAGTCGGAAAGTTGATGGAAAAAAGCAGTTTGGGAATTTATCAGGTTGCTTATAAAATATCCACACTTCCTTTGACTGAAGTAACAAATGTAATGAATACGGTATCTTTTCCCATATTTGTAAAAATATCTGAAGATCGTAATAGGTTATTGAAAGCCTTTTCAAAAACTTTAATTGTAACAATAATGTTAATATTTCCGGTTGGATTAATAATCTACTTTTTTCCTGAAATGATTGTAAAGATTTTACTTGGAGACATGTGGTATGGTGTAATTCCAATACTGAAATCGTTGGCTGTATTTGGAGTATTAAGATCAATTGTTATCGCGTGTAATCCCTTATTCCACTCTTTGAAACTTCAAAAATATGTAACTCTTTACACTTTTACGGCATTATTTGTAATGGCGAGTACAATTTATCCGCTAACTATTAATTATGGATTAAACGGAACAGTGTATTCAGTTTTGCTTGGAACAGTGGCTTCACTTCTATTAAACATTTTTAATATATTTAGGATTTTCAGATCTTAATGAAAAGAGTCGAACCCAATCTTTATACAAAAGAATATTACCTTAATGATGCGTCGGGGTATGAAATATTTGGAAAAACTTTTGGTAAAGTAATTGATGTACGTCTGAAAAAAATACTTGATTTAATTCCTTTGAAAGTAGATCAGAGAATTTTGGATATCGGTTGTGGAAGAGGTGAACTCGCTTTGTGGATGTCGAAACTTACTGGAGGCAAAGTTTTAGGAATCGATTATTCTGAAGATGCTATTAAACTGGCTGTTGATGCGAAAAGAAGATGGCCAAAAAGTGTACAACGAAGAGTCGCTTTCAAGCACTTAGATATTAAAAAGTTAAAAACAATCCAAAAATATGACCTTGTCGTTATGACGGAAGTATTGGAACATTTATATCCAGATGAGCAAATCGTCGTATTCGGGAAAATTAATAACTTGTTGAAAAAAGATGGATTGTTATTTATTCATACTGCACCCAATAAATGGTTTAATATCTATATATACAAGTATTGGTGTTATCCTGTGAGTTTATTTATATCTGTTGTATACAAATTTGTCTTCAATAAGGAATATCCCAGATTAATTCATCCGAAATTGTTTAGAACTCATTACCATAAGATAATGCATATCAATGAGCCTGATTATATTTCACTATGGAATTTATTCAAACAAACCAATTTTAAAGGCAAAATTCATTCAACGAATGTAACTGTAAATAACACGGTGTTATCTTGGAAAGATGCTGTTTATAATTTTATGTTATATTTGTCACCATTAAGTAAATATTTTCCTTTTAACGTATTTTGGGGAAACGATTTTTATGCAATACTCAAAAAAGCTTGCTGAAATATTTAAGAAAAAAAATTTAAAATCCGATTATTTATTTTCGTTACTTGTAAATTTTTGGTTTGCTCCTTGTGATGCTTTTTTAAGAGCCCCTGAAATAGCAATTTGGAAAAATATTAAATTTGTGAAACCTACCCTTAACATTGGCTGTTCTGATGGACGAATGGATAGGTATTTATTTGAAGGTAAAAATATTGATGTAGCCTTGGACAATGACAGAAGATTGATCAAATTAGCCAGAAAATCCGGTTTATATAAAAAAACAATTCTGACATCGGCCGATAAAATACCTTTTGAAGACGAGTATTTTTCTACTATAGTCAGTAACAGCACATTCGAACATATAAAAAATGATTTGGAATCTGTCAAAGAAGCATCTCGAGTACTGAAAAAGGGTGGATCGTTTATATTAACAACCACAAATGATCGTTTTCTGAAAACGATGTTTAAATTGGATTTAAAGGAAGACAAATTAAAAAGATATAACAAACGAGTAAATCATTATCACTATAAGAGTGAAGACGATTGGGTGAAGATATTGAAAGATGTTGGTTTTTCGAAAGTTTATACAAAGACTTACGACCCTGATGATTGGATGCGAACGTGGTGGATTTTATTCAGGATGACAACTTTAAGAGTTTATAAAAGAGAACTGTGGTCATATCTTAAAGATTCACCCTATGGGAAGTTGTTTCCTAAAAAATTGATATCCACTTTCATTTATGAAACATTATTGCATGTTTATAAGAAATCATACGATTCACCAGGAAACTGGCTTTTTATTTGGGCTATAAAGTAGATATGAAAATTGCGATATTTCAAAATTTGCCAGATGGGGGAGCAATGAGAACTGTATACGAACAAGTGAAAGGGTTATCTGAAAATCATAAACTCGATATGTATTGTTTTAATAACATTAATTATAAGGATATGAAGAGCTTTTTAAATAAAATTTATATATATGCTTTTAATGTTCCTGATGAGAAACATGGTTTTAAAAAAAGAGTAACCGTAGATTTTATGAATTTTATAAGTTTGAGAAAGGTTCACAAAAGAATTGCAAGAGATATTGATGAAAAGAGATATGATTTAGTTTTAGTTCACTCAGATCGTTGGACAGAATCTCCATTTATTTTGCGATACCTTAAAACAAAAAATGTTTATCATTGTCATGAACTGCTTCGTATTGCATATGAAGACTATTTGAAAATTGATATGAATTTACCATTACATAAAAAATTATATGAATATTTGACCAGAAAATTACGAAAAAATGTTGATTTGGTAAACGCGAGATCTGCCCAGAAGATAATTACGAGTTCAAAATATATAGCAAACCAGGTTAAAACTTTCTACAAAAAAAGTGCGACAGTTATTCATCTGGGTGCGGATACTGATATTTTCAAAAATTCTGAGAATAATAATAATAAATACGTTCTTTATATTGGTAAAAGAAATATGGAGAAGGGATACGATACGTATTTAAAGGTTAAGAGTTTGCTGAAAGACTCGAAAAAATTAAGTTGGATTGAATTGGGTTTTGATCGGGGGCAAAAAATAATAGAAAGTGATAAGGATTTGGCAAAAATATATTCTAACGCTTTATGTCTGTTGTGTCTTTCGAGAAATGAACCTTTTGGATTAACTGCGCTGGAAGCCATGGCTTGTTCTACTCCTGTAATCGCAGTTTCTGAAGGTGGATATAAAGAAACTATTTTAGATAAAAAAACTGGATTTTTGTTACCGAGATCACCAAAAGCATTAGCATCAAAAATAGAGTTCTTATTTTCCAATTTAAAAGTTAGAGATACATTGGGTGATATGGCTGGAAAACATGTTGAACAACATTTTACTTGGGAAAAATATATTATTAATTTGGAGAGGTATTTTGATAAATTAGTTTTAGAATAAAATATACTTAGTTGGGTTTTCTATACTTCTTGACAAGTCTATCGACAAGTTATAAATATAGTATATTAATTGTACTACTTTTAATAATATTTAATGAACATAAAAATCTTCTTTAAAGATTTAGTAATTCTCTCGTTTATTAGTATTCTTGGATTATTTTCTGCAGAATCTATTTCTGCTGCAATTATTGTTAGCGATAACTTTGATCGCGCCGATACGTCAATTTTGGGAGATGGATGGGTGGAAGATTTGGGAGATTGGACAATAAATAATAATATTCTTGTTCCGCCAGTTCAGGTTGAAGCTATTGTTCACAATACGAATACTCCTTCATCTCCAGATTATTATGTTCAAGTTGACGAATCTGCAAGTGAAAAAGTAGATTTTATTGCGGTTTTAGCTCGTTTTACCGATACGAACAATTTTTATTTATTCCAATCGGGAAAAGGGTTTGCTCAATTATGGAAAAGAGTTAACGGAGGTTGGACTATTCTTTACAGTGGACCTTTTGATCGTCAAGCAAACACTTTTAATTCCTACAGAATTGAAGTTGTTGGGAGTCAAATTAGTGGATTTATTGATAATGTTTTAGTAGCTAGTGCAAATGACGGCTCAATTACGAACTCTGGATATGGAGGTCTTAGACGGGGTGGTGAAATAGGTGTACTCAATTTCAATAACTACGAAGTTGGAGAATTATCTACTCCCGCACCAACACCCACGCCTATCCCCTCTAATAGTTTTTTTAGTGATGGTTTTGACGATCCTGATTCGACGGATTTGGGCAACGGTTGGGTGGAGGATAGTAGTGATTGGGCTATAAATTCCAATCAATTAGTGATTCCTTCTCAAACTCAAGATGAATCCATTATCCATAATAGTATTACACCAAAATTAGCAGATTATTATGTTCAAGTAGATACAAAAAGTAATACTAATGACTTCACTGCAGTTCTAGCACGATTTGTTGATGTTAATAACTTCTATCTACTCCAAATCGGGAAGGATCAAGTTCATTTGTATAAAAAAATAAATGGCGCTTGGTCAGCACTTGATGGCGAACTCCTGCCCCTGTCCTCTGATATATTCCATACTTTACGGATTGAAGTCAATGGGAATCAAATTAGAGGGTACGTTGATGGATCTCAAGTTATATATGCTACTGATACATCACTTACTGAAGTTGGTTTTGGAGGACTTAGGAGGGGTGGTCACACTGCTCAGACAGTTTATGAGGATTTCAGCATGGGATATCTTTTTAAAAATGTAGCACCAAGTGTCGGGTCAATCAATGTGTTTTCAAATCCTATTCAAGTAAATACAGAGATGGTCGCCTCAACATATTTCTCTGACTCAAACGCAGGTGATGATCATACTGCCGTATGGGATTGGGGAGATGGTATTTCAACAAACGGGACTGTTACAGAAGAAAACGGATTTGGTACAATTACTGATACTCACACATATTCTTCTGCGGGGGTTTATACAGTTGTACTTACAGTTACTGACAGCGCGAGTACTAGCAATTCATCAACCTATCAATTTGTGTCTGTTTTTAATCCTACCAGCCAAGGTCTCTTCACCGCAGGTCAGAATTATAGCTCACCCTCCGGTGCCTATCCGCAAGACCAAAATCTTACTGGGATAGTCAGATTCGGTTTGGCTTATAAATATCAAGGTACAATACCTGTAGAAAACCGACAATTTACCATGACCTTTCCAGCAGCAAACTTGGAATTCAATGCAACGACTCTTTCTTCATTGGTTATATCAAACAACATGGCAACTCTTACCGGAACAGGTACAATTAACGGTTTGGGTAATTACACTTTCTTCGTAATCGGTATTGATGGGGGTGGTATACGTATCCAGATCAGAGATACGGATAACAATAATATAGTTTATGACAATCAACCTGGTGCATTGATGACTGTTATACCAACCACTTCAGTAAATGGACATGTAATAGCGCACAATTAATTCAACTTTTGGTTAGAAGTATTATAGATATCCAAAATATTATTTGCAAAGATGAAGCGATATGAGCGATTTTAAACAGATATGAAGCAAAGGGGATATTCAATTGTTATAGTTTCGTATAAAAGTAATCGGGAAACTCTTGGATGCCTATCTTATTTTGGCAACCTGAAGGGTGTTGAAGTTGTGGTGGTTGATAACGGGAAGTCCAAGAATCTCAAAAAAGGACTTCGGAAAATATCTCCCGACATCAAATATATTCGAAACGTAAAAAATACTGGTTATGGGGGAGGGAACAATTTGGGTATAAAAAACTCAAATGGAAAATTTGTCCTTATTCTTAATCCTGACGCTAGAATTGACCGGGAAAATGCAGATAAACTTCTGGCTTTTATGTTGAAAAATAAGAAATCGGCCGTTGCCGCCCCGAGACTTTTTTCAGATGAAGAACTTGAAACCCCGACCGTCCATGGGTATTCAGAACTTACCCCTCTCAAGGGTATATTTGCACTGAGTTTTATCAACAAGGTGTTTCCGAATAATAAAGTTGCGCAACAATTTTACAGACCTTTACAGAATAGCTCGCGAGGAATAAAAGTAGATGCTGTTCAGGGATCTGTGGTTATGGTAAATAAGGAATTATTTTTGGAAGCCGGTGGATTCGATGAGAAGATGTTTTTATATTTTGAAGAATATGATCTTGGTAAACGCTTGAAAAAACTGGGATATTCTGAACACGTCGTTAATGAATCGGTTGCATATCATCAGGAAAATTCCTCCGAATCAAAAACCCCCGACAAAATATTCCAAAACAGCCGTTTTTATTATTTCAAGAAATACTTTGGACTACTTCCGGCTCTCTTGGTTGAAGGCTTTTGCCGGTTCTCAAAATTTGATGTAATGTTTCTCCTCGTTTTTGCGTTAGGAATATTTTTAAGGTTTTTCCGGCTGGAAGAAAATTTTACACTTCATGGTGAGCTGGGACATGTTTACGTTGAATTAAAAAACTATATGGTACGAGGAATTCTTCCTTTGGTTGGTCCTCAAACTTCACACCCCTGGATGAGATTCGGACCTTTATATTATTGGCTAATGATTCCGATTTTCAAATATTCAAAATTTAATCCGTTCACACCGGCTTTATTCATGGCATCCATGTCGTCTTTGGTAATTCTTTTGAATTATATATATGTTTCGAAATGGATGACAAAAGGCTCTGCACTACTCACCAGTTTGATAGTTTCTGTGTCCGCCCCCTTCATTCAACTATCGCAAGCAAGCATGTTTTTTTCGCTGGTTTTGGTTTTATTTTTCCCGTTTTTCCATTTTTTCATGAAATCATTGACCAAAAAGAAGTACCTCTTCGCTGTATTTTTGATATTCGGACTAATGTTGAATTTTCATCTTAGCGTCCTCATTCTTATTCCGCCAATGTTTTTTTGTTATTTGGTTTTGGGATATTTGAAGTCGAAGGTATTTTGGAAATATTTTACGTGGGGAATGTTGATCCCGGTTCTTCCTTCTTTGGTGTACGATGCCAAGAATGGCTTCCAAATGACAAAAAATATTTTTCTTTGGATTCCATACAGGATCGCCGGATTTTTGGGTTTTTATCCGAAAAATAACGCTACGTCAGATGTAATATCTTCAAATATTAAGTCTTTATATGACTTCATAGCCAGCATTTTTACAGTTCAAAACCAGGAACTCGGATTGATAATCTTCATTTTAGTTATATCCGGTTTTTTTTATTTTCGGTCAGCGAATTTGAATGCAAGAAATAAAAAATTAATAAAACTTTTTTATCTATTTTTATTACTGGGTTATTTATCAATATTTGTTCATGGCAAACCTCCTCTACATTACTATTTGCCTGTATTTTTTATACCTATTTTAATTATCGGACTTTTTTTGGAACTATCTTCCAATAAAATACGATTCTTATTGATAACCGTTTTATTGTTTGCAGTTTTCTCATCACTGAAATGGTCTTTTTCGATATATTGGCTTTTCATGAGTGGATCTCATATTGACAACGGAAGCGTACCGTATTTATTACAAAAAAAGCTGTCCGATGGGATTATCAAAGATGCAGGAAGCTTACCGTATAACCTGAAACGGATGGGAAAAGATGACCAATTCGGAGGAGATTTTGCTGAAAATTATCAATATCTTCTTTGGTATTTAGGGAATGAACCGGTGAAGGTAGGAGAAGTAAGGATAAGAGGCAATTCAGACGCCATATTGACCTACACAATCGTTGAGGGAGAGTTTGAACTTCCGAATCAGGATCTTATATTTACGGAAGGGGGAGTAAAAGTGTACAAAAGTCTTCTCAGGTCAAGAATCTGATAAACTTCCACAGTCTAAAGATTGTGGAAGTTTGACACCAGTGATTAACTTCGTTAATCGCGAAAACTTGATACATCGACGGCATGAATACGTGGTTTTAAGCAAGGTGGTGATAAAATCAGGATATCTTACATTTTTATGAATAAAAAAGTCGTGATTGTTATGCCGGCATACAATGCCGAAAAAACATTAATTAAAACCTTTAACGACATTCCGAAATCATTACGGATACCGAAAAATATTATTTTGGTTGATGATGTAAGTGCCGATAAAACAGTTGAGGTTGCGAAGAAGCTGGGGATTAATGTTGTCGTACATGGAATAAATACCGGCTACGGCGGCAACCAAAAGACTTGTTATGACCAAGCTTTAAAAAGTCATGCAGATATTGTTGTGATGATCCACCCAGATTACCAATATGACAGCTCAATGACAGAAGAGCTGATCCGGCCGCTTATGGACGGGTGGGTGGATATTATGCTTGGGAATAGAATTCGCACAAGACGCGAAGCGTTGGAGAACGGAATGCCGTTTTATAAGTATATTTCAAATAGGATTTTAACTGCAATTGAAAATATCATATTGGGTACAAATTTGGGAGAATTCCATACGGGTTTCCGGGCATACAAAGCCAATACACTGAAAGAGCTTCCTTACACCAAATTTTCCGATGACTTCGTTTTTGACCAGGAATTTCTTTTCTCTGCGGTCTACAACGGTTTTCGGATCGGTGAAATTTCGATCCCCGTCAGATATTTTGATGACGCATCATCCATATCATTGAAAAATTCCGTGATCTACGGAGTAAAAACCCTTCAAGTTTGCCTTAAATATTTATTAACAAAGGGTAAAATCGTAAATTATAAAATATTCTGAGTAAAAATGACAAAGCTGACGGGAATAATTATCACAAAGGACGAAGAGGAGAATATAAGATCTGCAATTCATAATTTGGATTTTTGTGATGAGATAATAGTTTGCGATGGCGGGTCAACCGATAAGACGGTTGATTTGGCGAAATCTCTGGATGTTGTTGTAATTTCCCGGCAATTCAAAAGTTTTTCCGACCAGAGAAACTATGCACTGGGAAAGGCAAGCGGTGAGTGGATACTATTTCTTGATGCTGATGAGCGTGTATCGGTTAAATTGAAGCAAGTTATTCGGGAACTAATAAAAAGTTCCGATATTAATGGGGTAAAATTTCAAAGAATTGATAAATTTCTGGGTAAATATATTTACCATGGTGAAAACGCTATAGTCAGGCTTGTCCGCATGGCTAAAAAGGGAACCGGCACCTGGAAAAGGAGCGTTCATGAGTACTGGGATGTGGAAGGCGCGGTTACAGAGGCAACATTTCCACTCTACCACGATTCAAACAAAAACCTTTTTGACTTTATATCAAAAATTAATGAATATTCCCGGATGCATGCAATTGACAATCAGAAGGAAGGTAAGAACCCCGGCTTTATAAAAGTATTATTGTATCCCGGTTTAAAATTCATTGATAATTATTTTTTTAAATTTGGATTTTTGGATGGCATACATGGATTTGTGATCGCGGCTATCATGTCTCTTCATTCATTTTTATCCTGGTCGCAGTATTTTCTTGATACCAAAAAGCATGAAAGTTAATCTGAAAATTATAGTCCTTGTTTTGATTCTAACGGTGTTGCCTCTTGGGCAATTGGTAAGAATTGACAACCTATTCGGGTTCAACCACCTTAACCTTCTGGCAATAGATGCGGTAGCATTGCTTTCTGTAATATTTATAAAGCCTTATTATAAAAAATTTAAATTACTTTTTGGTTCTATCATTGTTTATATAGTTTTTATCAATTTTCTTTCGCTTCTGAAATTCAATCCATCTCAAGTCTTTATCGGGAGTTTTTATTTCGTTCGCTTGATAATTTACTTTTGCTTGTTTATTGTTGTCAGGGAAAGCATTTCAAAACAGTTTGAAAAACATAAGTTATTATTGTATCTACTAATCTCCGTTTTAGTACTAAGTGTATTCGGATGGATTCAGTATTTTATCTTTCCCAACCTTACCGAACTTAAGTTTTTGGGCTGGGATGACCACCTTTATAGAATGACTTCCACAATGTTGGATCCGAACTATTTGGGTGCGCTATTCTTGATCGGAATTTCCATTGCCAACTATTTTTTTGTCCGGTCAAAAAACCGAAAGTATTTACTTACAATAATCTTTCTGGTGATATCAATACTTTTTACCTACTCAAGAGCAACATACCTTGGACTATTTATACTTTTAGCAGTGGCATTTTTAAGACAAAAACTTCATTGGAAGTATTTCCTGATTTTCCTATTTTCTGTTTTTTTTATTCTTTTTCTTCCCAGATACCAAAGCGAGGGAGTTAAACTTGAAAGGCTTCACAGTGTATTCACCAGGATAAGAAATTATAAAGAATTTTCAAATATAATTTATCAAAATCCGCTTTTTGGAATTGGTTACAACAATCTTTGCGCTTATCGGGGCGAGTTTCAGACACAATCCCGTTCCTGCGCCGGAAGCGATTCGAGTATGTTATATATTCTTTCTACAACCGGTGTAATAGGACTTTTGCTTTTTATTGATTTGGGGCAAAAGATCTATGGGAAGATTTATAAAAGCGATTTAATTTTGGTAAAGCCATTATTTGCCTCACTCTTTGTTCATTCTTTCTTTAACAATACTTTGTTTTACCCGTATGTTGCCGTTCCACTAGTACTGATATTGGGAGCTCTGTCCGTAAGAGTTAAGGATAAAAATTGATAGTTAGAGACTTTTCTGTTTCGTTTTGCGCATTGTCAACAGCTTTCAGCGTAATGCTGTTTGCTCCTTCCGATAAATATACTCGGATTTTAAAGTTTCCATTTTCATCCGAGCTTGTCAATCTGTCGTTAGCATAGATTTTGATTTCGGGGTCAGTTGTACCTGTAATTTCAAGATTTTTGTTAATATCCCCATATACGTTTCCATTGTCGGGGGGGGATTTGATGTCTAATGAAGGCGGAGTTTTGTCATATGTAACGGTTTGTGTTTTTGACCGCGGACTCTCATTTCCGGAAGAATCTTTTGAGATAAATGAAAAAGTATTTAATCCTTCTTTTAAGCTAATTTTGAACCTGAAACCGCCTTCATTATTGGCAACGGTTTCTTCATTTTTATTATTGTAATAGATGGTGACAATTGCCCCCGATTCCGTATAACCGACGATTTCCAGGTCGGCGTTATTGGTGAATTCAGAAATCGAATCAATCCTCGGCGTTGAAGGGGCGAGAGTGTCAGAAGATTCATCAACCTGCGAAGTTTTCTTAAGATCGGCAATAAAAACGGCAAATTTAATCATCGCAGGTATTCCGTAGAAAAAAACAAGAATTAAAATTACAATTGTCAGAGAAAATAGGATGAAAGCGCTCGATTTATTTTTTTTATCCTGGACTTTGCTTCTGCGGGAGTAATAATTTGGCATATTAATTTTTAATAGTATCTTGAGCCTACGGTCGGAATTGAACCGACGACCCACGGTTTACGATACCGTTGCTCTACCAACTGAGCTACGTAGGCTTATAACGTCCTTCTTTGGTTGATTATAGCAAAATGTGAGATACCAAGGAATCTGATCGGATTTTTGGAAAAGGAGAATTTACTTAACTTCAAAATAACCGGCATCTGAAAGGCATTCGTTGAAGACTTCTTCAAAATCCTTCGAAGTATCGGTTTTAAGAAAATCTTTCCGGGATCTTAAGTTTGAAGTCTTTTCTGCAATGTCCGCACAGCTTGCATACACCATTTGAGGCCTGTAATTGTTCCAAACACCCCAGGCGAGTATTGAAGCAGTTACGATAAAAACTACTAAATAAATTTTACTTTTATGAAGATTAAACATTTGCATATATCTATATTAGAAAAGTTCTACTACTAATGTCAAGTTTAATTGTACTTTCAATGATAATAACCCGATCGAGTGCAACGAGAACTGGTCACCATGCTTTGCTCGAACCTAAGACCTCTTATAGAGCCTAGTTTGGAACTCTAGCTTAGTTTTCTTAAAGAACATATGGGTATTAAATCCTTCGCTGTTTTGTACGTTTAATGGTCGTCCATAAACTATACGTCATTTGTCCCAGTAGAACGCCAGCGAAGTCTGGAACAAGATCTCTCATGCGACAATGACCATCTCCGGTCCACCCCTGTAAAAGTTCTATTATTAGAGCAAATAGTAGTGTTCCTAAAGCTCCCCAGCCAAAACTTACCCAACCACTCTTCTTGACTTGCCTTCTTGTCATTAGAAAAAATATAGCAAACAATATGATGTGCTTATAATTAGTCAAAGAATATATCGCAAGCGGCAGGTCGAAAAATACCTCACAAGTTTTAATATTCAACTGAAAACCGACACTGGCAGGAAAATACAATGAACCTAAAACAATGGTGGCAATATAAGCCCATAGTTTACCTTTCAAAGAAAGAACTATGAGCATAAGAAATCCAAGAAAAACAAGTATTTGCATAATTCAATTATAACTCATTTTATGATCGTTTTTAGGTAGTTTCTAGTAACTTTCTGTACATTTATGTAGAAAACTGTTGATTGGAGCGGGATACGGGAGTTGTAAGCATAACCTGCAAGACTTTAAATTGCATCATAAACGTAAGTACCCCGATCGAGTGCAACGAGAGCGGGATACGGGAGTTGAACCCGTTTCTCTACCTTGGGAAGGTAGCGTTAGGCCGCTTAACTAATCCCGCATAATAGGTACAGATATACCTGAAATTATAGTGGAAAGGCTTTCAAATTCAAAATGAAACGGGCTTATATTTGTGGATTATTCGGGGATGACAAATGTATTTCCAGCGTGGATGATGCTGGGGTTTTTCAAGCTGTTGGCTTTTGCGATGTCGACCCATCGGTAGGGATCGTTATATTGTGCTTCGGCGATTTTCCAAAGCGAGTCGCCGTGCTGTACAACATACGTCTTTCCGGCACCGGTACTCGATGTGACTCCGCCTTTTGATTCAGGCTGAGCAGCAATAGCGGGTGAGATTTTTTCGGTTGCGGTTATTGCTTGTGCGGGTGTTGCGACAATAGTTCCTGTGACTGTTGGTGTTGTGGTTACTGCTGCAAGCTTATTAAGGTCAGGAATTTTTAGTTCTTGTCCTTCGGTTATGAGGTATGGGCTTTCCAGTTTATTTGCTTCGGCAATGTCAACCCATTTGTAACCGTCCTGGTAATAATTCTCAGCAATTTTCCAAAGATCTTCCCCTTTTTTAACAATATGGGTTCCACCAGTTGCGACTTTCTCTTCTTCAATACCTACGGGAGGAATTGTTTCACCTTCATTTTTCTTGAAAAGATTTACCAAAAAATATCCCGTGATAACAATTACAATTACACCCAATATCATGCTTATGCTGGATTCGTTCAACTTAATTGTTTTGAGAAGCTTTTTCAGGTCCATTGATTAATTTCGGGCAAGACCATTTGTTGAGTGCAAATTTATACTATGAGTATAAATTTGTCAATAGTGATTCGGTCTATAAAAAACTTTCACTTCTTTTTGACACAAATTCGATTATAAATGTAATATATGAATAATGAGCTATAAAGTAAAGCTTATCGATTCAGTTCAGTTAACCCATGACGTAAAGAGATTTATTATTGAAAAACCTTCCAGCTTCACTTACACACCAGGACAAGCAATAGACATGTCTATTAATACCCCAGACCTCAAAGACGAAACCAGACCCTTTACTTTTACAAGTTTGGAAAGCGCCGAGGACCTTGAATTTACAATAAAAAGATATGATGACCATCAAGGTATCACAAAAAGGATACATGCTTTGGATAACGGTTCGGAATTGTTAATCACAAAACCGTTTGGAGCAATTCATTATGATGGAGAAGGAGTGTTTATTGCAGGTGGTGCGGGAGTAACCCCATTTATCGCAATTCTCCGGATGCTTCGAAGCAGGGGACTTCTGGGGAATAACAAACTTATTTTTTCAAATAAGACTTCATCCGATGTGATTCTTGAAGATGAATGGAAAGATGTGTTCAAAAAAAGTCCTCAGAATTTGATCCTGACTTTAACAAGAGAAAAGCGTGAAAACTATGAAAACGGAAGAATTGACAGTAATTTCTTATCAAAACATATCAACGATTATTCGAAACATTTTTATGTCTGCGGTCCGAAACCCTTTGTAAAAGAAATTAGAGGTCATTTGGAGTCTCTTGGAGCTTCACCCGAATTTTTGATTTTTGAGAAGTAATCATTCCCATCGCTCGGGAAATTATCACAGCCTTCACAAAAGTAAACTCTTATCTTAAAACCGGTAGCAACTGTAGTATCGTAATACAGGCTCCTGAAAACCGGTTCGTATTTTTCCAATATTTCTGGCTCAACACCGGATTTGACAGGATCGATCCCGGATATGAGAAAAGTTTCATCTATTTTTTTGATATATTGTTTTGCTGATTCAGCCAGACAATCACCATTTTTACTAAAAGCACATCTTTGTTTCTCTACATTGGCCATTTCGATCTATAAAAAAATTGACTAATCGTACGGGTGGAAAGTTAAGAGAGATGTCGGAATCGAATCACTTATTGTTGATTGTGTCTTTCACAAGATTACCATCGTAATTTACCAAGTACAATCCGCAAAAATACTAAACTTAAAGTAAAAAACTTTATACTCATTTAAAATTAGATATATAATTCGTTTTAATTTCTATGAACGTTGAAAAGAGCAATGAGATTAAAGGAGGATATTTTCCATATTGTCAGTATTGTAAGAATGATGGCAGCTGCACTCTTACGCACAATGAATTCATGGGAGAAGCGGCAAGCGGGATAAATTTTGATATAAGACCTTTTAAACATGAAGATTTGAGTAGTGGATTCACTGTATTTCAAAGAGGAAATCCAAAATCAGCCTGTTCAGGTAGAATTGTAGAAAACGATAGCTTATATTTACCCTTGTCTTGTGAACAATGTGATACGGTGATCAGCTCATTGACAATGCAAGCACTGGCTGGTGTTCATTGCTTGAAGTTTGTACCCAGCAAAAGAATTGAAAGAATTGCAAGAAAAAAGGGTTTTGAGACAATCGATCTGCCTCAAAAATACTGGCCAAGACTTAATCCTGATTATAAATCGGTAATGAATTATTAAAACTGACGGAATATGCCTCTGTTCATTTTTGAATTTAACCTATAATAGTAATATAATATCTATATTATGTCAGAGTTAGAACAACATTTATTTGAACTTTATGATGTCGGAGAAGATGGTAATGAGAGATTTTTAGGTAACGGTTTTAGGGTCAAACGAAATGGAAGAACAGTTTTAACGACTGCGGCTCATGTTGCTTTTGAAGGCACTGATCAAAGAAATCTTAAAGCAAAAGCCCATGATGGATCAAGCACAATTGTAAACCTTCAATTTCAAAAAAAAGGATGGAAGGACATTGCTGAATCTGAACTCCCGGAAATAAATCGTGACGGTCTTGAACATGGATCAGATAATGATCTTTTAAGTGGTGAAAATTTAGAAATAATTTATTCAACTTATAACGGTTGGGAGCGTGCCCGAGTCGAAGTTAAACCTACACATGTGGGTTGCCTTTCTTTGGAAACACATCCACGAAAAACAATAAACAGGAGCTATGAAAATACAGTAGACCATATAGGATCTGAAGAAATACAGACAGCTTATCCTGGCTGTTCGGGTTCTCCGTTGCTTACTAAAGAGGGTAAGGTCGTGGGAGTATTGATTCGAGGTTGGTGGGAAAAGGGTGTTCAATATTGTAAAAGCGTCATTTACACACAAGAGGACTAAATATTATTTCCACTTCTCCATTAGACACTTACTCTATCCGATTATCCAGAGGATTGATTCGTTATACCGAATTTAAATTCGCTGAAAATTAAGGTATAGCGTGACTACTTAAGTAATTTCTTATGCTCGTACTCAAAATATCTGAATGATGACACTTTTCCATTACCAAATTCAGCCTCATAATCAATCCTGTCCAAATAGATATATCCTTCCTGTAAATTATATCTGGCTGCTGGTAATGATCCTGTATAAGATCCATCACCGTCTGTGTCTGTCAAGACAACTTTATGGGATTGAGGTTTTCCGTCAACAGTAGAAACATAAGTTTCATTAAACTGAACCGTCTTTCCCTTGAATTCAAAATTATAGTTCATCTCAAGACATTCCGTACATTCGGACAAAACTGTACCTGTACCGACAACCGGTTCATTTTTGGGACCCCAAACTTTCCAGTCACCCATGCCTGTTCCGTCCCAGTTAACTTCAATAATCACATACAGAGGCATACCATTTGAATCCGAGACTCCGGCAACTTTTGTAGTTGGTCTCAAAGATAGGGCAAGAAGAGCAAAAAATACCAATACTGCCGAAACAATAAATATATTTTTCAAATAGATCACCCCCGTTCTATTAATACTTCCCAATATTTAATACTGGCATAGTGAGTATTTAAAATCAATAAAATTTGAAAATGAGATTTGTAAAACATCTGAAACACATCGTCTATTGTCCAGATTTCATAGATCAGCTATAATTCTTCTGCGATTTAAGTTTGGGGCTGTAGCTCAACTGGCCAGAGTGCTTCCCTGTCACGGAAGAGGTCGCGGGTTCGAATCCCGTCAGCCCCGCTACGTTCATGTAAACTGAACGTAGCCCGCCTAGATGTTTTACTTCTACATTCTTCAAAGCCTAAAAGATAAAAAACTATATTTGGGTTATACGCCCGATTTAAAGAAAAGAATTATCAGTCATAACAAAGGTGAAAATAAAGCAACTAAGCTTCATATTCCGTATGAATTAATTTATTATTCCTCTTTTAAGTCCAAAAAGGATGCTGTTGAGTGTGAAAAGTATTTCAAGACAACAGCGGGGTGGAGGAGATTAAAAGCAATGCTTAAACATAGTCTTTACGGGATGTAGAACTCTTTGAGGCCAAATATCTTTCAATTATCTCAATATCTTTTAAGTGTTTAGGATTATTCTTCAAATAACCTCTTTTTAGTTTAAGAATGTCTTCGAGAGAAGCAAATGGGACACCACCGATTAACACTGCTCTTTGAATTAAATCATCCGTAGTGGGTTTGAAATCGTCAATTTTCGCCTCCAAATAGAGTTCATAAATTCCTTTTCTTAAATAAATTTTGCCTAACATTTCTGGGTATGTCCACTTCTTAACTTCCCACCCCTCATTTTTACATTTATCAAATAACGTTTTCTTAACCAATATGTCTATGTCGTGTCCATCTTTAAGTCCTAAAGCAACAATATGACCACTTCCTATTACTACATAACTACCAAGTGGGAAACCAAGTTTAATTGTTTCTGTTACAATATCCATAAAATATCAATTCGATTATACATAAATCGGTTATGGATAGGTTAAATATAAGTTCCGGAGATAGTTAACCAGAGCCGGTAGAAAATTTTAGCTTCGAAAAACTATTTACACTTAACGAGACTAGATCTTCTGAATACGATTTTAGGGTCAATGGTGGAATTTAATATAAAGCAGCAATGGTCTGTTCCGGTCTTGGATACCATTTCATTGGTTTATCTTTCATCGAGTTCTTAATTTCTTCAATTGTCAACCATTTTGTATCTCCAATTTCTTCTTCGGAAGCAGCGATAGTCTCGTTCGGTTTTAGGTTGTATTCAAAAACATTGAAGTATTCACCCGAACTTGGAAGTCTAACTAAAACCTTACCTTTTGTTATTAGGTCTTCTTCTGAAACATGTAAGCCTAATTCTTCTTCTAGTTCTCTTACTGCCGTTGCTTCGTAGCTTTGACCAAAATTTACATGCCCCCCAACCGATAAGTCCCAACAGTCTGGATACAAATCTTTAGTTGAACTTCTTTTTTGAATAAGAACTTGATCTTGATCGTTTTTTACCAAAACATAAATTGTCCGGTAAAAAACTCCTTTTTTTTCGTGAGCTTCACCCCTACTTATACTTCCTATTACCTGATTATACTCATTAACCTGCGTGAGTAGCTCTCCTTGCGGATCTGTTGTTTTCGTTTTTTGTTCCACCACGAAAGTATTTTCCCACTCAAAGATGATTTTGTAAATAATTTTACGAATAAAAGTTACTGTATTTGATGTTAGGTTAGTTTATTACCTGAAATAACCGGAATTATTGATATACTCAATATAATGTGGGATTTAATTAAAGGTACTACACCCGTATTGTTAATTGCATCTCATGCTTATTCCCAAATAAGATCTGGTAATTTAAAACTAGGTGATATTGGAACAGGTCAAATTGCAAGAAAGCTCGCTAAATCCACAAAGTGTTGGGCTTTAGTATCAACAAAGATTCAGAAGGACCCCAATTGGTATACAGATTCCCCGTTTCGTAAAAAAATCGATAGCATTCTAAAAAAAGAGAATATTAAGGTAGTTTTCGATATCCACGGACGAAAGGACTCAGGAAATTTGATGGAGTATTATCCAAATGAATACTTTTATCGTGAATATGGCAAACTTTTGAGCACTGAAATTGTAGCCGGTTTCAGGGATAATGACCAGATAACTATTGTCGAACATCTTGAAAAACTTAACATTCCCGGGCTAGAAATTGAGATAAACAAGGATGGCAGAGCAGGTAAATACAATCAGGACGTACGAAATAAGCTCAAGACTATTATCACAGAAGTGGGTGGTGAGTAGTGTGCCGAAAGAGACTTAGTTATCTTTTGACTTTATTGAAGGGATGCTCCGTATTTTATATTCCAAACCCTCTTAATACTTTTACAGTTCTTCCATGCCGGCCTTTCGATTCAACCTATCGGATTGTCGAATCCCGTCAGCCCTGCAAACCTTAGTTTAGCCATCATTGAACTCTGCATCAACACTCATCATTTTGTCTTCATAAACCAAAGACTTGGACGAGACTTTAACGGCTATTTCTTGATATAATTCCAATATGGCTAATGCAGAAAGACCGTATATCATTTGTCACATGATGAGCACCATTGATGGAAAGATAACTGGTGGAAACGGTGTAGATATCATGAGCGATGAGTTTTTTGGGCTATACACAGAAACCGAAGACATGCTTCCTTCCCATACCGCTTGGATGTGTGGCAGAGTTACAATGCAAATGTTTGCAAGTAGTGAAGCACAACCCTTATCCACTGCATCTCAACAAATTGACACATCCGACTTCATTGCTCAACACGAAGGTAACTTGTATATGTTTGGGGTCGACACAAAGGGATTGCTTCGCTGGGAAAAAAACTCAATAAAACTCTCAAACGTTGCCGACCCTTTACACTTAGTAATAGTTGTCACAGAAGCTACACCAAAAGAATATCTCCAGTCTTTGCAAGATAAGGAAATATCTTATTTGGTTGCGGGAGAAGAAGACATTGATTTTCCAAAACTATTTGCTTCAATGAGAGAGAAAATGAATGTGGAAACTCTTCTGCTTGAAGGAGGTGGACTTCTAAACGGATCAGTCATGGCTGCTGACATGATTGATGAAATCAGCCTCCTCATGACTCCTAAAGTTGTAAACAGAAGCAACGCCCCTTCATTATTTGAACGAAAAGTTGAAGAACCGCTAGATGTTACTGATTACTTTTTGACTGATGTAAAACGAATGGCAAAAGGTAGTGTTTGGCTTCGATACAAGAAAAGTAGTCAAATAGCTGATAAAGAATAAGCAGACTGTGGATTGAGGAATTGTTGGATTTTCCCAATCTCAAAAGTACTTATTTTATGCCACAAAGTTCGAAGTTCGAATACTAATGCCTGTCCAGTATGTTCGCAGTTCCTCTGGTATTCCGATTCAACCTATCGGATTGTCGAATCCGTAAACTCAGCTTAATATGCTTAAGTTTGGGATGATAAAATGTGTTTTCCTTTGGGATGAATTTTTTCTAAAATTTCAAGCCGATTTTCAATTAAAGGTCTTTCTTCTCTTGCTGTCATTACTTCTTTAAGTATCGGGTCGATTCTCTCAAAAAAGTCGCCTTTGAGGTGTTGTAGTTTGTTATCCATCTCTTCAAGAATATCTTCTTTTTGTGAATCCATACGTAACAGAATATCTTCTTTTTGCGAATCCAGTTTAGTAAGAATTTCTACTTTTTGTTTTTTCAAGCGTCTATTAAATCTTTTATCTATCCTGTCTATATCTGTCTTTGTAAGTGCCATGTGCTAATTTAACTATATGAAGCCCCCTTGGTCAAGATAACTTCGGGAATAAATTTTTTCTGTTTCGAGACTCGAAAACTCTCAAATATTATCAAAGACGTTGAACATCTCAATGACAGCATTTTTAATTTCTTCCGGAAGGTCTGATTGCATGAAATATCCCTGAACCTTGAGCAATGATTTTGGTGTGGGGGTCATTTTCTGAAGAGTGTTTTGTACAGATTCCGGAAAATTTAAGAATATGGTTGTTCGATTTGAGGTTAAAATCAAAGTGTCAGCCTCAATTCTTATTTGCAAATCATTTCCCGGGTTTATCACTATACCACCAAATTCACTATCGTTTGCCGGACCTTTTCGACCCAATATTTCCTGTTTGTTGCTTTTCCAATTTATTGTAGTTGAATATTGATCATTCTCCGGACGTGCTGCCATTAAAAAATAAATTTAGAACATATTCAAGTAATAAGCAATAAGAAGAAAATTTTGAATGCTGATATACAATATGATTATGGTAAAAATCTCAAAAAACATTAACAATATTGATCTTTCAAATCTATTGGAAGATGTTTCGGCTGCATATCAGATTAAGGATAAAAATAAGTACAAGTTCCAAATCATTGCATATGACCGAGCAGCAACAGCTGTTGAACATTTGAGCTCTGAAGCAAAGGATTTATATGATGACGGAAAACTTGATGAAATTCCGGGAGTTGGAAAATCAATTGCCGGACATCTTAAAGAAATATTTTCTACAGGAAAGTCAAAACATTTTGATGAACTTTTCAAAGGAATACCCGATGCGGTATTTGAACTTTTACCGATTGAAGGCGTGGGTCCGAAGACGGCATATCAACTTGTGACCTTACTTGAAATAAAATCCCCCAATGCAGTTTCGAAACTCTTAAAAGCCGCAGAAAAAGGGAAGATCGAAATACTTGAGGGATTCGGAGCCGATTCCCAGGAAAGCATCATCAAATCAATCAAAGAGTACTCATCAAGGGAAAAACGGCACCTTCTCAACTACGCTGAAGAAATAGCCTCGAATATTATTTCGTGGATGAAAGAAGATTTGAATGTTCGGGAAGTCGATGCACTTGGTAGTCTTCGCAGGAAAGCATCTACAGTGGGAGACATTGACATTGCCTGTGCGACGACAAAACCGTCAATAACAATCGGACATTTCTGTAATTATAAAAATAAATCCAGAATTTTGGAAAAAGGGGATAAAACAGCCTCAATTATTATTCCGGGGAACATACAAGTTGACTTAATGGTTTGTCCTCCTGGTCAATATGGATCGGTTCTTCAGCACTTTACGGGCAGCAAACACCATAACATCGCTTTACGTGAATATGCAAGAAGCCTAAAACCAAGCCTAAGTTTAAGCGAATACGGAATAAAAATAGTTAATAGCGAAAAAGTGAAAGAATTCGAAAATGAGGAAGGCTTTTATAATTATCTGGGACTTGATTGGATTCCGCCAGAGTTGAGGGAGGACAGTGGGGAAATAAAAGCTGCGCTTGATGGAAAGCTTCCAGACCTCATTAATTTATCCGACATCAAAGGCGATCTTCAGATTCATAGTGACTTCGATACTCAAACTAGTCATGATTTGGGGTTGTCATCTATGACAGAACTAGTTAAAAAAGCGAATCTTCTTGGATACGAATATCTGGCATTAACTGATCACAACCCTTCGATGGGCAGCCATAATAGTTCTCAGATAAGGAGTCTTCTTCAAAAACGTAAAGAAATAATTGATAAAGTTAATTACTCATTAGATGAAAAACAAAGCGTAAAATATGTATTCAATAGCCTCGAAATAGATATTTTATCCGATGGGAATATTCCCATAACAGAATCTTGTTTGGATATTTTGGATTTTGCACTTGTATCAATTCATTCAAGCTTTAAACAAACCAAAAAAGAAGCAACCAAAAGGGTCATCGGTGCTTTATCGCACCCGAAAGTTAAAATATTCGCTCATCCGACAGGAAGGAAGTTGAATGAACGCGAGGGAATAGACGTTGATTGGGAATTAATATTCAAATTCTGTCTTAAAAATCATAAGTATCTGGAGATTAATGCTGATCCGATGAGGTTGGATTTGCCCGACTATCTTATTCATGAAGCGGTGAAAATGGGAATTCTACTAACAACAGGTACTGATGCTCATCACGCTGACCACATGGATAATATGAAGTATGCAGTCTACGTTGCCAGGCGCGGTTGGGCAGAAAAGAAAAATATTATTACTGCAAAAAGTTTAGAGGAAATAAAAAATTTGCTATTAAAATAAAAATTCACAAATTAAAATGTTTTATGTATATTTATTAAAAAGTTTGAAGGATAACAAATATTACATAGGTCAAACAGAAAATATTAATAAAAGACTAATGCTGCACAATAAAGGAAAAGTGATTTCTACGAAAAACAGAATACCGTTGAAATTGATTGGGTTTAAAACATTTGAAACCCGTAATAACGCGCGATGGTTTGAGTACCAATTGAAAAACCATAGTGATAAAAAGTATAATTTCATTAAATCGCTTGAGGTTCAATAATATCTGAAGCAAGAAGGCCTATTTCATTTAAAGGCCTCCGGCTCGGAGAGCCTCCGGCTCGGAGAGAGGTGATTAATTTATGATTTGGATACTTGTAATTCCACTCGCATTATTATTCTTTTATGCAGTTTCGGTTTACAACTTTTTTGTTTCGAGTAAAGCCAGGATCAAGGCTTCAATTCAAGAAATTGGAAACCAACTAAAGCGTCAATCTGAATTGATTCCGAATTTGGAATCGTCAGCAAAAGGATATCTTAAACACGAAAAAGGAATATTTGAAAAGTTGGCTGACGCCAGAAAGGCAATCAATAGAGCCGTCGAATCAGGCGATCTCCAGAAAATGGCGGATGCAGGAGCGAAGCTTGCAGGAATGCTTCCTGATATTAAAGTAGTCGTCGAAAGCAATCCTGAAATTAAAGGCTCGGAAGTCGTTCAAAATCTTATGAATGAGCTTCGCGACACATCAGATAAAGTGATGTACGCCCGGAGACTTTTGATCGATTTGAGTGCCGACTTTAACGTTAAAAGGGCGACTTTTCCATCTAATGTAATCGCTAATATGTTCGGTTTTTCGGAAGTAGAAGGATTGAAAATGGACGAGGCAGGTGAAGCAACAAAAGTTACCCGCGAGTCTACAAAAACACCGAAAGTAAATTTAGAGTAAATCAGAAGGACAAAGGGGGGGCATTAGTTTTTTTATTTTTATGGGTATTTTCTTATGCTCTTCCACTCTTGCACGCCTACATATGAAAAATATTTATGAGGTTAGACAGTCTAATGAGATAAAAAGTTTTATTGTTATTGCTGGGTTTTTCTTATTTGCTGCTTTTGTTATTTACATCCTGACTCAAACCTTTGGAATCTATATGGGGTATCAGCCCGGTGGTTTCGGATACCTTGGAATCGCTTTAACATTTTCAGGTATTTCAACCTTTGTCAGCTACTATTACAGCGATAAAATAGTTTTGTCTATTTCAGGAGCAAAAGAAGCTGATAGAAAAGAATACTTCGATTTTTACACAGTTACCGAAAACCTTGCCATCTCACAGGGTTTACCGAAACCCAAGATATATGTAATCGACGATTCTGCGCCTAATGCGTTTGCCACCGGAAGAGATTATGACCATGCGGTAATATGTGCCACCTCCGGACTTTTGGATAAAATGACCAGATCCGAACTGGAAGCAGTTCTTGCTCACGAATTATCACATATTAAAAATTATGATATGCGTTTGATGTCTATCGTATCCGTAATGGTAGGAATTATTGCTTTAATGGCAGATTGGCTTTTGAGGGTAAGATATTTTGGCGGAGGAAGGAAAAATTCAGACAATGAAGGATCAATCGGAGCAATAATATTGATTCTGGGGATTATATTTGCAGTCGTTTCACCGATTATTGCCCAGCTTATCAGATTGGCAATTTCAAGAAGAAGAGAATTTATGGCCGATGCAGGGTCAGTCGAAATAACAAGACAGCCTAATTCGATGATCTCCGCTCTAAAAAAACTCGAGAGCGATACCGAACCTCTAGAGGCGGCCAATAAAGCAACAGCCCATTTGTACATCGTTAATCCTTTTAGAGGTAACATTAAAGGAGCGGTATCCTGGTTCTCGGGGCTTTTCAACACGCACCCTCCGATAGAAGATCGGATAAAAGCACTTGAATCAATGGCGTAATTAGTTTATCTTTAAAAGATGGTATACACTCTGGGTATAGTTGTGATCGGGGTCAGCCTATTTGGCGCCATTCTCATACTGTACTTCGCCAACAAAATGGTCAAAAAAAGATAACGTGCTTCCTGACGTTGTGCAAACCTCATTATCGGTTTAATATATGGTTATATTTGTTTGGTTTTTATGACTGCGATGAAATCAAGTAAATCCGAAAATATTAATATTGAACATGTTGCAAAGCTGTCAAAGCTGAATTTGAACGCAAGCGAAATTAAGATTTTTACAAAACAGTTGGGTGAAGTTATTAACTATATAAATGAGCTTGCAGAAATTGATACTGAATCGGTTGAACCCACGAGTCAAACAACAGGGCTAATTAATAAAAAAAGGAAAGACATTCGAAGACCTTCCCTCACACAAAATGACGCTATTTCACAATCGGGAAATGTTTATAACGGATACTTCAAGGTCGGAATGATTTTGGAAAATAAAGAAATGTAATAAATATGATTCCTTCTGTAAGCATCAAAGACAATCTCAATAATTTAAAATCAGGAAATTATAAAGCCGTTAATTTGGTGGATTACTTTTTGGATCGAATTAATAAGTTTGATAATAATATTAATTCCTTTATTACTATTACCGAAAATGCCGCCTATGAGAAGGCGAGATGGATCGATAAGTTAATTTCGGAAGGTACAAAGGATCCGGAAAAGGAGTATCCACTTTTAGGGACAGTTATCGCGTTTAAAGATTTATTTTTAACGAAAGGAGTCCGAACGACTGCTGCATCAAAAGTACTTGACAACTACATACCGGCTTATAATGCAACCGTTGTAGAAAGACTGGAAAAAGCGGGTTGTATCACGATAGGAAAGTTGAACTGTGATGCCTGGGCGCACGGTTCGAGCGGTGAGAATTCAGATTTCGGGAGCACAAAAAATCCCTGGAATTTTGATTACACACCCGGCGGATCCTCAAGTGGGTCGGGTGCTTCACTAGCAGCACAATTTTGTCAGGTAACAACAGGTACTGATACTTGCGGGTCAATCCGTTTGCCTGCTAACTATTGCTATAAAGTCGGATTCAAACCGACTTATGGTTCGGTTTCAAGATATGGGATTGTGGCTATGGCATCTTCACTGGACTCTATCGGACATCTCACGAATACTGTTGAGGATGCAAGAAGAGTTTTCAACGTAACCAAAGGACCGGATGGATACGATTCTACACTGAAAACTTCAGATTATATATTTGATAAAAATAAAAAATTAAGAATCGGAATACCAAAGGAATTTTTTGTCAAGGGTATTGATAAATCGGTTGAAGATAATATTAAAAAAGCAATTTTAATTTTTAAAGATCTGGGAGTGGAAACGGTTGAGATTAGCCTTCCCCATACAAAATACGGTTTATCGGTTTACTACATCATCCAGCCCGCCGAAGTATCATCAAATCTTGGCAGATACGATGGCATTCGCTATGGAAATTCAAGGGATTCATTTGGTAGTGAAGCCAAAAGAAGAATCATATTGGGATCGTTTGTATTGTCTTCGGGATATTATGATGCTTATTATTTGAAAGCAATGAAAGTACGTACGATCATAAAATCCGAAGTAGACGATGTTTTGAAAAAAGTAGATGCGATTATCGCTCCCGTTGCACCCACGCCGCCTTTTAAATTAGGAGAAAAAATTAACGATCCTTTGAAAATGTACCTTACGGATATTTACGCAGCCACCGCAAACCTGGCTGGTATACCGTCTCTGGCAATTCCCTTTGGTTTTTCAAAAGAAAGCCTTCCTTTGGGTTTCCAGCTAATGGGACCTCGGTTTAGTGAAGAAATGCTATTTAATTTGGGAGAAAAATTTGAAAAGGAAAGCGGGTATGAACCAAAGTTCGCATCTTTAAAGTAATAAAAGTAATAAAAAGATCCATGTCAGAAATAACAAGACTCCTAACAAAAACTAAATTTAAGTATTTGTGGATGTCGCAAATCTTCTCGCAAGTGGCAATAAATATGATGAATTTTTTGATTCTCATCAGGCTTTTCAATCACACGGGTTCAACACTCGCTGTATCTTTTTTGTGGATTTCCTATGCATTACCGACAATCCTAGTGGGACCGATTGCATCCGCGATGGTGGACATCGTTGACAAAAGGAAAGTTTTAATCCTAACCAATCTTGGTCAGTTTCTGGTAATCGCTTTTTCTTCATTTATTGTCCGTAATAATGTTTTCTTACTTTATGGAGTTACATTTTTTTACAGTCTTTTGAATCAATTTTATGGACCATCCGAAAGTGCGATGGTTCCAAAACTCGTCGACAAATCCCAGTTGCCGAACGCCAATAGTTTATTTTTTATAACCCAGCAGCTGTCTTTGATTTTGGGCTTCGCAGTCGCAGGCATTATTAATGGTTTATTTGGCTTTAATATTTCATTAATGTTATGCGGATCGCTTTTGTTTTTTGCAACCATTTCGGTTTTATTTATTCCTGATGAAAAGAATAAGGATGTAGGAAGAGAAAGCTTTGAAAACTCATTTATTCAATTTTTTAAGACTCTTTTTGAAGGCTATAGTTATTTGAAAAATAAAAAGTTTATTTATATACCCTTTTTTCTTTTGCTGGGGATACAGGCATGTTTTGCGGTTGTAATTGTTTGTGTTCCGATAATAGCCCGAGATATTCTGAAGGTAGATACTAATCTTTCAGGTGTGTTATTGGTAGTGCCTGCCGGTATAGGAGCTGTAATCGGAGCCGCATACTTTCCGAAATTCCTGAAAATTGGCTGGAGAAAGAGAAACCTGATCGAAATCGGTTCTATGACTCTTGGAATATTATTTACAGTCTATTCTCTTTTTCTTGGATATTTACCTCCTATGATAAGAATTATCGTATCGTTCATTATGATTATGTTCGTAGGAGTTTTTTTTATAGCACTTATTATTCCTACTCAGACTTTCTTGCAGGAAGTAACTCCGGAAGGATTGCGAGGGAGAATATTCGGCAATATGTGGTTTTTGATTACAATTACGCAGGTATTGCCGATTGTTTTTTCGGGTGCACTAGTGGAGTTATTCGGAGTGAGGCTGCTTTTGATCATTATTGCCTCTTATTGTTGGGCAATTTTTTATTTCTCAAAAAAGTCCGATATTAAATTGTTAATCTCTTAAAAATATGAATAAAAATTATATACCTATAATCGGTTTAGAAGTCCATGTAGAACTCAAAACCGAAAGCAAGATGTTTTGCGGATGCAGTGCAGATCATTTTGCAAAAAAACCCAATACTCAGACTTGTCCTGTGTGTTTGGGTCTGCCCGGAGCCCTTCCTTATGCAAATGAAAAAGCAATTGAATATGTAATTCTTATGGGTACTGCATTCGGATGCAAAATCAGATCTTTTTCGAAATTTGACCGCAAGCATTACTTTTATCCCGATCTTCCAAAGGCGTTCCAGACAAGCCAATATGATTTACCTTTTACATACAATGGTTATTGGGAATCACCTGACGGAGGAAGAGTAGGTATTCGAAGAGTTCATCTTGAAGAAGATACGGCAAAACTTGTCCATGAAAAAGTAAACGGTAAAGCAGCAAGTCTCATAGACTTCAATCGCAGCGGAGTGCCTTTGATGGAGATGGTGACAGAACCGGATTTCCACGATGCAGCGTCTGTAAATAACTTTCTCAAAGATGTCCAGCTCATAGTCAGATATCTAGGCATTTCTGATGCAGAAATGCAGAAAGGGTCAATGAGGCTGGAGGCAAATATTTCGCTTGCGGAAACAGTCGATGGTAAATATGACCTGCCGGATTATAAGATTGAGCTTAAAAATATCAACTCGTTTAAATTTTTAGTTGAAGCGATCGAATATGAATTGAAACGTCAAAAGGAGCTTCTTGAAAACTCCAAAAAGATTCTTCAGGAAACCAGAGGTTACAACGAAAAATCCCAAACTACTTACTCGCAAAGAAGTAAAGAGGAAGCAAAAGATTACAGATATTTTCCCGAACCTGATTTACCTCCACTCACATTCACCGACGAACACCTCAGAAAGCTTAGTTTGAAGTTACCCGAACTTCCGGGTCAAATAAGATCCCGCTTAAAGAAAAATTATGAACTTTCGCAGGATTTTACTGATTATCTTGCATCCGATAAAAACAGAATCTCTTATTTCGAAAAAGCCGTGAAGTTATCCCAAAAATACAATGTAGGAATAAAAACTGTAGCTGATATGATTGTAAATAAAAAAGCGCTAAAGAATTATCCGGAACCGGAAATGCTGATAAAGAAGTTATTAGAAATAATTAAAAAAGATTTTACACCAGCCGAGGATACTGAGCTTGCAGTAAAAAAAGTATTAGCTGAGGAAGTTAAAGCGGTGACAGACTATAATAATGGAAAGACGGCAGTAGTTGGATATTTGATTGGAATGGTTCAGAAAAAACTACACGGCAAAGGAGATGTTAAAGTTATCTCTGATCTTGTAATTTCAAAGCTTAATAATCATGAGTGATAAATTTGTACACCTTCATGTTCATACGGAGTATTCACTCCTGGATGGTCTAAGCCGAATCAAAGATTTATTAAATTTCACGAAAGACAACGGTATGGATTCAATTGCAGTAACAGATCACGGAGTGATGTATGGCGTGATTGAGTTTTTCAAAAAAGCTAAAGAAATGAATATCAAACCGATTATTGGGATGGAAGGATATATTTCAAATGATTTGAAATCACGCGATAGGTCCAGCAACCGAAATTATCACCTTCTGCTTCTGGCGAAAAATGAGGATGGATATAAAAATCTTATGAAATTGACATCCATAGCACATCTTGAAGGCTACTACTATCGTCCAAGAATGGATTTTGAACTTCTAAAAAAGTATTCAAAAAACCTCATTTGTACAAGTGCCTGCGGCATGGGAGAAATTCCGGCATCTCTATTTGAAGAAAGTTATGAAAAAGCAAAAATAATTACTCAAAAATATCTTGACCTTTTCGGTGAAGATTTTTATATTGAACTCCAGCTTCGGGATTATGCGGAAGTCATCAAAAAAACAAAAGATGAACAAATCCGCGCAGAACTTATAAAGATGAACGATTTTAAAGAAAAGGTTAACCCTCTTTTAATAAAATTAAGCAGAGATTTGGGAATTCCTCTTGTTGCCACCAACGACTCTCATTACACAAAAAAAAGCGATGCGACCGCACAGGATGCCGCTGTTTGCATATCTACGGGCAAAACTGTAAATGATATCAAAAGACTCCGCTTTATTGACTTTCCGGATTACTATGTCAAAACTCCGGATGAAATGGCGGATGCTTATCGCGAGTTTCCCGATGCAATCCAAAATACCATAAAGATTTCCGAAAAGTGCAACTTAAATATCACGACATTGGGGAAATGGTTCTTTCCGAAGATAAGTCTTCCAAAGAATAAAGATGCAAACCAACATTTGAGGGATCTTGTTGAAAAAAATGCCAAAGCCAAGTTAGGGAATATTAGTAAGGTAGTAAAAGATAGAATTGAGCACGAATTGGAAATTATAGCCAATAAAGGCTATTCGGAATATTTTGTCATTGTCATGGACATGGTTCAGTGGTGCGACTCAAAAGGGATTATCACAAATACCCGTGGCTCAGCAGCCGGATCTATAATATCTTTCATTCTCGGAATTACAACAGTTAATCCGCTGAAATACTACCTTCCTTTCGAAAGATTTTTAAATCCTTATAGGCCGAGTCCACCCGATATAGATTTGGACATCGCTGACGACAGGAGGGAGGAACTTCTAAATTATATTTCGGAGAAATACGGCCATGATAAAGTTGCCCAGATCTGTACCTTCGGAAGAATGCTTTCACGACAATCGGTTCGGGATGTTGCCCGTGTTTTAGGCTACCCTTACGAGACGGGAGACCGGATATCAAAATTAATTCCGCCGCCAAAACAAGGTTTTCCGATAACAATTCCAAGAGCACTCGCCACTGTTGATGAACTGAAAAATGTTTATGATACTGATGCAGATGCGAAGAAGATCCTTGATTTGGCGATTCAGATTGAAGGCAATGCAAGACATATTTCCGTACATGCTGCCGGTGTTGTTATATCACCTACCGAAATAACAAACTTTACACCTGTTCAAAAAGAACCGTCAGGAGAAAAAATTATCACTCAATATGAAATGCATGCAGCAGAAGACGTGGGACTAATAAAATTTGATGTTTTGGGAATAAGGAATTTGTCAATCTTAGGAGCGGCCGTAATGATCGTTAAAGAAAATCGAGGTATAGATATTAATTTGAAGAGTATACCTCTTGATGATGAAAAAACTTTTATAATGCTGGGTAACGGATCAACCATGGGTGTTTTCCAACTTTCAAGCTCGGGGATGACAAAATATCTGATCGATTTGAAACCAGAAAGAGTAGAGGATTTGATGGCAATGGTAGCTTTATACCGGCCGGGTCCCATAGCTGTGATCCCTGAATACATAAGAAGGAAAAAGGATCCCTCGCTAGTAACATACCTTGATAAAAGGATGGAGAAGTTTTTGGGTGCTTCTTATGGGCTTATTGTTTATCAGGATGATTTATTGTTCTGCGCTCTCGATTTAGCCGGATACTCCTGGGAGGAAGCGGATAAATTCAGAAAGGCTGTCGGGAAAAAGATTCCGGAAGAAATGGCAGCACAAAAACAGAAATTTATTGAAGGAGTTGTTGCTAATGGTCAGACAAAAAATTTTGCTGAAAATCTTTGGAAACTTTTTGAACCTTTTCAATCTTATGGGTTTAATAAAGCCCATGCTGCATCATATGGGATGGTTGCTTATCAGACGGCTTATATGAAGGCGAACTTCCCAGTTGAATATATGTGTGCTCTTCTTACTGCTGAAAGCAAAGATACGGAAAAAGTCTCTATGGCTGTAGGAGAAGCAAAGAAAATGGGAATAAAAGTTTTTCCGCCTGACATAAATAAAAGCGGAATTGGATTCACTATTGAAAAGGATTCAAAGTCGCTTGACGGCTCTGCTATTCGCTTTGGTTTGGACGCAATAAAAAATGTCGGAGCTGCAGCAATAGAAGCAATTCTGCTGGCCCGGAATGAGAAAAAATTCGACAATTTTTCCGATTTATTGATTAGGGTGGATGGCAGGAAAGTTAACAAAAAAGTGTTGGAAAGTTTGATTAAGGTCGGCGCTATGCAGCTCTTCGGAAATCGTGCAACGCTTCTGGCATCAATGGAAGAGCTGCGGGCAAAACTCACCAGGAAAGAAGGCAATAAGAACCAGCAGGGACTTTTCTCTCAGGATCAGGAAGACTCAATGAGTTCAAGTCAAAATTCAAAGCAGATTTTGGATTCGAGCGAAGAGTTTTCGGAAGAAGAAATTCAAAGCATTGAAAGGCAGCTTTTGGGCTTTTCATTGTCCGCAAAACCGCTGCAGGAAATAATAGCATCTATTTCAACTTTCGCCACGCATAAAGTTGAAGAACTGACCGAAATGCCCGATTTGGTTTCTGATATTAAAATTGCGGGTGTGTTATCCGAAATCCGGATAATTATTACAAAAAAGTCGGGTAAAGAAATGGCGTTTGCAAAAGCTATTGATGAAACAGGAGATATCGGACTTGTGATATTTCCAAATGTTTATGAGTCATTTAAAGATGTTCTGGCCGAAAATAAACCGTTTGTCATAACCGGTAAACTGGATTCAAGAGACGATGAATATTCGATAATCGTGGATAAGATGGAAACCGAAGAGATAGCAAATGGCAATCCCGGCGACCGGCTTTATATTCGAATCCCCAAGAGTTGTTCACGCGATACACTTAATAAATTAAATAAATTCTTACATTCAATAAAAGGTAATCAGAATGTCAGTTTATTATTTGAAGGTAATTCAAAAAGATATGATCTACCGGTTAAGATAAAATGGAATAATCAGATTGCAGGCCTTATAAACGATGTCTTGGGAAGCGATGAACGTATCTCTTGAGTAAATACACTGTTTTGTTGTAAAATACATTTCGTTTCAAAAAATATGTCAAATACATTTACATTTAAAGACACAATTATAGGAGTTGGCGATAAAGTAAAAGTTTACCAAAGAATTATGGAATCCGGGAAGAGCAGGAAACAGGTATTCGCAGGTATGGTTTTGACCATAAAAGGCGATGAAAAAAATAGGACATTCAGTGTCCGTAGAGTTGGCGAACAAAATATCGGTATCGAAAAAATATTTTCAACCAAATCACCAACACTTACCGATATCGAAGTTACCAAGCAGGGGGTCAAAGGAACGAAAAGTGCAAAACTTTACTACACGCGAAAGAAATCCAAAAGAGAGATTGATAAAATTTACTCCAGACAAAAGCTTAGAAAATAAAGTCATTCAAAGAATTAGAAATAACTGTTTCCCAGAATTGGATTATATCCACTCCTAGTTTAAGGTAATATTTATTAATGACTAGCGTCAAACGAGGGAATGTTGGCGAAAATACGGCTATAAAAATATTAGTGGAAAATGGATATAAAATTCTCAAGCGAAATTATCGTTGTAAATCAGGGGAAATCGATATAATTTGCAATAAAAAACGTATTTTATATTTTGTCGAGGTGAAAGCCAGATGGAATCTTGAAAAAGGTTACCCTGAAGAAGCCGTTACCAAGAAAAAACTCGAACACATCAGGAAAAGTATCTTTTGGTATGTAAAAGAAAAAAAAGTAAAAACGGAATTGTTTAGGATTTTGGTCGTATCAATATTATTTACCGACAACAGAGTGATTTATAAGCTGATACCCGTTGATTGATGGGGTCTTACTCAAAACACAAAAATCCTCCGACTGTTGAGTATTCTGTAAAGTAATTTTCTTGATTTTTGTAAACAGACGCTGATCCTCCGTCGAGGTTGGCAATACTGTCAAACGTAATATTTTCCATCTTCTCGAAAGACTTTAAGACATCCTTTAATTCTGAAAATTTCGGTCCTGAAAAAAGATTATTTGGATCGACCAGAAGTATGAGGAAGGATTTTTCATTTGATTTTGCAATCAGAACGCGTCTGGCATTCTCATCCAAAACATTATTTATATTCTGATAGACTCCCTTAAGCTTGACCAAAGGACCGGATTGGAAAACAATATCTGGATTATTCGTAAACTCATTCCCATCATCAATAAAAAGATTTTGATCTGTTGTTTTGATATATGCGTTCAAAACATTGTTTTTTCGGTCTGGAGACAATTGATTTTTACCGATTTTAATCAGTCCGAGAGCGCGGTTATTTTTATCATAGAAAAAAGTGCTGGATATATATTTGCAGTCCTCAAGATCTTCCCGGTCGGTTGAATGAGCTTTTGAGTTAAGGTTATAAATTAACTTTACCGACGAGTATTCCAATTCTGTAAGATAGAAATTATAGCCGTTGATATTTATAATGTCAGAATTTTCTTCGGAGATTAACGTGGGTGTAGGAGCAAGTGATGTATCGGATATTTTTACATTACTGTTTTTACTAAATACATATACAAAAATTAATCCGGCAATTATTAATATCCTAAAAAAACTTTTTGATATTCTATTTTCATTTCGTAAATTACGGCTTTCCTGCATATTTTAATTTTATCAACTGGTTTCAAAAAAGTTAATGTAAGCTCGACGAAGTCGCTCAAAACGATGCTCTAAGCCGAGTTTTGAAAAAGCTTCCATCTTTCTTAATCTTAACTCCTGAATTAAAAATATAAAAATCCAAAAAAGATTAAAATAAACTTCCCGTTGTGTTGTGACTATTTCCACCTTGTAAACATATCCGGATTTATTTATATTTAAAAGCATATGGAAAACTTCATGGAGAATACTGAAAAAATTCAGAAGATAACAGGACCGAAATTATTCTTTATTCTTTGGGCAATAGCTGTTGGAATAATGTATTTTGTTGCGTCGCGTCCGGGAAATCCGCTTGTTCTTCCCGGTGATATTTATTCAATCAAAGGATCAAATAAAATATATATTCCATTCGGAAGTTCATTTTTCTTGGCTATTGTTTTATTTATACTTGCAAAAATAATATTTAAAGTTTAAACTTTCAGAATCAAAAAATATGCCAGCTAAGAAACGAAAGACAACAAAAAAAGCAGTTAAGAAAACCAAGACCGCTCCTATATCGGTTTCATCTGATAAAATTTCAAAAACAAAATTCAGGTTTGCAAAGATTTCTGAAGGACATTTTTTCAAGATACTAGTACTTTCTTTTTTAGTGATTTTTATCACATTTTTAACATTTAATTTATATAAACGCTTCTTTGTTGTCCGCGTAAACGGTCAATTCATAAATCAAATAGAATTTTATCGGGAATTGGAGAAGAAAGAAGGAAAAAATATCCTCGAAGACTTAATTACTAAAAAGATAATTTATCAGGAGGCTGAAAAACAGGGAGTCAATGTAACAGAAGCTGAAGTCAACGATGAAATACAAAAACTCCGAAGCGAAGTTGAGAAACAGGGTAATACTTTGGATGAGCTATTGGCACTTCAGGGATTAACAAATGAAGATTTACTTGAGAATGTAAAAATTCAAAAATTGCTTGAAAAAATATTAACTAACGAAATTGTAGTTACAGATGAAGAAATACAGGCTAAACTTGATGAAAACAAAGATTTTTACACAAAAGATGACGATTTGAATGCAGCAAGAGAAAACATCAGACTGCAGATATTTCAGGAAAAATTAACATCAACATACAGGGCTTGGATCCAGGAAAAGAGAGACGCAGCTACTGTAGAATATCTGAGAAAAATATGAACAATGTTTCAACTGCCTTGACCGCCTTTATAAGCAGTCATCAATACCTAATTATCGTTTTATCGCTAATCGCATTGGTTCTGAAAGGATTCGCTCTTTGGAAATCGGCAAGAAACAGCCAAAAATATTGGTTTGTCGCGCTATTGATTTTCAACACGTTAGGAGTTTTAGAGTTAATATATCTTAAATTTTTTTCAAAGATGTCAATTCTTCCCGAATCTTCGGAAAAGAAAAAAGTACTCAGGAAAAGGCCTTCAAAAAGATAATATGAGGGTATTAGGAATAGATCCAGGAACCGCAACAACAGGTTATGGAATAATCGATACGCAGTCCGAAAATTCATTTGAGGTGATAGGCTTTGGATTAATTGAAACCGATAAAAACAGCCTTACCGGTGCGAGGTTAAACGTTATCCATACTGAGCTTCGAAAAATTATTATATCTTATAAACCCGACATTATGGCAATCGAGAAGATATTTTTTGCAACAAACGCAAAAACAGCTATAGCCGTTGGGCAGGCGTTGGGTGTAATGATCTACTGTGCTAGCAAGCTGAAATTGGATATTGCAGAATACGCTCCAGGTACGATTAAAAAAATTGTCAGCGGTTCGGGAAGGTCAAATAAAAAAGAAATGCAGAAAAGTCTGCGTGAAATTTTCGGACCGAAGATCAGAAGCAGAAAACATAAAAAAACCCATTTTGATAACAGTGCTGATGCTCTTGCCGTTGCTCTTTGCCATCTTTGGAAAAGTAGTAAAATATAAAATAACAAATCCAATTGAAGTTGATGAGATTAAAATTGATTAGTTGATTATTAGTCTTAGATATAACATGAGTTCTCCGGTAAATTTGGAGACTCTTAGACGGAGGTGAGAATTTTATGGCTGATCTGAAAATAGCTACCGTTGACCATTATTTCGATAAAATCGGGGTTGCAATATTGAGTATTCTCACAGATTTGAAAGTCGGAGATAAAATAAAATTTGTACGAGGCGGAGAGGACCTTTTTGAGCAAACGGTAGATTCGATGCAGGTTGAACATGCAAATGTTGAAAGTGCAAAAGAGGGTGATATGGTAGGATTAAAGGTTGAAAAGGAGGTTAAAGAAGGTGCTGAGGTTTATAAGGTCTCATAAAAGAAAGACTCCAAAAAAACGCAGGAAAACTTCATCTCCTGTTGTGTGGGAAAAAGCTTACGATGTGGAAAAAAAAGTTAAAGTTATATTGAAAAAACTGAATTCCGACATTGATTCAACTAATATCTATTACTACCGCTCCTATTATTCAAAATCACGAGCCTATGCAAGAATTTGGGGTCTATCCCGGCTTTGGCAAATGGCTTTAAAAGTAAAACCCAGCTATATAATCGAGGTTTTATCACAGCATTTTGATAAGCTGGAAAGTTATGAGAAAGATAGGGTGATACTCCATGAACTGGCTCATATCCCAAAGAATTTTTCAGGAGGACTTCTTCCACATATCAGAAAACGGGGTAAACGCAATTTCCATGACCGGGTGATCGGATTGATTGAAAAATATTCTGAATGAACAGGAGATAGGGATTCATGATTAATACCATCTTAATACACGGAGATGACATTGAAAAAAGCTATCATAGAAAAAATGTGATGATCTCAGCTGCCAAAAAACGGGGATGGGATATTGTGAGCGTCTCAAAAAACGGAACAGGTTTTAAAAATGCCGTTACTAATCCTTTATTATTTTCTGCCGACAGATTGATATATGTTGATAAATTTAGCGATCTGACGGAAAAAGATCTTGCATTTTTGAAATCATATGAAAAAAAACTTGATGCAACAGTTTTATTTTTTAACGAAGGATTACTCTCAGCTGTAAAAATAAAATCACTTCCGAAGTCTGTTAAAATTGAAAAATATGATCTTCCGGTTCTTCTTTGGAAATTTTTGGATTCAATATATCCCGGAAATTTAAAATACTCATTAAAACTTTTTAATGACCTGGCAGCGGTAACTGCTCCTGAATTTGTTTTTTCACTCATGGCGAAATTATTCCGGGATTTGTATTGGGTGAGTTTTCAGGGTTCAACCATTCCGTATCCACCTTGGAGGATCGGAAAAATTTCTTCTCAGGCAAAGAAATTTGATAAAAATGAAGTTGAAAAAATTATCGAAGAAATGTCCGAGATTGATATCAAAGTAAAAACCTCCCGTGCCAATCTCAAGGAGTCTATTGATTTACTCCTGATAAAACACTTAGAATGAACAATCTATGAAAGTGAACCCCCAAATATTCAGGGCATACGACCTTCGGGGAGTATCGGGAACCGATTTATCTTCAGAGTTTTTTGAGCATTTAGGGAAAGCTTATGGGACGTATTTAAAAAGAAATAAGATTGACGACACTGCAATCGTCGGCAGAGATGCACGCCCGACCAGTATTGAATACTCCGATGCTTTAATGAGAGGCCTTTCATGGGCCGGAATTAATGTGATTAATATTGGTCTCACATTTGTCGGAAATTTTTATTGGTCGCAGTATTTCCTTCAGCATAAGGGTGGAATTTATATCACAGCATCTCATAACCCAAAGGAATATAACGGAGCCAAATTATCCGTAGATTTCTCGGAAACGATGGTGACTGAGCAAATGAATATTATGAAGGAGATGGTTGAAAATGAGGATTATGAAAAAGGTGATTTTGAAGGTAAAATTGAGGAACGCGATATCAAAAATGATTATATAGCAGATCTTAAAAATAGGATAAATATAGATAAAAAACTCAGGGTATTGGTTGATACAAGTTATTCTACAGGAGGCGCAATCGTACCTGATGTCTTTGAAGCATTTGGGTTGGATGTTATAAAGATTCATACCGAAGTTGACAGTAATTTTCCTCTTGGAGCACCGGATCCAACAGCAACAAAACTTGCTGAAAGGGTATCCAAAGAAACTTTGGAGGCGGGTGCTGATGTGGGTTTTAGTTATGATTCTGATGGAGACAGGATAGGAATAGTTGATGAAAAAGGGCAAATAATTTGGAACGACATGCTTTTGGCAATATTTGTTCTTGATATTTTGGAAAAACATCCAGGAAGCAAGATCATGTTTAATTCTCTTTGCTCGCTGGCCGTAACCCAAACTATCGAGAAATACGGAGGAATTCCATATATGTGGAGAACCGGTCATTCTTTTCTTAAGAAAAAGAATCAGGAAGTTAAAGCAGCATTTATCGGTGAGCTGTCAGGTCATTTCTTTTTCTCTGCGGATTTTTATAATCATGATGACGGAATATATTCTTCTTTGAGACTGATAAGCTATATGGCTCGTTCCGGTAAAAAGCTTTCAGAATTAATAGAAATGCTTCCAAAATATGTCTCGAGTCCTGAAATAAAAATAGGCTACCCGGATGATAAAAAAGCAGAAATGATAAAGGATCTTGCAGGTAAAATAAAAAACGATTATCCGAATGCAATTGTCATGGATGGGGAAAATATCGGCGACGGTGTAAGGTTTGAAACCGGTAATTCTATGTTCGTTGTCAGGTACTCCCAGAATGGTCCTTATATAACCGTCAAAATAGAAGCTATTACATCTGAAGAGTACGAAAAACTTAGAATTTATTTGGCAGAAAAAATAAGCGGCTACAAGGATGTGAATTGGGATTTTGGAGTAAGTCAGGATCTCCTTAAAATCTAATTTTAATAATAAATGTCAATCAATATGGACTTATCCGAAAAGATTAAAAAAAATGACCCCAAAAATCTATATGCATCGGTTGAGGATCTTTCCAAACAAGTTGAACATGCCTGGGAAGATGCTGGAAAGGTAGAGGTCCCTGAATCGTATAAAGATATAAAAAATATTATTATGTGCGGAATGGGCGGGTCGGGACTCGGCGCCCGGGTAATTGAGTCAGTATATTTTGATAAATTGAAATGTCCATTGGTTCGGGTCAATGACTACAATCTCCCTCCATACTGCAGCGAAAACTCTCTGGTTATTTGCTCAAGTTATTCAGGTGAAACCGAAGAAACAATACAAAATGCCGGGGAAGCGATTCAGAAAAATGCAAAATGGATGGTCGTTGCCAAGGGAGGTAAATTAATTGATATGGCGAAGGAGCATCATGTTCCTTATTATCAAATTGATCCCAAATTTAACACTTCGCAGCAGCCAAGAATGGCGATTGGTTATTCGGTGATTGGTCAAATGGTACTTGCATATAAATCGGGTTTAATTGATCTTACGAATGATGACTTGAAAAGTGTTACCAATGCGATGGAAGAAGTGAAAAGGGTAAATAATAAAGAAGTAGTGATTTCAAATGCTTCAATTGAACTTTCCAATAAAATTAAGGATAAAATTGTCATATTCGTTTCCGCGAAGCATCTTGTCGGAGCAAGCCACGTTGTTAATAACCAGCAAAATGAAAATTCAAAAAATTTATGTTTTGATGTATCTGTCCCTGAGCTTAACCACCATTTGATGGAAGGACTTGTTCACCCATTTGGAAACGCAGAAAATGTAGTATTTATATTTTTCGAATCGGATTTGTATCCTGAGCGTATACAAAAAAGAATGAGTATTACTCAAAATGTTGTTCGTAAAAACGATATCGAATTCCAAGTTTTTAAACCAAAATCAGCTAATTTTCTTTCGCAGGCATTTGAAGTAATTCAATTCGGAGCTTATTTAGACTTTTATCTCTCCATGCAGTATGAACAGGACCCGACGCCTATTCCCTGGGTGGATTACTTCAAAGTTCAATTAGGCCAACCTTTGGGAAAATGATTGTATAAATTGGTAGGGAAAATGCCATTGAAAATTATTTATAACTCTGCCAATATGATTAGTGAAGGGTTTTTCATGAGAGATAAACTTATCTTTTCACTTTTCACTATTTGCTATTAGAAATTATATGACTGCCCAAGGCGATTACATACTCTTTTTCAAAGATATAGATAAAAATGATATACCCAGGGTAGGTGGAAAAGGAGCAAACCTAGGTGAAATGACTCAGGCTGGTTTTCCCGTTCCCAACGGTTACGCAGTCACGGTTGCTGCCTACGAAAAATTTATTGAACATAATAAAATTTTTAATACGATTAATGACTATCTGAAACAAGTTGATGTTGATGATCCGGGGCAGCTGGATGAAGCTTCGCAAAAAATTCAAAAAATAGTCAATAAAAGCGAAATTCCGGAAGATGTCCAGAAAGATATAATAACTGCATACAAAAAATTGTCAGGTCCATTATCAAAAGCTCAGGTTGCGGTACGATCATCAGCAACAGCAGAAGATTTACCCGGTGCCTCATTTGCAGGACAGCAGGCAACATTTTTGAACATACAAGGATTCAATAACATTTTGGTTTCAGTTCGTGAATGTTGGGCATCGCTTTTCACTGCAAGAGCTATTTTCTACCGTGAACAAAATAAAATTGCACATTCAAAAGTCAAAATATCGGTAATTATTCAAAAAATGGTCCAGTCCGAAGTTTCCGGAGTAATGTTTTCAATTGATCCGGTCACAAATAATAAAGATATGATAATTATCGAGGCTGTATGGGGACTTGGCGAGATGATAGTCCAGGGATCAGTTGTACCCGATAAATATTTGGTCCAAAAAGAGACCCATGCTCTTTTATCAAAAGAGATCTCCGATCAGTCGGTTATGCTGGTAAAAAAAGGTGATAAAAATATTGAAAAAGAAGTACCGAAAAACAAACGCGAGCTCCAGAAGATCAGTGATGAAGATATTGTAAAATTGGCAAAACTTTCAGAAAGTCTTCAGAAACATTATTATTTCCCTCAGGATTCTGAATGGGCATACGAAAAAGGTAAAATATATATAGTTCAGACCAGGCCTGTCACAACAATTACAACTATAGAGGACAAGAAAAAGGATGAAATAGATTTGATCGGCCAGACACCTGTACTTCAAGGTACTCCTGCAAGTCCGGGAATCGGATCGGGACCTGTAAAAGTATTATCCGGACCGAAAGAAATATCAAAAGTAAGATCCGGTGATATTTTGGTTGCCAAAATGACTTCGCCGGATTATGTACCTGCAATGAAAAAAGCGTCCGCAATTGTAACTGACGAAGGCGGTCTAACATCTCATGCCGCTATTGTTTCAAGAGAATTGGGGATTCCTTGCGTAGTCGGATCCAAAACAGCAACACACGATCTTAGGGAAAATACTGTAGTAACCGTAGACGGTTCTAAAGGTCTTATCTTTTTAGGCGGTAAAGTTAAAGCAAATCTGGAAAACGCAGCTGTTGTAAACGTATATAAGGAAGGCTTAAAAACAGCAACGCGCCTTTATGTTAATTTGGCAGAGCCTGAAAGAGCAAAAGAAGTTTCGAAAATGGACGTCCAGGGTGTTGGACTCCTACGTGCCGAATTTATGATCGCAAACATCGGAATCCATCCCAAAGAAGCGATTAAAAATAAAAAACAAAATGTCTTTATCGAAAAATTAAGTAAAGATATGGAAACATTTGCGAAGAACTTCAGTCCGAGGCCTGTAGTTTATCGTGCTACAGATTTCAAGACTAACGAATACCGATCGCTTCCCGGTGGGAAAGCATGGGAACCGGAGGAAGCAAACCCAATGCTCGGATTCAGAGGAGCTTTCAGATATATCACAAATCCGGATGTTTTTGGATTAGAACTTCAAGCGATTAAAAATGTCAGGAAGAGATACAAAAATCTTTGGATGATGATTCCTTTTGTCAGATCTCCCGAAGAACTCAAAAAAGTCAGGCGCTTGGTTGCATCCGAAGGGCTTTTCGACGATCCGACATTCAAATTTTGGATGATGGTAGAAATACCTATAAACGTTATTCTGATTGATAAATTCATCGATGTTGGAATTGATGGAGTTTCAATAGGTTCGAATGACTTAACGATGCTTGTGACTGGTACCGACAGAGACAATGCGGAAGTAGCTGAATCATTCAATGAACGTTCTCCTGCCGTCATGTGGAGCTTACGGCGGGTGATAAAACATTGTGCCAAAAGAAGGGTCACGACATCAATTTGCGGACAAGCCCCTTCCGTTTATGAAGATTTTGTTAGAAAATTAATTAATTACGGAGTTACAAGTATATCTGTTAACCCAGATGCTGTAACAAGAGTTAGAAATGTAATTCATGAAGCAGAGAAGGATCTGGTAACAAAATCTAAAAAATAATGGCTAAAGTAAAAAATATTTTTGCAAGAGAAATACTGGATTCCCGCGGAACACCTACGGTTGAGGCAGTCTGTGTTACAGACACAGGCCACGTTGGAGTCGCATCTGTTCCGTCAGGAGCTTCCACCGGGACATATGAAGCACTTGAACTACGCGACACCGACTCACCCAGATATTTGGGGAAAGGAGTCTTAAAAGCGGTAAATAATGTAAATACGATACTGGGACCTGCCTTAGTTGGCATGGAAATTACGGACCAATTCGGAGTAGACAATAAATTGATTTCTCTCGACGGAACAAAAAATAAATCAAAGTACGGAGGTAATGCAATACTTGCAGCATCGGTTGTAATTTCAAAAACAGCAGCTATTGCACAAGGGATCCCACTTTACAAACATTACTATAATCTTGCATCCAATATGGGAATAACAGCAAGTCCTCATGCCTCTACACCGCTTTTCAATATGATCAACGGAGGTCTTCATGGAGCCGGAAACTTGGATTTTCAGGAATTCCATGTTATACCTGCAACCTCAAAGAAATTTTCTGATGGCTTGCGGATGGGAGTTGAGATTTACATGAAGATCGGTGGCAACCTAAAAAGAAGAGGTGCCATACATTCAGTTGGCGATGAGGGAGGATATGCGCCGAATTTATTCACAAATGCCGATGCTTTGGAAATAATGGTCGAATCCATAAACGAATCAGATTATTCTTTGGGTAAGGATGTCTTTTTGGGCCTTGATGTAGCTGCATCGGTTTTTTATAAAAACGGCGTTTATACAATCCGTGATAAATCTTCACCCATGACAGACAATGAACTTCTTGATTACTATAAATCAATTAATGCAAACTACCACCTTGCTTTATTGGAAGACATGTTCCAGGAAGATGCTTGGGAAAGCTGGAAGAAAATTTATAATGAATTTCAAGGCCAAATTCTGATGGTTGGAGATGATCTTCTTGCAACAAATTTTGAAAGAGTTCAAAAAGCGATAAAAGAAAAAGCTTGCAATGCCATTTTGGTTAAGCCAAACCAGATTGGTACTGTCACTGAAACCTTACAGGTTATTAAGCTTGCAAGGGGTGCAAATTGGAAAATTATTGTTTCTCATCGCTCCGGTGAAACAACCGATTGGTTTATAGCCGATTTTGCAACTGGAGTCGGTGCAGATTATGTAAAATTCGGTGCCCCGGCAAGAGGAGAACGGGTAGTAAAATATAACCGGCTGCTCGCAATAGAAAACGAACTTTCCCGATCAAAATGAAGCTTTGATGGTTGATTAAAAAAACTCTTCTTTTTTTATCTTTAATTTTTAGTTTCTTGTATATTTTCTTATTAATCCGACAACTTTTCCCTGAATTTTAACGTTTTTGACAAAAATAGGACTCATTGCGGCATTCGCCGGTTCAAGTCGGATCCTTGTTGCTTCCTTGAAAAATCTTTTTAATGTCGCCATTCCGTTATCGAGAAGGGCAACAACAATATCACCATTACTAGCACCCTCCGATTGCTCAATCACAACATAATCTCCATCTCTAATTTGTTCTTCGATCATTGATTCACCCTTAACCTGAAGAAGAAATGTCCTTTTTTTACCGGACATAAAAGATGGAGGAATGCTCATACTTGCATTTGGGTCGGTATAAGGTTCAATTGGTGCACCGGCGGCAATATAACCGAGAATCGGAACTTCTACGCCATCGGCCTGTGAAAACATTTCTTCATCTGATATTTTAATAGCCCTGTTTTTACCGAATTTTCTTTTTATAAGACCTTTGGTTTCAAGTGTTGTCAGATGTTCGTGAACGGTTGCCAGCGAAGATACGCCTATTGCATCTGCGATTTCCCTAAGAGTCGGAGCAGATCCTACCAATTGAATTTTTTGTCTGATGAAATCAAGAATTTGTCTTTGTTTTTTATATATTATGGGAGCCATTTATTAAAGTAGAAGAGTAAAAGAGTGTAAGAGTAAAAGTTAAAAACTTCTACTCTCTTGCTCACCTGCTCTTCTACTCTAATTTATACTAATATTACCCGAAGATGTCAATAGGGGAATGTGGTATAATTTTAGTTTGCCTGTGAATAAATTTTCTTTAAAGTCAGCATACACACCAATTCCTGACCAGCAGAAAGCGATAGATAAACTATGCCAAAATATTAATAATAAAATTGATCGGCAGGTTCTCTTAGGTGTTACGGGTTCAGGAAAGACTTTTACGGCTGCCAACGTGATTAACAAATTATCAATGCCCGCACTGGTAATCTCCCATAACAAGACTCTCGCGGCACAGCTTTATCAGGAATTCCGGGATTTCTTCCCGGAAAATGCAGTTTCATATTTTGTATCTTACTATGATTATTACCAACCGGAAGCTTATATTCCTTCAACCGATACTTATATAGAAAAAGATGCTGATATTAATGAAACCATTGACAAACTCCGTCTTGCTGCAACAACCAATATATTGACCCGTCCCGACACGATTGTAGTTGCATCTGTTTCATGTATCTATAACATTGGTTCGCCGAAACAATATGGAAAATTTATTTTTGAAACAGGAAAAAATATGAAGATTCAAAGGAAGCAAATGATTGACAGGTTGACAGATCTGCAATACGAAAGAAGCGATTTTTCCTTCAAAAGAGGCACTTTCAGAGTCAGGGGAAATATCCTGGATGTTTACCCGGCATATTCCGATATAGGGATAAGATTTGATTGCGATGAAACACGAATCAAAAATATTTCGCAAATTAACACGGTAACCGGCGAAGTTATAGAAAAGGATATGTCAAACTTTGTTCTATATCCTGCAAAACACTACATAACTGATCCTTCCGAGAATGAGAATGCTTTTGAAAAAATAGACGAAGACCTTAAAAAGCATATTAAGTATTTGGAATCTCAGGGAAAAATCGTAGAGGCACAAAGAATTTCACAAAGAGTCAATTACGACATGAGTATGATAAAAGAAGTCGGATATGTAAAAGGGATAGAAAATTATTCAAGGTATTTTGACGGTAGGAATCCCGGGGATGCTCCGTATACACTTTTGGATTATTTTCAGGAAAAACACGGCAATAACTGGCTTTTATTTATTGATGAATCTCATATGACTTTCCCTCAAATAAGAGGCATGTATAATGGTGATCAAGCAAGGAAAAATACCCTCATTGATTACGGCTTCAGACTTCCGTCAGCGCTCGATAACAGACCATTACGATTTGAAGAATTTCTAAGATCTATAAACGGCTTTATAGCTATGTCGGCAACACCTTCAGAATGGGAATTAAGTCAGGCATACGAAGCAGGGGGATGTAAGAAACAAAGCATTGATTGTACAAGTATTGTTCAACAGTTGGTCCGTCCGACCGGAATTCCTGATCCTCTAACCGAAATCAGAAGCGTTGGACATCAGGTTAAAGACGTCATTAAAGAGATAAAAAAAGAAACTAAAAAAGGAAGACGAACACTTGTAACAACTTTAACCAAAAAAATTGCTGAAGATCTGACAACCTTTTTACACGAACAGAATATAAAAGTTCAATATATACATTCTGATGTTGATACTTTGGAAAGAACCGATATTTTGGACAACTTACGACGAGGAAATTTTGACTGCATAATCGGAGTAAATCTGCTTCGTGAGGGGTTGGATCTTCCGGAAGTTGCTCTTGTTGCAATATTGGATGCTGATAAGGAGGGTTTTTTGAGAAGCGAGGTGTCTTTGATCCAGACCATGGGCCGCGCCGCCCGTCATGTTGAAGGAAGGGTAATTTTATACGCTGATAAAATTACAGGATCGATAAAAAGAGCTCTTGCCGAGGTCGAAAGAAGAAGAAATATCCAGCTTGAATATAACAAGACTAATAATATCACTCCGATAAGCATTACTAAACCATTTCGCGAAAGGATAATCGAATACGATGATGAAACTGATATTGAAAAGCTTAATGAAGATAAATATTCAAAATACAGAACTCTTCCGGATATTGATTTTGAAGCTTTAACGCCTTATGACAAAAGGAAGTTGGCAAAAAAATTAAGAACTGAGATGAAAATTGCAGCAAGAGAGCTTAATTTTGAATTAGCAATCGAGATTCGCGATATGGTCAAAAAGATAGATAGCTAATCTTCAAATTTGTCTACTGATGGGAAACCTAAGAAACCAAGAAGCAGATTATACGATTCTAATCCCAAATTCCGGACATTAGTAGTAATGGTATGTCCGCCTGCTTTTCCGGCATTAATATTCTCAAAATCATTCTCTATAATATTTCTCAATTTATCAAGTCCTGTGGCGGCATACTTTGACCTTTGCAAACTATTAAACAAACGTTGTATTGTTGACCGATCAGACCTATCTAGTTCAGGGTATATTTGAGTATTTTCCAATTTCTTTTTTACTTTTATAGGGTGAAGTCTGCCGATATCATCTCCTTCAAGTTCATCTTTAAATTTTTCGCCAAGTTCATGAAGTTTATCGATTCTTCGTAATTCAAGCATGGGGGGTATCATGTCCACAGACGATTGAGGTAGTTTCATAAGACGCTTGTAAGCATCAGTATTTCTTAGATTTTCTGAGAATCTTTCAGGCATATTAATATTTTCGTTGATTATATTTTGACATCTTAGTTCTGTCAATGATTTTGATTTGATCATGTATAATAACAAAGCCACGGGAGAATTCGATGGTATTTTCGCGTGGGGAATTGTTTGAATTATGGATATAAACACAATAAAAGTCAGGGGTGCAAGACAGCATAATCTGAAAAACGTGAATTTGGATATCCCGAAAAATAAATTAATTGTTTTTACGGGAGTTTCGGGTTCTGGGAAAAGCTCGCTTGCATTTGACACGATATATGCGGAAGGTCAAAGAAGGTACGTTGAAAGCTTGTCGACCTATGCCAGACAATTTTTGGGGATAATGGAAAAACCGGATGTCGATCTAATTGAAGGACTTTCTCCGGCAATTTCTATTGACCAAAAGACAACTTCAAAAAATCCCCGCTCAACAGTGGGAACTGTAACTGAAATATACGACTACCTGCGATTGTTATTTGCACGAATAGGCCATCCGCACTGTCCGATTTGCGGAGACGAAATCTCCCGGCAGGGAAACGACCAAATAGTTGAAAAAATATTGGATGTCATAAAAAGCGAATTAACAATGAATAAAAGAATAAGACTTTTAATACTTTCACCTGTAGTAAGGTCAAGAAAAGGAGAGTTTTCCTCGCTTCTTAAGAATCTTAAGGCAAAAGGATATATAAAAATAAGGATTGACAATATCGTCAAGGACACTGACGGGGATCTTTTTATAATCAAAACTAATAAGCATACGATCGATGCGATTATCGATCGGATATCATTCTCTCAAAAAGATTATAAAAATGAGATTTTCTATCAAAACTTAAAATCAAGAATTTCTGATTCTGTTGAACAGGCACTAAACCTTTCCGACGGTCTGGTTATTGCATCGGTTGTTCTTGATAAAACGCTTGACATGCCTGAATATCCAAAAGATTTTAAGGACCATCTGTATTCCGAAAGGTTTTCCTGTCCGAAGGATAATATACAAATTCCGGAAATTGAACCCAGAACATTTTCATTTAATTCCCCCCAAGGAGCCTGCGAAAAGTGTTTGGGTCTTGGAAAAATATTAAAGGTTGCACCCGAGATGGTTTTTTCAAAAGCATTAAGCATAAAAGAAGGCGGAATTATTCCATTTTCGAATTTATTTGAAGGCAGCACATGGTTTTCACGGTTAGTGCTGACATTTTGTCACGAAAATGGAATTGATCCGACTATACCAATTGGAACGCTTGATAAAGAAAAGCTGGATTTAATCCTGAATGGTACAGTAGATAAAGTTTACGAGGTTTATGGCCAGAATAGATTTGGTGAAGAAACAGTGATTCATGAAAGGTTTGTAGGAATTATCGCAGAACTTGAAAAAAGACATCGCGAGACCGAGTCGGATTGGGTCCGTATGGAGATTGAAAAATATATGCGCGAATATGAATGTGAGGGATGCAAAGGCTATAGATTGAAAAAAGAAGCATTAGCGGTAACCATAGATAAGAAATCAATAGCGGAAGTTTGTTTACTTCCTATTGACCAATGTCTTGAATTTATAACGCTTCTTTCGGAAGATGAAAAAGTTCTTAGCGATCTTGAAAAAAAAGTTGGAAATCTTATTCTTAAGGAATTGATTTTAAGATTGACATTTCTTTTGTCTGTCGGACTTGAATATTTAAATTTGAGCCGTCCTTCAGCCACACTTTCCGGCGGAGAGGCGCAAAGAATCAGATTGGCAAGTCAAATCGGTTCTGGTTTGACGGGTGTTTTATATGTTTTAGATGAGCCAACAATCGGTCTTCATCAAAAAGATAACGATAAACTCATAGATACGCTTAAAAAGCTGCGGGATATCGGCAATACCGTAATTGTAGTCGAACATGATGAAAATATGATTAGAAGTGCCGACTTTGTTTATGATTTCGGCCCGGGTGCAGGAAAATACGGTGGAAGGCTTGTTGCATCCGGAACGCCTCATGAAATTATTAACAATCCGGATTCGATTACTGGGAAATATTTATCAGGAAATAAAAAAATTGACATCAATTATGGAAAAACTATTGAAATGATAAAACCTAAAAGTAAAGTTTTAAAAGTTTATGGGGCTTCCCAATATAACTTAAAAAGCATTGATGTCTCCTTCCCTTTGGGAAAACTTGTTGCAATAACCGGTGTTTCAGGAAGCGGAAAATCTACGCTTTTGGTTGAAACGTTGTATCCCGCAATCGCCTCAAAACTGAATGATAGATTCAAAATGATACCCGGCAAGCATAAGAATATTGAAGGCGTTGAAAACGTCAACAAAGTGATACTTATTGACCAATCTCCAATAGGAAGAACTCCAAGAAGCAATCCGGCGACATACACAAAACTTTTTGATGAGATTCGCGACTTGTTTTCCAAAACAAAAGATTCAAAATCACTTGGATTTAAAAAAGGAAGATTCTCATTCAATTTGAAGGGTGGAAGATGCGAAACTTGTGAAGGGCAGGGGCAAATTAAAATCGAAATGCAGTTTATGAGCGATATTTGGATAACATGCGATGTTTGCGGGGGTAAAAGATATAATTCCCAGACTTTGGAAGTCCAATATAAAGGAAAAAACATTTCTGAGGTTCTAGATATGACGGTCGATGAAGCCTTGGAATTTTTCCACAGTAACCCGAAAATCCTTTCTAAACTTGAAACTCTAAAATCTGTCGGGCTTGGCTATATTGAATTAGGCCAGCCTGCAACTACTCTTTCGGGCGGAGAAGCACAGCGCGTCAAGCTTGCAACAGAGCTAGGAAAAAGAGAGACGGGTAATACTGTCTATATACTGGATGAACCAACAACAGGTCTTCATTTTGCCGATGTGGAGAAGCTTTTGCATGTCTTGAAATTATTGGTTACGCACGGAAATAGCGTTTTTGTGATTGAACATAATCTTGATGTTATCAGAAATGCGGATTGGATAATTGATCTTGGACCGGACGGTGGGGATAAAGGCGGTTATTTGGTTGCAGAAGGAGATCCGGCCTTCGTGAAAACAGTCAAAGCTTCTTATACATCAGCCTACATATAATACTAAACGAGCCCTATCTAATGTAAAATCATAATATGTTTAAGCGGTTTTCCAACCTCTTTTTATTGATCTTTATATTTTTCATTCCGTATAAGGTTCTTCAGGCGGAAGATATAAAATATTATGGTGGAGTGGAAACGGATTATGTGTTTGATGAAGAGGGCAAAGTATCAGTCAGGAATAAAATAACTTTAATTAATAAAACTACAGAAAAGTATTATCCTTCCTACAAAATAAACATTGAAAATTTTACACCCGATGATATCAAAGTTTATGATGACAAAAATTCATTTAAATATTCCATAGATCATTTAGACAACGTAAATACTTTAAACATTTATTTTCCTGACAAAGTTTTAGGCAAGGGCAAAGAAAGAACTTTTTATGTAGAGTACAACGTTCAGAATCTCGCAAAAAGGTCGGGTGAAGTTTGGGAAATTGGTCTTCCCCAGTTATTTGATAAATCTGTGGAGTTCAAAAAAGAGGCTATATTAAAAATTCCGGACTCTTTCGGTGAAGAAGCGTACATATATCCCAATGTGACAGAATCGGAAAATGCCGGTGGTTTTCATAAATATTATTTTAAAAATAATTTTGAAGGAGAAAGAATTGTAGCAGTATTTGGTAAATTTCAGATATATTCATTTACACTGAATTATGATTTAAAAAATGAATCGTCTTTACGTACGAAAAAGACGATTGCGATACCACCCGATACGTCATATCAGAGGATGAGTTATGAAAAAATAGATCCAATACCGGAAAACGTAATTACAGACGCTGATGGAAATTGGCTTGCTGAATATTCTTTAAATGCAAATGAAGAAGTTAAAATCGAGGTTATTGGAAAAGTGCAGGTTTTTTCTAATCCGCGAACACTCTTAACTCCAAAAACAGAAAATCTTGCCAACAATTTAAGAAACGATGCTTACTGGGAAGTTGATAATGAAAATATTAAAGCAGTCGCAAATAATCTTAAAAATCCAAGAGAGATTTACGATTTTGTTCTTCGGCAGCTTGAGTATAAAAACAATTCAAATAATATTCCGATCAGACAGGGGGCTGTTAATGCGTTAAATAAAAATCTAACGGATGTAAAATGTACAGAGTTTACTGATCTTTTTATTACTCTTGCCAGAGCAAATGGGATTCCATCAAGAGAGCTTAATGGTTTTGCGTCGTCCGACAATTCTGAATCAAAACCGCTTTCTCTGGTAAATGATTTATTGCATTCATGGCCGGAATATTGGGATGAGGGAAAAGGCTACTGGGTTCAAATTGATCCTACATGGGCTGATACTTCCGGACAAAACTATTTTGATAATTTTGATTTGAAACATATCACCTTTGTTGTGCATGGTGAAAATTCGAAGCTTCCTCTTTCGGCAGGTTTATACAAACAAATGGAATCGAATGCGAAAGATGTATTTGTAAATTACGGACAACCTGATAATTTCTCTCTTGAAAATATTAATTTGCATTTAAACAATAAAATTCCAAATTTAGAAAGAAATATAAATTTTACTTTGTCTAATGATGGAAAAAACGCACTATATGATTTGGAAGTTAAAATATTTCAGGATAATATTTTTAAAAAGAACGAAATTTTAGGGGATCTTCCTCCGTATGCAAAGAGTACTCTTTCAACAAAAATTCCATTTACAGCCTTTGCAACAGAATCTCCCGAAACTATAACCGTATTCATTAATAATAAGATTTTTAGTTATTATGATTTTAAAATTTATGAAATTCTATTACAGATTATTATTGTACTTCTTGTGATTATGGTCGGTGTTTTTTCATTTCTTAAATTTAGGCATATAAAAAATTTATGATATATAAAAATTTTTCAAATAATGAGGTAAATAAAATAGAGGAAGTACCGGGAGTTTATATGTATTTTAATGAGAATAAAAATATTATTTATATCGGTAAAGCTAAAAATCTTAAAAACCGGATAAAAAATTATTTATCAAAGACACTCGACAGAAAAACGGAAAAACTGGTCAGTCATATCAAATATATTTCATACATAAAGGTAAATACCGAATTCGAAGCCTTACTCCTTGAGGCTAAAATGATTAATAAATATAAGCCATTTTATAATCTTCAACTTAAAGATGATAAATCACCTTTATATATTTTAATAACAAAGGAATTATTTCCGAGAGTCATAACTGCAAGAAAAGAAGAAATAAAATTCATGTATAAATTTGGCCCTTTTACAAATTCTCAAACGGTGAAGTATGTCTTAAAACTATTAAGAAACATTTTTCCGTATGCGACACATGTTGTTCAAAAAAGACCATGTTTTTACAGTCAAATAGGACTTTGTAATCCATGTCCATCTGTTATAGAAAAAAAAGATTATGAAGAAAAAGAAAAGCTGACGCAATTATACAAATCAAATATAAAGTCAATCAAAAATGTATTGAGCGGTAAATTGAGTGAGGTTAAGAAAGAGATATTAAATGAAATTGATCGAAAGTCTCAAAATGAAGATTTCGAAACTGCACTTCTTTTGAAAAGGAAGCTTGATGCATTGAATTATATCGCTCAGAGAAGTATTCCGACCCAATATTTCATGGACAACCCTTTCTATATATACGAAAGGAGAAATCTTGAGATTGAAAACCTTAAAGAGATTTTGTCCCAAAACGGACTTAAAATCAATAATTTATCACGGATTGAATGCTTTGATATATCTCACATTTCAGGAGTCGGACAAAGTGCATCAATGGTTGTTTTTATGAATGCCGATCCTGATAAATCCAAATACAGGCATTTTAAGTTAAAACATGTCAAGGGTAATAATGATTTTGAATCAATGAAAGAAGTTGCCCGTAGAAGGATCAAGTATAAAAGCGCTTGGGGAAGACCGGATCTTATTATTGTCGATGGAGGTAAACCCCAAGTCAAAGCATTTTCCGATATCTTTTCCCAGGATGGTATCCCGATTATAGGAATCGCAAAAAGATTTGATAAATTGGTCATACCGGTAAGTGAGGGATTCAGGATTTTTGATATTAATAAAAATATATGTTTGAATCTCGTTCAAAGATTAAGAGATGAAGCTCATAGATTTGCTCAGAAATATCACCATCATTTGATGAAAACGCAGCTTCTGGAAAAAGCTTTATAGTTATCTATCCATTATCTGGTTTTGACCAATGGATCTTCATTTGGAATCTGCTATATAATTAATTATATGAAAAAATTACTAAGACACTTTGTGATTGATACGCTGTCTCTTTTTTACATTTCCACTCTTGCAAGCGGTATGGTTTTTGGTAATGGCCCCAAAACGTTAATACTTGCAGGAATTTCTGTAAGTATTGTATCCATTATCGGCCGTCCGGTGATAAATTTGATGCTGCTGCCTTTAAATCTCGTAACTTTCGGATTATTCCGATGGGTGGCATCCTCGATTGTTTTGTATATCTCAACTTTAATCGTTCCTGCTTTTAAAATTCAAAGCTTTTTATATTCCGGACTTTCTACAAAATGGCTTGAAATTCCCCAACTTTCATTTTCCGGAATTTGGGCATTTGTGGCATTCTCATTCTTATTATCGGTGGTTACCTCATTAATCTATTGGCTGGTGAAATAATTTGACAATAAATAATATTCTAATGCTTAATCTTGCTTTATTGATATGTACACCTCTAACTTGAATTTACAATATGCAAATTGAAGTATTTTGACTATAATACATACTGCTATGCAAAATATATTAATGATTGCAAATATTATTCTTTCAATTCTTCTTGTCGGACTTGTATTAGTTCAGAACAAAGGAACAGGTTTTGGCCGTGTTTGGGGTTCAACGACTTCATTCACAAAACGCGGTCTGGAAAAAATGGTTTTCAGATTCACATTTATCATAACGGGTTTGTTTATATTAGTATCACTTCTTTCGGTAGCAATATAAAAATATTAATTAATGCCAAAGTTACGTTATTTACTACGATTAATTAATGCGTTTTTTTCCCGGTATAAAGGTTTAATTTTAATCAGTTTTATTTTCGGTTTATTGATTTTTTTAATCTTATATTATCTTCTTCCGAAAATCGTTAATACAAAGCAAATAAGTATCGGATATGTCGGAAGATATACCATAGACACGCTGCCTCATAACATAACGAAAGATTTTACGAGCGGTTTAGTTGAAGTTACACTTGTTGGTAATTTAACAACTGGTATTGCAAAATCGTGGAAAACTGACGATGGCGGTAAAACCTGGGTTTTTGATCTTAAAGATGATCTTACCTGGCATGATGGTAAGCCCCTAACCTCCAAGGATCTGCAATTTGCAATTGAAGATGTGGAGTTTGATATTGTCGATGATCACAAGATTGCATTTACTTTAAAAAAGCCCTATATACCTTTTCCGGTTCTTTTGAATAAACCGATTTATAAAAAAGGTCTTATTGGTATTGGAGATTGGGTTGTCAAAAGATCTTATTTTCGTTATGACCTTCTTGAAAGATTAATATTGAAAAATGACGGTCAGACAAAAATAATTAAATTTTATCCAACAGAAGAAGAAGCAAGGCTCGCTTATAAATTGGGTGAAATAAACAAACTTATAGGGATTTCAAAACCCGATGATTTTAAGGAATATAAAAATACAAAAATTACCGAAAATGTTGTTAAAAACCGGGTTATTACAGTCTTTTTCAATATAAATGATGCATATTTAAGTAACAAAAACTTCAGGCTCGCTCTTAATTATTCCATAGACAAAAATAAGACGGGAAAGCGTGCCATAAGTCCGATTAACCCCGATTCCCGGTACTTTAATCCGCAGGTAAAATCTTATGACTATGATTTGGAAAGAGCTAAGGAATTACTTAAAAATTCGGATGTAAAATTACCGGATGACTATAAACTCCGATTGGTTAGCACACCCGGACTTTTAGAAATTGCCGATGAAATTTCAAAAGCATGGAATGAGTTGGGAATTAAAACTGAAGTTTTGGTAACATCAGTAATACCTGAAGATTACAACGCTTTTTTAACTATTTTCGATATCCCGGATGATCCAGACCAGTATTCTTTGTGGCATTCAACTCAGGAAGGAACAAACATCACTCATTATAAAAATTTACGTATTGATAAGCTTCTTGAGGATGGTAGGGTCGAGACGGACCTTAACGAAAGACAAAAAATTTATCTTGACTTTCAAAGATTTTTGGTGGAAGATTCTCCTGCAATATTTCTCATACATCCAAAAAGTTATGATATAATAAGATATGGTTTTGAGTAAGACATTTCCAAAAACTTTTAAATACGTTGACTCGCTAGATGTTTCTTATTGCGATCTACTCGACAAAACCGCTAAAGATTTCTTCAACGATGAAAATTATTATGACAGGGCAGCCCAAGCGATACGAAGAAGATTCGTCCGCGGAGCGGAATTCGTATACGGTATTGACAGGGGAAATAAAAGGACGAAAATAAAAAGAGTAAGCGACGGTGGTAAATTCAGGTATTTTATCGAGGGTAATGACGGCAATTGGAGTCAACCCGATGAAAGAATATGGGTTGTAGCAATGTACGCTCTTTGGCAAAAAACCAAAGGTAAAATATGAAGGAAGTCTGTGTGCAATGTTTAAAGTATAAATTTTCATTAATATTTATCAGCGTTAATGTCTTCATCACTATTCTTCTTACATTTTTAGTAAATAAGCCTTAATATTATTCTATTGTGCAAATTCTTGCCTTTATAACAGGATCAATCTCTGGATTTCTTTTTAATCATCTTGCAACAAGAAATAACACCCGTATTAATAGAAAGCTGCCTTATCTAAAATTAAAGTTTCTTCAAGTCAGCCCAACAATTAAAATTCATTTCAAAAATAGAACCATTCATCTTCACCATTGGTTGAACTACACAATAATTTTGATAGTTACACTGACTTATTCGGTTGGAGTTTTCGACTCAATACCGTCGAAAGGCTTTATCATTGGAAGCATCATTCAGGGTTTTACTTTCCCTGATTGGAAAAACATTATTCAAAAGAAAGATTTGAACAGTTGAGATTATTACTTTTATCTTAACAATTTAAAGGAAGTGACCATTTCTTTTGCAATTGATTCTTCATTATAAGTAAGATCCCTTCCATTCCAAGGATAGTAATACCATAGATTAATATATCTTTCTCCATTTTCAACAAAAAAATGGTAACTGTGTGTACCATTTTTTGTCGTACCATAAAATTCATAACCATTAGCATTGTTTATTGTCCGCTCTTTTATTTCTGTGTATTTAAAATTTGCAGGACCGGTATTTCTTCTATCTTCTTGTGCGATTTCTAAGACACTTTTTGAATTCCTGAAACCTGTATTCATTACCACAACTTCGTTTGCTAGTTTTTCGGAAACATTTATAGTTAGCTGTGAAATTTCCTTTTCGGGGTGATCTTTTTGAAATCCACCACCTTTTTGAATTGGTGAACCTTTGGGGAAGTTAATACTAAAATTAAAATCGTTTGACTCAAGTAAATCCCACTTAAGGTCAATATTAGTTATAGTGTAATTTGATTTTATTTGAGGTTTTGCGTCTTCTGGTTTGGTAACAATATCTTCTGATTTAGAATCTTTAACAATATTTTTCCTTAATGACTTATTCTGCCAAAAATAGAAAATGCCTACGCTTATTCCTGTTAAAACAATAATTATAAAAATATAAGGAAGGTTGAATTTTTTATATAACCGCATTATTTAATCAAGCTAAATTTATTAAGAATACCATAACCTTTTAGGGTATGGAAAATATAATCACCTTTTTTTAGGTAGTCGTTGACTCCTCAGGTTCGAGGAGTTTCCCATTATTCGAAACATCAGGGACAGTACAAATGGTTCGGTTAAAACAACACGGCCTTCGCTTACCGTCTTTGAATTTTGAAAATGTGACGATTATCCGACGTTTTCGGGTATCTTTGTTTTTTGTAGAACGAATCCAGCGAATCCAATCCCAACGCGCCATCGGGGTGAAATCCAACCATAGTTTTTTTGCCTGTGGAACGGCATCGAGTGCATTCTTCAAATCCAGTGGAACTTCAGGTTCCGGCCATTCTTTTGTCGGCTCGATCGATAGAGTTACCGTATCGCCTTCGTCTATCTTAGCAGCTTTGCGTAAGGTCTCGTTTAACCTGAACCAGTGACTTCCAGCTCCATCCGGTTCAAGTGCTGTTTGAAAAGGGAATCCGTTGAGCGTTCCCTTGACCATCGTCAATCCTCGTGACGGCAACTTTGCACTTGTACTTTTAGGCAATCTAAGTAGAAGCCATGAGTTAATTTTAAATAATTTAGCTTTAAAGTGTATTTTCGGGATATTTTGTTGCTCCCTAATATTTTTCATGATATTAATCCTATCAAATCTTCACCTAACCGTCTTGAAGCTAATTTTACAATATCATTCTTATTTTTACTGATTCTCTAAGAATTCCAATTCAACTCAACAATACTTTTTTAAAACTTTGAATACTTTTGAAATTGTGGATCGAAACCGGAATAACCTTTGAGCGGATTTTCTTTAATTCTTGAGTTAATTTATCAACCACTTTTTTATCTAATAAATCCGTTTTGGTTAAAACAATTATCTCAGGTTTATCACAGAGTAGTGGTTTAAACTCTGAAAGTTCGTGTCTGACTGTTTCGTAGTCTTTGTTTATATTTTTAGATTCGCAAGATATGCAATGCAAAAGTGTACCGACTTTTTCAATATGTTTCAAAAACTCTATCCCTAACCCGCGCCCTTTTGATGCCCCTTCAATTAAACCCGGTATATCAGCCAAACATTTACCCTCATATACACCCAAATTAGGTTCGAGTGTTGTAAAAGGGTAGTCGGCGACCTTGACGTTGGCGTTTGTTATTTCATTTAGTAAACTGCTTTTACCGGCATTTGGAAGACCTACCAAGCCAAAGTCTGCAATAAGTCTCAAAGAAAGAATGAGATTCTTTCTTTCACCAGCTAAACCGCTAGTTGCACTTATTCCACCATGTCCACCATGTCCTCCGTTGCAAATAAGAAAGCGATCGTCAGTCTTTCTTATGTCAATAATTAACTCACTCGTTTTTCTATTGTAAACAGATGTTCCGACCGGTAGAAGTATTTCAATATCATCCCCTCGTTTGCCAGTTTTATTATTACGTGCTCCCATTCCACCATTACCAGCAGAGAAAAAGTCTACTTGTCCAAACTGGTTCAATAGATTCAAATTAGAAGATCCTGCTATATAAACATCACCGCCGTTTCCTCCGTTTCCTCCATCCGGTCCTTTGGGTTTTTTCAGCATTCCGGCTCCGCCGTGCCCACCGGATAAGGTAATTTCAGCCCTGTCAATTAACATAATTTACTTATTATAACCCAAATTAGGATCAGTTAGATTACTAATGGGTATTTTTTAGGTATGTAATTTACAAATAAATGAGGGTCACCTTAAACGATGTTCAAGCTACAATAGCCCCGGATTCCAAAGATTTTGAGAGTATACGGGTATAACTTCTTACCGAAAACACTAATTATTTTAAGATTTCTGTTACCGAATAATTGAAGTGGTGTCCATTATGAGATCTACTAAAATTAAGAGTAAGTGTGACGGGGGACGTACGGTTATCATATATACACGTTCCTCCAGTAGAACAACTACCCAAAATTATTTTCTCTCTTTCTATAAAAGACTGTCTGGTTGAATTATCAATAATCCCTTTAACAACCATCGTCTGATCATCGTTTTTAATATAACTAATTTCGTATCCTATTTGGGTATATTGTGATGTATTTTCAATATCGAAACCAACATAAAGATCAAGCCAGTTATAATGAAAATCAACGATTGGAACGTTCTTGTTGTTTTGTTTGGCTAATATCTGTTTATCTCCCAATAAATATGATGTCGAGATCAATACTGCGACAAATAAAATTATTTTAATCAATACGCTTTTCATAATATAGGGTAAATTTTATCATATTATTTATGTAGATTCAAATCTGTACTATATGATAATGATTAATAAATATTGAGTCTAAATTTATTGTGCTTAAAAACTTAAATATTCGGTTAAAATATAGACGTTTAATATTTAATTATGAACTTTAGATATGATATACTATAGGTATTATTATGATAGAAAGTGTAGTTAATCTTAAACAGGCAGACTCTGTTCTTGGGGAAAAAGCGGAAACCGGGGTTGAGTTAATGAATTTAAAAAGTGTTATTGAAGAAATTCACCAAAAGCTACAACAAGATGATATAGAGGTAATCATATTGCAGTCACGACAGTTTGAAGCCGGAACTCGATGTACTCCTTTTTATCATGATTTATCAGAAAAGAAATGTAAAACTATCGTAAATGTCGATTCTAGTGCAAGAAAAGAGTTCGAAAAGGGATTTCCAGCAGACGGTATCAATGGCGATGGTTTCGTAATTCGCTTCACGCATGAAAAATATTCCAATATACCAATAATAAATAAGTATGTCGGAAGAAACCATGTAAGAATTATTATGCTTGGAGAAACAGCATATTTATCATCTTTTGATTTTGCAGAACCTTCATTTAATCGTGATGAACTGTTTATGAAAATTACTCAACCAGAAATCGTGCAAATGTTAAAAATAGTAAGTTTTTGGGATTATAGTAAAGAAAAAAAGAGTTGGAATCAAAAAGCTGGAGATTTAGAATTGGTTTTCGATACTGGTAAAAGTTCAGCTGGTGTACTTTCAAGATATGCCGATCAAAAACTACACGAAAATCTCAATGCAAGCTCAAACCTATGGGTTGTATCTTCATGGTGTCCGGATGAACTAAATGATACTGTTAATTTTGCGAGTTCCAGAGGTTCAAACATTAATCTATTAGTTAATAGACAGTACGAATGGGAGAGTTTAAAAAAGATTCCTTTTAATATTACTAAAATTCTTTCAAATAACGAATTTAGATCTTCTACTAAAAATTCAATATTAAAAATATTTAATCCAACAGGTAAACAAATACATGCAAAATTCATATTAACTGAAAATCAGGGAAAATACTGGTGGTTTGTGGGGACCAGTAACCATACAAAATTTGGTTCAAAAGCATTAACCACAGAAATCGGAATTAGCGGAGAAGACCAAAGCATCGGTGACCAACTTATAAATTACATCGAATCAACAGAAAAGGTTGAAGTTTAATAGGGGTGGATGACCGGGCTCGAACCGGCAGTCTCTTCCTCCACAGGGAAGCGCTTTAGCCATTAAGCTACACCCACCATAAACAAATTACTAATTTTTAATTCTTAATTTCTAATAAAATTATGAAATTACAAACTTCAAGTGATCAATTCATGATGTTCAATTTCCAATTTTTTCAAAGTTCTAACTATTTACATTGATATTTTAACATATTTGATCCTACAGTTATATGTTGACAAAACATTCTATATCTTACAAAATAAACAATAGACATGGTATCTGCTGACAAAAAAGATAAAGAAGAAGTTGAAATTGAAGTTCCCGGTGATGAAGATTCGGTTATAGTTGATAAATCAGACGTAAAAGAAGAAGTTGTAACTGTTAAAACTTCAACAAAATCTCCAAAAGCTGATAGCAAAAAGGTCGAACCTGAATCATCTAAAGATGTAAAAGAGGTTGATCTGAAACCCGAAACTGATATTTTATCTTCAGATTCGGATGTCAAAACTGAAACTTCCTCACCAACTGGCGTTACCTCGTTTTCATTAATCGACTCAGATAAAAAAGAAGATCCCACTTCAAACCCTCCAAGCGAAGAGGCGACTACTGAAACTACTGATGAAAAACCAAAATCATCGGCTGAAGAAGTAAATAAATGGATCGAGAATTATAATGAATCTGAACCGACCAACCAACCAAAAAAAGACAGAAGTTTTTTCAAAATATTCTTAATCATTCTACTGATCCTTTCTCTTGTTGCCGCAATTGCTGGAGGAGTAATTTACTATCAGAAAAGTATTGCTACAAAAACAACTGATGAAAATAAAGAAGAACCAAAACCGGTTGAAACTGAACCAACCGCCACTCCCACACCAGCAGAAACATCGAGTGAAGTTGATTATTCAAAGTATAAATTAAGTATTCTTAACGGTTCAGGTGTTCCGGGAGAAGCAGGTGTTGCAAAGGATCTTCTTAAAGAATTTGAGTTTGACGCTGTTACAGCAGGTAACGCTGACAATTATAATTATGAAGATGCTGAAATTAAGTTGAAAGATGGAGTTCCCGATTCAGTTTATGAAGATTTGAAAGAAGCTCTTTCAGATACTTTCCAAGTAGCATCAAAATCAAGTGAATTGAATAAAGATTCTGCATTTGACGTCCAGGTAATTATCGGAGTCAGGAAATAATCTTCATTTCGCAACCTTCAGAAAACTTAAGACTTAAAACAAAATAATACGTTGTTCTTCTATTTAATCTCAGATTTTTGAGCGGGTGACGGGAGTTGAACCCGTCTTTCCTCCTTGGAAGGGAGGTGTTGAGCCGATCAACTACACCCGCTTAAATTGTCAAAATATATTATATCAAAACAAAATCTATCAGTCGGAGTGCCCGCCTGCCTGTCGGCAGACAGGGATTCGCCGTGCATAATTTTTCCTTAAGTTGCACCATCGAACCCGGACACTATCGATTTTCACTTGTCGGAGTGCCCGGATTCGAACCGGGGACCTCCGCGTCCCAAACGCGGCGCTCTACCAGCTGAGCCACACTCCGTTCTGCAAAGCAGAATTCAACTACAACATATTTTGGTTGATCAATATTAATTTTCTTAGTCTAAACCCCCTACCTGATTTCAAATAAATCTCTCGTTTATCTGAACAGAGTTTACAATAAAACTGTTCATAATAAACCAATCTCCATGGAATATAAGGTTTGGTTGATTTTGTTAAACCTTTATTATGTTCATCTAATCTTACAAGAATAGGCTTAATAGTTCGACCGACGTAACTCTTTTCTGGATTAGTTTTGCTTTGTAACAAGTAAACAATGTACATTAGCCAGACTGAAACCTGCTATGCAGGTGTGCCGGGGGAGGGACTCGAACCCTCACTTCTGATTTCAGAAACAGGATTTTAAGTCCTGCGCGTCTGCCATTCCGCCACCTCGGCCTAATATTCAATTTTTTAACTATACTCTACAATTGCTTTCCAAATAATTCATGTGCCCGTGGGGGGAATTGAACCCTCATCAGCGGTTCCGAAGACCGCTGCTTTATCCGTTAAGCTACACGGGCTAATTTTCTTGTCATCATCAATGTCTAAGACAGATGATCTACCAAACGTAGTTTGGCCAAGCTCTGCTTATCCATTGAGCTACGAGCACATATATTTTGATTATCTGACCGATGTGATATCCATTTCATCACAGTGGCTAAATATCCTTAAAATCAGATAAATACTTTCCTTATCCGCTAATTATACTCAATATGAGGTATAATTTCACTGAAATGTCAACAATTCAAGAACAAATTGAGTCAATTCAAAAAGAAATCAGGGAAACTCCCTATCACAAAGGGACTGAACATCATATCGGGATGCTCCGGGCAAGACTTTCGAGGCTCAAAGATAAACAATTTGAGAGCGTTATCAAATCAAAAGGCGGAGGCGGAGGAGGTTATTCAGTTAAACACCAAGGGGATGCTACAGTAGTTTTGGTTGGTCCTCCTTCAGTTGGAAAATCAACTTTGATAAATCAGCTTACTAATGCGAGAAGTAAAGTTGCACCATATGCCTTTACGACCGTTACTGTTATTCCCGGAATGATGGTATATAAAGACGCTAGAATTCAAATATTGGATGTTCCGGGGCTTATTGAAGGAGCTGAAATCGGAAAAGGCCGTGGCAGGGAAGTTTTGTCTGTTGTACGGGGGGCTGATCTTTTGATAATTATGACCGATAACGAATTCCCGAATGCATTAGAAAAAATAACGGATTCTTTGGAAAAACACGGGATCAGAATTAATAAGAAAAAACCACAAATACTAATCGATAAAAAACTCAAAGGCGGAATTACAATTCACTCAAATCATCATCAAGAAATCGGAAAGGAAACGATAAAAGAAGTTGTTTCTGAAATGGGAATAAAAAATGCTGAAATTACTATAAATGAAAAGGTTGACCTTGAGCAATTAATTGACGCAACATCGAGAAACCGTGTCTATATTCCGGCAATATATCTTTTGAACAAAGTTGATTTATTGGATGAGTCTCGAAAAAACAATGATTCAATTGATCAAACTGATACTTCTAATGAATCGATTCATTTGCAGAAGATTTTTAAAGTTAGTGCTCAAATGGGAATCGGAATTGAAGAATTAAAAGATGAGGTATTGAAGACACTTGGTCTTATTCGAATATACTTGATTAAACATGATGATGAGCCGGGAGATGATCAACCAATGGTGGTTAAAAATGGCTATGATCTTGGAAAAATTTTGGAGAAAATTGGTGAAGAATTTTCCGAAAATATAATAAAAGCGAAAATTTGGGGAACCGGGTCAAAGTTTCCCGGACAGGAAGTTTCACTGAAAACAAAAGTTGAAGACGGAATGAAGATCAGGTTTATATGATCTGACTAATTTGTAACTATCGTTATTTCCAAAAAACATTTAAGAATAATGTTACAGCAGGTAAATTATTCTATTAATTACATCGGTTTTGAAACACTAATTTCAGTCTAATTTGATCCAAAAGCGTATAATGGATAAGTACGCTGACAATAAAACCTACTGTTGTCTTCATGGGAACATATCCTCCCCGTGAATGCGGAATAGCAACATTCAACCAGGATTTATTAAACTCAAGTCAAAAGCTTCTGGGTAATGAGATTCAATGTAAAGTTGCGGCGATGAACTTTTCACCTCTCGATTTATTCAATTATCCTTCGGAGGTGGAATGGATTATTAATCAGAACAACAAAAAAGAATATAAAAAACTAGCATTACGCTTTAATTCTGACTCCGAAATAAGCGGGGTAATGATTCAGCATGAATACGGAATCTATGGCGGAATTGATGGTAAATACATTCTTTCATTTATCGATTCTTATAAAAAACCGTTACTGGTTACACTCCATACTGTACTTCCTTCACCATCTACCCATATGAAAGATGTAACAGAAAGGATAATTAATAGGGCTAACATAATTGTTGTATTAACAGAAAGTTCGAAAAGTATATTAGAAATACTATACCCAAAATCAAAAGGGAAAGTTTATGTCATTCCTCACGGTATCCACTTCACTGCTTTTTCGACTACCAAAAAGGCAAAACAAAAACTAAAATTAAATGAAGACTTGAGCATCCTGTCAACATTTGGGTTACTGAGTAGAGGAAAAGGTATTGAATATGTTATAAAAGCTCTTCCAGAACTTATAAAAACCCAACCTAAATTACTTTATCTTATTTTGGGACAAACCCATCCGATAGTCAAAAGAGATGAAGGTGAAAGTTACAGAAACGGGTTGATTGAACTTGTTACTGAATTGAAATTAGAAAATCACGTTAGGTTTTATGATCAATATTTATCGCTATCTGATTTATTTACATTTTTGAAAGCTACAGATATTTATATATCCACTTCAATTAATATCAACCAGGCTGTAAGCGGAACTTTATCTTATGCATTGGGAACAGGGAGAGCGGTTGTAAGTACTGAATTTGCCCAGGCAAAGGAAATTATAAATAAAGATTCCGGAATCCTTGTGCCTATTAAAGATTCCAATGCATATGCGAGAGCATTAAAGGGTCTTCTTAGTGATAAATCCGAACTTGAAAAAAAACATTTGAATGCCTATAAACAAACACGACCGATGCTATGGAGCAATGTTGCGCAAAAATATTCGGAGCTTCTAAAACAAAATATTTTGCCAACAATAAACTTTACACACTTAAATAATATGACTGATGATTTTGGTCTTTTTCAATTTGCCAAACTGGATAAACCAAGTAAAGAATTCGGGTACACTTTGGACGATAATGCGCGGGCGTTGGTTATCTGCAGTTGGATGACATCTGATTCTTATAAGTATTCTGAATCGCAAATATTGAAATATCTTTTATTCATTAAAAGGTGTCAGCAGGATGATGGTAGTTTTATAAATTATTTAGATTATTTACACAAAGAAGCCACGACTCAAAACAGTTCGGAGGATTTGGAAGATTCGTCGGCACGAGCAATATGGGCAGTAAGTGAAGTTATGAGTAACAAAAAAAATACAAAATTATTACGGAATATCGCTAAAGATATATTTTTAAAAGCACTTCCGGTCACCCGAAAACTAAAACATATACGCTCTTCTGCTTTTATTATTAAATCTTTAGCTATGGTTTCAACTGCTTATTCCGAGTATCGGGATGAACTTCTGGCTTTAATCATAGAGCATGCCGATTTACTGATTAAGGAATACAAAAAAAATTCAATAAAATCCTGGAATTGGTTTGCTGATTATTTGGGATACAATAATGCAATCATACCTGAATCTTTGCTTATCGCCGGAAATATTACACATTCAAAAATCTATACTGAAAAAGGTAAGGCTTCACTAACATTTCTCATAAATAAAACATTTTCATCAAATAGATATATTCCTATTGGTCATTCATTTTGGTATAAAAATAACCGGAAAAGAAGTAATTTTGATCAGCAGCCGGAAGATCCTGCTTCTATGATAATGGCTCTATCGACTGCTCATAAAATAACTAACGATGAAAATTATCTTAATCTAATTGGAATATCTTTTAGCTGGTTTTTGGGAAATAATAGTTTACAAATCCCGCTTTATAATGATCAGAATGGCGGTTGTTATGACGGACTGCATCCTGACCGAATTAATTTAAATCAAGGAGCGGAATCTCTTGTTTCTTATTTATTATCCCGTATAGCAATATCCAAATTAAATTTATATAACAATATTGATAAAATCGTCGAAGAACACCATGAAAATTAAAAATATAAAAAATTTATTTCCGGGCAGCAGGGTTTCCCGATATAATATGGCAGCCTGGCAAAACCTTCATAATGATTCGGTTTATTTCATAGGCAGAGAAGTAAAAAGACCGGGCAGCAGGGGAGAACCCGATACAGGAGTATTAAAATTATTTGAATTGGATATTTCAGGAAATATAGTTCATAAACGCCTCATATGGAAACCGGTGTACGATGGAGTAAATTTGGAAGACCCCAGAGTAATTGAGCTTCCAAATGAAAATCTTCTTATTGGGGTCACTGCATTATTACGGGATAAAAAGGGACGCCCGATTCCCTTCCCTGCAATCATTAAAATCGACTCTCATAGTTCATGGAATGAAGAACTGCCTCCTTATTTAATTATCAACACTTTCGGACCCGGTAAAAATACGACGCCGATCGATGATGTTACTTATTTTTTCCGTCCGGAAGGTCTCAAATATCACCATAAGATTCTCGCATTTTCATTGCATCATCAGCTTCCGCGAAAACTTGATGATATAGTATTTCCGAAAAATTTATATTGGGCTAAATGGAGGATAGGTACAACTATGCCGCCAATTTGGATTAATGAAAACGAGGCTTTATTTATTATTCATGGTATTACTATTCAAAAAATTCACGGCATTAGAAAATTTGTATATAGTATCGGTCGTGCAAAATTAACCCGTAAAGGTAATAAATTTAAAGTAAAAGTAGCCGAAGAACCTATTATTACTCCTGACAATTTTATCAAAGAAAACGGTAAGCCACTGGTCAGTGAATTACATTCTAACCGGCGGGTAGTTTATTCCTGTGGGGGAATAATAAAAAGAGACAATAAAGATTCGCTTTCTCTTTTTGTTAATGTCGGTGATATGACAACATTCGAAGTTGTTTTGTCAATTAACGAGCTGAAAGAGGGGTTATTTTAAAATAACATTATCCAAATCCTTAAAAATTAGTCTTCAAAATATAATTGAAAATGGCTTAGATACGTTGAACATGTTTTTTGATTTTCCTCTGAAGAACCGATCAGTCTTGGTGACCCAGGGTGGAGTTGAACCACCAACCTTTTCCTTAGAAGGGAACTGCTCTGTCCATTGAGCTACTGGGCCAATTGAAAAGATTTAACTATTGTATTTTTTGTTTACTAACTTAAAATACACTTCTTGTTTTATAATCTAGCTATTGTATTTTACCAAATAATCTAATAATTTAGTAATGTTTAAGAAATTATAATGGTTCAAGAAAATGGGTTGTCCTCAACTTATGAATTACCTAAAAAGGTAGGGATAGTTTTTAGTGATGTAAAAAGAGAATATTTCCCGACGGAAGAACAGTATATTACTGAAAAAGATGCGGAAGATGATGCAAGAATGGTTGCAGACTACTTAAAGAAACTTTTTATTGAAGTCAAATTATATCCCGGCAATTCGGATCTTTCCTCTCATCTTCGCAAAGATAAACCTAATATGGTAATCAATCTTGTAGATTCAGTTAAAGGAATTGAAAGTCTTGCTTCATCAATTCCTGGAGTTTTGGAAATTCTTGATATTCCTTATACCGGCGGGGATATACTGGGACTTTCTTTAACGTCAAATAAATTTTTAATAAAAAAACTTCTTCAGCAAAACGGAGTCCCTATTCCAAACTTCCAATTGTTTAATACTTCAAATGATTTGAAAGATCCAACACTTCGTTTTCCTTTGATATCAAAACTTAATGAAATTCACGGAGGAGTAGAAATTACACAAGATGCTGTATCGGAAAATGAAAAGCACTTAAGAGAAAGACTGAAGTTTTTGATATCAACATACAAACAATCCGTTATCGTTGAGGAGTTTATTGTGGGAAGGGAAATCACATGCATGCTTCTTGAAGGACTTAACAAAAAAGTTTATCTTGCAGAAAAAATATTCAATAAAGAAAACGAAAAATATATATTTTCTACATTTGAGGACCAATGGATGAGTAAATCTTACGATGCATTCTATTATCAAAAGTATGAAGATCCGATATTAAAAGAGTATGTAAAAAAAGCATTTGATGTTAATAAAATGTACGATTACGGAAAATTTGATGTCAGGTTGGATCAGTCGGGGAGATATTTTTTTATCGATTCAAATTGTAATCCCGCATTTGCACCAAAAGAGGCAGCTGTAGCTATTTCAACAATTCTTGATATGTATGGAGTCAAATTTAGTGAAATTCTGAAAAGGCTGCTGCTTAATACAATGCGTGATGCAGTAGGTAAAGAAAGGCTGCCGATAACTCCTAGCGAAGGTGAAGAGACAAAAATAAATTAATTTTGAGCGAGGAACGGGACTCGAACCCGCGACCTTCTCCTTGGCAAGGAGACGTTCTACCACTGAACTATCCTCGCGTAAATGTGCCGAGGTCAGGAATCGAACCCGAATCTGACGCTCTTCAGGCGCCCGCCGTGACCAACTTGGCTACCTCGGCTTATAATATTTAACCCTGAGATGTATCATCCTCACTTGTTTTTTTAACATTCTGTAAATCTGAAGATAGGTAGTCCAAATCTCCGCCACCTTCAACTATTACGCTTGTACCTGGCTCAGATTTTGAAAGTTCTTCAAAACTTTTAATTTCTTGACCTGGCAGTATACTGAAACTAATATACTTAACTTTTAATATTTTGCTCTTGTTTTCTGGTATTGCCATTTTATGTCACCTCCAATTCTTAACATTTATAACAAACTTGGGTACCTCGGCTATTTTCTTTCAAATTCTATCATATTTGTAGTCGCTGAGGGATTCGTCCGAGTCAGACTCGGTGTCATTTCCCCCGACTTTCTATAATAATGTGGATCTAGTAGGGTTCGAACCTACGACCTTTCGGATGTAAACCGAACGCTCTGACCAACTGAGCTATAGATCCTTATAAACGAGATGCTCTGACCAACTGAGCCAAGCGACCGATTTAGTGCGCGGGACAGGACTTGAATACCACAAGGGTATCCAGGGATTCGCTTTCGCTCACCCATGACCTTCGGTTCAATTCCTATCCGTTAAAACAAAACAACGAAAGTTTTCGTCATTTTGTATTAGTGCGCGGGACAGGACTTGAACCTGCAAGGATTACTCCACAGCCTCCTCAAGACTGCGCGTCTACCAATTTCGCCACCCGCGCGTATAAATAACGGTGCCCTTGAGAGGATTTGTGTGCATAATATCTACCTTAATTCGCACTATCAAACCCGAACAGGAGCACGAGTTTATCGAGTGCCCTTGAGAGGATTTGAACCCCTACCTCGGAAATCGAGACAGCGTTCTGAACGCTGCGCGTCTGCCAATTCCGCCACAAGGGCAAAACTTCACCTGTATTATACCAAATACAGTTGGAATTTATTACATAACGCCCTTATATCTTTTGGATTTTGTATAATGGTTAATATGAAAAAATTTTACAAATTAATAATATTAATTGCAGCTGCTCTAATATTTTTTAAATCATATAAATCAACTTTTGCTGTAACTAATCCGCATTCGACGGAAAATAACATTTTCGGTATCCATATTCAGGATGAAAACGATCTAATCGATGCTGCAAAGTTGGTGAATTCTTCCGGTGGCGAATGGGGGTATGTGACTATGGTACTAAGATCAGATGAGAGGGATGTAAACAGGTGGCAGAATGTTTTTGACCGGATGCGGGAACTTCATCTTATTCCGATTATAAGAATAGCTACGAAACAAGAGGGTTCAGGCTGGTTGAAACCGACAACTGACGATATTGATGGCTGGGTAAATTTCCTGGACTCTCTTAATTGGGTCACTCAAAATAGGTATGTTGTGGTTGGTAATGAACCGAATCATGCAGCTGAATGGGGAGGTGTAATTGATCCTCAAGGTTATGCTGAATTCTTAAAAGAATTTTCAATACAACTTAAAAGAAAAGATGATGATTTTTTTGTTCTTCCAGCAGGATTAGATGCATCTTCTCCCAACAACAAAACGCATATGAGCGAAACAAATTTTATTAAGTCAATGCACGATAAAGTTCCTGATATTTTTGACCATATCGACGGGTGGACTTCACACTCATATCCAAATCCGAATTTTTCCGAAAGCCCCGATAAAACGGGGATTGTTAGTATTACGGGTTATATTAACGAAATTGAATTTATAAAAACCTTGAGCGTTAAAAAGAATTTACCCATATTTATAACCGAAACAGGCTGGACGCACGATGTGGGGGGTGAAAATAAATTTTTGTCTGTTGATGTTTTGAAAAAATACTATACACAGGCATTTGAAAAATGGTTAAAAGATCCAAATATAGTGGCGGTAACCCCATTCATGTTGAATTATCAGAGTGAACCTTTCAATACTTTCTCATTCAAAAAGGCTGATGGAAGCTTTTATGATTTTTACTCGGAAATTCAAAAAATGCTAAAAAAATCCGGTAATCCCAAAAGAATTAACTCTGCAACTATGGTGGCCGAGCTTACTCCCGACTTGATTCAAAAAGACGATAAGACTTACCAACTTTCGATTCTGAAAAATACCGGTCAGATGATTTGGGAAATGGATAATCTGTATATTGTAAAGATAGAAGGCTATGATATCGATGCCGAAATCGGATACCCGCTCTTTACGAGGATCGATCCCGGTCATATTGGCATTTTAATGTTTCGGAAATTATAATACTGAGGAGTATGGTCCCGTAGCTCAGCGGTAGAGCAACTCCCTCTTAAGGAGATGGTCGAAGGTTCGATTCCTTCCGGGATCACCTCAAAAATCAAAATTGAATTCAGGAAGCGATTTCAGGAATGAACCCAAGTTGTACTTGGTCGAATCCTTCCAAGCTCACATATAATTTAATATTTTAATAAAGAAGATTGCTTCGGTAATAAGCTGATTTTCTTTACATCAAATCACCGATTCCTTCCGGTATATCAACAATTGAAAACCTCCAACACTTCATTATCGTTATTAATAATTATTTATTTTTGATATGATATTTGAAATGCCTATATTTAATTTTAAGCACCTCAGGGGATTATCTTATATCAATAGTCTTATAACAGCTTCAATGTTTTTTCTCATAACACCAGTAGTTATTGCTTTATCTTTATACGCCCTTTTAAACATTTCGAGTGAAAAAAAACCTTCTGTACTGGGTGATAATTCACAAAATATTCGTATTTTTTCTTCACTTCCTCCATCAGCACAAACCATAAATGGCTATCCGGTAGAATCGGATGCAAGAGGGGAGATAGTTAAATCATATCTTCAAAGATATGATTCAATTCTGGAACCGTATTCTTTTTATATTGTAAATACGGCAGATAAATACGATGTAGATTTCAGACTGGTTACTGCCATTGCCCAGCAGGAATCAAATCTTTGTAAAGCCTATCCGGAAGGAACATTCAACTGCTGGGGGTGGGGAATCCACAGTCGAGGAACACTCGGCTTTTCCTCATTTGAAGAAGGAATAAATACTGTAACAAAGGGGATTCGGGATGATTACTTGGACGAAGGCTACACAACACCCGAAGAAATAATGACAAAATATACGCCTCTGTCAAATGGGAGCTGGGCGGAGGGCGTCTCAAGCTTCATGTCTGAAATGGAATAGCAATTCCAGCCACAAATATATTTCTTATCTATGATTACTTTTGACATAATTTGCATCAATCATATATCCTTACAATACACATAATATGTCTGCTCATTACGATAATTTCGATTATCCATCATATTGGGAGTCCAGAATCTACGAACACAAGTCAGAAGTTTTTGTACTTGAAAATTTTTTCAAAAGACTAAAAATTATCGGAACCATTGCCGATATCGGCGCGGGGTATGGGCGTTTGATTCCCACATACATCCACCGAGCCAAACGAATTTACCTCACGGACCCTTCTTCAAAATTACTCTCCATAGCAAAAGAAAAATACAAAAACAAAAAAATTAAATTTATCCATTCAAAAATAGAAAATTTAGAAACAAAAATAAAGCCATCAAGTGTTGATCTGGTTCTATTTATCCGAGTGTTGCATCACGTCAAAAATCTCGACAATGCGTTCAGGATCATCAACAGGCTTTTAAAAAATAATGGACATCTGATTCTCGAATTTCCCAATAAACTTCATTTTAAATCTGCTCTTAATGAATTGCGTCATGGGAATTTGACTTTTTTACTTGATATATTTCCAAAAGACATTCGGAGTAAAAAATCTATTAATACAGGTTGTATAGATTTTTTTAATTATCATCCGGATGATGTCCTTAATCATTTGGAAAATAACGGTTTCCGCATAATTGACATCAAATCCGTGTCCAATATACGAAGCGTAATTCTTAAAAAACTACTTCCCGTTGAGATTTTATTGTATCTTGAAAAATATCTACAAAGGATGTTTTCTAAAACAAGATTTGGTCCTTCATTATTCATATTAGCAAGCAAGAAGTAATATATTGACATACTTATAGTCTTATGTTATAGTATCTCTAGATTCTGAGGCTTACTAATCCTATAGATTAGATGGGCGTTAGGATTTTTTTATGAGGTGTACCCCAAGGTGCGCCTCTTTTTTTTGGGAAAAACTTTAGTATTGATATAATAGTGAAGTTGTATAAGCCGGGATGGCGGAATTGGCAGACGCGCAGGATTTAGGATCCTGTGTCTTTATAAGACGTGTGGGTTCAACTCCCTCTCTCGGCACAGCTTTTGGTTGGAGGTTTCCTGCAAAGCAGGATCTTGCTTTGCCATGACAAGTCCTCTTCCCGGCACCAAGTCAATCTTGTTTAACCGGGTTTGATTTGGCACAAATCCAATCTGTATGAAGTAATTAACGAAAAGATATGATTCCTGAAATCGATAAATCTTTAATTTTTTCTGCCATACAAAAGGAATTATCTGAGAATCCTGATTGTCCTATGGTGTCGGAACTTTATGGCCCATTACTTGAAAGAATCGATAAAGGTGACAGTGAAGCATTAGAATTGGCTTTACAAATGGCTCATGATTCCTTAGCTCCCAAAAAGTCCTTTTTTTCCTTTTTAAAAAGACATAAATAATTTTATTTAGTCATCTACCGCGCATCAAAAAGTGATATTTTTCCAAAACTGATATAATTAATATATGAATCAAAATATCCATATTCAAAAAACAGATTCCTCAAAATTAAATTTATATCTATTGTATTTTTTCCCTGCAATTCTGTTTTTCTTGACACTTTTGGTTTCTTATTATATTTTTTCTTTTTAATCCTATCCATTTGACTTTTGGGTAGTTTTTATTATTAAATCTATTATATGAAAAACGGTATTACGGCTATCTTGGTTCTTTTTGCAGCTTTAACGTTTAGTTCTTCATCAGTTGCAAACGCAAAGATGCCGACTGTTGTCCAAGACAAAATTCAGCAAAAATTAGAGCTTCGTGAACAAAAACTCAAAATGATTGAGGAACGTTTCCAGGAAAGAAAAGCTTCAAGATCAGCCATGCTCCAAGAAACAAGAATCAAAATAATTCGAAAATATTATGCGTCAATGGCGGTAAGGATTGAAGCAATGATAAAAAGACTTGAAACCCTGACATCGCGTATTGAATCAAGACTGGCCAAAGTTGATGAGCTTAATAAACCTACGGATGTTGCAATGATTCAGGTTGAACTTGATAAAGCGAAAGCGCTTTTGAAAGAAACAAAAACACTTCTTGATTCATCAAATACTATGATGGAAGAGGTTTTGAAATCTTCTGATCCAAAACAGGCATTCTTGGTGGTAAGAGAAAATTTTAAAGATATAAAAAACAACTTGAAGGAGGTGCATTTAATTTTGGTTAAGGTTATCGGTAAAGTTGCAGGATTAAGGGTCGGACAATCAAAAAATGTCACACCGACTCCCGGAGTCACCGTAACACCAATACCAACTAGCGCTTAATATGGAAATATCAAAAGATCCCAAAAAAACATTCTTCTTTTTTGCATTTGCTGTTCTTGCAATTCTTTCATTCTTTTTGATAAAAGAAAATATTTATAAAAAACTCAATAGGCTAACGGAAGTTGATCCTGACGCTGTCAAAATAAATACTCAATCAAACTCGGATGAAGTAAGTGAAATCAAAAAAGATATCGACAGCACCGATGTTGAAAATATCGATAAAGAATTAATAAATATTGAAGCTGAACTTGATACCGCTATTTAAGGGTTATCTTCATGAGTAAAAATAATATTTTTTTAATCTTATTTGTTTTAATGTTCTTTGGAGCCTTAATTTTTTATCTTTCCAAAAAATTGAATCTCTCACCTTTTAGTTTCTCATTCAGTAAATCTAACTCAACTGCAAAAGGGGATAACTATAAATCAGGTTCCGTTGTTATTAATAATCATAAATTTAAAGTTGAGATTGCGGATACTCCCCAAAAACTTGCCAAGGGACTTTCAGACCGAGCATCTTTGGGCGAAGATTGGGGAATGCTTTTTGTGATAGAACCCCCATCAATTAGAACTTTTTGGATGAAGGACATGTTGATTCCACTCGATTTGATATGGATAAAGGACTTAAAAATTATTTATATTTCTAAAAATGCTCCGATCCCTTTAAAAAACACGCCTGATTACAATTTGACACTTTACACACCCGGAGCGCCTGTTGATTTTGTATTGGAGATTAATGCCGGTCTTTCCGATAAATATAGTTTTATTCCGGGAAATGAAGTTGATATTAATTTCTAGGCATCCAATTTACCAACGTCCTCTATAGTAAATTCCTCCAGTTCCTTAACACCTCCGAAAGCGATCCGGTCGGGAACAGCGTTCTTTTCGGCCAATGCCATTCTGGCTGGTGTAATGACAAAATTTCCCCAACGTTCGTTTACAAGGTCCACCGCATCGGACAATTCACTTTTTTTAACAACGTCTTCAAAAAGATCAAGCTGAAGAATGTTTTTTTTCTTAAGATCGAATACCGAAACCGCAATATCACGCACGGGACCGTCAAGCGGAGACATCGTCAAAAGCCCAACGGCTTTTTTGTAAATCTCCCTCGAGTCAAAAATAACCTTGGAGAAAGTGCTTCCCTTGTGCCAGAATCTGCCGTCGCGAAATCCCAGTGCAAGGTGGATTCCTCTGGCAACATAACCCGCACGGCGGAGCCTGAAGCTCATCTTTTCCGTTAATTTGGAAAGTATCGGAGAAAGCTCTTCTACGGTTTTCAAAGGTTTGGGAAGTGCATATGAATTGCCATAGCTTTTCCTGGAGTAGGGGAAATCATCAATTTCCCACCCCCTGAGACGCAAATACCAATAATATCCGGCAATTGATGCAAAAGTAGCCTTCAATTTCCAGTAGGGGCTTTCATAAAAATCCCAAACATCAAACACTCCGAAATTGTTAAGCCTGAGGGTATTTCTAAACTTTATTCCGCAAAGATCGGTGAGGCTCAGATTCTTATAGATATCCTTGAAGTTGCCTCTTCTTATGATATCCAATCCATCCGGCTTATGTAATGACGAGGCCAGCTTTGCCAAAAACCTATTGGGGCCAAAGCCGATTGAAACCATAAGCCAGTCTCCTATTTCGTTCCTGATCCTTTTTTTTATCTCTTTTGCCGCACTTTCGAAAGAGCCGCTTTTCAAAACGGGCATTCCCCGAAGATCAAGCACAAACTCGTCAATTGATTTGGGTAAAATCTCGCTGGAGTAATCTTCCAAGAGACGCCTTAATTTCAGATGCACATCTCTGTACTTCCAGGGGTCGGGCGGAAGGATAATCAGTTTCGGAAAAATCGCTTTTCCGTCCTTAACGCGCATTCCGACTTTTATACCAAGTCTCTTGGCTTCAACCGAAGGTGCAACAATGCAGCCCGACGGAGTTGTATATGCGGCAACTGCAACAGGTTTACCGCGCAGGAAGGGGTTTGCCTGCTGCTCAATTGTCGCAAAGCAGGAATTAAGATCGATGTGCATTATGGCAGGAGCTGCGGGGTTAAAAGAAAGTCCGGACGGAATATATTTACTAGACATAAACCTAAAATATAAGAGTAGAAGAGTGTAAGAGTAGAAAAGCTTAAGTTTAAAAAATACTTACACTCTTATACTCTCCTGTTCTTTTACTCTTTCACTCTACCCATAAATTACCCGAATATCAATGACATCCTCTCCGCCTTAAAAGACGGAGTTTCCTTTAGAGGAGGATGACATATCAGAGTTCAATTCACCCCCGGACTGGAAGTCCGGGGTTCTCTTGAACGCTGCTATAGCTAAATTTCCTTTTTTATGGCGCAATTACTACCAAAATGCTAAAATACCATTCGCCTCAAACGTATTCTATGGAAGGCATAAATCCGAACAGAAAAATCCAAGAAAATTCTTTAGATGAAAAATAAAAAAGGTACAGTCAAAATACATGTTCCGACAAAAGGAAACAAACTCCTTGAGATGTGTTTGGAGAAAATCAATCAAAATGATGAGATATATGCACTTTGGGACGTTATTAATGTCAACGCGATTGACAGGTTGGGGATGAGCGATCACGGTCCTGTTCACTTCCAGATTGTTTCCAATATTGCTTTAAGGTTGTCCAGAATGCTATCTGAAGCAAACGTAGAAATGAGCATTGTAAAAGATTTCGGATTGTCTTATCACCATGCGGAGCTGGTCGTTTTTTTGACAAGTATCATGCACGATCTTGGAATGAGCATAAACCGCGAAGGTCATGAGGAGTATAGTTTATTTCTGTCAAACAATTTGCTTCATGAAATTCTCACCTTTTTACCAACAAGGGAAAGGGTCATCATTTCGTCAGAAGTCTTACATGCAATCATCAGTCATCGTAAAAACGGTATTCCCAATACAATTGAAGCTGGAATAGTCCGGGTTGCAGACGCCCTGGATATGAGCGAAGGCAGATCCCGAATACCATATGAAAAAGGCGAGAAAGATATTTATGCTATTTCTGCTGCAGCTATTGATAAAGTGGAAATAAAAAAAGGATCAAAAAAAATTATCCAGATTTTCATCACGCTTAATAATTCTGCCGGAATATTTCAAATAGATGAACTCTTAAAAAGCAAACTTAAAAAATCAAGGATAGAAAAATTTGTTGAAGTTAAGGCTGTTGTAGCCAAAGAAACTGAAAAAAAACTAATTAATACTTATACGCTATGATATCCTCCCTATCTTAAAAGACGCGGTTTTCTCGAAACTGTTATAACCCTCCCGCCAACTTTACATCCTAACCTACATATTGTTTACTTTTCAAGAGTTGAAACCGATCTTAACAATTGATGTAATTTCACTATGGCACCAGAAATGAAATATGAATTTTCAGCTTCGCAGAAAAAAACCCGATTACCGTTCAGAATATCCACGATAAGAATAAAACCATCAGGTCTATTATCGCAGAATCAGAAAGATAAACCGGGTACGAATGCAAGAATTCAGCATGAATTAAAAATTAGCAACTTCAATCAGCGTAAAATTCCGAATTAATTCAAACCATAAGACTCCTAAGATATAGATAAATAGCTATTTTAAAATAAACACTTGATTTGTGTTGTAAAATTATTTCAGATGAACAAAATATATTTCGTTTTAGTGATAGTCCTATTCGCCGCCATTGTAGCTTTAATCAGAATGCAGGTCGGGTATTAAAATGCATTTAATCGGTAAAGCTGTCCGCAATTTCTTCAAGCCGCCAGTGCAGTGTTTCTGTGTTAAGCACCAACCGGAAGAAAAGCGTGTCGCTGGCTACACTAAACACATGGAAAAGGACCTTTCCGGTTCGATATGTATGATGCAGGCCAATCTTCAAAATTGGGTACTTTCGTCCGTTCCAGACAAGAGACTTCGGATAGACACTGCGCTTGGTACTGTCAAAAATAAGGCTGACTGATACGGGAAGAGAAATTTTATCAAGCATGGCAAATTAGAGTAAAAGAGTATAAGAGCGGGGAGAGTAAAAGTTGAGATTTCTTTTGACATTTGTCTTAAGTTTTGCTTACACTCTTCTACTCTTACACTCTTCCAATCTATTTCACTCTATCCCGAATATTACCCGAAGTCAAGTTGGATCTTTTAATTCCAGAGTCATGACTCTTTTACTTTGAATAAACATCCGAATGGTTTATAATAACCTATAATATGTATGATAAGGCAAACTTGGTAAGAATCGGTTGGGATGAATATGCAAAAAGAAATTTTGGCCATCGTGATTTATCTGAAGAAATAGAATATCTTAGTAAATTTGAAAAACTTCTCGGCAGAAATTCCCATATTCTTGATGCAGGATGTGGAACAGGACAGCCAGTAATTTCATATTTTTTGAATAAAAACCATAATGTAACAGGAGTCGATATTTCGAAAAACCAACTGGAAATCGCCAGAAGAATTTACCCGTCAACCTTATTTTTGGAAGGCAACATCCTCGAAATTCTTAAAAACAACCAAAAATACGACGGAATAGTTTGCCTTCACAGTATAGAAAATATCCAAAGAGAATATCATAAAAACCTCTTGGATTTATTTCATAATTCTCTTAACGACGGAGGTAAACTTCTTCTTAGCCATCCGATGGGAGCAAAAGACCAAGTTGTTTCTTTTGTTGAAAATATCCAAATGTATATCAGCCATTTTGATCCGGATACGTTTTTGTCAATAATCGGAAGCACTAAATTTAAACCTTTGTATCAGGCATCCAACGAAAAGCGTAATTATTACATTTTGAGTAAGGGTGTTGGAGTTCAGGAAAAACAAAATACAGGATTCAAGCATCAAATAATCTTTTCGAGATAATTTAGGTTTTTTTATATCTCCTCTGCAAGCTTTTTTTGACTTACTTCAAAAGTACAAAATAATATACTAATATTAACTACTCATGGATAAGGATTTGAAGATCTCCGAACACGATTTGCCCAAACCGCTGCCGTTTTCAAAATTAGTCGGCCCGAGCTTTATTCTTTTGGGATTGGGATTAGGGAGCGGGGAGCTTATTTTGTGGCCATACCTTTCTTCAAATTATGGTTTGGGCATAATATGGGGAGCAGTTCTCGGAATTACAATGCAATTTTTTCTGAATATGGAAATAGAAAGATATACCCTGGCAACCGGTGAAAGCATTTTTACAGGTCTTCGGAGAAAGTTCGGGAAACTATCATCATATTGGTTTTTATTATCAACGTTTCTCCCATGGATTTGGCCGGGAATTATTGCTACATCGGCAAAGCTTTTTACAGCCGCATTCGGACTTAAATATAATATTACGTTCCCGATAATATTGCTTATATTAATCGGTGCAATCTTAAGTTCGGGATCATACCTTTATAAAACTCAGGAGAAATTTCAAAAATCAATAATTTTTATCGGTATACCGTTTGTTTTGCTTCTGACATTTATATTGGCAAAACCAACTGATTGGCTGTCTTTAGGGAAAGGTATTTTTGGGATCGGCGAGGGATTTATTTTTCTACCTGAAGGGATTGTGATGGCAACTTTTTTAGGCGCCCTTGCATATGCCGGAGCCGGAGGCAATCTAAACTTAGCCCAATCTTATTACGTTAAGGAAAAAGGTTATGGTATGGGAAAATATTCGGGGAAAATTACGGCTTTATTTTCCAAAAAGACTGAAAAATTAAGCTTAACCGGATCTCTTTTCCGACAAAGTATCGAAAATCTAAAATTATTCAGACTCTGGTGGAAAAGAATAAATCTCGAACATCTTGTAGTCTTTTGGGGAACCGGACTTTTAACAATGCTCATGCTCTCACTATTGGCTTACTCAACAGCCTATAAAGCACCTGGTATCGAAAACGGTATTAATTTTTTATTGCGTGAATCTTCCTTTATATCTGAAAAAACGACTTTATTTGTTGGAACTGCATTTGTACTTGTTGCAGCTTTGATGCTATTTGGGACACAATTTTCCGTGTTTGCGTCTACTGCAAGAATTATGTCGGAAAATCTTGTCCTCGCATCTCCGAAAAAATTCAGCGTTAATAAATTATCAAAATATTTCTATTTATTTTTATGGTTTCAGATCCTTGCCGGAATAGTAATCATGCTTTTGGGATTTAATGAACCATTGAAACTGGTGATTACCGGAGCGGTTCTTAATGCTATAACAATGTTTTTCTATTCCGTGATGCTTTACATATTGAATACAAAATCACTACCGTATGCAATCAGGCCAACAACTTTTAGACGTGCTATGATTTTAGGAGGTATATTTTTATACGGAGGCTTTAGTCTTTTTACATTGATAAAAAACTTATAACATTATTATTAATTTTTTGCCCAGTTTAATTATGCTCGATTATTGCCTTCCTAATTTAATCGGGGCGATAGATAACCTTTTATGAACGACGTTTTATTAATTTTATTAGTGTTGGGGGTTTCGATGGTAATAATTTTTATGATTATTTTCATCATTGTTCTCACCCAATCAGTCCTTATCCTTAAAAAATTATTAATAAAAATCGATATACAATTAGATTTATTATCTAAAGATAAAGAAGAAATTAAACTTAAAATATTGGACGTTCTTGAAGAATTTTTTACGAAACTGAAAAATTTTATATCTGCCGAAGAGGGGGGTGAGAAAGATGCCTCAAAAAAAGAAAAAACTTAAAATAGGTAAAAAAGCTATTTCTGCAGCTTTGGTTTCAGCAGCTGCTGTCGGAGTAGGTGTTGCGCTATCCAACAAAAAGACCAGGAGAGCACTCAGCAAAAAAGTAAAAAGTCTTGAAAAACTCGGTAAAAAGGAACTCGACGAAATTATAGAAAAAATCAGGGACGCTAAAATCTTAAGCTCCGATAAATTGAAAAAGGTTACAAAATTATTAAGTGATAAAAGTAAAAAGGTTCAAAAATAAGCTTCAAGTATACCTTTATAATAATTATTAGCCTGAATTTCAGGACTCGGATTCAAGCTCTTGAAGTCGAAATCAAAACTAAAGTTTTCGGAAAGTTGTTTCGGAAAATTTTCAATAATCCATAAATTACGATCAGAGCCGTTATCAATTCTAATTACTTCAGCAATGTCATATGCATCGCCATTGTGCGATAACTTTACCAGAGCCGGGTTGTTGTATGAATATCCTTTCATAATATCGGTATCGTTAAGGAAGAATTCGTTACAATAAGCCCAAATATAGGTATTTATTAAATCGGTTTTTTTATCATAAAGAGAATCAAAAACTTTTGTTGAACAAAATACTTTTCCTCTGTCTGTCGTAATGATTTTTGTCGGCAGATTGGTTAATAATATTTGCTGAATTTTTTCATTATCTTTGGTATATACAAATTCGCTTACAGGAAATATCTGATTTCCCACATTTACTTCAAAATCCTGAGAATTTCTGAAAAAGAAGTAATATATAACAAAAACCAACAAAGCAAGAAAAGTTAATACTAAAATTTTTTTCATGATAAAACCTTTCCACAATTTTAATTAAATTTTTCTAATGTTACTATACTTAGTTTTGAAGATATCCGGATATTCGTGAAGTAATTTGAACTTTGTTCTAAAATAAGGATGCGAATTGTGAATAAATTATTAATTTCGATATTGATGGCCGGATTTATTTTATTGATATTTCTTTTTGGTTATCATTTTGGTTCCAGAAAAAATCCCTCACAAATAGAAGGCTTAATAAAAAAAAGTGTAAATGTAACTCCTGAAAATATTTTTGAGAAATATGAAATTGAAAAATTAAACGAGAATTTGAAACGAGCCCATTTTTCAATTGCAGATAAACTGCCCCCTGAAGAAAAGTTTCTACCATATGTATTCAAATTTACGTTTTCACCCGCAAAGGATGGGGAATATAAAACGACTTCCGGGCTACTAAATCTTCCTTCAGACTATGAAGTAAATAAATATCCGATTGTTATTTTGATCCGAGGATACGTTGATCAAAATATATATAAAACAGGCATGGGTAGTTATAATTTCGGTACATTCCTTGCCAACAATGGTTTCATAACCATTGCACCGGATTTCTTGGGATACGCAAACTCTGATTCCGAATCTTCAAATATTTTTGAATCGCGTTTTCAATCATATATCACAATCCTTTCACTTTTAAAAAGTATTGAGGAGGGTCAGATTGACAGTTGGGACGGTAAAAATATTTTCATCTGGGGACATTCAAACGGTGGACAAATTGCTATAACCGCCCTCGAAGCCTCGCAAAAAGCCTATCCAACCGTATTGTGGGCTCCTGTCACAAAACCTTTCCCGTATTCTGTTCTTTATTACACAGATGAATCACCCGACGGAGGAAAACTTATTCGGTCTGAACTATCTAAATTCGAAACTATGAATGATTCAGATAAATTCTCACTCGACAAATATCTTGATCGGATCCAGGCTAAAATCCAGCTCCATCAGGGAACGGCAGATGATGCGGTCCCTGTTGCCTGGAGTGATACTTTTTCAAAAAAACTTAAGAAAATTGAAAAAGAAGTTGATTACCATAAATATCCGGGATCAGACCATGACATGCGTCCATCCTGGAATACAGTCGCAGAAAGATCGCTGGAATTTTTCAACGCAAATAAACAGTAATTCAGCCTGATTTATATACATTAGTTTAAAAACTTACACCTTTCTATTATAATAAAATCATGACATCCTCCACAGACCATAGTCCGTGGTTTCCCGTGAGGGAGGATGACATATCAAATTCAATTCCTCCGTTGGCTGAAAGCCCACGGTTTCCTTGAAATTGCTATGAAATTACTAATGAAAATTATTATCAATGTTTTTACTTTATTGATTGTTTCGTATCTTATTCCCGGATTTCTCTTCGATACAATTTGGGCAGCAATAGTTACCGCTATCGTGATAGGTGTAGTTAATACATTTATCCGTCCTATTATCCAAATACTTTTACTGCCTTTATCAATCGTAACTCTCGGAATTACAGCTTTTTTGATAAATGTTGCCTTGCTCTGGGTAGTAGCCTATATTGTTCCAGGTTTTACTATCAACAATTTCCTAACGGCTGTCATTTCTTCTATAGTTTTGACATTGGTTTCAACTTTTCTTTCCAAACTCTCAAAAGGATAACATTTTATGGTAACCCAATCTCAAAAATCATCCTCAGATCCCGTAAAAAAGTTGAATTCGTATCAACCTTTGCCGAAGCAGCAATTCAGCCGCTTTGGTTCTCAAAACCCGTCGTATAGCGCAAAAAATCTTAAACCGGCAACGGGAGTCTTCAGAACACAGCATAAAGGATAGCTGTTTGTATCAAATCAGACTTTATTTATGTATAATGACATCCTCCCCACTCTTGCGAGCGGGGTTTCCTCGAAAGGAGGATGACATATCAGAATTCAATTCATCTACGTTTATGTAAACTGAACGTAGTTTTCTTGAAATCTGTTATAGCGCGGTATATAGTAATAATTTATGGCAAAAACAAACATAAAAAATCAGAAAAAGTCCGTAAATCAGGATTTTAAACCGATTGTAGCCAAACAGGATGACGGAACGATTCAAATTACATTCAATATACCCTGGAAGACGGTTGAAGAAAATAAAACAAAAGCTCTTCATGAATTGGGTAAAGATCTTGAAATCGCCGGATTCAGAAAAGGAAAAGCCCCGCTTGATAAAATTGAATCGGCGGTATCCAGGGATAAATTAATTCAACAGACGCTTTCGGGACTATTGCCTCAAATGTTTAACGAAGTCATTATGTCAGAAAAAATCCGACCGGCTGTTTTTCCTAAATTCGAACTCATTAACGCACAACAAAATGAAACGTGGCAAATCCGTGCGACAACTTGTCAAATAACGGAATTTGAATTGGGGAACTATAAGGATCCCATTAAAACCGAACTCGCTTCAGGTAAAATATGGACTCCCGGAAAAAATAAGGACGTTGACGATAAAGGGCTTTCCCGTCAGGAAAAAGAACAAAAAGTTATAAATATTTTACTTAAAACAATAAATTTTATTGTCCCAACCGTTCTTATTGATGAAGAAGTAAACACAAGATTATCAAAGCTTCTTGAACAGACCGAAAAATTGGGTCTAACACTAGATTCATACCTCAATTCAATCGGAAAAACCGCACAATCAATACGAAGTGATTATAAAGATCAATCCGAGAAAGCTATAAGACTCGAACTTATACTGGAAAAAATAGCTAAAAATGAATCATTAAATGTTGATGATAAAGACATAGACGAGGCAATCAAGGCAAGCCATTCAGACCCCAATCTGAAAAATAGTGGAGAAACTCCCGAACAAAGATCTGTGATCAGAGTCATACTGCAAAGAAGAAAAGCGCTTGATTTCCTGACTTCATTAGTATAATTTGTACTTAGGTCCGGTTGTAAAATATATAATTTTTTGGTAGAATATCATCACCGTTGAAGTTATTATAGGATAATTATATGCCTAACAACAATCCTAAGAGCAAATCGGGGAAAGGCCAAAAAAGTCAAAATCAACCGAATGTTTTGGAATCCCTAAAAGACGTGGGCACATCAACAGCAAAATCGATCAAACAAGACCTTTTTGACAAGATGCCGGGTGATTTTATGGATCAATTATTCGGTCCGCAAAGTGCACCAAATTATTCCGGCGAACTGCATCCGGGTGAATCATTGGAGTTCAATCCCATTGCCAAAGCCCAAAAAGAAGAAAGAGATAAATTACAAAAACAAATAACTTTTGAAAGACGACTTCATCAGGAAGAATCATTGATGATTCAAAAAAAGACAAACGAACTTCGAATGCAGCTGAAAGCAATTACTGATGAGGTAATATTATTGGCAAAAACCACATCAGGTCTCGGTACCCAAGTTGAAATTGCATCGATGCAAGCACCAATTGAACCTGGAATTTATCACGTTGTATTTTTTGAAAAACTTTTGAGTTTTATCATTTCATTCAGAAAGAACATTCAGGAGTCCACCAATTGGCTCTTTTCAGTTAATAAAAGGGCACAAAAGAAAAATTATTGGAGCTCATACAAAAAACACGGAGCAAAGTTTTTGCTTTCCGGCGAACATTACGTAACAAGATCAGCAGGATAGTATATTTTGAATAGCTTTTGAATTATTGACAATAGTTTTATAAATATCTATAATAACCTCTAATATGAAAATAAATTCGGTAAAATTTTATTTTTACTTTACCTCCTAAGAAACCCTAGGGGGCGAGTTTATTTGGTTTAATTAAATAAATCCCAGAAAATCAACCTCCTAGAGTTAGGAGGTTTTTTTATGTACTTTGTAATTTTCAAATAGTACATAACCCTCCGACCAATTTTGGCACGAGGCGTGAACGAATAGTTCCCAAAAAGCCAAGTGTGAAAATTAGGAGGGTGCTATTGAAGTATGAACAATATTTACAAAAACAATCTGTTTAGTTTTTATTATTTTTATCCTAACTAATGCGGGGAAAATTCTCTATGTAAAAATACCAACCCCGCATAGTCGGGGTTTTTTAATGTATAAATATGTCAGAATCATTAAATCAATTTGACACAGAAGTTATAGCCGGTCCATGTTCGGTAGATTTGGAACTCGTGAGAAATCTATCCGGATACTATGATCTTTCGGAAATTAAGGTTAGAAATATAAAAGGTCAAATCCAAACATGTTTGTGGGGTACACGAGTAGTTGGACTTAAATCCCGAACTAATTTAGATGGAAAAAGTCCGATGGGGGCAGATTTTAATTATTATTTTGAATGTAAAGAAAATATCATTGTCCTTAAAAACCCGCTTCCCACTGCACCACCGCCGAGCGTTGAGGCAGGAATAAAAATAGTCAAAGAAACAGGACTTCTAATTGCAACTGAGATAATGATGCCGAGTGTTCAATTGCCACAATATGAGGGAAGAATCCAACCAGAAAAACTCTTAATCTGGCAGCCTTCGGTTGAGGGTCTTGGATATGCTCAACTTACGATGGGAGAATATGCAAGGAGAAACATCTGGTTTCAGGGAGTGAAAAACGCTAAAAACCTTGATATTTCTCTTGATATGTCGAATGATCCTGTAAAATATAGTGGAAGCGCACTTCAAAGACAATGGAGCGGACAGGCAAGTTTTGCGCAAAATAATGAAAGATTGATATTTATCCACAGAGGTATCGATTCACCAGATAAAGGTGAATGGCGAAGTGCACCTGTCCATGAAATTGCCAGACATACAAAAAGATCTGTAATCGGAGCTCGATTATTTTTTGACCCCAGCCACAGCTGTGGACCAAACATGAGAAACAAAATCGTTGATGAATCAATAAAAGTAATGAGAATGAAAGATGGTAATAATTGGCTTTATGACGGACTTTTAATCGAAGCCGGAGAATCTATCACAGATTCCGAACAACATATAACACATGACGAGTTGAGGTGCCTGCTTCAGGATTTGGCAAGATTCAGAAATTTAAGATCACCCGATTTTGTCGAGCAAAAAAATTTATCTTAAAATATGGGAAGAGAAATATTAAATGATTTGCGGATTCAAATTGATGAAAACGACGTGGCTTTAGTTTCTATAATTTCGAAACGTATTGAGCTTGTCAAAAAAGTTGGGATTTTAAAAAAAGAGAATAAAATAATACCATTGGATCAAAACAGATGGGATAAGGTCATAAAAAATAGAATTGAAATTGGTAGAAAATTGGGATTGTCTGAGAAATTAATTTTGGACATTTTCGAAAGACTTCATGAGGAATCATTGACAATTGAAAGTCAGATAATAGAAGAAATTAATGACTTATGAAAAAAATAAGCATTGTGGGTTATGGAAGATTTGGTCAGGTTTTATATCGTTTATTGAAATCTGACTTTGATGTAATTGTCTTTGACAAAAAAGTGATTGCCCATAAGGATGGTTTAAAGATTGCAGAAAATATTAAAGAAGTATATAAATCGGAAATAATATTTATTGCAGTTCCTATAGATGAATTTGAGAATGTTATTTCTGCCCACAAATCATACTTCTCAGATAATCACTTGCTCATAGATGTTCTGTCTGTAAAAATGCATCCGGCTAAAATTTTAACAAAACATTTGAAGGGATTAAAAACACAGGCAATCCTTACACATCCAATGTTTGGTCCAGATAGCAGTAAAGGTGGATTTTCAAATCTGCCAATCGTTTTAAATCGTTTTTTATCTAACAATAATAATTTCAAGTTTTGGAAAAATTACTTTACCCAAAAGGGACTTAAAGTGATTGAGATGTCTCCGCAAAAACACGACAAAATAGCTGCAAATTCTCAGGGATTAACACATTTTATCGGAAGACTACTTGATTCTTTCGGTTTATCACCTTCTGAAATTGACACTCTTGGAACCAAAAAACTACTTGAGGTCAAAAATCAAACATGTAATGACACCATGCAATTATTTTTAAATTTACAAAATTACAACTCCTATACAAAAGAAATGCGCATAAAAATAGGTGAAAAATATGATTCGCTTTATAACAAACTGCTTCCAAAAGCAGTCAATAAGAACTTCGTCACTTATGGTATACAAGGAGGTAGGGGTAGTTTTAATGAAGAAGCAGCCAAATATTATTTCGAGAGAGAAACCGATAAAAAATATAAAATTAAATTCCTTTATACATCCGGTGCAGTCCTCAAGGCACTACATGAAGGAAGCATAGACCTTGGTCAGTTTGCTATACATAATTCATTAGGCGGGGTGGTGGGAGAAAGTATTGAGGCAATGTCAAAATACAAATTTAATATAACTGATCAATTTTCAATAAAAATATCTCATGCTCTAATGATTCGATCAGACGCAACTTTTGGAGAAGTTGATTCAATCATGTCTCATCCTCAGGTTTTTGCGCAATGCCAAAGGACATTAGATGAAAAATATCCTTATCTGAAAAGAATATCAGGAAAAGGAAAATTAGTTGACCATGCACTTGTGGCAAAACGACTATCAGAAAGGACGTTGGGGAAAAATACAGCTGTCATGGGAAGTAAAATATTAGCTCAAATTTATGATTTAAGAATTGTTGAGGATAATCTTCAGGATGCCAAAGAAAATTACACCAGTTTCCTTGTCGTAGAAAGAATATAATCCTATAACATTTTCTTGACAGTAATCTAAATTTTGCTTAAAATACTTGCTAAGATATGAAGAATCTTTTTCTCACCACTGAGCAAGTTTTGCTCAGCATTATTAGCCTCCTCATTCGAGGAGGGGTTAATATGGTGAGGGATTAAATATTTTATAAACCATTTTTTTAAAGAACAAACCTCTCACCCGAGAGGTTTTTTAGTTATATGGGACACGAACATTTGTTTACTGAAGAAGGGGGTAAAGAAAGTATACAAGGAAAACCGGTATATTTCGTGCCTGGATCGCGCAGGGGTCCAATTACAGCTAATAATGTTTTCAGTGCAGTAGACACTATAAAAGCCTACGGAACACCGAATAAATTCATCGTTGTTCCGATTCCGGCCGTACCTGTATCAAAATATTTTATTAATCTGACAAACGGTTTATCTGAGCGCGATCAAAATTCAATTCAAAGTAGTTTTTGCGAATTAATTACTGGCGAAGAAAGCGCTTCAGTAGATTTTACAAAACCTGCGGACGAAGTGGAGACTAAACCTGCGGTATTTAATAAATTTATACATAGTCTGGGATATCTGAATTTTTCTCTAAATCACAATACAACCAGGGCTCAAATGTCTCTTGCAGATTCTTTTGCAGAATTTGACCAACACGTTCTCGATCTACATTTTAAAAGAAATTCAATTGAAACTAAAGTTGTTTCCGTTCCACCCAGTACATCGGGAAATGAAATTAAATATAATTTATATGCTGGTAAAAAAATTGACCAAGATGCGTTCGATTTAGTGTTTCCAAAAGAATTAAGGAATAGGATTGTAAAAAGATTTGAAACCTACATACTAAACACGTTACTTACCGAATACGCTGAAGGGTCTTTAACCTTAATTGAAGCCGGTAATAAATTAAATAAAATGATTTGCTCTGCTATGGAAAACAGAGACTACTCAGCTATTAAAAAGGATCTGGGAATGGATAATAAAGAACCCATTAAAAGAAGTGATCCTAATGCTTTTTTCAATCGCTTACTAACCGAAAAAGGTATTCAAAAAGAAGACATCTGGGATATTTTTACTGTCTACGAACCCACTGAAATAACTTCGAGATGCGTTGATGAAATACTAAAAAGTAATATTTCTCCAATAAATTATCATAAAAGGCTGGATGAGGCAGTAAAGCCCAAAAAGTTTGTCGGCGAATTATTCAAGCACAATGGGCACCGAAGATATTTCACCGGAGAAAATGTTTTAGCATATATCATTGAAAGAGCAAGGATTGACAATTGCACTTTAGTAATGCAATCTTTTGAAGATCGAACCCGAACCCTTGATAATGCAATAAGAAAAAGTAATATATCAATTGATCAGTTTAGTGCTGTATATGCGAAACCTGAAAACAGTTATCCAATGAGAGACCAATCAGTATTATTATTAAATTAATGGATATATTTAAATTAACGAAATATCTGGATAAGATTTTGAATCAAGGTAGTATCCCTGAAAGATCTTTTGTCAATGGTCTCGAACTCGTATCAAATAACAGTGAAATATCAAAAATAACCGGAATTGTTTCACCCAATATTAATGTATTTCAAAAAGCATTGAAAAATAAACCAGATTTAATACTCGCCCATCATGGACTTTTGAAAATAGAGTCCCAACCGTTTTTATATTCATTTAAAGACAGAATAAATTTCTTAAATGAAAATAATATCTCTTATATTTCCTATCATATTCCGCTCGATGTTAATGAAATATACGGAAATAATACGCAATTGGTTAAATTGCTTAAACTGAAGCATGTTGAAAAATTCGGTGAATATCATGGAATAAAGATTGGCTATTCCGGCAAGCTACCCAAAGCTATTTCAGATAAATATGGATTGGAGAAATATTTAAAAAGTTGTCTTAATATTAAACCTTTAGAAATAATCTGGCCAAGAAATGTAAGGAGTGTTAATAATATTTCAGTAATAAGCGGGGGTGGAGCAAGATCTGAATATTTTTATGAAACAAAATTTAACAATATTGATTGCTATGTGTCGGGCAACATTGATGAAGGAGTTATCGCATTATGCAATGAACTGGGAATCGTATACGTTGCAGCAGGACATTATAATACAGAAAAATGGGGAGTTATTGCTCTTGGAAATCATCTTCAAAACAAATTTAATATACATTTCAATTTCATAGAAGATAATTATGAAAAATGGTAATCTTTCCGTAAAAATCTTTGCTAAAAATTCAAGCATAAAAGTATCTTGATAATGAAATTAACTTTCGACCTACTTCCTGATACAACTTGGAACAATAATATTAGAAACATGATGGGGGTATCTGAGTGGGATAAGCTTCGTAAAAAAGTATACAAACTTTATAAGTTGCAGTGTGGAATTTGCAAAACCAAGAGGAAACTTCAATGTCATGAAATTTGGAAATTTGATGACGAAGATCACACTCAAACTTTAACCGGATTCATCGCTCTTTGCGAGCTTTGTCATGCAATCAAGCATATTGGTTTTGCAAAAATCCAGTCAGATAGAGGAGATATTGACTGGGAAGTATTAGTAAAACACTATTGCACTGTCAATAAATGTAGGAAAGAATTTTTCAAAAGCGACTATCAAAAAGCTTTAAAAATGTTCGAAAGACGATCAAAATACGATTGGGTTGTAAAAATCGGAGATTTAAAATTATCAGAAATTTGATTTTTTCAGTTTCTCCGCTAAAATTGTAAGCCTATGACATCAACAGAATCGATCCTTTCACAATCTAATGCTAAACATTATCTTAAATCGGCAGAGAAGATAGTACTGGAAGAAATTGAAGATAATCCCGACTCAGAATTAATTATCGACGTCAGAGGCCACCGTAAATCCGGGCATGGTACTGGAAATAGAGCGGGAAACGATGGGAGAGATACATTAGTAATCACTTATGTATATGAAGATGGAGAACCCGTAATTGATGCTGACGGTAATATGCTTCGAAAAAGAGTGAAAATAAACACCAATCTCTAAACTCTTCTTATTAAAATGAATCTTACTGGGTGGACCCGGGGGGATTTGAACCCCCAACCCCTTGACTGCCAGCCAAGTGCTCTGGCCAATTGAGCTACAGGCCCTTCTCAGGTACTTTGTATCTTCGAAGTAAACATGGAAATTAATAATCCTTTCTTCTTTTGGCTGTAATTTTTTATTTGTTTTTCTCGTAATGCAGCAACATGCTTATCATTAAAAATTTCAAAATATACTAATTTAATCGGTCTTCTTGATTTTGTATAATTTAAAAATACACCTAAAGTATGTTGCTGAACTCTTCGATTAAGATTTGTAGTTAATCCTGTATAGAATGTATTGTCTCGGCATTTTAGGATGTATACAAACCATTCTTTGACATTATACAGTAAATCCCAAGTTCACATCGAACGTATGTGAGATGTGGACGGTAAGGGACTCGAACCCCTGACCTTTTCTACGTCAAAGAAACGCTCTAGCCAACTGAGCTAACCGTCCTAGTGAGTGATATTTTACAAGATTAAGTGAAATATGTAAAAGGAGTTTATGAAAAACCAATTTAATTGTTAATTAGCTTAAATAAGAGTAAAATATCGTTTAGGTTAAGAAAACAAGCCGAGATTAGCTCGGCATTTTTTTTGATTCGAATTTTTCACTATACTTTTCCAATTATGGATATAAAAAATGTCGCTATTATTGCACATGTCGACCACGGTAAAACTACCCTTGTGGATGCGCTTTTGCGCCAGTCGCATACACACTTGGATAAAACGCTCTCAGAAACAAACCAAATTATGGACTCAAATGAGATCGAAAGAGAACGCGGTATAACAATTTTCTCAAAGAACGCCTCAGTCGTTTATAAAAATAACAAAATTAATATCATTGACACACCGGGTCACGCTGACTTTGGGGGAGAAGTCGAACGGGTTCTTTCAATGGCTGATGGAGCTCTTCTTTTGGTTGATGCAAAAGAAGGTCCAATGCCTCAGACGAGGTTTGTTCTGAAACAGGCATTAAAAATGGGACTTAAGATCATCGTTGTTGTCAATAAGATCGATAAGAAAGACGCCAACCCGTCACAGATCGTAAATAAAACTTTCGATTTATTCATTGATTTGGGTTCAAATGAAGAAACTGCTTATTTTCCGGTGATCTATGCCTCCGGAAAGAATGGTTTGGCGGGAATACTGCCGGATATGACCTCAATGAAAGACATCACGCCTGTTTTTGATGAAATTATAAAAACAATCCCGAGTCCGCAATCAAATCCCGACAAACCACTTCAGATGAGGGTGACAACGCTAGGCAGAGACGATTATAAAGGTAGAATTGCAATCGGAAAAATTTTTAACGGTACCATAAGCGTAGGCCAGACTATTGCGCACATTAATCGAAAAGGGATTGTAAAAAATTGCACAATAACTTCAATAGCTACTTTTACAGGCTTAGAAAAAGAGTATGTTAATCAGGCATTCGCGGGTGATATTGTTGCCGTCTCGGGAATATCCGACGTGACAATCGGAGAAACAATTGCCGATCCGAAACTTGGTTCTGCCTTACCTCTTCTTGATATTGAAGAGCCGACTGTAAAGATGATTTTTATGGTAAATAATTCTCCTTTTGGCGGGTATGAAGGTGAATTCAAAACATCTAGCCAAATAAGAGCCCGGTTGTATAAAGAACTTGAAACAGATGTGGCTTTACGGGTGGAAGATAATGAAAACGGTACATGGACGGTTTCCGGCCGGGGAGAGCTGCATTTAGCTATTTTTATCGAAAGGATGAGACGGGAAGGCTTTGAATTCCAGGTTTCCCAACCTCAAGTTATTAATAAAATTGTTAACGGTAAAAAACTGACCCCTTACGAAACCGTCGAAATTGAAATACCCGATGAATATACCGGAAATAACATCGAAAAGATGGGTAAACGGCATGCAAAACTTATCAACATGCAAAGCTTTGAAGGTGTAACTCATCTGGAATTTACAGTTGCCACAAAAGAGCTAATCGGTTACAGATCGGAATTTATAACAGACACTAAAGGATTGGGAATCATAAATACATCATTTTTTGACTACCTTCCGGATGACGGATTCCAACGAACAAGGGAACAAGGTTCGCTTGTTGCCCATGAAACGGGAGAAACACGTCTTTACGGACTTGTTAATGTTCAGGATAGGGGAGAACTATTTTATGGTCCTGCCGTAAAAGTTTATAAAGGTGAGGTTGTCGGGAAAAACTCAAGAAGCGGCGACATGAGTGTCAATGTCTGTAAAGAAAAACAACTATCGAACATGAGGTCAAAAGGTGATGGTCCGACTGCGCATTTTAATACCCCTAAAACTATGAGCCTCGAAGAAAGTTTAGAATACATTGACAACACGGAACTTGTTGAGGTTACACCGAAAAGCGTCAGAATCAGAAAAATTATTCTTGATGAAGTTGAGGAAAGAAGAAAAAACAAGATCCTTAAGTAATTAATCAACACCTTTTACCCTTTTCCTATATAACTCCCTGTATACTATATCATGTCACATATATCATTATATGTGACATGGGAGTATCGAAAATAACGTAAATTGTCAAATACGCTATTACTATATTCTTCATTCTTTATACTATTTATCGGTCGGGGTACCTCATATTACATAAAAATTATGTATAATACTGAAGGTGATAGGTTTAAACGTAATATATATTTAGTTAGGGGGTGTAAGAATAATGACAAGAATATCGACTGAACAGGCAGTAGTTAGTCAATATACTGTAGAAACTTCAGCTAGCGGGAGTTTGGATTTAACCAGACCTACCGAAGATGAGGCATTAAAAGGACTTAAAGTCTCTAATAAAGTTGTCAGGGGAGTTGAAACAACAAATCAAAAAGGAAAAGATTCTAAATAACTTTTTTGACAATTGTAGTAGATCGTAATATATTAAGAATATAAAGCGATTGCATGAGACTCAACCAACCTCAAAGCTTTAAACGTAATTAAGTGTCCTATATGGAAAGTGGGATGGAACCCCCCGCAGAGTCGGTTTTGATCCGAGATGCGGAGTCCCGCAAATTTTCTTAAGGACGCTTTTTTTGTTTTAAGAAGATAAAATTTTATAAACTTTATTATGAAAACAAAAGTTCACAAAGAGAATAAAAATCTTGAGCATTTAAGACATTCCGCAAGCCACCTCCTGGCTGCTGCGGTTTTGAAGCTGTATCCGAATGCAAAACCTACAATCGGACCTGCAATTGAGGAAGGGTTTTATTATGATTTTGACAATATAAAGATTTCCGATGAAGACCTTACGAAAATTGAAGGCGAAATGCGGAAAATTCAACCTTCATGGAAAGGATTTGTTAAACATCTTGTGTCGGCTAACGATGCAAAAAAAGAACACCCTGATAACCCTTACAAACATGAAATGATAGATGAATTTTCAGAAAACGGAAAAATGAAAGTTAGTTTTTACAAATCCGGGAATTATTGGGATCTTTGCAAAGGAGGCCACATCGAACATCCTGACAAAAATCTTAAATATTTCAAACTGCTTTCTATTGCCGGAGCTTATTGGCGGGGGTCTGAAAAAAATAAAATGCTGACCCGTATTTACGGCACTGCTTTCTTTTCGCAAAAAGAACTCGATGACCACCTCAAACTTCTTGATGAGGCAAAAGAATCAGATCACAGAATTATCGGTAAAAAACTAGGCCTTTTTACCTTCTCCGATCTTGTTGGGAAAGGATTACCCCTTCTTACGGATAAAGGCGCAACAATCAGGCGGGAATTGGAAAGGTTTATCGTCGACGAAGAAATAAAACGCGGCTACAAACACGTTATTACTCCGCCGTTGGCAAAAACGGATCTTTACAGGATGTCGGGTCATTATCCTTATTACAAAGACACAATGTATCCGGTGATGAAAGTCGACGATGAAGAGCTCATCCTTCGGCCAATGACTTGTCCGCATCATTTTATGCTTTTCAAGTCAGATACCCGCAGTTATAAGGATTTACCCATAAGGTATGCAGAAATGGCTTCACAACACCGATATGAGAAAAGTGGAGAGCTATCAGGTTTAGTTCGTGTACGAATGTTTACTCTTAACGATGCTCACATCTTCATACAGAAAGAAAAAGCAATAGATGAGATAAAATCCGTCTTGGATCTTATCGATTATGCCAACCAAACCTTAGGTTTGGTAAAAGGTGTTGATTACCTTTTTAGATTGTCGTTGGGTGACAGGAAAGATAATAAAAAATATTATAAAGACGACGCTCAATGGGATGAGGCTGAAGCAATTCTCCGTAAAGTACTCGTTGATACAAAAGCCCCTTACTACGAAGCTGATAACGAAGCTGCTTTTTACGGACCCAAAATTGATGTTCAGGTTAAAAAAGTAAACGGAAAGGAAGAAACAGCCTTCACGGTCCAGTATGATTTCGTTATGCCAAAAAGATTTGACCTTAAATATATCGACAAAAACGGAAAAGATGTTCAACCGATTGTTATTCACCGAGCTGCAATCGGCTGTATTGAGCGTACTATGGCATTTTTGATTGAAAAATTCAAAGGCAATTTCCCAACCTGGCTAGCTCCGGTTCAGGTTAAAGTTCTTCCGATTACCGATAGGCAATTGTCTTATGCAGAATCTGTAGTCAATAGACTGAAAGCCGAAAATATACGAACCGAACTTGACGACAGAAGTGAAACTTTGGGTGCAAAAATCCGTGATGCACAAAATCAAAAAGTAAACTATATGCTGATTGTTGGCGACAAAGAAGTAAAAAATAAGACAGTTACAGAAAGAGCCAGGTCAGGAGAAGTGGACGGTCCGTTCGATCTTGATATCTTTATAAAAAATATTAAAAAGGAAATTGAAGATAAAGTAATTTGGAAATCAGACCTGAAGAGATAAATTTACAAAGATATTGTTGCTATTTACAAAGAGTTTAGTAAAATAATTGTAATTGGAAGTATTTTTCAGCCGAAGTCGAAAAAAATAATAAAAATTGAAAAAATCTAAAATCAACTGGAAAATTAATCATCAGATCCGTGCTTCTGAACTTAGGGTCATCAGCTCCGAAGGTAAACAGCTAGGCGTCATGAGTTTGCAGGATGCTCTCAAGCATGCGGAAATAGAAGGGTTTGATCTTGTAGAAATAGCTCCAATGGCAAAACCACCTGTTGCAAAAATTACAGAACTCGGAAAGCTCAAATATCTTGAAGACAAAAAAGCCAGAAAAGAAAAAAAGGGCAGTAAAGCCGGAGAACTTAAAGAAATCCGTTTTACTCCTTTTATTGGGCCGCATGACTATAATGTCCGGCTTGAAAGAATTAATGAATTTCTCGACGATCGCAATAAAATACGCGTAGCAGTCGTTTTTAAAGGCAGACAGCTAGGCAGTAAGCAATTCGGCTATGATCTTCTCCAAAAACTACTTACCGATTTAAAGCCGCGGGTAAAAGTTGACATGGAACCCAAATTCTTGGGAAAACACCTCATTATGAGCATTTCAGCAACATCTTCTTCCAAAAAAGCCTCAGACGATGTAAAATCGTGACTGTTGAGTTAAGATTTTACATATGCCTAAATTAAAAACAAAAAAGATTCTGACAAAACGCCTGCGTATTACAAAAAACGGAAAAGTTATGCGTGGTCAGAGCTTCAGACGTCATTTGAATGAAAAAAAATCCTCAAAGCGGAAAAGAAGGTTAAGCGGCATGATTGTTTCAAAAAAAACATTCGCGAAGAAAGTAAAAAAAGCATTAGGAAAATAAATCTATGACCAGAGTTAAATCACCATCACAAAGGAACCACAGAAGAACACTTAAACTTGCCCGCGGGTACAAACAGGCAAGAAGCAAACGTGTACAATCGGCAAAAGACGCAGTTCTTCATGCTGGACAACATGCTTATATCGGAAGAAAAAATAAGAAACGTAATTTACGGAAACTCTGGATCACAAGACTCAATGCAGCGGTCCGAGAACATGGTATGAATTATTCAAAATTCGTTAAAGCCTTAGGTGATAAAAAAATCGGTTTAGACAGAAAAATATTATCAGAAATTGCAATCAAAGATCCAACAACATTCGAAAAGATTGTTTCTTCCGTAAAAGAAAAATAATGATTATAATTCTCCTCGGCTTTAGCTTTAATATTTGATAAGCTGGACGGGGTTTTTTGTATTTCCCAAACTCTCCAGCTAATATTAGTTAGGAGAGTTTTTTATATGAGAGAAGATATTATCGGTATTAAAAATGAAGCAATTTCAAGAATTTTGGATGCCGATTCAACGGATACATTAGAGGAATTACGAATTAACTATCTCGGCAGGAACGGTAAAGTTAACTCGCTTCTTACAGTTCTCAAAAATCTATTACCGGATGAAAAAAAGGAAATCGGTATCTTAATTAATGAAACAAAAAATACAATTGAAAATACAATTGAAAATAAACTCTCCGATTTAAAAGAAACGAAAGCCAGACAACCATTTGATTATTCAATTCCGGGAAAAAAGAAAAACTTGGGTACAATTCACTTAATAAGCAAGACTATAGAAGAAATTACGAATATTTTTGAACGGATAGGCTTTACCCGTATGCGATACCCGGAAGTTGAATGGGATTATTTTGCCTTCGGATCTTTAAATTTCCCGCAAAAACATCCGGCACGGGATGAATGGGAAACTTTTTTTATCGACGAAAAACCAAATCCTAAGTACGGGGCAATGCTTTTGACTCCGCACACTTCATCAGGACAAGTCCGGGAAATGTGGCGAGTTAAAACTCCTCCAGTTAGAATGGTAAATATTGCCAAATGCTACCGAAGACAATCTGACATCTCACATTATCCGATGTTTCATCAATTTGAAGGTCTTGTTATTGATGAAGGTATAAATATAACACATCTTAAAGGGACTCTTGATTATTTCGCAAAATCATTCTACGGTCCCGATGTAAAGACCAGGATCAGGCCATATCATTTTCAATTCACGGAACCATCTTTTGAAGTCGATTTCTCCTGTACTGTTTGCAAGGGAGCCGGTTGTAAACTTTGTAAAGCTGGCTGGCTGGAAGTGGGCGGATCCGGAATGGTGCACCCCAATGTCCTAAAAGAGGGGGGAATCGATCCTCAAAAATACACAGGTTACGCCTTTGGTTGGGGAGTTGAGCGCGTTTTGATGATGAAACCGAATCTTAATATTCCTGATTTACGTCAGCTTTATAGTACAGATTTACGATACCTAAGACAATTCTAAAAGAATATGAAATTAGTAATTAAATATTTTCGTATATGGATATATTAATCTCAGATAATTGGCTCAGGGAATTCCTTATTACAAAGGCGACACCGAAGCAAATTGAAAAATACATTTCATTGTGTGGTCCTTCCATAGAAAAAGTAGAAAAAATCGGAAGTGATTTTGTATATCATGTTGAAATTACAACAAATAGAATTGATACGGTGGGGATATATGGATTTGCCAGAGAATGCGCAGCTATTCTACCCCGTTTCGGAATCAGTGCAAAACTGAAAAAGCAAAACACAAAAAAGCCTCAAACGGTCGGAAATAAGCTTCCGTTCACAATTATAAATAAAGAAAAACTTGTTTATCGGGCAATGGGAGTAGTTTTGTCGGATATAAAAAACCGCCAAACTCCTGAATGGATGAAGAAACGTCTAGAAGTGTCCGGTCTAAGGTCTCTGAACGCACTCGTAGACGTTACAAACTATATTATGCTCGAACTCGGTCAACCATCGCATGCTTTCGATTACGATAAAATAAAAAACGCAAAATTTGTCATAAGAGAATCGTCTAAGGGTGAAAAAGTAACCAGTTTCGATGGTAAAACCTATTCCCTTCCGGGGGGTGATATTGTTTTTGACGACGGAGATGGTGAAATTATTGACTTACCGGGAATTATCGGTACCAAAAATTCAGTCGTTGACGGAAACACAAAACGCATTTTTTTCTTTATCGATAACAATGATCCGGTCAGAATCCGGAATACATCAATGACGTTGGGAATACGTACAGTTGCGGCAATGATAAATGAAAAAGGAGTTGACCCGATGCTTTCCGAGGATGCGTTGTTAAGAGGAATTGAGCTTTATAAAAATATTTGTAAAGTTAAAGTTGACAGTAAAATCTATGATGAATATTTAGTAAAACCAAAGGTCACTAAAATTGATTTAGTTGATGAATTCATAAATAAAAGACTCGGCATTGCTATAGCAAAAGATGATATTACCAAATATTTAACCAGTTTGGGTTTCGGTTGCTTGTGGAAGGGGAATCGTCTTTCTGTAACCGTTCCTTCTTTCAGGCTTAACGATGTAAAAATTCCTGAAGATATTGTCGAAGAAGTTGCCAGAATTTACGGCTATCATAATTTGCCTTCCAATCTCATGGAAGGAAAGATTCCGGATCCTTTATTCAAATCGGGTCTTCCTTTTGAATGGAAAATAAAAAACATTTTAAAAGCATTAGGAGGTAACGAAATGTTTACGTTATCTCTTGTATCGGATAAACTGACTGACAATAAAAGCAGTTTGGAATTGAAAAACCCGCTCGGATCAGATACAAAATATTTACGTAATAATTTGAAAAATTCACTTCTTGAAGCGGTTCAATCGAATAAAGGCCAATACGATAATATATTTTTATATGAACTATCAAATGTCTACATACCAAAGAAAGATGAACTTCCTGAAGAAAAACTAACCTTAGGAATGGTTTTTGACGGTTATAGGTACACTTCCGTTAAGGGGATCATTGAAACATTTTTATCAAAAGAGCTGAAAATTGAATTTGAAATTGAAATGGAGTCAAACTATAAAATATTTAATATTAATGCCGGGAAAGCAATATTGGGCTATTTTGAAATTATGGATGATGGAAAAATTGTTATTGAATTATACGTTCCCGAACTTCTATCTTTGGAAAAGGACTATATAAGTTTTGATCCAATTTCCAAGCACCCTCCCCAAATCGAAGATCTGACAATAACTCAAAAGGCTGGTTTTCTTTATAAAGATATCGTCGCAAAAATCCTAAAATCTGATAAAAGGGTAAACCGCATTGAATATGTTGGTAAATACAAAGACAATATTACTCTTAAGATTTATTATCTTGACGAAAATAAAACGTTGGAAGATGGAGAGATCGAAGAAATTAGAAAGAAAATACTTAAGAGCCTTTGACCTACTCTTCAGGGTTCCTTTTATGATCAACAATCCTGAATCCTGCAACCTCACCATCGGGAGTCTTGATAAGTTCTATATTATCAACTGATTTTGAAGAATTTTCTAACTCTTCATTAGTCAATTTACTGAATACATGTTGTGTAATCCCTCTGTGCCGCCTTAATGCAACTTCGACAATTAATTTTTTACGGAAATTTTCCTTTGCGACTTTATCCGAATCGATGCCATCATTTATTTTTTCCATGTTATATTTTAGTTTGTGAATTGTACCATAAAATCAGGGAGTGGGGGAAGGGGATGGAGTGGGTGTTGAGGTCGCGGTAGGTACCGGTGTAGGTGAATAATCCCAAGGGACTCCAACTCCTATCTTTATGGTTCTATCCGATTCGTTTCCTTTTTCGTCTTTTGCAACAACTTTTAATTCATGAATGCCATCATTAAGATTCACATCCTGCTTGTAGGGCGGAGATACAAAAGTGATTAGTTTTGATCCGTCAACTTCAAATTTTACTTCAACAATGTTCGATGTTGAACTTGCTTTTGCTTCAAAATTAAAATTTCCCGGCAAGTTATTTGAGTGGTCTTCAGGACTTACTATTTGAACATTAACAGGATTACCGGAACCGCAATATTCAGTAGGCGGATTGTACATAGGGTTATTCTGCCCGGCAATCCAGGCTAAAATTCCTTCCTGCCATTTGTTTATACCGTCAATACCGCCAGTAGCATCCTCTTCCTTGAAGGATAGGTATTCCTTTTCATCATAATTACCGCCTGCAATATCAGAAGGTGTTGCCAACTTACCGTCATTTTTACAAACTTTCAGCTTGACATGCACAGAATCTTCACCGGGAACTGTTCCTTTTTTGAAATATTCAATCCTCGAGGGAAATCCATCATGTTCCTTGTACCCGGATATTTTATCAACTGCAGCAGTCACAATATCAGAAGGAACTTCAAAGGATACATTGGGTTTACCCTCAAGCGCTTTCAGGATAATTCGATGCCAAATAGGTGATGCACCGGATATACCAGATGCCACTTGTTTCATTGAGGTGTTGTCGTTATTTCCCACCCATACACCCACAATCACATTTGAATTGCCCCCGATTGTCCAATTATCTTTTTTGTCATTTGTTGTTCCTGTTTTTACTGCAACATTTTTTCCCGGTAAGTTTAATAGAGAATTCAATCCGAAAACGGCTGATCTGGCTTCATTATCAGATAAAATACTTGCAATAATGAATGCTTCCGATTCCTCCAAAACCCGATTGCCTTTTTTAGGATCAATTTTCTCAAGAACCTTACCATCTCTGTCTTCAACTTTAAGAATTGCTACCGGATCGATTCGGTAACCCTTATTCATGAAAGCGCTGTATGCTCCTGTTAAATCCAGAAGTCTTACTTCACCGCCACCAAGAGTCAAAGATAGCCCGACACGGGAAAGCGTCTCGTCGGTCGGTTCCAAAGACTTTATTCCGAGTTCATAAGCTGTTTTGAGAGCATCTTTAATTCCCACCATCGCCAGCATTTTTACAGCCGGAACATTTATGGAATTTGCGAGTGCATATCTTACTTGAATCGGACCTTTGAATTTTCCGTCATAGTTCACAGGTTTATAGTTCGGTTGATTCACACCTCCCGGGAATTCAGTTGCAACATCCATTAACAGGGTAGAGGCGGTGTAATTTTCCATCAAAGCGGTAATATATGTTATCGGCTTAATTGCCGAACCGGGTTGACGAAGTGATAAAGTGACATTTACCTGGCCATCATAATCTTTTGCCAGAAAGTCCTTTGACCCTACCATTGCAAGAATTTCACCGGTTTGGGGATTCAATACAACTGCTGCACCATTTGTTATATGAAAATTCTCAACTTTTTGAATCTCTTCAGTAACTACTTTTTGGGCTTCATTCTGAAGATCCAAGTCAAGCGTTGTTGTTACTTTTAACCCCCCCCTTTCGATAATGTCTGAGCCGTACTTGTCTTCAAGAATATTTTGAACATATTGGACAAAATGCGGTGCTTCGAAATTTGCCCCTTTCCCGACGAATTCAATAGATTCGAGCATTTTCAAAGCTTCGTCTTCCTGAACTTTACTGATATGGCCGTCCTCACGCATTCTTCGCAGGACATCCTCAGTTCTGCCTTTGTAGGCATCAGGTGTGGTTCCATACGGTGTGTAGTATGATGGACGCTGCGGAAGACCCGCCAGTATTGCTGATTCAATCAGATTCAAATCTCTAACGTTCTTACCAAAATATGTTTCGGAGGCTGCCTCCACACCCCATGCAGTTCCGCCATACGGAGCTTCGTTGAGGTACATTAAGAGTATTTCATCCTTTGTGTATTTGCGTTCTATTTGCACAGCCAATACAAACTCTTTCAATTTCCTTAAAACGCTTCTTTCGGAAGTTAAAAGTACGTTTTTTACCAGCTGTTGAGTAAGCGTTGAACCGCCTTGAGCACGTCCTCTTGTGATTGCCCTTGAAAGACCGCGAATTATACCGATCGGATCAAATCCCTGATGCTGATAGAAATTTTTATCTTCGATAGAAACAGTCGCCAGCTTTAGGTATTCAGGAATATCTTCAACTTTTACCGGAATCCTTTTTTCATTAGTATAAATATCATATAAAACTTTACCATTCCTATCGACAATCTTCGTTGAAAAACCTTCATGGCGAATGATTTTTTCCGGAGAAGGCAAATCCAAAGCAATCAGTGGAAATGAGATTACCAATATAAGAATACCTATTATTACGCCGACAAAAGCAAGTTTTGTTAAAAAATAAATTTTTGAGGAAATGCTTTTATGTCTTCCGTCAGGGGATCCCCTAAACATGCGGTTTTTTTTATTTTTAAACATATTTAATTTGAGATTATTTAAAACGGATTTAATTTTAACAAATTTGATTACTAGAAAATTGATTAATATTATGACCTTATTACTTAACCAATGTTTAATGAAATTAAAATATCTTCTGAACGAAATCTTTTTCCTATCCGGTATGATCTTATCGATTTCAAAATTTTCATTATTGGACAATTCCTGACTATTTTCAACCATACTCTTATTTTAATACACCTTTATATTCATGCCAAACTGATTTAAAATTATCTTATGGATATTGATGAGGTGTTAACAAGAGGTGTAGAAAAAATTCTTCCGTCAAAAGAGTCATTAAAAAATTTGATGGAAGCTAAAAAAATTACTTTGTACCAGGGGTTTGACCCGTCCTCCGATTCTCTTCATTTAGGGAATCTTGTTGGGATAATGAAATTGGCTCAATTCCAAAAACTCGGACACAAGATAATTTTTTTGGTCGGCGACTTCACCGGTATGATCGGTGATCCAACCGATAAGCTGGCGGTCAGAAAAAAATTGACCCGCGATGAAGTCTTAAAAAATTCATCACTCTGGAAAGACCAAATTAATAACATATTAAACTTCGAGGGAGAAAATGCTGCTGAACTTAAATATAATTCAGAATGGAGCGATAAGATAAATTTCAAAGATCTAATCGATATCACTTCAAACCTGACTGTACAGCAGCTGATTGAGAGAGATATGTTCCAAAAACGTCTAAAAGACGGAAAGCCGATCTATCTTCATGAGTTTTTATATCCGGTCGCTCAAGGATATGACAGCGCAGAAATGGGCGTGGATCTTGAAATAGGGGGAACTGATCAGATTTTCAACATGCTAATCGGGCGATCGCTTTCAAAAGCCTTAAAAAACATTGATAAATATGTTCTTGGAACAAAACTTCTTGTTGACGATAACGGTGAAAAAATCGGAAAAACTACGGGTAATGCTTTGTTCTTAAGTTCCGGACCCGAAAAATTTTACGGCGGAGTTATGTCGTTTCCTGATGAGGGTATTTATCTTACGTATGAGCTCCTTACTAATATTGACTTGAAAGGTCTTGAGCAGGCGATAAAAAAAGATCCAATGGGACAAAAAAAAGCACTCGCTTGGGAAATAGTCAAAAATATTTGGGGGAATGAAAAGGCTGACCTGGCACAGGAGTCTTTTGAAAAAACTTTTCAGGACAATACTCCTGTCTTTGATCAAATGGTAAACGCACTTGAAAATTTAGCCTCAACAATTGCACCGTACACTTCGTTAAAAAGCACCACTGATGCGAAGCGTTTAATTTCGCAACAGGCAGTAGATGTGAATGGCGAGACGATTACAAATCCCGGACATAAACTTAAATCTGGCGATGAAGTCAAAGTCGGCGAGAAAGTATTTTTAAAAATAAAATAAAATGCTTCGATCAAAAAGGCAAAAAAAAATTGTTAAAATCGTGGTCATAATTGCGACCGTTGCACTTCTTTTGACGACCTTTATACCGTTTCTTTTTTATCTTTAGATTCAGTTTAGATTCACTAACCCTATCATAATCCGCTCCTTTATCTATTTGGTGGTATCATGTAAATATGAAGCTAAACGATCCTGTTTCCAAACTTGTCAAAGTCGGACCGGTATACGTTAATCGACTGAAAAGCGTTGGTATCAATAAAATTGACGATCTTTTGAAGCACATTCCCTTCAGGTATATCGATTATTCAAAAATTACAAAAATTGGCCATGTGCATCCCGGAGATCAGATTACAATAACCGGTGAAATAAAATTTATTAAGAACCAATATACGAAAAGCGGTAAAAAAATGCAGCTTAGCGAAGTGGAAGACGATACAGGAAAATTAAAAGTTATATGGTTCAACCAACCATATTTGATTATGACAATTAAAAAGGGAATGCGTTTTTCTTTCTCGGGAGAGGTCGGTTACTTCGGAAGTATATTGTCAATGGTATCTCCCGAATATGAAATGGTCAGTGGCGACAGTATTAATACCGGAAGGATCGTGCCAGTTTATCCCCAAACCAAGGGTCTTTCTTCAAAATGGCTAAGAGGCAGAATTCATTTTCTTCTGGAAAATAACAGTTTCTATGATGAGTATATATCTGGTGAGGATAGATCCAAATATCATCTTTGGGAAATTAATAAGACAATCAAAAAAATTCATTTTCCTGATAATATCGCCGAAGCACAAACAGCAAGAAAAAGGTTTGCTTTTGACGAAATGCTATTTTTACACCTCAAAAGTCTTTACCGAAAACGCTATTGGGAAAAAAATGCAACTTTATTCAAGCTTAAGATTGATGATGAAAAAATAGATCAATTTATCAAAAACCTTCCCTTCAAATTAACAATTTCTCAAATCAACGCCTGCGAAGAAATTCTCAATGATATGAAAAAAAATGTCCCTATGAACAGGCTTCTGGAGGGCGACGTAGGAAGCGGAAAAACAGTCGTTGCGGCAACAGCTGCTTTTACGGCATTTTTAAACGGATATCAATCAGTTATTATGGCGCCAACCCAAATATTAGCATCGCAACATTTTGAAACAATTACAAAACTCTTTGAACCCTACAAAATAAGAGCGAAACTGATTACATCCGCCGGAGAAAAAGGCGATTTGGGATCGTCCGACATATATATAGGCACACATGCATTAATTCACCGCGTTATTGATAGCCAAAACGTCGCATTAGTGGTTATCGATGAACAGCACCGTTTCGGCGTTGAGCAAAGAAACCATCTGGTGAGGAAAATCGGACTACAAAGCAAAAGTCCGCACATTTTGACCATGACGGCTACACCGATTCCGCGTACCATTGCACTAACTATTTATGGTGATCTTACTCTTTCAATCCTCCATGAACTTCCAAAAGGAAGAGTCCCGATCTCAACATGGATAGTTCCTTCACGAAAAAGAGAGAATGCATATTCCTGGATTGGTAAAGAATTAAAAAGACAAAAAACTCAGGCATATATTGTTTGCCCTCTCATCGAAGAATCCGAAATTGATACGATGTCGCAGATTAAAGCCGCTACGGTTGAATTTGAAAATATTAAAAATGTTTTTAAGAGTTTCAAAGTCGGACTTCTTCATGGAAGATTAAAACTAAACGAGAAGGAAAAAGTTATTAATAATTTTAAGCAGGGATTTACCGATATCCTGGTAACAACACCTGTAGTTGAAGTTGGAATTGATGTTGCAAATGCAAACATTATGATCATCGAGGCTGCTGAAAGGTTCGGTCTTGCCCAATTGCATCAATTGCGGGGTAGGATCGGAAGAGGTACAAAAAAATCCTATTGCATGCTTTTCTCAAATTCTAACTCTGAAAAAGTCAAAAACCGGCTTTTGGCTCTTCAGAAATCATTGTCAGGATTTGAACTTGCCGAATTGGATCTCAAACTGAGAGGTCCAGGCCAAATTTATGGAACATTACAGCATGGATTTGATGAGCTGAAAATTGCATCCTGGAGTGATTTCGAACTGATTGAAAAGACAAGAATTTTCGCTGAAGAAATCGTCAAATATCCCAAAAGATATAATAAAATATTAAAGAAATTTAAACCTAAAGATTACGTATTAAATTAGAATAGTAAACGTATTTTTACAACCATTGAGTTATTTTACTTTTTAAGCTAAAATCAAAAAGTTCTGAAATTATTTCAGAAATTTTTTTATGACACCACTACCCAAACGCAGACATACACGTTCACGCTCAGGTAAAAGGAGGGGCAATAAAAGAGCAATTTTACCCCAATTGACAAAATGTCCGTCGTGCAAAAAACTCAAACTTCCCCATAAGGCATGCCCTTATTGCGGATTTTATAAGTAAAAAAGGCGGTTCGCCAAAAAACCTCGTGTTTTTATTTTTTTCTTACAATGAAAACGGCAAAAGATCCGAGACATGTTTACAGAAAGAATGCAGTCAAAGCGCTATTTGCTGAAAGTTTTGCAAAACAAAAACGTCTTCCTGAGATTGTCGTAAGAATTAAAACAAAACTTAAAGTTATCGACGAAATTATTAAAAATTCGGCACCTGCCTGGCCGGTGAACAACCTGAACCGCATCGATCTGGCAATTTTACGTCTTGCTATATACGAGCTGAAATATGATAAGATACCCCCTAAGGTTGTGATTGATGAGGCCGTGGAATTAGCTAAAGAATACGGTTCAGAAAATTCACCTTCATTTATAAACGGAGTTTTGGGTACAATATATAAGGAGGAATAAAAATGGATGACGATAACGTTGCTATAGCACTTGACCCCAAGAAACTTAATCAGGTAAAAATATTATTGTCTGAATTTCTTGGTGTTTCGAAAGATGATATTAATCTTGATGACAGCATCAAAGACGATCTTCATATGGACCCCGCGCAAATTACTGATTTTCTGGAAATCCTTGACGAAAACGGATTTCCGACTCATTCTGTAAATCTTCAATCAATTGAAACTTTGCAGGAGCTTTTTGAACAATTAATCGATGACGAACTTTAATTATTCAATCAAAATATGGACGATATAGAAATATTAAAAACACTATATAAAAATACTGAGCTTATGGAGCTTGCCTTAACTCACAAATCGTGGGTGAATGAACACAAAGGCATAAGACGATCCAACGAAAGGTTGGAATTTCTCGGAGATGCTATTTTGGAATATGTGGTCTCCTCCTATTTATATAATAAATTCCCGAATGAAGAGGAGGGTTATCTGACGGCTTTCAGGGCAAAACTGGTAAATACAGTCAGTTTATCAAAAGTTGCGGAATCCCTGAATGTCGGTAAATATATATATCTTTCCAAAGGGGAAGAAGACGGCGGGGGAAGAAGCAACCAATCTTTATTGGCCGATACAATAGAGGCCATAATCGGTTCTTTGTTCATCGACGGGGGTGTAGAGAAAGCCGGGGAATTTATAAATGCCAACATTCTCTCAAAAATGGCTGATATCGAAAAACTTCCGCTTAAAGATTCCAAAAGCGCATTCCAAGAAATTGTCCAATCCAAAGGATTGCCGGCTCCAAAATATCAGGTCGTAAAAGAGGAGGGTCCAGATCATGCAAAACAGTTCACGATTGAAGTTGTCGTCGACAATAAAGCAATTGCGAAAGGAACAGGAAAAAATAAAAGTGAAGCTGCACAAAGTGCTGCAGAAGCTGCATTGGCTAAATTCTTGTAAATTCAACTAAAAATCAGTAAAATCACACTATTGCCTTAAAAATTAGGGTTAATTATAAGCATATGTTAAAAATCAGATTATCAAGAAAAGGAGCAAAAAACGTATTGTTCTATAGAATTATCGCAATTGACGAAATGAAAAAACGCGGCGGTAAAGCGGTAGACATTGTCGGAACTTGGGATCCAATAAAAAAAATAAAAAAGATAGATTTGAAGAAAGTTGATTATTGGGTCGCAAAAGGAGCAGTTGTTACGCCGGCTGTTAAAAAGCTAATTTAAAATAAATGAAAGATTTACTTTCCTACTTATTGAAAAACTTAACCGGGGTTGAAACCTTTGAGGTTGTTGAAGAAACTTCGGATGACGGTTTTATTAAGTTGACGGCTAAGCTTCCAAAAGAACTTATCGGATTAGTAATCGGGAAAGAGGGAAAAACTATTAATGCCATAAGAGCAATCCTTAGATCAAAAGCAACACTCGATAAAAAGGGTTTCACTCTTGAAGTTCAGGAAAAAGAGTAACTCCATCAATTTCGGTCAATTTGAACTTCAGTTGATTTACATTCAATTTACTTTTATGGAGTAGGTGTCGGTGTCGGATTTTCGAAAAATATATTAAACGGATCAATTTGACCGGATTTTTTTTCTTGAGCTTCATATGATTTTACTGGCGGTTTTGTCAAAGAGAGCAAGTCCTGAATAACTTCCTCCTCGGTTGGGGTTAATTTTTGAATACTTGACTTACCCGAAGGAATTACTTTGGGAAGAGGTGATGAATATGTTTGGAGATTAATCGTAGCCCCGATGCTCACATCGTTTGCGTACTTCTCAAAATCTATGGTGTCGATAGTTGTTGCGGGTGCAATCGTTTTAATTTGCGTCACCAGATTCAGCATATCTTTTTTACTGCCATTCAAAATTATATTCAACTTTGAAACGGACATCTCGGCTTCACTTTTATCGGCAAGTATCAGATCTACCGATACCGGAACAAGATTATTTTCCGAAACTAATCTTTTGATATTTGTATATAAAAATAATATCGGTTCATCATCGGGTACGGCAATTTGTATATCAAGCATATTGCTGGGAAGCTTTTCTTCGATAACGGTTAGTGACTCGGCTTTTGCTGAAAAAGCTTTAATATCATTCTCAGAGGTTTTTATATTACTAAGAATTGAAGTGATATTCCGATAAAAATTATTAAAACCCGCAATAAACATCACCAATAAGATAACATATCCGAAAACGATAATTCCAACGGCTCTTGCATCTTTACCTAAACTATTTAAATTAAATTTTATATCCTTCATACCTGTTTCGTATTTAAGCTCAATACTAAAACATATCGAAAATCTTTATCCTGAATAATCAAGTTATTAATAAACACATGATCGTATTTATCGCTTTTTAATATCAGGTCAATCATGTAGGCAAGCGATTCCAATGACCGAATTTTAATCTCAAAACTAATTGATGATGAAGTAATTATTAATTGACCGAATTCGGAATCTGCAGGAAAATCTTTAGCCAAATTCTCAAATGTTGTAAACGCGTCTATTTCGTTATTTTCTGTTTTTATTAAATTATATTTTTCAACTCTATTTCTTAAATATATAGTTTTTGTTTCTGCCTGACTTAAAGACTTAACTTCCGCTTCAAGTTTATCTTTTTCTGAAACAAGTCCTTTTAATTTGTTGTTTAAATAGAGAGTGGCGCCGAATGCAGAAGAAACTGATATAACAAATACCGCGACCAACAAAATAAGGATTATTTCTAATTTTCTCTTTAAATCCGTTACACCTTGGGTTTTCCGCTCTTCTTTTGGTAATAAATTGATCTGATTCATATTACGACCTCATCGCAAGGCCTACTGCTATTGAATAAAAAGGAGCATAACCGGTTAGGGATTTTGTTACTGACGGATCTATTTTTAATCTGCTGAAAGGGTTTCCTATTACAACTTCCAAACCTAAAAGCTCTGTCATGATAGACACGACTTCAGGCATACCGGAACTTCCTCCGGACAAAACGATTGTTTTTGGAGGATTTCCTTCACCTTCTGCCTGATAGTAATGAATCGCTTTTTTCATTTCATCGGCAACAACACGAAGCACCGGGTACATGATTTCTTTAATGCGTCCTTCAAGCTCATTAGATGCCACGCCGTAGGTTTTTTTATATTCCTCAGCTTGCTGAGCTTCAATGCCCAATCCCTGTGCTACAGCCCGTGTTAGTGCATCACCCGCTGTCGGAATTGACCTGCTCATCATTAAGTTCATATTCCTGACTATCGCGATATTTGTTGATCTTGCACCAAAATCGGCAACCATAACCGTAGCATCAGGAGGACAAATCGACCGGGACATTGCCATAAGTTCAGTTTCAATCGCTACCAAATTCAATTTTGACATTTCTATCAGTTTTACATAGCGCTTTATCAGTATTTTGGGAGCTGCGATTAAAAGGACAAAAACCTGCGGGGGAGTTGTGGTTTCGTTTTTATCTATAATCTGATGATCAATTTCCGCTTCTTCGATTGGAAAAGGGATATATTGTTCAGCCTCCCACTTTATTGCTGATGCAATTTCGGAATCAGTAAGAAGCGGGTATCTTACAAGCCGGGTATAAACCTGCGTTTCGGGAAGCGAAACAATAACATCGTTTGAGCTTATTTTTGCCTCATGTACGAGCTTTCGGACCACATCTGATAAAACTGCAATTTCGCGGTCATCTGCCAGGTGTTCGGGAGAAGTGCTTTTATATCCGATAATACCGCTGGCTTTAAGAGCATATCCATCATGATCTTTTTCCAGTTCGACTATTTTTATTGTTTTGGAACCAATATCCAGACCAATCATATTTTATTTTGTTATTGAACCTTTAGAAAATATTACCGAACCAAATTCAAACGGAAATTCAGGGAAACCCTGGTAAAGACTTAACTTTCGCGTTGCGTCACCTGACACTCCGGTGGATGTTATTACTCTTCCCTGAGGGGGAATGCTTCCGGACGATCTGATTCCGATTGGATGAGTTTTATCATCATTGTAAAGCATTGTTACTCTTATTAATATCAAACTTCCATTAGGCAGCGATTCGTACCCCAGGTCACCAAGGTCGTCATCATGCCTGGTTGAAAACTGAAAGTTTATGGGGTTAGCGCATCCGATTCCACCCGCAACTGCCGGAGCGGAGAAATTGTTTGATAATCTCCGGGTCGTATTCGGATCTATACTTAATTTTTTCGTCTGAATTGTCGACCAGTCATACATATCATTATATTTAGACTGAGGGCTGGGACTGGAAGTTGAATAATATGTTTCAATTTCTATTGCCGGGGCTTTGCTGTTGCCGTCTCCGGCCGTACCAAGCGTCCCCCAGCAAAACCTGACTTGAGCAGGTGTAACACAACCACCCATAAGGCAATCCACAATCAAGTCGCCGGAAGCGGTTAATTTATGGTTAACAAACCAGAATACTGCCGACTCTCCCGAATAAAGTTCCAGCGGGTATAAGTACATATTGGCAACAGTTGTTGAATCCGTAGATGCAGCAGTAACCGTTGCCCCGCTTTGAAGAGTTGTTCCGGGTGGAACCGTTTCGCCGATTAAAACTCGCTCAATACCTGCTTGTGCGGCATCAAATGCTCGTATTGCGTTATCGTCATATTTTGTAATATCAAGGTCAACTACAGATCTTGTTACAGCCGAAACAACAAGCGTTAATACAACGGATAAAACAAGTACGATCATTAATACTGCCTGACCACTTTGTTTGAGTTTTTTATAGGGCAGTCTTGCCATAATTACTTATTTTCAAGTGTAGCAAGAACAAGTCTACAAGGTCAATTGCATTTATAACAGCGTTCAAGAAAACCCCGATTTAATCGGGGATGAATTGAACTCTGACCTGCCTGCCGGCGGGCACGGTATGTCATCCTCCTTTGAAGGAAAATCAAAAAAAACACATTATTCATTCTCTTTTTGAAGACCGTATAAATACCTGCCGAGACGTTGAGACAATATTATCGTCGCTTGCAGGAATATTTTTTGCACTTGCTGAAATTGTAAAAGTTACATATGACTTTTCATCCAATGTTAAACAGGTAAAAGAACATGAAGTAATTTCCAAATTATTTGTCGTCAGTCTTTGGCTGAATCTGATGGGAATTCCGGATGAAGACGCAACTCTGATATCGGGTGTTGTCAAATTATAAAAATTCGTTCCGCCTCCGATTGTGGAAATATCCAAACAGGCAAAATCCCCCCTTCCGCCGTACGGAGTAGAGAAGCCGATTGACGGTGTGGCAGTAGCGCCATCGCAAACCGTTACCGGATTAACAATGATATACGACGCGGTTTGAAGATTCCTTTCGATTATATTTGCTGCAAAATCAATTTCACCTTTGACATTTATCAAAGAATCGTTTTTCTTTTGCGAGCGAAGGGTAATGATAATGGATTGCGCTGCAATAACTGATAGGATTGCAAAAACACCGATTACCACCAGGACTTCTATTACCGAATAGCCTTTTATTTTTCTCATATCATATATTTACTAAAGATGTGGAAGTTTCGGTTTCATGCCAACCATCAGATTCGCGCCAGGAAACATTAATAGTAACATCAAGCCGGCCGCCGGTATTGGATACTGATACGTTTCTGAAATAAGAAGTACCTGATATCGCGTCGGCTGCATTCGTAATAACGCAGGTATGCCGATAAGAAGCGCTAAGGGCAAGTGTTGCGAAACACCAATTGGCAGATGCAGTAATTTGGGTTGAAAAACTTTGCCATCCCATACTTTCCCTTTGCCATCGCAGCCACTCAATCGTTTCACTGGTATATCTATTGGCCAATGTTTTATTTTTCGAGTAGATTGAATTGGACAAAGAATCCGCAGACAGTGAAACGATAACTGTCATAACAATGGCAGCAATCGCAATAGCAATCACAACCTCAAATATTGATTGGCCTTTTTTTGAAAATGAATTCGTCATACCTCAAATATTTAATTTATTAATCCGGCCGGATTAATATTTATTGTTGCAGTACTTCCGGATGTTTGCTGGGTTAATATAATGTTTATGCTTGTACCGTTTGGTATGTCCGTTCCTTTTCCGAGAACTTTGAACAAAATGGTGTTATTGGGCGGACGAAAACTGTTAAGGCTTATCCCTTGAGGAAGGGAAAGACTGGTTTTATTAGGAACATTTACATCGGTAGTACAATCGGCAATTAACGAATAAAGATTCGTCGAAGTGTTATAGCTGAAGATGTACCCATTCAAACCCGAACAACCGGGCATTAATTTTCCGGCTATTGAATATTCCTGTAGAAGTTTTAAGTCAGATCTGACCTGTTTGACAGCCTGTTCCAAAGACTTATTTTGCGAATATCCCCGAAGATTTGCCTGAGTAACGGAAAATATTATTACAAGAATAAACATTGCAACCAAAACCTCAATCAGTGAGTATCCTGAATAATTTTTCGCTGAGTTTGTTCGGAGAATTTTCATTTTTCATGGATTGGTTACTCTGTAATTGCAAGCCGCACCCCCGCAATTTGCACCGGCTGTCGAACAGGCAGAGGTATCTCCCGACGTACCTCCGCCTTCCAGACTGGCACATAACGTAAACGAAAACGCAGTCCCAATATAGTAGTAATTTCTACCGGAAATAGGATCATTGGGTGATTTTGCTATAAAATTTACAGCTGTACCCGTGCAGCTCGCCGGGGTGGAAAAGCTTGAATGCAAAGTTGAAAATATGCCGGATTCAACCGGATATGCATTACAATCAGTCCTATATTGTTCCAATGCCAGTCTGATTGTCTGAAGATCTGATTTTCTTTGAGCGTCGCGGGAAGATTCCCTTGCTTGCTGAAGTCCGAAAGCGCTGAGTGTGGCCAAAATTCCGATAATTGCCAAAACAACCATCAGTTCGATAAGAGTAAAACCAAAATTCATCTGCGGCTTCTTCATAAGATTACTAAATAATTATAACATCTATCGCATGGGTCAAAACTTGATTTCTCCGAAAGCCCTTATAATGGACAGGCACCCGCGGTGAAAGTAGTTGTATTAACCTTTTCTCCGGAAATTCCACTTGAACAGACAATAAAATAATTATTAACTTTCTCCAATCTTGAATAAAGAACGAATCGGCTTCCGCAATCCGTACCGTTATCACAGGTGCCGTTAGATTGGTAAAAATACCGGCATAAACCGCTTTTGCAATTGTTTACTCCGTCAGCGGGGTCGTAAGGACAATCAGAAATACCAAGATCAGCACATAAACTTATTGGAGGAGTGCCAACATCCGAAGCCCTGGCAGTTGTTGATCTTCCGGGGTAAAAACCACCGTTTGCGTTAGCCTGAGTTTCCAAAAGTGTCTGATATTGCTTCAAATCATTTTTCCTTTGTGTATCCCGGGCATTTGCCTGAACACCCTTATATGATATAAGCGTAAATGTAAACAAAAGTGAAATGATGCCCATCACAATTAAAAGTTCCAAAAAAGTAAAACCTTTAGTATTATTTATCAGTCTCTCTTTAAAAATTTTCATATAAAAAATTAAAAATCAGGACACGCTCCGTTTGGAGGCTCTGCGGTCACAAACCCCGCCTCTCCATTAGAACATAAAATAAAGTAATTTGTCGAGCCCTCAAGAAATACCCATAAATTATATGATAAGCCATTGCTGTCGCTTCTGTATCTGTAAACTCCGCTTTGAGGATCGGTTTTGCATTCAGCTGTTGTCATATTAAGAGTTGTACATAAAGTAGTGACATCAACGGCTGCAGTATCCTGAACCGGATATGTATTATTTACCGTATTGTAAATTTCCAAAGCATTCTGATAATTCCGAAGGTCAGACTGCCGTTGAGCATCGCGGGTACGGGATGTTGAACTGTGATAAGTAAATGCTGCAAATGTTGCCAAACCGCCGATCACTACAAGAACAATCATCACCTCAACTATTGTAAATCCTCCCAAATTTCTATTCATATTATTTTTTATATTACCTATTTTTATCTCTTAATTCTGTTTCAATTTCTTCAAGATTTTTCCCGATGTTTTCATCAGCAAACGCTCTTCCGAAATTACACGTTTTATTACCGCATTTAATATTGCGTAAAACAACTTCTTCCCTGAAGCCATCCTCTCTCGATCCGCCCTCCAGATAGGCAAATAATTGAAATCGGTGCATATTTGAAAGGTAATAATAATCAATTCCGCGATTGTGATATGGATCAGGAGGAATTGACGTAAGGTATGGTTGATACGAAAGATCTTCAACGTCACGAAGGGAATCCCGCCCCCATTCACACTCTTTTAAGGTCGAAATAAAATATTGCTGATATTCCGCTTCAGTCAGATTTTCCGATGGGGGGGTAGTCTCACCACTGCGGCATGCGATAATCTTTCCGTATTCGGATGAAGGTGGAAAAAAACCGAATTCATTTTGATATTTCGAAAGGGCATCAAAAATAGAATTAATATCTGCTCTTCTTTGTGCATCACGGGACTTTCTGATTGATGTTTGAAGGTTTGCAAAAGTTAATAAAGAAAGAACCATAAAGATTAATATTATTCCTCTTGTCTCTTTTTTCGTATAGACAAACATAACTAATTTAAAAGAATCTCAAAATAATAAGATCGCCCCATATGATTGTCAGGAAATAGCCTATCACCAGGAATGGACCAAAAGGGATTTCTTTTCCCAAAGTAGTTTTTTTTGCCAAAATTAAAGCCACTCCGACCAAGGCTCCTATTACAAATGAAAGAAGGAACCATGAGATTGTAAGCGGCCAGCCAAGCATTAATCCAAGCGGTAGTGCGAGCTTTACATCGCCAAATCCCATCCCTTTACCTTTTGTCACAAAGTTCACCAGCAGCAAAAAGGAAGCTGCGGTAAAACCTGTAAATATATTTTTATATGTGTAGTCAGGATTAAAAAAGATAAACATTAAAAGGACGATTGCAAAAAGTCCTAATGATAATCGATCAGGAATTATCTTTTTTTCCAAATCAATTACAAATATTGAAACTAAAATTGCAGCTATAAATAATTGGTAAAAAAGATTAAAACTTCCGATGATATTGTTCCATGAACAAACAAAATCGGTTATGGTGATATCCAATTTTGAACAATGAAGATATCTGATTGTTATCAATAAAAACACCGACATCGTAAAAAATTCAATCATCGAATATCTTAGTGATATTGGCTTCCCGCAATTCCGGCATTTACCCCGAAGTAAATAAAACGATAGTATCGGAATGTTGTCAAACCAGGATATTTTGTTGTGACACTTGGGGCAAAAAGATCTGCCTTTCACAATGCTTAATCCTTTGGGTAAGCGGTAAGTATATGCGCTGATGAATGAACCTATCACAAGTCCAAAAAGTATGACCACAAAGTAAATAAAGAAATCAGGCATAAATTAAGTATATATATAATCTTTCCTGAAAGTAAATCGTTTTGAGAGAAGTGTTAATTATTTACGTATGTTTGGGTCCCGGCCGTCCAGGGAAAGGGATCTCCGTCACTACAGATTGTACCCCCGCGACCATCTACAGTTGAGAAAACGAAATATGCCTCCTCGGGAGATGTACAATCATCTCTGTTCGCTGTTGCTTCAGCTTTGGAATAAACAATTGCTCCATTACCGTTAGCCTGGTCTTCATTATAACAATATGTTCCATCAAGAGCCGGCTGAACATATTCAGTGCATGCAGTAATCCCGTTTATGTTGTAATTTATTCCGGCTGGGAATGTGCTGAGTTCGCCGTGGTCAATCAGTTCCTGCGCCCACGTAGCGACATTGGGGTAAGCTGTTCCTACCGTATAAAACCCCTGCAATGAGTGTCCGATTTGTGTGACCGAAGAGATTCTTCCGGTATCCCTAGCTTGCGCTTGCCGTTCAGCGGGGTTTATTGCCACAAAGACAACAACCGCAAGCACGCCCAGGATTGCAATAACAATAAGTAACTCTATGAGTGTAAATCCACTACGAATCTTAACCATATCCAACGAATACCAAACCTCCGCGTCCGAATTTGAAAAAACTATTTTACTGAACTGTATTCCATCCGAGAGAACCGGAACCCGGCTCGCCTGTAGAGATACAAATCAAACCTCCGCGTCCGTCTGCCGTTGACCATGCAAAATACGGAGTATCACCAGGAACATCGCATTTTGATCCTTCTGAATCTGATTCAAGGGTGGCATAAATGGTTGCTTCAGTACCGGGACCATTAACAACATAACAAACACCATTTTGAGCTGTTGTTACACCTGAACAAGCCGTAGTCAGAGAATAAGTAATTAAAGCCGGAGCTGTCGAAAGCTCACCGGCATTGACCAGACAATTCTGCCAATCATTGTCAAGTGCAGAATCACCATTCAAGTCGCAAGTCGTATCCGTCAGGTATTGACCTTCATGTACAGTTGCGAAGGCCTCCAATGCGTGCCCGATTTGGGTAACGGCTGATTTTCTCCCCGCATCTCGGGTTCTTGCCAATTGTTGAACAGGATTTATTGCAACGAGTACAACAACAGCCAACACTCCCAAGATCGCCATTACAATCAACAGTTCAATTAATGTAAAACCATATGATTTTTTCATAACTTAAATCTTTCACCTCCTTCAAAAACCTTCATTATTCAGCATAATTTATTCAAAATGGCTAGTCAATGGTTTTGTTTGAATAATTAAATGAAAAAATTATTTATTGTTTTTTCCTACGATGATTACATATAAAGGTTCAAATCCGTTCCTGATGTGACCAATAGGCATAACCTTGCTTCCACGGAAAATTATTCTTCCGATTGTATCCGCCATCCATCTAAGTTTTTCATTCTTAATCATTTTTGTAACTTCATTAATAAACTTTATATATTTTACTAATACCGGTTTTTGTCCGTAAACATTGATGTTTACGAATTGTTTTTCAATTAATTGTCGGAATTCCTTAAAAGTAAATTCTTTTTTATGATAAGGATTCTTTGATCCCGTACCGGTAATATTGTTCGGTGTAGAAATGATTAATAAGCCATTCTTTTTTAATACTCTCTGGATCTCTTTTATAAAATTTTTATAATTATTGAGGTGTTCGATTGTTTCGAACGAAACCAAAACATCGATAGAATTATTTTTTAATGGTATGGATTCTGCGTTTCCCACAGAATAAAGTACATTTTTATGGGAATAATGTTTTTTTGCATATGTAATAGCAGACGTTGAAAGATCCATCCCGAGTACATTCTTTGCCCCGTTTTCGGCAAGATATAAGGTTCCATAGCCGCTTCCGCAAGCGATGTCCAGGACTGTTTTACTTTTGATATACGGTACGACAAATTTGTATCTGTCAACGTGATCCCAAAGCATTTGTATTTGAAACCAAGGGATTCGGTCGGGTACCAATCTCTCGTGAACCAAAAATTGTTTTTTTGTCATTTTTTAATTAAATAGGAAGAGCACAATCTTTTTTCATCACCTGCAGCATATCTTATTTTATTCCTGCTCAAAAAATCACCACCGAATTCCCAAAAAACCAAGTAATCCTTACTGTTACGATTTCCGTGATATGAATTATTGTCACAGACATATTTTGTAGTTCTTCTTTTAATCACGGGTATTGTAAAAATACAACATCCCCCCTTCTTTAAGACTCTCTGGCATTCTCCAAGAGCCTTAACAGGATCAGAAACGTGTTCCAGTGTTTCGCTATGCAATACTAAATCAAAATAATTATCGGGGTAATTGAGATCCATAATGTTTTCGCACCGCACCCGTAAAATATATTTGTTATATAAATTCCTTAACAAATCCTTACTTTTAAATTCACTGTAACTCAGGCATGATAGTCGTTTGAAATATTTATGCAATGATCCGCAGGAGTTTATTTCAGCCACTTTAAGGTTTTGGTTATTTTTCACCCACTCGATTAAGTTCGCTTCCGGTTTAGGGGTTTTGATAATTGCCTCAGCTAAAATCCGATCCCTAAGGCTTGAACGGCAATAAGGACAAAACGTGGTCTCTCTCTGGTCAAACAGAAATCTTTCTTTTGTTGTTAATTTCCATTTATCAGAAAGATCATCACCAATTATATCCATTTGATCGAACTTTCTGACACTTTTACCGCAAACGATGCAAATCATAATTATAATCAGATTGCTAATATATAATAACTAATATTAAATAATTATCTTTGAGTATGGCATACCAATCAAAAAAATATTTATATACAGTCGGTACTGCAGTATATAACGAAGAAAATAATATAAAGAAATTTATAACTTCCGTCATTAGCCAAAAAACTTCTCCGAATTTTATACTCAAAGAAATAATAATCGTGGCTTCCGGGTGTACTGACAACACAATTCCGATAGTCGAGAATCTGATGCGTAAATATAAAATCATAAAACTTATTAGTCAAAAGAATAGGGAAGGCAAGGCATCTGCGGTGAATATACTTTTGAAAAAAATAAATACTAAACTGATAATCTTACAAAGTGCGGATACGCTTCCCGGGAAAGACTGCTATAAAAAAGTACTTGTTGAGTTGTCAAAACCGCATGTCGGAATGGTTGGTGCCCGGATTGTCCCAATGGATGATGAAGATACATTCTGCGGTTATTCAAATATATTCAGATGGAAGCTCCATCACCTTATAAATATTAAATATCCTGAACGGCCAAAGGTCGGGGAGCTTGTGGCTTTCAAAAAATTGTTTTCCCGTATACCTCCAAAAACCGCAGCCGATGAAGCAAGCATAGAACCTTTGATTAAACTACAGGATTATCAAGTCAGATATGTTCCTGATGCTATTGTTTTCAATATGGGACCAAGTAACTTACGGGAGCTTTTGAGCCGCCGGAGGAGTATTTACGCGGGGCATTATCTAGAGAAAGTTAATTACGGTTATGAAGTTATCACTTTCAGCACTTTTACGGTTATACCTGTATTTCTATCTGCAATACCGGGCCGTCCAAAAGAATTGTATTACGCACTCCTATCAGCTTTTGTTGAATTAACAGCCAGAATTTTCGGTTATTTGGATATAAAGTACAAAATCCGCGACCAGAGTATATGGAAAATAGCAAAAACTACAAAAAAACTGAATTGAATAACGGGACTCCGTTTGTTTTCGTGATAGTTCTTAATTGGAACGGCATCAAAGATACCACTGACTGTCTGCAATCGCTTAATAAAATAAATTATAAAAATTTCAAGGTCATTATAATCGATAACGGGTCAAAGGATAACGAAATTAAAAAATTAAAAAAACATTTCCCGAAAAATATTTACCTTTCAAATAATAAAAATCAAGGCTACTGTAAAGCAAATAACCAGGGGATTAAATACGCAATCAGGCATAAAGCGGATTATATTTTACTTCTTAATAACGATACGGTAGTTGATAAAAATTTCCTGAAGTTCTTAATTGCATATGCTGTAAAGAATAAATTTGAAGGAATACTTACATCAAAAATTTTCTATTTCGGTACAAATTTAATATGGTCAATGGGTGGAGTGTTATCAAAAATTTCGGGCATACCCAGAATGATAGGCCAAGGCCAAAAGGCTACCGAATTTAAGAAAGTTATTATTCCGGATTATGCACCCGGGTGCGTTTTTTTTGCTCCCGTATCTGTTTTTAAGAAATCAGGATTGTTGAATGAAATTTATTTTGCATATTATGAAGATCTCGATTACTGTTCCCGGGCTAGGAAATTAGGTATAACTATCCGGGCAATTCCCGAAAGCGTAGTTTTTCATAAAGTTTCCAGGAGTACAAATAGCAAAAGTTTAAGAAAAATGGGAAAATTGCAAAGCTATTTGATTGCAAGAAACGGAATACTCTTCGGATCAATAAATCTTCAGGGGTTCGAAAGAAGCTATTATATTGTTATGCAAATAATCCTCAAGTTGCCTCTTTATCTTTTATTTAAAGTTGAAAATTTCCAATCGGGTCTTTCCTATATACAAGGAGTCTATGACGGTGTTAAGTTTATGCTAGACAAAAAAATTACATCTCCAATCAGGCATCTTGACTCATGAAAATTAATATACTTAAAACCATCAGATTACTAGGTAAAAAGATTTCAGATAGTAAAAACATCGGGAGCCTTTTAATCTTCGGGGTAACATTAGTTATTTACATAAAAAACTTATCACCCAGCGTTTACGCCGGCGATTCAGGAGACTTAATTTCAGCTATTATTACAAGGGGTGTGCCGCACCCATCCGGCTACCCGCTTTATACGATATTGGGGATAATATTTTCAAATATCCCTTTTGACATCCCGATTGCCTGGAAAATAGGTCTATTATCAAGTATTCTCTCTTCATTATCGGCAGTAATTGCTTTTCTAATCATTAAATTATTATGTAAGAACTCATTTCTTTCTTTTTTGTCGACATTAATTTTAGCCACATCCTACCCGGTCTGGTTATTCGCCGAAGTAGCTGAAGTTTTTGCTCTCCATATTTTTTTATTACTTTTGGTAATTCTTTCAGAAATTAAGTTCTTGGAAACAAAAAAGAAAAAATACATTTATTTGATAGCATTATTATTTGGTTTGGCGTTAAGCAACAATTTAACCTCAATTCTTTTGGCTCCTTCTATATTACTAACCATCTTTATGGGGGATAAGTCACTATTTCTCAACTTTAAAACCATCTTAAAATCTATATTCTTATTCATCGCGGGACTCCTGCCGTACCTTTATATCCCTTTATCAGTATCTAAAAATTTATTTTACAGTTGGGGTTATGGAGTCAACTTAAATAATATAATTTCAATAATCTTCAGAAAGGAATACGGCTGGGGGTTAACATCTTACGAATACTTTAATAAAGATTTTTTGATGTCTTTGGTTAATAACTATCTGTACTACTGGGAACTACATGTTAATTTGCTGATAACAATATTAATTATCATCGGACTAATAATGTCTTTAGTAAAGTTTCGTAAAGAAGCTATCATCATTTTAACTTCTTATATTTTTTTCGGACCAATATTTTTATTATATTCAAGAAACCCAATCAGCAGTTTTTCGGTTCTTTCAATTCACGAAAAATTCTATACTTCGGGAATAGTTTTGCTTTACCTTTTTATACCGATAGGTTTCTCAGCAATTCTTCGGTTGGTTAAAGTTCTTCCAATAAGAGACGTTTTTGGATCAGCGACACAAAATTTACTTTATATATCTTTGATCATAATTTTTTTCGCCGCTTTCACAGTCAACGATAAGAAACTTAATTTCAGTCATATATATATCGGGGACAACTTTGCATTGGATATTTTAAACAGTCTGAATTACGGCAGTTTCGCAATGCTAACCGGCGACTCAAAGGTTTTTAATTCCTATTATGCCCAATACGCTCTAAATATCAGAAGAGACGTTTACATACCGGGTAGACCCGATAGTTTCAAGTTCCTTATCACTCCGACATTGGAAAAAGAAAGTGATTTTAATGAATACGCAACAATTAGGGGAGGAACAATCGACCGGGAAACTTACGTTAACGCCTTGTCAATTCTATTGGAAAAGAAAGATGTTTATACGGATCACACAATAGAAAATATGCAAATCGTCCACAAAGATTACGGAAAAGTGATTTTCGTTCCGTTCGGTTTGGTTAACAAAGTTTATTTTGAAAAAAAATTTAACTTATCAAAAGATGAATACATCAAGACCGTGAATGATATCACATCAATGTACCAACTGAGTGATTTAACAAATAATGAATATCTCGTAAAAAGTAATCTCTCGTTTAATGACATTCAATTTCATTATTCTTCAGCCTTTTATTCAATAGCTGATTTTTTGGCAAATTATTATCAGGATACCGAAGCTGCCCTCCCATTTCTACTTAAATCAATAGCACTTGATCCAATGGCAACAGATTAAAAATAGTTATTTTTCAAATACTTACATTTGTAAGTATTAAGGGATGCTACAAAAAATAGAGCACTTAATGATAAAGTGCTCTATTTAAATTTTATATTTGGTATACCAAATATTACTGTACTGTGTTAAACGTTTGACCGGCAGAGTTAAACGTCGGCGGCGTAGAGTAATTTCCAGTACAAATTAAACCTCCACGGCCATCAACAGTCGACCACACAAACCAAGCAGCCGTTCCGGCAGTACATTTTGACTTCTCGGAATCCGACTCAAGTGCGGTAAACATTATTGCTCCGGTTCCGTTAGATGCAGCATTTGCATCATAACACCAACCACTATGATTATTGACTGCACATTCAGTGGTTAGGGAGTTACCGATTTTTGCAGGCACTGTTGAAACTTCACCTGCGGTAACCAGTGTCGAAACCCAAGTCGCTGATTCGGGGATATAAACTCCTCCGTGCGACGTATAGTAAGCTTCAAGCGATCTACCAATCTGCCCGACTCCGGATTTCCTTCCGGCGTCTCGGGTTCTTGCAAGCTGTTGAACAGGGTTTATTGCAACGAGTACAACAACTGCTAGAACACCTAAAATGGCCATCACGATAAGAAGCTCAATGAGGGTAAAACCTTTATTTTTGTTCATATTTGAAATTCTTGCATTCACCCCCTTTCTTTGGGAAAACTATAAAATCTAATTTCTAAATCCTAAACTATAAAAATAATTGTTAATAGAACTCAGAGCTTAGGTTTTAGAACTTTCCCTGATACATCCAGTATCGAATAAAAAAGCCTCCCGTGTCAAGGGGTAGGGGAGGTGTATGATAGGCAATAGGCATTAGGGAATAGGCATTAGGGAATAGGTTATAGGGGAGGGGTTAGTATTAAAAAAGCTTGGATTCACTCGTAATATCCCAATATCGAAACGCCTAATATCATTCTTTATATTTGCGTTGTCAGATTGTAGATCGGCATAATAACGGAGATTACCAAAAATGCAACTCCTACACCTAAGAAAATTAATATTATCGGTTCAACCGCTGATGTAACCGCTTTCAGACGCTGGTCGGATTCGTTTTCAAAGACCCTGCTGATTTTATCCAAAACCTCATCCATTTTACCGGTTTCTTCTCCGACAGAGATCATCTGGGAAAGTATCGGCGGAAATGATTCGGGGTGCTTCGCGAAAGCAAAAGCAACAGGAAATCCTTTTTCTACCATTTTTGCAGTATCCCGAAGAGCATCCGAAATTACTGAATTTGATACAACGTCCGATGAAATGTTTAAAGCTTCAAGAATCGACACCCTTGATCCCACCATTAATGCCAGCGTTCTTGTCAGATCCGCAAGTACAATTTGACGCTGGAGATCACCAATGAGCGGAATTCGTAATCGAAAATCATCATATCTTCGTCTTCCGAACTTTGTTTTTGTATATGCTTTGAATAAATAAAAAAGTCCCACTGCCCCCGCAATCACAAAAGGCCAAAATCGGTTTAAAATATTTGATACCGTGATCAAAATTTTAGTGGCAATCGGCAGTTCTGCATCAAATTGATCATAAAGAGATGTCAACCGGGGAACAACAAATACCAGCATGATAAAAACAACAGCCGTCATACCAAATACTATAATCACAGGATATACCATTGCGCTTTTTATTTTGCCTGAAAATTCCGACTGTTTTTCGAGATTTTCCGTAAGTTTCGCCAATACCTGATCCAACACTCCACCAACTTCACCCGATTTTATTAATGAAACATAAGTATTTGAGAAAACTTGCGGATATTTTGAAATGGATGCAGATAGTGATGCCCCGCCTTCAACATCTGCGAGAATTTCCGAAATAATAACCTGAAACCTGCCTTCAGATTGATTTCGAAGTATCAGAAGCGATTCCGTGATCGGAAGACCCGCATTCATCATTGTTGAAAGCTGTCTAGTAAAATTAACAATATCTTTTTGAGTCACTCTTTCGCTAATTTTCTTGATGATATTGAGATTGAAAGAACTTTTCGGCGTGATAGAGAAAATTATAAGTCCTCTTTGCTTAAGTAATTTTGCCGCTGCTTTATCGCTTATCGCTTCGACTTCACCTTTAATAATTTCACCTTGGAGGTTCCTTGCTTTGTATTTGAATCTTTTCATATGATTCTCACACGTCTAATAACGTGTCATATTTCATATTAACATCTTAAAGGTGAAGTTTGAAAGTTACTAATTTGTGAAAGTTCTTAAGAATGCTTAAAGTGTAACTTACGACCTAAGTATAACCGCCTTTTGGTCGGTACTTAAACTTGATCTTAGACCTGCCTGCCGGCAGGCAGGCTTAAACTGTTTTCGTTTGTTACTTTCCGGATCTTATTAAACGGGTTAATTCTTCCGGGCGGAGTGAAAATGACTGAGCGGTTTCAAAAGTAACTTTTCCGGCTTTTACCAAGCTAGCCAATGACATCTCAAGTGTATTCATTCCTACATCCGTTGATGTTTGCAGAATATTATCAATTTGATGAGTCTTTCCTTCTCTTATTGAACTTTTAATAGCGGATGTTCCCAGCATCACCTCATAAGCAACAAGCCTTTCACCGCTAACCGAAGGAATAAGTCTCATTGAAAATACCGCTTCAATAACATTCGATAATTGTAAACGAACTTGTTTTTGCTGTTCATCGGGGAATACATCTACAATACGATCGATCGTCTGGGCAGCAGAATTGGTATGAAGAGTGGCAAAAACCAAGTGGCCGGTTTCCGCAATTGTTAGAGCTGCTGATACGGTTTCATAATCGCGCATTTCTCCGACCATAACAACATCCGGATCCTCCCTGAGAACTGATCGTAAGGCAACCTGCCAAGAATGCGTATCAGCGCCCATCTCACGTTGCGATATAACCGAATTTTTCGGTCTGAATACAAATTCGATAGGATCTTCGATCGTGATAATGTGTGCAGCGCGGTTTATGTTAATTTCATTCAGGACGGACGCCAAAGTTGTTGATTTACCGTGTCCGGTAGGACCTGTTACAAGAATAAATCCCTGTCGAAGTGTTGTGAAAGAATGGAGAATTTTCGGAAGATTTAGTGAATCAATATCATTAATTTCGAGAGGGATCATTCTGAAAGAAATGGCCGGAGTTGCTTTTTGAGTATATGCATTCACTCTGAACCTGGCTTTTTGCGAGAAAGCCAGTGAGAAGTCCAATTCTTTATTCACCAAAAATCGTTCAAAATTATCTGCGGGAAGGATTTCTTTTATAAAACGGCCGATTATTTCCGCTGTCAGTATACTTCCGGAATCAACTGGCGAAAGAACTCCTTCAACTCTTATGAAAGGCGGTAGACCATTTATAAGATGAAGGTCGGACGCTTGTCTCTGAACAGTCAGCTCTAATAAATCTTTAATGCCCATTTGTAAAATTAATATTAAATATAGTTAATAGTTTATTCCTGTGCAACCCGTAATACTTCCTCAAGGGTCGTTATTCCGTCGGTTACCTTCATGAATCCATCCTGTTTTAAGGTTATCATTCCTTCTTCACGAGCAGTTTTTTCGATTTCCGAAGTACTGCCTTTTTCCAGGATAATATGACCTATCTTTTCTGTCACCGGAAGAACTTCAAAAATCCCGACCCGTCCATAATACCCGCTGTTTCCGCAATCGGGATCGCCCGCACCTTTATAAAATTTCACTGTCGGACCGGGTTTCCAAAGGTTTCCGAGAACGCTTTGAAACTGCTTCACAATATTTGAATCCGGTACGTAGTCCTGTTTGCAATCATTATGGATCTTTCGGACAACCCTTTGGGCAACTATTGCCGTGATGGAAGAAGCCAATAGGTAGGGTTCCGCTCCCATGTCCAAAAGCCGAGGAAGTGCTCCGGAAGCGTCGTTTGTGTGTAATGTTGAAAAAACAAGGTGCCCTGTTAAAGATGCCTGAACTGCCAAATCGGCGGTTTCCTGGTCACGGATTTCTCCCACAAGTATCACATTAGGATCCTGTCGTAAAAAAGACCGTAAACCGGAGGCAAAAGTTAATCCTGCTCCTGGATTAACCTGTACCTGGTTTACACCGGGAATCTTATATTCGATCGGGTCCTCGAGTGTCATGATGTTAACTTTCGAAGTATTAATTCTTGAAATAATCGAATACAAAGTTGTGGTTTTACCGGAACCGGTAGGTCCGGTTATAAGAATAATACCGTGCGGGCGGAGAATCGCATCTTCCAAATGCTTCAAGGCGGTTCCCCGTAGTCCAAGTTCGGGAAGGTCGGGAATTCCGCCGGATTTTTTCAACAACCTGATAACAATCTTCTCACCCCACGTAGTCGGCAGGGTCGATACCCTAAGATCTACCTCATCTTCTTCGGTATTAAACGCGAACCGTCCGTCCTGGGGAATGCGTTTCTCATCTATTTTCATACCGGATAAAATTTTCACCCGAGAGACGAGGGCATCGTGGAGTTCTTTCGGAGTTGTCAATTTTTCCTGTAAAATTCCGTCAATACGATACCTGACGCGTGTTGATTTCTCCTGAGGCTCAATATGAATATCAGAAGCTCTGGCACGTACGGCAAATCCCAAAATGTGACTCACGATCTCCGAAACTTTCTCTTCCCTAATAACTCCAACCTTTGAAGATTCAATAACGTTCATTATTCTTTTTTCCGGCGCCACTTCCTTCAAGGCTTCGGTAACCTCTTTTGCCAGCGTAGTCGAATACGAAGTTGTTACCATTAGCTCAATCTTTGAAGGTTCGGCAGCAAAAGGAATAACCCGGTAACCTGTTTTTTGTTCAATAAAAGCAGTAGCCGTAATATCCAAAGGATCTGCCATAGCCAAAGACAGTACTTTCTCAATTTGATTTATAGCAAAAGGAAAAACCTTGAAACGCTGGGCCACCTGCTGAGGTAAAAGTGAAATTGCTTCCGGTGCATTCGGAATAGTATCCAAATCAATGTAGTTTATATTGTATAAAAGCGATTTAGCTTTAACAAAATCACGCTCGGGAACAAGATTGGCAGATTGAATTATTTCCTCCTGAGTCTTGCCAGTCTGAATTTCAGAAAATTTTATTTGTCGCGCTTTATCTTCAGTAATTGAACCCTGGTCAAGTAGTATATCTGCCAGAGTTTTTGATCCCCTAAAATCGGATTTTAATGAATTTGTCGGAGCAGGCATAGTCGTTTTTCATTATGAATTAATTAAGCGTATTGTTCAAGTAACTTTTTTTAGTCTTTACCATATCAATTTATGGTTATTTATTTTAATCTTTGATAAGATCGGATTATGCACTCCTATTTAATCGTCGGGGTAGACGATTCCGAAATCGAAAAAGAAACATCCATAATTTGTAATAATTTAAAGGCTAAGGCAATAAACTTCGAAGCTGAAAGTATCTCTGATGTTAAAGAATTAAAAAAAATTGCCGGATTGTCCCAAAACCGGAATTTGGTCATTACATTAAAAAATATCCAAAATTCTTCCGAGGAGGCATTGAATTCACTCCTTAAATTAATCGAAGAACCCGGAAATAACATATATTTCGTTCTTTCAACAAACAATTTGAAATCGATTCTTCCTACAATAATTTCAAGATGCCAGGTAATATCTTTAAGTCATAAAACATCTTTGACCGATTCCAAATTGGGAAAAAGTTTTATAAAAATGGACTCGAACGCAAGACTCGCATTAATAGATAAAATAAAAAATGCGGATGATGCAAAAGTGTTCACCTCTCAAATGCTTACCAGTTTAAAAGGATTACTAATAGAAAATCCGAATTCAGAAATAATTAATAAAACAATTCTGGCTGCCTTAAAATTAAATAAGAGTCTATACCAAAACGGCAACCACACACTTCACTTAACCCGCTTCCTGATATCCATTGCAGGCTAGTTTGAATGTCTTGAATAAGGTATAATTTGATATCATCTTATGTTTTTCGAGGTAAGACTTGAAAAAATCTATGGATCTCTATAAGATGACTTGCGTGGAATAAGTGTTAAAAAAATCCCAAATTTTTAAGAAGTTTTATTATTATGGCGATAGATACAAATAGTTATACGGCAAAACAGATTCAGGTTCTTGAAGGACTTGAACCTGTCAGAAAAAGACCCGGCATGTACATCGGTTCGACTGATTCCCGTGGTCTCCACGAATGTTTGCGGGAAATTGTTGATAATTCCGTCGATGAGTCATTCGCCGGAGTTGCAACAAACATTTGGGTATCTTTACACAAAGACTCAACAATATCAGTCCGCGATAACGGAAGGGGAATCCCCGTAGATAAACATTCATCAGGCGTTTCTGCGCTCGAAATTACAATGACGAAACTTCATGCCGGCGGAAAGTTCGGCGGAGGAGCGTATAAAGTATCGGGCGGACTTCACGGAGTCGGTGCATCGGTTGTTAATGCTCTCTCGACTTATTTTCGAGTGGTCGTCCTTCGCGATGGTAAAGCATATTACCAGGAATACTCGAAAGGTACTCCGAAAAAACCAGTAGGTATAGCAACCGAAAAACAACTTGATGATTGGTTCCCAAAAAGTTGGGGTATCGAAATCGGAAAAGGACAAACCGGAACCATCACTACTTTCACACCCGATAAGGCATTGTTTCAAGCATTTGAATTTGAACCTATAAAAATTAAAAACCTGCTCAAAGACCGTGCTTATCTGGTACCCAAGTTATTCTTTACTTTCCATGATGAAACTACGGGAGAAAAGATGAACTATTACTTCGAAGGCGGAATAAAATCACTGGTTGCTCACACCAACCGAGGTAAAAACACAATCTCTGATGTAATTTATATAAAGAAGGAGGAAGACTCAATCGATTGCGAGATAGCATTGCAGTATAACGATTCGATGAGTGAAAATGTAAAAGGGTATGTCAACGGAATCAATACAGTCGATGGCGGAACCCATATTACGGGGTTCAGAATGGCTCTAACCAGATCGATTACTGATTATGCAAAAAAACTTAAAGGCGATGATAAAAACGGAAACAGCGGAATACTTTCAGGCGAGGATTTGAAAGAAGGCCTCACTGCAGTTGTCTATGTAAAAATGCCCTCAGAAACACTGCAGTTTGAAAGCCAAACAAAAGCAAAACTTAATAATCCGGAAATACTAGGCTACGTATCCTCTTCCGTTAAAGAAGGCTTAGATACCTACTTTGAAGAACACCCGACAGACGCCAAAAACATTATCGAAAAGGTCATGCTTGCTGCCAAAGCAAGAATGGCGGCCCGGGCAGCTAAAGATGCCGTTCTCAGAAAGGGAGCCCTAGACGGAGCTTCTCTTCCCGGAAAACTTGCAGATTGCCAATCAAGAGATGCTGAAATATCGGAGCTTTACATTGTTGAGGGAGATTCTGCTGGCGGATCTGCCAAACAGGGGAGAGACAGAAGATTTCAGGCAATTTTACCGCTTGGAGGAAAAATCCTCAATACAGAAAGGGCACACCTTGACCATATTATAAAATTTGAAGAAATAAAAGATTTAATAGTTGCATTGGGTGCCGGAATTGGAGAATCGCTAGACTACCAAAAAGTCCGTTATCAACGAATCATAATCATGACAGATGCAGATGTTGACGGTGAACATATAAAAACTCTCCTTCTTACGTTTTTCTTCCGCCACATGCCAGAGGTGATTTATAAAGGATATCTTTATATCGCACTACCACCGCTTTATAGAGTTCAATCGGGTAAAGAGATTAATTACGCTTATACCGATGAAGAGAAAGATGGTTTAATTAAACAAACTAATAATAAAAAATTTGTTATTCAGAGATATAAAGGATTGGGTGAAATGAATCCTGAACAGCTTTGGGATACTACGATGGATCCGGGTACTAGAATTCTAAAAAGAGTCGATGTTGAAAATGCCGAAGAAGCTGATAAATTATTTACTATTTTAATGGGTGAGGAAGTCCCTCCTCGGAAAAGATTTATTCAGACGCACGCAAAAACTGCAACTTTAGACATATAAGGTATTTTACAAGACGTATATTCTTTCAATATTAGATTTGTTGCAAAACAAAAAAACATCTTATATACTCCAGTGACGATCAAATTATTTTGAAGAAGAGCCTGAAAAGACATTATTTATTTGTACTTGCAAATTAAAGTATTTTAACTATAAAATACTTTTAAGGCTCTTGAAAAAAAGGGTCGCTTTTTTGTTATTAAACCGTGAATACATTTTTAACAGTCATCCTGTCCTCAGCACTTGCAGGTATTGCAATTTCCTTTTTCCTGGCAAGACAAGTACTATCAAAACCGGCGGGTGATGAAAAAGTTCAGGAAATCGGTAATGCCATATTAGAAGGCGCCAATGCATATCTGAAAAGGCAGTTTAAAACTATCGCACCCATAATTCTTGTCTTGACCTTTTTGTTATATTTTACTTCAGCAAATCAGGCTCTTGCATTTCCCAGATCCGCTGCATTTTTAATGGGAGCTTTTTTTTCTGCACTCATCGGCACGATCGGAATGAATATTGCCACAAGGGCTAATGTCAGAGTGGCAGAGATCTCAAAAAAGGGATTTGGTGAAGCAATGAATTTATCTTTCAAAGCGGGAGCAACTACGGGAATGTTAACAATCGGTCTCGGACTTCTGGGTGCTACTATTATATATTGGATTTTTGGCCAAAAAGCGACTGAGGTTTTAATAGGCTTCGGATTCGGCGGAAGCCTGATCGCGCTTTTCATGAGAGTCGGCGGAGGTATTTATACTAAAGCTGCGGATGTTGGTGCTGATCTTGTCGGCAAAGTTGAAAAGGGAATCCCGGAAGATGATCCGAGAAACGCCGCGGTAATTGCCGATCAAGTCGGGGATAATGTCGGAGATTGCGCAGGTATGGCTGCAGATTTATTTGAATCATATGAAGTTACTTTGGTTGCCTCTATGATCCTCGGGGCTGTAACTTTTGGACTTCCCGGAGTCCTCTTCCCGCTAGCGGTTCGGGCGCTTGGCGTTGTCACTTCAGCAATAGGAATTTTTTCCGTTAAAACAAAGGGGACTGAAATAAAAGATGGTATGAGTGCAATAATGAAGGCATTCGGACTGTCAGCCGTAATCTCTATAATAGGCTTCTTTATATTATCAAACTCAATTATTGGAGGGTATCAACTGGCAATTGCTACCACAGTAGGTATTATTCTTTCCGTCGTTATTTTTTATCTGACAGAATATGCAACAGGGGATCATGCACCAGTCAGAGAAATTGCCAGACAATCACAAACCGGTCCGGCAACGGTTATTCTTTCAGGCCTTGTCTCCGGTTTCAGTTCGACCGTTTGGGCAATACTTGCAATTGGTGTAACAATTCTCGTTTCCTACTTTCTATTCCCTAACCCATTAGGGGCAGCTTACGGTGTGGCGCTTGCCGGAATGGGTATGCTTACAACCACCGGATTTATAGTTTCAATGGATTCATTTGGTCCGATCGCAGACAATGCACAAGGCATATCAGAACTAGCGGGTATGAAAGGACCAGCGCTTAAGATCTTACCAAAGCTTGATTCAATCGGAAACACAACAAAAGCGACAACTAAAGGATTTGCTATCGCATCAGCAGTAGTTGCTGCCGTTTCCTTGTTTGAATCTTATCTCACCGATACGGGGTTATCGGGAATTAATGTTGCCCATCCAAAAGTATTCGTCGGTCTTTTGATTGGGGGAGCAATACCATTTCTCTTCTCATCACTTACTATAAAAGCCGTATCAGACTCATGTTTTGCCGTCATAAATGAAGTAAGAAGACAATTCAAAGAGATGCCCGGAATAATGAAGGGGACACAAAAACCGGATTACGCACGCGTTGTTGATTTGACAACCAAAGCAGCATTATCTGCATTGGCCACGCCGGCTCTTGTTGCAATAATCGTTCCGGTTCTGGTTGGAATGCTTCTTAAAGCAGAGGCACTGGGCGGATATCTCGCAGGAACCATCTTAACCGGTCAACTTTTGGCAGTTTTTATGAGTAATACCGGTGGAGCATGGGATAATGCCAAAAAAATGCTTGAAGAGGGTCTTTTTGGTGGAAAAGGTTCTGAAAATCATAAAGCAACCATTGTCGGTGATACCGTTGGAGATCCATTGAAAGATACCTCAGGCCCTGCAATAAACCCTCTGATTAAAGTAATGAATTTGGTGGCTCTTCTTATCGCACCTCTTGTGGCAACAAGTAAAGCATTATCAACATTTGAAGTGATGGTTCTTACAATTCTTTTCGGAATTCTTATCTATTCAATAAACAAATCCCAAAAGGTTCAGGTCTTGGCTTAAACTCCGGGCGGAATTTGTTCCTCTTAGTCGAAATTATCTTATCTCATAACAATTTCTAAAGAAATTGATATATAAAATCTCAGATTTTCTATAACGAATTGGATATTCGATATATATAATCTTCGATTATCTATAACAATTTCAAGGAAACCACGTTCATGTAAACTGAACGTGGAGGTCTCCGACTCAGAGAGTCTCTGACTCGGAGAGAATTGTCATCCAAAGGCTGATCCTCCTCTGGAGGAAATTCTGACCTGCCTGCCGGCAGGCATGGTATGTCATGCTTCGATAGGACTCAGCATGATACTGAGTATATCGAAGTATCATCCTCCCTCATGGGAAACCACGGACATAAGTAAAGTGGAGGATGTCATTGAAAATATCGCGGGAAGATTTATTATTATGATATGGAGGCTAAAGATTTTTGGGATGGCTGGTGGCAAAAACACGAAGAGGAAATTGAATGGGACGATAATCCTTCGATATTCGCTCAATTTGCAGTCAGTTATTTTCCGAAGGAAGGTAATATTCTTGAACTGGGTGCAGGTTTAGGAAAAGATACCAGATATTTTGCGCATCATGGTTATCATGTTGTAAGCACTGATTTTTCCGAAAAAGCCCTCAGTATTTCTAAATGGGAAGCAACCTTTCAAAAAATCACAAGCGTTGATTATCAAAATATAGATATAAAAAAACCACTTCCATTTGATACCGATAAATTCGACGTTGTTTATGCTCATGCAGTGCTTCATTATTTTAGTCACGAAATTACAGATCAGATATTCCGAGAAATCCATCGTGTACTGAAAAATCAGGGAGTTTTTGCGACTCTTCTCAAATCAAAAGAGGATCCTGAAATTGAGAAATCTTTAAAACTAAAGGAGAACTTTTATCAAACCCCCCAAGGATTAGTTGAAAGATTTTTTACTGTAGAAGAAGTAAAAAAAGAAACCGACGGTCTATTCAAGCCGGTAGTACTTGATTCTTCTGAACAGACCCACGAATCAGAAAATGCCACATTTATCCGTTATATTGGTTTAAAAATATCTAAAGGAGAACAAGCTCCTCATTAAATTTCTTTATGAGAATATTAAAATTCTTAATCGGTTTTCTATTCGTAATAGTTTTTATTTTATTTCTAGTCTTTTCATCGTTTAAATTTTTTTTATTGAATGAAAATTATGTAATTCGAAATTTAAGATCACCCGGAGTGTATACATCTATGGAAAAGGGAATTAAAACACTCTTCTCCGACCTTCTTAAAAATCAGGTTTCCGAAAAAACAGATTACTCAAAACTTTCCACTAATGAACGAAAACAAATAGAAGAAGCGATCAATAAATTTTTAAGTCCGGTAACAGAAGAGAACATTTCTGACTTTGTAGAGACAAATGTTTTGTCTACTTACAAATATTTCAATGGACAAGCCGGTATCTTAAATATTTATTTACCCATAAAAAAATGGGGCCTACCTGAAGACGTGGTTCAGGGAGTTCCATATCAGGAATTTGAGGGTGACTTCCTAAACCTCATTCAATACGCCAAAAGTCATCCCGAAGCCAAAATAAATGTCTCTTACCTTGTACAGGCAAACACAATCGGTATGAATTTGACCATTATCAATGCTGCTCTTATTTGCGCATTAGCTCTTTTATTAATCATTTATTCGCTCTTAACACCGGTAGGGAAACGTTTAAATTCAATCGGGGCACTTTTTTCCGTCTCAGGTTTTATCATATTGGTAATTTGCTGGCTTTTGTTTTCTATAATTAATATATTTTCACAATCTACGGAAATAAAAAGAGAGGCGGCTGATATACTGGCAGGAACCTTGGTTCCAGCTTTTTTCAAGGGGATTGTTATCTATTGGACAGCCGTCACCGTCTCTGTCTTACTGATAGGAATTTACTTATTTAATAAGCACAAATCCAACAAACAAACTTAGCCTCGGTTTACCCTTGTATCAGCCTCAATAAAGAGGTAGAATGAAATTATACTACTAAGGCTTTTGTTTGCCTTGACTTTTTCAATATGGATATCGGAAAAATTAAGCCTGTCGAAATCACCGAAGAACTCTCAAAATCGTATGTTGATTATGCAATGAGCGTCATTGTTGCACGGGCTCTGCCTGACGTCCGTGATGGTTTAAAACCAGTGCACCGCAGGATTCTCTTTGCTATGCATCAAATGGGACTTACTCATTCTTCAGGGTTCACAAAAAGTGCTAAAGTTGTCGGTGAAGTTCTTGGAAAATACCACCCGCATGGAGATCAGGCTGTTTATGATTCTCTTGTTCGCATGGCTCAAACTTTTTCCCTGCGATATCCCTTAATTAAAGGGCAGGGAAATTTCGGTTCAGTTGACGGTGACCCGGCTGCAGCAATGCGTTATACCGAGGTTAAACTTGATGCGATATCCCAATTCATGCTCAAAGATATCGAAAAAGATACCGTTAACTACCTAGACAACTTCGATGCAACTCTTAAGGAACCTGTATATCTTCCGGCACTTTTACCAAATCTGCTTCTGATGGGTAGCGAGGGTATAGCAGTCGGAATGGCAACAAAAATCCCTCCGCACAACCTCACAGAAATTATAAACGCAGTTATCAAAATCATTGAAAAAGGCAGTGTTATCAGCGACCAAAAGCAAAGAGAGGATAAAACCGATTTTGTTATCAAAAAGATAAATCTCGTTGCCTCCGGAACCGAAAAGTCATTGAATGCAGAAGATATCTCTCCGGAAAATATTAGTTTTGACAGTGATGCAACAATTGATGAATTGATGGATATCGTTCCTGGACCAGATTTTCCGACAGCAGGAACAATATATGATGCTGAATCATTACGCGAAGTGTATGCAACAGGAAGAGGGAGAATTGTTGTCCGCGGCGTTGCACAAATCACCGAAGGCTCAAAAGGGAAGACTCAGATTGTAATCAGTGAAATCCCTTATCAGGTCAATAAAGCAGACTTGGTAAGAAAAATTGCAGAACTCGTCAAAGACAAGAAAATTGTAGGAGTATCGGACCTGAGGGATGAATCAGATAAGGATGGCATGAGGGTGGTTGTTGATCTCAAACGCGACGCAAAACCAAAAGCTGTTTTAAATAATATTTATAAATTCACCAAACTTCAATCAACTTTTCCTGCAAATTTTGTTGCACTTGTTGATCAGACTCCGCACACATTGAATCTCAAACAAATTCTTGTCGAATATATTAAACATCGCCAAAGAGTTGTGACCAGAAGAACAATTTTTGAATTAACCGAGGCAAAAAGAAGAGCGCATATTCTCGAGGGGTTAAAAATTGCACTTGATAACTTGGATGAAGTTATATCAACTATCAGAAAAAGCAAAACTCAGGAAGATGCAAAAAATAATTTAATAAAAAGATTCGGGTTTTCCGAAATCCAGGCTACCGCAATATTGGATATGCAACTCCGGAGACTTGCCGCGTTGGAACGGGAAAAGATTGAAAAAGAATACGAGGAGATTAAAAAACTTATTGACGCACTCATAGCAATCTTGAAAAATCCGCAGAAAGTATTGGATATTATTAAAGAAGAGCTCACGGAACTCAGATTAAAATTCGGTGACAAAAGACTCACAAAAATTTACAAACAAAAAATCGGTGAATTTTCCGAAGAAGATCTCATTCCCAAAGAGCAGACGCTGGTGACAATAACAAAGACCGGATATATTAAAAGGGTTCCAAGAACAACTTATAAAGCTCAAAGAAGGGGGGGCAAGGGGGTTGTTGGAATGACAACAAAAGAAGAAGATGAAATCGAACATATTATTTCGGCCACTACTCATGATAATTTACTTTTCTTTACCAACAAAGGTAAAGTATTCGGAACAAAAGTTTGGGATATCAACGAAGGCAGCCGCCAGGCAAAAGGTCAGGCAATTGTAAATATTTTGGACGTCGAACAAGGTGAAACTGTAATGTCCGTACTCCCGATGAGCAATCTTGGTAAGCATCTTATAATCTCTACTAAAAAAGGAATGGTCAAGAAAACAAGGGTTAGTGATTTTAAAAATATGAGGGCGTCCGGAATTATTGCAATTCGACTTTCGAGTGACGATCAACTGGTTTCGGTCCATGAAACTTCGGGTGATGATCATATCTTCCTTTTAACGAAACTCGGTAAATCAATAAGGTTCCCTGAAAAAAACACCCGTCCGATGGGGCGGGCTACAAGCGGTATGAAGGGTATAAATTTGGCACCAACTGATGAAGTAATCGGAATGGAAGTTTTCCCGTCCAAACACAAAATCAACACCGATAAACGAAAAAAATCATTTCGTGATATTTTGACAGTTTCAGACAAAGGAATCGGAAAGCGCACGCCAACCCACTTATTCCCGGTTCAAAAAAGAGCGGGGAAGGGCGTTAAAGTAGCAGTTGTAACTGATAGAACCGGCAACCTTACAGCAGAATCATTAATCACAGAAAAGGCTGATCAAATTGTAATTACAAGTAAACACGGACAAATCATCAAACTTCCTGTCAGAAATATTCCCCAGATGGGTAGGTCCACCCAAGGGGTGATTCTTATGCGCTTCAGCAACAAAGCCGATGGTGTTGCCGCAATGACGGTATTGGAAAAAGATGATATTGAGGATTAACAAAGGGTGAACTATTACAAATTCGTATCCAAATTGTCTGTCGTGTTAAAAATTATACCTTAATTTCCTTTGCCGTGGAACGCTTCATGAATATCCTTAAGGTGCTTATGCGTCACATGAGTATATATTTGCGTCGTTTGTATATTTTTATGCCCTAACATCTCCTGAACCGATCTGATATCTGCGCCTGCAACAAGTAAATCAGTTGCAAAACTATGCCTCATAACATGAGGTGTCACATCGACCGGTAACTTAATCTTCCGAGCATATTTTTTAATCATTCTTTGAATTGACCGGGGAGTTAATCTCATATACTCATTATCCATAGAAGGATTGGTCTTGCCTTTATGGTGTATAAAAAGCGGTTTAAAATTATCATCTCTGGCTTTCATATATTGGTCAAGCCACTCAGCGGCACGTTTGGAAATAAACACAACTCTTGCACGGCCGCCCTTACCAACAATTCCAAATTCCCTCCGGTCCAAGTTGATATCATCGCGGTTAATACTTACCAGTTCTGAAACACGGAGTCCTGTAGAAAATAGAAGTTCCAGGATTGCCTTATCGCGCTTACCGTTGATTTTATCCAAGCTCGGAGAATTTAAAAGTCTTTCGACCATATCGCCGCTTAAAAACTTCACCTGCCGTTCAGCAATTTTCGGCAGGTCGATTTTATCAGCCGACATAACCTTAAAATCATTTTTTGTTAACCAGCGCAACAAAGATCTGATTGCAATTGCATGATATCCTTGAGTCTTTCGGCTCATTGTACCAACTCCGCGGGATCCCGGGAGCCTTGCGAGGTACACCCTGTACTGGCGGACAATTTCAGGGTTAATGTCTTGTACCATCATTCGATAGCCGCTGTGTTTCATCCAATCACAAAAACGCAGCAAATAATGACGATAATTTCTTATAGTGAGAGTAGAGGAGCCCTTTTCGACTTCAAGATATTCAAGGTAATCTTGAACTTTATCTTCACATTCGCTTTGTGGTTGACGCTGGGCAGGCATTTAAGATGGGATACTACGATATTTAGATATTAGGATATTAGGCAAGAAGTGTCAATAAGATTGTGCGACATAATATTAGCAAATTCGGTTTGCTGATTCACCCGGATAAGAATTGTCGAGCTTGCGGACTTGATAAAAACCTGAGTACTGGCCAAACTCCGGAAAAATAAGAATAAGTATCGAGCCTTTTTATTCTTGGAGATTCCGTTAGTTCATTAATATTCCATGGCTGAGGTACAATTATAACTTTGCAATTGGTATATTTTACAATTTCCAACGCTTCATCAACCACATCTTCAAAATGAAGTCCGATATCGAATTGGTTTATCATCATTGATTTATAAATACCTCCGGACATACCTTTAGGTCTTCCTAGTTTTATATTTTCAGTATTTACGAAGGGATACTTTTGTAAAAACCAATTTTGCGTAGTTTCTAAGAATTCGGGCGGTCTTGAGGATATAAAATAATAATTCAGATCTTCACTTTTTGAAATCTCATTAACCATTCGAAGCATGCTATCAAATCCGTACACTTTTGGCGAATCTGCATATGTATCATGAGTATTCCACAAACTTTTTGTAAATCTCATTGAGTCGCTTTCGGCAATTCCGTTAGCTCTGGCAATTTTATCTAATTCCCAATATGTTTTAAGGTCACTCTTAAAGATTACTTTTTTAAATATATGACTTGCATTGTTCAAAGCTTTTACAAATGTTCCTTGCGCAACCGCATCAATGTCAAAACTTATTTTTCCGCTTTCAATAAGCAAAAGATTTTCAGAAATATTTCCTGTCGTGAGTGGATATCTTTCTTTATACATATGATGAACAATATATTGCATTCGGTTTATTTTGTCAAAAAAGTGACTTCACTGAATCGATTTTAAAGGGGGTTTTACGTTAAAGTTGACCATCTGATCATCGTAAAAAAGATCTTTTTCCGCCGTATTTACGGTTATTTTACAATTTATTAAAATATAACTAAAAACGGGGGAGTCAGACTTTTTACTTGACTTTATGTTCGGTTATAGTTCGGTTTACAAATATCTACGGGCTAGTTCAACAGGGAAGAAAAAATAAGATTTAATTACGTGTTATAAAATCATAAATAATTATCATAAGCGAAAAATGTTACCGGAGGAGTCCTAAGCTAGTTGTAGTATATAACGTCGTAAAAGTTATATTGTGCGACAATATAATAATGGATTCTCCGATATATGACTGTCCGACTTTTCCACAATCAGCTCATTATATTGAATTCTATGAAGTAGTGCTACTGCTACACCGCCCGACTATGGCTCTTATTCATAAATTAAATTTTATTATTGATCGACTCTTTATAGTGCCTTAATCGTTCTATTTCAAAAGCACACGTCGCTATTTGTAACCTATGCAAATTTATTTTATTGGTTATTAACAATTAATAAATGTATATTAGCTTCAAAATGAATGAGTAACTATATCACTCTGTATCAATGAAATAGTACCTACTTTGCTGAAGAAAGTATTCGGGTTATCTTCTTTGACGTCTTAAATAATCAACTCGTGAAAATGTCCTATAATTATCGTGAAAATATGTACCGTTACTTTTACCCTATAATAAAACTATGGGTTATAACACCCCCACTCCTCCCCTTCCTCAATACTCTATTGAAAAAATTAATGCGTAATGAAAATCAATTATAAAATAATTATGCGCCCCACCTTGTTGATAAAAACATTACGATTAAAACGACAATTCCCACACTGAGGTATTCCCTGATTGTTTGAGAAAATAACCTTTCTTCAAGCCTTGATTGGCCTAGCGCCAAAACTACATATGTTGTGATCGTGAGGAACAAAGATCCTACAACAACTGATACAGGCCAAAAAAATATCATCGTTGAAGTCTGCGCAAGAACTAACGAAGATATAAGACTGAATTGTAAAAGCTTAAAATCTACTTTATTCGTCAATACGCTCGTCCAAAAACCCTGTAGAAACAAAGGGAAGGAGGTCAAAAAAACCAATAATGCATTCAGATAATATACGAGTCTAAGGGACAATATCGAATCAACTACCAAAAAAAGCGACAAAAGAGTTAGCAGGAATCCAACCCCCTTTGCCGCCCGGTATAAAGCAATTGTCCTTAATGCCGATACTGTAAAAATATTAGATGTTAAACAAAATACATAAATCCCGATGGAGTAAAAGACTAAAATTATTATCTTTGTGAATAAATTTGCCGGAAGTAAAAACCAAAAGAGACCCACTCCGGCTGTAAAATATAAGGGCATGATCAAAACTAAAAGCGATGCATTAAATCCAAGCGCTTCTTTTAATGACCAATAAAAAAGAACAATCGAAAAAAGAGAAAGGATTCCAATACCCAAAAATTTTGCCTGCTGATTTTGAAGAGATTGGATAATTACAAAACCCGAACTCAGAAGTATCGAGGAGATAAAAAATCGTTTACGTTTATCAATCATGTTGATGTCCAATTTTTGGTGTTTAAATTACCAAATCGTCTGGTATGTCAATGTTTGAGAAGACATTTTGGACATCTTCGTATTCTTCAAGATTGTCTAGAAACTTCAGTATTTTCGTAACTGCATCCTTATCAGTTATAAGCTGAAGATTTATAGGTTTTTTTATTATTGAGGCTGACGTAACTTTGAAACCCTTTTGCATTATTAAATCCCGAAACTCTGCAGTTTTGTCAGGAGCTACATACACTTCCAGCACATCTCCGGCGTCATTAATATCGTCTACCCCGAGGTCAATAAGCGCCAACATCTGTGCATCTGCATCCGCAGCTTTTTCTACAAGGAGTAATCCCTTAGTCATAAAATTATAAGATACCGATCCGGGACCGGCTAGTGTACCCCCTCCCCTTTCGAAAATATTTTTAATCTCCTGAGCAGATCTATTCCTGTTATCGGTTGCCGCTTCAACAATTACTGCAATCCCGTTGGGACCATAACCTTCGTAATAAACTTCTTCAAGATTCTCTGATTCGGATTTTGCTCGGTTTATCACCCGGTCAATATTCTCTTTGGGCATATTCATTGATTTTGCCGTATCGATCACCATACGTAATTTATAGTTGGACTCAGGATCCGCATTGCCTCCTGCTTTTATAGCAATTGAAATAGCCTTGCTCATTTTGGAGAACACTTTCCCCTTTTGGGCATCTTTGACATCTTTTTGTCTTTTTATTGTTGAGTAATGTGAATGGCCGGACATAGTTTTTGGCGGTTACAAAGTTTACCTTTGAACAAACAATGCAATTATACATCACAATCTCTTATCCAAAAAGAGTTGGGATTATCATACCTCAACTGACACCTTGACAACTTCAAACTCACAATTATACTCAATATAATAATCTAACTCATGGATGACTCACTTGCCCAACAAGCAATAAATGTTGCACTTAATGGTAACTGGAAAAAAGCGAGAGATCTGAACCTCCAGATATTAAAACTCAACAAAGACAATACAGATGCTCTCAATAGACTGGCAAGAGCATATTTTGAATTGAACGAAATTCAAAAAGCAAAAAAAACTTCAGAAAAAGTAGTTAAAATTGACCCATTTAATTCTATTGCCAACAGGTCGCTTCAGAAATGGTCCAATCTGAAAGTGGCTGTATCTAATTCTTCAACATCTCTAACGGCAAATGCGTTTTTGGAGGAACCGGGAAAAACCAAAACTATAAATTTAATCCATCTTGGAGATAAAAATACAGTTGCTGGCCTGGATTCTGGTGATTCAGTATATTTAAACGCACATTCTCACCGAATATGTGTGACTGCTGAAAATGGTGACCATATAGGTAAAATTCCGGATGATGTTTCAATACACCTAAAGAAATTGATAAAACTGGGCTACGTTTATAGTACCTTGGTTAAGTCGATTGATGCCGGCGGGGTAAAAATATTTATAAAAGAGATAAAACGCCCCGACAAATATAATCTGATCCCCTCATTTTCATCAGAAAAATTTAACTATGTATCATATACACCTCCGGAACTTGTCCATGAGAAACCCAAAGCAGAGTTTAATAGTGATGAGGCTGACGAAAGTGAAATTATAGACGGTTCCTCCGATAGTGAAATCTAAAAATACTTAGCGGTAAATATCGATAAACTTTTTCGTTACTGCAATTGAAAAATCAAAAAGTTCGCTCTCGGTTCTCTTTACAGTCCTACATCGAAATATACTTGCATAATACAACAAGAGCTTTGAATCTTCCGACACGACAACGCAATTAGCATCGCTGCCTATCTTATAATCGGTATTATTCACCAAATTGGATACCTTTGCCCCGGAGCTTTCGAATATTTTATATATGCCATCAGGAAGAACCCTTTCATTCGAAGTATTTATAATCTCGAATCTCGTTTGATTTTCCGACACATAGTCATTTACCCATAAAATCGCCAAATCGGTCGGAAGTCTATCACCGGTAACCAATGACTCTCCATCAGTATCTTTATTTTTTTTAACAAAACCCGTTTCTTCCAGCTTAGTTATAGTAATATCCCGATTCCTCGGCAATAAATATAAAAATAAAGATATACGATCAGTTAGGCTCATATTAGTTTCAGAACTATCTGAGAGGTACGATAAGATTTTTAAGAATTTGTTTGGCTTGATATCCATAAGGTTGTGCTTTGTCCACATATAAACTGGTGCAAAAGTGTTTTTTTGAACTGAAGTCAGTAACAGGTTTCCATGATATTTCTGGCTTTTATCCAACTCATATAAATTTTTTACCCTGTATTTGCCAAAATTAAACGACGCATCAAATATTGTATTCCCGGAAACCACAAGTTGAGATATTTTATCATTCTTCTTATCGATAGATAAAATAGACAAATCATTATTTTCCAATGAATTGATAATTAATAGATTTTGAAAATTGTTCCAGGCTGAAGCTTTAAATGACAGAAAAAAATAAATTATAAAAATTAGACAAAATAGAATTAAACTTATAATTAACACATTCCTTCCGAAAAATTTACTTACTCCCCTCTTATTCGGAATTTGTTTTCTTTTATGTAAATATCCCGACCTTCTGATTTTTATAGCCATTATTTTGTTTATTAAGTGAAAAAATTAATTTAATACTATTATTTAATCATACCCGCATAATTTAATTTGCCTAATTTGGCATATTTTGCAGAATTGTAATCGTAGTGCATTAGTAAATGCTTCAAATGGTCACCGGCTGCAATTTCAGGTACTATTACATAATCCGCACCGGCATCATAAAGTTGTAAAGCATCGTGTTTATTAAGAGCCTTTACTATTTTTATTATTTTAATACCTTCCGTTTTTAAGTAATTAAGTACTACCAAATTTGTATCCAACACATTGACAGTAGAAATCATCATCTTTGCTTGGGGTAATCTCATTTCAGACAAGATATCAAGATCCTCCACATCGCCAAAAATTATATTCGCTTTTTCACCTGACAATCTTGAAATAACCGAAGGATTAATATCTGCAATCAGATGTTGAATACTTTTCCTATCTAGATATTTGTGAATTGAAGTTCCCGTTCTGTCGCAGCCGATCAGAACGATGTGATTTTTGAGTCCGGAAACAGTACTTTTTGATGATATTTCCAGAGAATGTTCCTTTTCAAAAACATTAAGATATTTTTTCAGTTTAAGATATAATTTTTCTGAATTCATAATCAGATAGGTGGATAAAGTCATCGTAAATATACCCACAAGATACATCATTGTTGCATCCGATGAAGTTACAATCCCAAGCGTTACTCCTGCAGCCATGATAATAAACGAAAATTCAGATATTTGAGCTACCGTAATACCTGTCAGAAATGATGTTTTTTTCTTATAACCGAATAAACCAAGGAGTAATAAAACCGCTATCGGATCTGCAATCAAGACAAATATGGAGAATATTAAAGCTTTGGGTATAATCGCCCATATTTGGGATGCTGAAACGAACTGTGTTCCGAGAAATAGGAAAAACAGGATTACGAAAAAGTCCCGAAGTGGTTTTGCTTTCGAAACTATTTGAAGATGCTCCGGTAAATTCGACAAAGCCAATCCTGCAAGAAAGCCGCCGATTTCAATCGTCAAACCAAAAGGACCCCCAACAAATGCAGCTATTCCCAATGCCCAGGCAATGCTGACAACAAACAATAACTCCACAGGTTGGGAAAAGTATTTTTCAAAAATAATAACTATTAATTTTTTAGATAGAAAATAAACCGACACAATTAGAAATACCATTTTCAGTAAAATTACTAAAATCGGATAAAATCCGGAAGCGCCATCCCCTATCGCTGTCAGAACTATTAACACTCCTATAGCTACAAAATCCTGAACCAATAGTAAACCCACAGACAATCTTCCGTGTAAACTTCCCAAATCACTTTTATCGGAGAGCAATTTTACAATAATAATTGTTGAAGAAAATGAGAGCGCGATTCCGATATATAAAGAGCCTATAACCGAATATCCCAATATTATTGCCAATATCATTCCCAGCGAAGTTGTCAGAATTATTTGACCAATAGCTGTCATAAAAGCAGCTTTACCTATTGTTGGAAGTTCTTTCAAATTCATTTCCAATCCAAGAAGAAATAAAAGAAGTGTAATTCCGATTTTACCCAACTCATCAAATGAGTGTGAATTTCCAAGAAATCTTGTTAATCCTATAAAAATTCCTGCAAACAGATATCCGACCAAAAGTGGCTGTTTGAGGACCTTGGCTAAGTACCCGAAAGCTGCAGCAACAACCAATCCAAGAGCTATATTATAAAAATCCATATGGCTAGAACAGCTTTAAGTTTACACTGCCTTTAACGAGGCTGTAAAGGCACTACTTTTAGGTTTTTTATAACCTGAGAAAGGTCAACAGGTAATGGAGTACTAATTATGATCTGTTTTTCTTTCGTTGGCTGTATAAAAGTAATTTTTGCAGCATGTAAAAATATTCTTCCACACCATTGCCGATCATTTCTTGCTGTTTTTCGACCTGCATAAAATGTATCTGATACAATTGGATGACCCAGATGCTTCATATGTATCCTGATCTGATGAGTTCTCCCCGTTTTTGGGTAAATCTCCAGAAGACTAAAATATTCTTTCTCACGTATATATTCTCTAATGAGTTTATAGCGGGTTAACGCATTCCTCCCTCCGGGTAAAACTCCGAATCTCTCCCTATTCCATGGAAGTCTGCCGACAGGGGCGTCGATTATTCCTTCCGGCATATCAAGCTTGCCGTGAACTAAACAGATATAAGTTTTTTCTACGATACGCTTCGCAAATTGATCTTGAAGTTTTTTAAAAGAATTTTCATTTCTGGCGATTAGCAAAAGTCCGCTTGTCTCCTTATCAATCCTATGGACTATTCCGCTTCTTCCCGTAAAATCATCCGCCGGATTATTTTTAAGATTTTTTGATTCACCAACCTCTTTTTTAAAATCCAATTCGCTATCCAACCAATCCTGAACAGTCGGAACCTTAACGCTTTCTGCCCTATTCACAACCCATCCGCTTGGTTTATCTATAATTATCAAGTCTGTATCTTTGTATATAATTTGAGGATTAGACATGTCCAAGAAGAATTATATCTCACTAGTTTTAAAATTTTTTCCTATATTTATTTTTCTCTTTTCGCTTGACATGAAGCACAATACGTTGCTTCCGGGTATGCCATCAATCTGTCTGTATCAATAAATTTTTTACAATCTTCGCAAATACCGTATCTCCCTATCTTTATCATGGATAAAGCCTTTTTAGTCTGAATTATTTTTTTATCGAGTTGCTCTTTTATTGCTGATGTTCTCGCGTGACCGAACTGTTCTTCAGCATCAGCATCAGGTGAAGCGTTGTCGGATAATCTGGAGGTGTTTTTGAAAGGGTCTTCCTTCGAAATGGTCTTTTTTCTGTTTTCAAGATTTTTTAAGCTTGATTTCAAGAATTTGGCAACCGGGTCAAGTAGTTTTGAAGGAATTGTCAGTACCCCCGATGATCTTTTTGCTTTACCTGATGTTTTCTTTATTGACATATAATTACTTTCTCCCCAAATAAAATATTATTGAAAATGATACAAAGGAAATTATACCAGATATGATAGGGTCATAATCTAGTAACAAGAATACCATACTTGGATTTATCAGTGCAATCAAAGATCTTATCAGAAAAAAAAGGCCAATTATAAACATCGATGTAAATCCTCTTCTTCCTGATCTGTACCAGGCAAAATTTTTATAATTCCTTTCTACCATAATAAATATAGGAATAAGAAGTACAAAAGTCGCCAACAAAAGTAATTCGTTCACACTTCCCAAGGGTATAAATCTTAAAAATATGATTGTAAAATAAAACAGAATTGCAAATACTTCTGCTTCAATAACTTCAATAAATTTCAGACCGAACTTTATCGAAGCGAAAACGCTTCCTATCAAAAAACCAATCAAAAATGCCCAGAAAATATAATCACGCAAAAAATAATTAGTTACGATAATTGAGGCTAATATTATTAATATGTTCGTAAACAGAAGATTGAATATCTGACTGGAGAGATAATCCTCTTTCAATCTCCTCCAAGTTATATATAAAAATACTACAATTCCGATAGGCTGTAATATAATTCCCAGAAAATAATTATTCACGAGATATATTTTACTACGTAATTATACTTATCCATAAATGTTACCCCATTTGACTTTCTAAATATGACTGGATTAAGATTATTTTTATGCTCGAATTACCTCATGCAATCGTAGGGGCAGCGCTGGTGTACAAAATCGGTAATCCTTGGATATCTCTTCCGGCAGCTTTCTTAAGTCACTTTATACTCGATGAAATCCCCCATTGGAACCCGCACCTTGGAGACAAAACAAAAAAACTCAGCCGTCCTTTTACCAGAGATTTAAAAATCATTATAATTGATTCCACGGCTGCACTTATCTTCGGCACGTCAATTGCAATGATGAAATTGCCTGATATCGAATCTTTTACTTTTGTAATGTTGGGGGCATTTTTTGCGGTCCTTCCGGATTTAATTGAAGCACCATTTTTCTTTCTCAACTTCGACCAATACTGGATCAAATCTTGGCTTGGCTTCCAGCGCAAGCATCAGAACAATACTAATATTTATTGGGGGGTTCTTACACAATTCCTGGTGGTAGTTGCAGCAGTAATTTGGATTTTTAGCTGAAGCTGATTGTCGAATTAGTCTTTTTTTATTTCACTCTCTCAACATATTCACCGGATCTCGTATCCACTCGAATCTTATCTCCGATATTAATAAATAAAGGTACCCGGACGGAAATCCCGTTCTCCAAAACTGCATCTTTGTACATGTTGCTGGCAGAATTCCCCTTAATTCCGGGAGGTGTGTCTTTTATTTTAAATTCCATCTTGGGAGGCAATTCCACCCATAAAGGCTTTTCGTCCCAGAAGAGAATATTAACGCTTTCCCCCTCTTTAATATAATTTATTGCATCGGCTATAACACTTCTTGAAAGATCGACCTGATCAAAAGATATCGGATCCATAAAAGTATAATTAGTTCCATCTCCATATAAATATTGAAGCTTTTTTCTCAATGTTGAAATCGGTTCAACTTTTGCCGAATTGATGAAAGAATGTTCCAGAACAGTCCCTGTTTCAAGATTTTTAATTTTTACTCTTATCGTCGCTGAACCCCTTCCCATTTTGACGTGTTCGTACTTCAGAACCACAAATGGAGCTCCCTCAAATTTGAAGGTTGTCCCGGCACGCAAATCAGTTACATTAATCATTTCTATTAAATTTCTAATTCTTAATTTTTTATTTCTAATAAATTGTTCAATTCATTAATTTCCATTTGGATTATTACCACTTCTCACACTCACATCCAATTCCTCATCGCTTACATCTTAATCATCCATTTTCCGTCTTTCTGGACTAATTTATCATCAAACCACAATTCCCCACCTTGCCTCGCCGAAGCTTCAGCGGAGGCGGGTACGCGTAAATCTTTAATCATATCCCAGTGAATCGCTGAAATATTTTTGCTAAGTGTTTTTTTGTATCCCCGACCAAGCGCGATGTGTATACTACCACCAATTTTCTCATCAAACAAGATATTTTTGGTAAACTTTTTTATGGCAAAATTGTTACCGATTCCCAGTTCCCCAATAAATCTGCCGCCGCTATCTGTATCAAGAATACTGTTCAAATCTTTTTCATTCTTGTCAGCCAAAGCTTTAACAACTTTTCCTTTCTTAAATTCAAGCCGGACATTTTGAAATTCCCGTCCGTGAAACAAAGCCGGATATGAATATGTGATATAACCATCGGCGCTATTTTCAATAACAGACGTAAACACTTCTCCGTCGGGCATATTAAACTCCCCGCCTGCATTTTCAGCCTTACGTCCGGTTATATCAAGCGTAAGATCTGTCATATCAGCCTTAATTTTAACAATTTTCGTTTGATCCAAAAGATTTCGCAAGGTTTCCTGCTCTTTGAACATCTTTTGCCAATCTACATCGGTTATCGCCTTAAAAACAAATCCTTGGTATTCGTCCAAAGACATATCGGCTTCTTGGGCTTGGGCGTTTGTTGGATATTGCGTTATCACCCAGCGAGTTTTCTCAACCCTGTAATCTTGGATTGACTGTGTAGTTTTTGAATATAGCGCAATCTTTGATTGATCAATACTGCTTAACGCTCTGGTATTGGTTGGTGCAGATATCCTGATTACGCAATCCGTATTTTTGGTTTCGAAATCCGAAATTTTGGGGAAGTTCTTAAGCTGTTCGGTGGTCGCATATTTGAAAAATGCTTCATCAAACTCATAGCTTCCCAACTTCAGCCTGATCTCACCCGCACCGTTCTGAACAAGGAGTTTATATACCTCCAGCGCTAATGGCTTACCTTCAATATCGGAAGCAAGAATTACATTTTCTCCTTTTTTTACCTTGAGGCTGTAATTCACCAAAATATCCGCAACTTTTTGTATTCGATTGTCATCCATATTTTTTATTTAACAAGTGCCGAGGAGAGGAGTCGAACCTCCACGAGCTTTAAGGCTCACAGGTTTTTGAGACCTGCGCGTCTGCCATTCCGCCACCTCGGCTTATTACTTATATTTTAACAAATTCCAGAGAATTATACTGGAAAATTCACCTTATTGTCAGCTACTTAAGTTTACCGATGTAGAAACAATTACCACAATAGTGTATTACTGTAAGTTACTAAATATCCGTTTACGAACTTCGTTTTGTATCTCTCCCGTAAGAACCTTTTCCAAAGAACCTTGTGTCCACTCACGAACTACGTTTCGTATCGCGGCCGTAAAACTTAATCCGGTCCCCTCTGAAGAAGAGCTTCACTGTTGCCAGAGGTCCGTTTCTGTGTTTGGCAATATCCAGCTGGATATTTTCAAAGTTATCATCATCCTCACGCCATAAAAAGATTACAACATCTGCATCCTGTTCGATGCTGCCCGATTCCCTAAGGTCTGCAAGCTGGGGTTTTTTGGGCCCACCCCGGGATTCAACTGCCCGGGATAACTGTGAAAGAGCCATAACCGGGACTTTGAGTTCACGGGCTAAATTTTTAAGACCTTGGGAAATTTCAGAAACTTCCTGGACTCGGTTTTCAAGCTGACGCGATCTTGCAAGTTGTAAGTAATCAACAACAATCAAATCCAACCCCTTTTCAACCTGAAGTCGCCTTGCTTTGGACCTCATCTCCAGAATTGAAAGTGCGGGAGTGTCATCGATATAAATCGGAGCTTCTGCCAGTTCTCCCATGGCATTTGATAATGAAGTAAAATCGGTCTCTGATAATTTTCCGGTTTTAAGTTTCCAGGCATCAATATCTGCTTGAGCAACCAAAAGACGGTCGACAAGCTCTTCTTTGCTCATCTCGAGCGAGAAATAACCAACTTTTTTTTGATATTTAACAGCAACAATCTGAGAAATGTTGAGTGCCAATGCCGTTTTACCAACACCAGGCCGCGCAGCCAAAATAATCAGATTTGAGGGTTGAAATCCTGCCAGTGTATCATCCAGATCCTTAAAGCCGGTCGGGATCCCCCTAAGACCGTCTGACCGGTTATGAAGCTCGTCAAGACGGTCAAAACTTTCTTCGAGGGCTTCTCTTACAGATGTGAAAGATTTTGCAAGATTGCTTTGCGTCAGGGAAAATATCTCTCCTTCCGCTTTATCCAATATCTCGTCAGAACTTAAACCCTCATCAAATGACATTTCCGCAATTCTCGAAGCTGAATTAAGGAGATACCTTTTTGTCGAAAGGTTTTTGACAATTCTTCCGTAATGTTCAACATGAGCAGCCGTCGGAACGGAGTTTGCCAACTCCGCAAGATACGCACTTCCGCCTATTCTCTTTAAAGATTTTTGCTTTTTTAATTTTTCGGAAACGGTCAAAATATCAATCGGTACTCTCTCCTCATATAAATCAAGCATCGCTTTATAGATTTCGCTATGGCGGTTATCGTAAAAGTCGTTCGATTTTAAAAATTCCGCAATTGTTATCACAGAATCCTTGTCGATGAGCATAGCTCCGAGGACGGACAATTCTGCTTCAACGGAATGAGGCGGAACTTTAATATTTTTTGAATCCAAAGATCCATCGGCCATTTCTTTTCTTTATGAGGGCAGCGCTAGTTTACTTCTTATTTAGAACTATAACTTTTGTTACTTCGGGGTCAATAAGCTCTTTTTTGAAACTCAGTTTATCCAAATTTTCGGTATCATAACCGCATTCTTTCAAGAAATCGTCAACACTTTGAAGAGTACCGAAAGTTTCTTCCTTCAATCCGGGTACTTTGTAATGCATAGGAAGAATGAATGATGGTTCCAATTCCTTAACTATCTCCGATGCTTCTTTTGAACCAATTGTGTAAGTTCCGCCTACCGGAATCATCAGAACGTCAATATCCCCCATCGACTCAAATATCTTTTTATCTGGTAAGTGCCCGAGGTCGCCCATATGTAATAATTTAACTCCCTCACACTCGATAAGAAACATCGTATTTGACCCCCTGACGGATCCCTTTTTATCATCGTGGTAAGAATCAAAACCGATAATTGAAACGCCCTGGATTTCGTACTCACCCGGAGAATTTACAACCATCCTGGCTCCCGCTACCAGTGGTGTGTTGTTGTGATCTTTGTGGTCGTGAGAAACTGTAATGATATCAGCTTCAATCTTCGGAAACTTCAAGCCCACCATTTGAGGGTCATACGGATCTGTAACTATTACAACATCTTTGGTTTTAATCCTGAACGATGAATGGCCTAAATATGAAATATCCATAACTCCCTCCAATTACCTATTACCTAATTAAGCATCCTACCAAAGTCTACCTTACTTGACAAGATCAAGTCGGGTAGCCTATATTAACAGCTGACTGCGTTTTATTTGCCTTTGGGCTTGATATAAAAAGGGTTTATATGATTCGCTTAAGGTAGAAAAATCCCCTTATCAAAACCCATAAAAACTGTCTAGTCCGCATTATGCGTAAAGAAATAATATTCGCCGTTATTTTCGGAATTGCTTTCGGTACCGTCGTAGCATTAGGATTTTTACGGGCTAATAAAGCAATCAAAGAATCTGCAGCCGGTATATCAACCAACAATAATTCAGCTTCAAACGAGACTCAAAAGCTTACTCAAACCAGTGGATTAACACTCATTAAACCGCAAGATAATGAAGTTGTCATCGACAATCCCGTTGTCTTCTCCGGATTGACACGTTCAGGATCATATATCGTTGCCACAAATGGAGAAAACGATGAATTCATAAAAACCGATAACGGTTCGTTCGAATTGGAATTTGAACTGGAACCCGCAAAAAACATCATTAAGATCAACTCCCTTTCAGATTCCGGTGAAAACCAGGAAACTTCCGTTGCAATAGTTTATTCATCGGAGTTTTCAAAACAGGTTGACACTGGTGGTGATGAGAACTCGGTTGACGAACGGCTTGAAAATGCAAAAAAAGCATATACCTTTTTTGGCGGAACAATAACCGACATATCGAATGGTTCAATTCAAATGAAATCAGATGGTCAGGAAATAAAGTATCTTGCAATAGACGAAGGAAAAACAACATTCTCGAAATTAACAACAAAATCCCAAAATATAAAATACTCCGATTTGGCAATCGGAGATTATATTTTGGCTCTTGGATATTTGGATGATAAAAATGTTCTTGTAACTTTACGGATCTTGGTCACATCAGTTGAAAATCCTGAGAGCGTCAAAGTTATTCTCGGAACTGTTGATGATATCGGAAAATCTTCAATTTCCCTTCGTTCTTCTGATGATAAGATTTATCAACTCACCACATCCAAATCCTCAAAGTTTACCGACGGTGATATCAATGACCCCAAAAAGGCAATCTTTTCCGATATCGAAATTGGATCTACCGTAATTCTCACTTATGGAGTAACTGATGAAAATCTGATAATCCGCATGCTCCACATCATCTCCTATCCTGAGGCAGATACAGTAAATGCGAATTGACAGGACCGGGCCATTGACTGCATTATATTGATATGATCAAAAACGATATTGCTACAAAGAGAGACATTAAAGAGTTGGAAAAAAATATTAAATCGGAAATGACCGATCTCAAAGTGGAACTTCTTGGCGAGCTCAAGAAGATGCAGGAAAACGATGCCGTACATCAATTTTCTCATATGAGAATTAATGAAGATATCATTGATCTGCAAGGAAGAGTCAGTAAAATCGAAAAACCAAATTTGACTTAATTTACTCCCTGAAGTATCATATCAACTTATCATGAAAACAATGACTTTAATCTTGGTTCATCACACCAGCCGGGTCTGACTCGGTTGGTGGATTTGTGATTGAAAATAACCCACCAAACCGGTGGGTTTTTTAGTGGAGAAAAACCTAATTAGTCAGACTCGATAACCCCGATTTAATCGGGGTTTTTTATGGAGTAAAAATATGGAAAAATTACAAAAAAATGAAAATATAATTTCAAACGAGTGTTTGACAGTTCCAGATGACACAAATCTGATTATAGATGATTTGGGTATATCAACTTATGTTCTCGAAAAAATTGAATCACTTTCCAACCGTAATTTGATTTTTTTCAATTTTAATGAGTTAAATCAAAAACTTTTAAACTTAATCAGCGTAAAACTTGTCGAAAATCCACTCGTTGTATGCCCTAATTTTGGTAGTTTACCCATATATAATCAACTCAAGAATTCGGTAAGTAAATGTTATTCTGTTAACACTGAACGAGATAGACCCAATTCCATACCGAATGTAAATTTTCCAAAAAATCTGATAAATATTCTAAAAAATAACGGGGCGAAATCTGAATTTATTGTCGACGATGTAATAGTCACTGGCAGTACAGTTAATAAGATTGCTGAAATGTCAGAGTTTTATTTCAATTCTAAACAAATCACCATTCAACCCGATTCAGATATTCGATTTGGTTGGACTTCTTCCTATTACCCCAATAATTTAAAGATATCAATCGCTTCATGGTTTTTATATGATAGGAAAAACAAAAATCAAGATAATTTGAATCGTTTTGATAAAATTTTTACTGCCATAAGATACAAAGGTGGTTCAGGACAACCCCCCATCAATAGTCTATCGACTCTAACCGGTTCATCGGATAAGTCGGAAGTTATCAGAAATATATATGCAAACAAATTCTCTGACAAACCAGATGAGTTAATAGACTTATTGAAAGGAGGTGTAAGAATATGCAAATAGGAGTAATAGGATCCGCAGGAGTGGAAGAATATCCAAGGGGTTCTTCAAGATTATCTAAAGCTAATAAAATTGCAGAAAACATAGGAAAGTTAGTTGCACAATACGGTGGAATCTTAATATGTGGAGGAAAAGGTGGTGTCATGGAATACGCTTGTAGGGGTGCAAAAAAATACGGTGGCCTAACGGTTGGAATTGTAAAAAATGACTCTCGGGGTACAGCTAATAAATATGTGGATGTGGAAATTGTAAGCAATATGAATTCTACGGGTGGTGAGTCGCTGTTAATCGCATCATCTGACGGAATTATTGCGATAGGAGGAGGTTCGGGCACGTTACAAGAGTTGGCAATAGCATATAGAAAGCAAAAACCCATCGTAGCTCTGACTTCTGTGGAGGGTTGGGCAAAAAAATTAGCGGGAAAGTATCTAGACGAAAGGATGCTTACAAAAATTGAAAAAGCAGAAAATTCCAATGGTGCAATTAAAATGCTTTTAGAAAAAATTAATAAATGCTATAGTTAGTCAAATTATTATGAAAAAGCAAATACAAATATTAAAAGGTTTTCGGGACTTTTTACCCGGCGATATGGCGTTTCAAAACTGGTTTTACCAAAATCTGAAAAAGGTTTCCGAGTCGTTTGGCTTTCAGGAGTATGAAGGACCGACTATTGAACCTCTGGAGTTGTACGCTGCCAAATCAGGCGAAGAATTAGTAAAAAAACAGGCTTTCACTTTTGAAGACAAATCCGGAAATGTCGTTGCATTGCGACCGGAAATGACGCCCAGCCTGGCAAGGATTGTTGCTCAAAACGAAAACAATTTGAATTTCCCTGTCAAATGGTTCACATACGGAAGAAGGTTTCGATATGAGGCTCCGCAAAAAGGCAGGGGCAGGGAATTTTTTCAATGGGATATTGATATTTTGGGACCGGATAGTCCCGAGGCTGATGCCGAAATCATTGCTATTGCAGCATCTTTTTATCAAAAATTGGGATTAACTCCGGATGAAGTTAAAATTAAAATCAATGACCGAAAGTTTCTGGCTCAACAGGTATCTGAATTAGGTATACCTGAAGATAAATTCAAGGAACTTTTAGGAATAATTGATAAAAAGGATAAAGTATCAGAAGGTGATTTCAAAGAAATGCTCAAAGAGGCTGGGTTGGCAGTCAAACAAATCGAGAGTCTTCTGGTAATTTTACTCGATAAGAACGGTTACCAAAAATCTGATTGGCTGCAAAGTATTTTTTCGTATCTGGATAAGGCGGGTTTATCACCATTTGTCGAATACGATGCTTCGATTGTCCGGGGGTTGGAATATTACACAAGAACGGTATTTGAAGGATGGGTAGTTGGAGGCAGCTTCAGAGCTATTTGGGGTGGCGGAAGGTATGACAATCTGACTTCTGATGTTGGTTCCAAAGTAAAAATTCCGGGAGTTGGTTTTGCTATGGGAGACATGGTCATGGAAGAAGTTCTCAAATTCTTAAATAAATACCCGGTTATTTCACCTAACAATTCAGATGTATTGGTAACTGTTTTTTCCCCCGATCTTTTTAATGATTCCCTTACACTTAGTCTTAGACTTAGACTCTCTGGCTTAAACACTGAACTCTACCCGGATCCGCAAGCAAAACTGGATAAACAACTCAAATATGCAGATAAAAAACAAATTCCATATGCAATAATCTTGGGACCGGAAGAGTTGAAGTCTGATACGGTCACGCTTAAAAACATGTCCACCCAATCGCAAAAGAAAGTTTTTACCAACTCAGTCGCCGGATTGATTAAAGCCCAGTAAAAGTGTTATATCTTTTCTTTCCCATCTCCCACTTCTCACTTCCCACAACTCATTTTCCATTTCTTTTCGCTTTTCCCTTTTCTCTTAATTCCTATGTTCCTAATTTCTTATCTGTATTTCTTCTTGCCTTTCCATATTATATTTTTATATGATGAATAGGTATGGATCCCAAACGTAAAAGGTCGTATATATACCTGTTGATAGTGGCTGCAATATGGGGTGTCGCCGGACCTGTCATAAAATACACCCTCCCCGACTTTCCGCCAATGATTTTTTTGGCCTACCGTTTTTTTATTTCAGCACTTCTGATGCTCCCAATTGCACTTGCCCTAAAACCTAAACTTCCAAAAACAAAACGCGAATTTGCAGCTCTGACAATCGCCGGGATCCTGGGCTCTTCCGTCAACTTGGGACTTTTGTTTTTGGGTTTCGATAAAACTACCGTCTTGGATGCAACAGTCATCGGTAATACGGCACCGATAATGGTAATTATTGGGGGTGTGATACTCCTCAGAGAAAAAATAACCCGGCGGGAATTAATAGGAGTTGTAATAGCATTCCTTGGTACGATGATGATAATTATCCAACCCATGCTGGAAGGCGGGCTCTTTGCTACTGACGCGATGTACGGAAATTTTCTTATACTTACGGCCAATGTTGCATGGGTTTTTTATGTGATTATCAGTAAAACCGAACTCAAACATAAAATCGACAATATGATGATGACAACTTATATGTTTCTGATCGGTTTTGTCACAACTTTACCTTTTGCAATATATCAGAGCGATGGTATAAAAAACCTCCTTTTGATGATTTCAACTGCTCCACTGAAAGCACATCTTGGTGTTTGGTACCTCGCCGTGATTTCAGGGTCATTCGCCTATTATTTATATCAGGAAGGTCAAAAAAATATCGAGGCTTCGGAAGCGACTTTATTCGGTTACTTATCCCCCCTATTTTCTGCTCCTCTTGCCTTATTATGGCTTCGGGAAAGTTTATCTGTACCATTCGTCATCGGAACAGCTGTAGTCATCCTTGGAGTTGGCATTGCGGAGGTAAAATCCAGAACCCGGAAAATAATTCAGTAATTTAAAAAATTGACTACAACCGCATTGAATATATATAATTCACCCATTATAGTTTTAGTTTTCAAATAAATATGGAAAATAAGAATCTATTTAGCTGTTCTGACGAGGAAACAAATAATGATAGCGTCAGGATCACCGGACCTGTTATTGGGGATAAGAGATTCATGTTTTACATCAATAAGTTTGGAAGGAAAACAGGCAGCCCGGATCAGAATCAACCCTGTATTGTCACTTCAATGGTTGAAAACAACGATTTTGGGTTGAGGAAGGCAAACGTTTGCCCCCGGTGTAACAAAGGAGTAATCGTTACTTGTATTTCATTTCCGGCAACAAAACCTATCGAAGAAATCCCCGGACCTATCCGAATATAACAATTGACTAAATATTATGAGGTGCTATTATTTGGTCAACTCGTATGCCAAGATTTGAACAAGATCCAATACTCAATCTTCCGGAACCAGTGCTTCCCGTCAATGTACGTGCGTATAAATTCACCGGTTCGATGACAAAGGATAGTCCGGACTGCTTTAAACCCGATGGAATATTGGGTCGATGGCTGAATAAGTCGCCCAAAAGACCCACCACTAATGAAGCCGAGGATGTTATTGTGGCTGCAAGATTAGCAGAGAACATTGTAAATCAATCCTTAGAAAAACCGGTAAAATTAGAAGAATATTACGGAGAAGGAATTGTTATCCATGCGAATGTTAAAAGATCCAAATTTATTGCCGGTATTTTGAAGGAAATGGGATATAGTCATGACGATACCAATTCTAAAGATTCTTTCACCGAACTCAAGCCGGAGCAGTTGGAGTTTGTTAAATTTGCATTAAAATAAGCAGAAGTTATTTAATATGAAGCACGAATTCGATCCAATTCTAAATCCTCCAGAACCAAGACTTCCCGTCAATGCACGTGCGTATAAAATTAATAAAAGTGCTGTTGCTTCAGGTTCAAACACCATTAGCGGAAGTACTGAACAGCGTTTAACAACAACTACACCAAGTAACGAAGCCAATGATTTATTATCAATTGCTCACGATGTTTTAAGAAAAACTACTTTAAGAGATAAAGGTTTTAATGTTCACTTAGACGAAAATTTGGTAACGGTAAAAATACCCGGAGAAAACAATCAACTTATAAACAGAATTGTGGACCAAATTGCCTTAGCTATGAACGATAAGGGATATTACGAGGATGTAAAACGTGAGGAGGTTAAAAGAGTACTCGATATTCACAATGAAATAACAGATCTAGCTTTGAGAGATCGGCAACAAAAAGCCAAAATTGCAGCAAATAAAGAAAAATCCAACAAACCCAAGAAGCCACCGTGGTTTAGCTTCCTCCGGGATTAAAAAACTTTATTATCATATACCTGCAAATACTTCTTTAAGTTCTTCTTCACTTTTGGTATAATTCACCCGTGACTGAATAACCTGTCACTTGTCACATTAAACTTGATTATGAAAACAGCAATTCATCCCAAATGGTACGAAGAATGCAAAGTTACCTGTGCCTGCGGCAACAGTTTTGTAATCGGTGCAACCGTTCCTCAAATCCAAGTTGAGGTTTGCTATAATTGCCACCCATTTTATACCGGCCAGATGAAATATGTTGACACGGCTGGACGGGTTGATGCATTTATGGCTAAAACAAAAAAAGCTCAAACAAAAGTCGTTTCCAAATCTGAAAAAAGAAAGCTAAAAAAAGAACGAAAGATTCAAAAAGAACTTGATCGGCCTGAAACATTGGAGGATCTCCGGAAATTAACAAAAAAGAGCAAGAAAAACAAAAACTAGCTACTCTATTCTCTTTTCTCTATTCGCTTTTTACTAAATTATGAACGATTGGCAAAATTATCAGGATCCCAAACAAAAAGCATACATCGAAATCAGGGGTGCAACAGGCGGAGATGAAGCAAAAAATTGGGGATCTGATCTTTTAAGGATGTATATGCGTTATTCCGTTAAAAAAGGCTGGAAAATTACTCCTATTGGAGATCTATCGGTCGCAATTTCTGCACCTCATGTTTTTGACTTACTAAAAAATGAATCAGGTGTCCATCGCGTTCAGCGTGTTCCATCCACGGAAAAAAGAGGACGGATTCATACTTCAACCGCAACCGTTGCTGTCTTACCGGAAATAAAAGAAACAGATATTCATATTAATCCACAGGATCTTGAAATCCAATTTTACCGATCAGGCGGTCATGGAGGTCAAAATGTCAACAAAGTATCTACTGCAGTTCGTCTTACCCATAAGCCCTCTGGAATCGTCGTCACGGCGTCTGAAGAGCGTTTTCAGGAGCAGAATCGAGAGATCGCAATGTCACTTTTGCGGTCCAGGCTCTGGGAAAAGGCGGAGTTGGAAAAAGAACGGACCGTTGCCGGATATCGGTCAGCCATCGGAAGGGGTTTCAGAGCAGAAAAAATCAGAACTTACAACTTCCCGCAAGGTCGGATAACAGACCATAGAATCAAAAAAAGCTGGCATAATCTTGAAATGATATTAGATGGAGACTTGGATAAAATACTTCAAGCTACCTCAGTCCTTCAATAAAGCCTGTTTTTTACTTGACACCCTCCCCTGTAAAAAAGGTGGTACACTTGGTTTTTCTTCTGCATCGTTCCCTCCACCGAATAATTTTCGCAGTACTTTTACTCCCCTGTCTCCGGTCAATTTTCGTAAATCCTGGTCGCTTAATTCCCGAATGTCTCCAACTGTAAGCTCGTAAGTTTCAAGAACCCCCCCTCCCGGATCACGAAGATGAACACGTTCAACACTGCCCAAGATCATACTGATACCAGCCCGCTGCTTAAATGTGACATTTTGTTTGCGAATAAAATCCCTGAAGCCTTCTTCCCTTTTCAAATCTATAATTTTTTTATCAGGGAAAACGTGGTATTGATCCAATTTAACGTAATAATCTTCAGCTGAGGGTCTTTTACTGGCCAAGTATTTTGTAAGAACTTCGGAAGACGGCATAACTATTTGTAAAGCAATATATACCACTTTGATACCATTTGAGTCAACTATCTGGGGAATATATGCAAAAAGTGAGGCTATTCGGATGTTTCGCTAAGGGTGGCATTTACCTTGACAGTCTGTCCGTCTCGGTATAATTCAATTTCAACTTTATCACCTACTTTTTTATCTTTAATAACATCGGATAATCCGTTTTCAAAATCAGCCACTTTTTCACCGTTAATCGAAACAATAATATCATCTTTCTTGATACCCGCGTTTTCAGCAGAAGACCCAGAAACAACATTGACAACATATGCTCCCTGGGGAACATCATTAAGAAGTGCAGACTGCTTTGATATCATCTGATACTCAACTCCCAAATATGCGCGGGATGCAAACTTACCGTTTTGATTGAATTGGTCAAGCGCAGACTTTACAACGTTTACAGGAATCGCAAAACCGATATTTTGAGCGCTTTGGGCAACTGCAACGTTTATACCGATGACAAGACCGTTCGAGTCAAGAAGCGGGCCACCTGAATTTCCGGGGTTAATGGCAGCATCAGTCTGAATAACATCATCAAGACGCTCAACGTAGCCTTCGAATGAATCACCGGCAGTTATCCCCCGTCCGAGTCCTGATATCACACCCGTTGTTACGGTATGCCTGAATTCTCCCAATGCAGTTCCGATTGCAACCACGAACTGACCGACTTTAAGGTTTGATGAATCCCCCAAATCTACCGGTTTTAAACCGGTTGCATCAATTTTGATTACGGCAATATCATTTGCAGGATCCCGGCTGATTGTTTTGACTTCATATTCTTTTTCGTCTTTCGTGATTACCTTATACGTTCCGTCAAGTGAAACTACATGTTTATTTGTAACTATCAATCCGTCCGAGCTTACAATAAATCCGGTACCTATATCTTGGGCATCTCCGCCTTCATATCTTTGTTGAAAACCCCCGAAAGGAGAAAAATCCAAGACCCTTCTTCTAGGTGTTTCAATCGAGACGGTTACAACCGATGGAGAAACACGTTCAGCAACATCAATAACAATTGATTCTTCATTCACTATCTTTTTATCAATTGAGGAAACTCCCGGCTTGGAAGAGCTATTTATGCGGGACGTTATAAAATCAATCGGTTTTATCCCAAACAGCCTGTCGGCAACCGCCCCTCCGACAGCCGATGAACCGATTATAAATAAAATTAATAGTGTAAAAACTAAATTTCGTAAGGGCTTATTCATACTTCAGTGTTTTAAATCGAATGTTATTATTTCTAACTCAGGAATCTTAAAAAAAGCTTAAAGCTTTTCTATATACTTAACAGCCTCATCAAGCTGCTCATCTGCCTCAGTGTCAGGATTGTTTTTTATTTCCTGATCAGGAGTTAAGCCTTTTTCGTTTACCCAGAACCCGCTCGGTGTCAGCCATTTGGCAATAGTCACATGCAAAGATGACCCGTCATCAAACTCCTGGGGCTCCTGAATTGTACCTTTCCCAAAGGTTATATCTCCTATGATATAAATCTTCTTTTGATCTCTCAAAGCTCCAGCAAGTATTTCTGAAGCAGAAGCAGAACCTTTATTTACCAATATTACTGCTTTCCAATTTTTTAACCTTGGTAAGCCTTCTGTTTTATACTCCTCTGTTGTTTTGCCGCCAATCACCTGGGAGACAACCAATGTTCCGCTTTCCAGGAAGTCCGACGATAAATCAACTGCACCCTGTAAATAACCGCCAGGATTATTTCGAAGATCCAAAACAAGTCTATCTACACCCGGTTTTGCCAGTATTTCCAAAACTGCTTCGTTCCATTCAGCTTTAGTTTCCGCACTAAATTTTATGACATGCAATACTGCAATATTCTTTTTCTCACCATGATACGTAACCTCAACACTTGGAACATCGAGCGTATCCCTGGCAATTTTATATTCGCGTGTAGCTTCTTCACCATCCCTGAAGATTGTAAGAGTTACAAATGTTCCTTTTTCTCCCCGAATAATATTAACGGCTTCCTGCAAATTCATCCCCTGAGTGTTTTCAATATTAATTCCCTTCGCTTCATCTTTTATACCGACAATATAATCCCCTGCCTGAAGCCCTGCGACATCTGCCGGTGATTTCGGAAGCGGAGCAATCACAGCCAGAGACCCTTCGCGAAAGCCAATTTGAATCCCGACACCGTCAAAACTGCCTTTCAGGTCCTCTTTAATAATTCTGTTTTGTTGCGGAGGCAGAAATACCGTATATGGATCACCCAACGAAGAAACCATCCCTTGTACAGCTCCATAAATCATTTTTGCCGGTACCAGCTTATCTTTATCGTAATAATAATCGTTAAGCCTGTCCCAAACTACCCAAAACTGGGAAAAATCCAACTTCTCCTTACCTGAAGGAATTTCCCGGTTTATCGTAACTTCCGGATAACCATTAATCCGGATGTTGAGTTCCTTTAGACCAAAAAAATATCCTAGTCCGAAAGCAGCTGAGAGTAAGAAAACTCCTAATAAAGTTTTACGAAGCTCTTTAAAAGAGAATTTAGATTTAACCGGGGTTTCTGTTAGGATTTTGTCCGACATAATAAATTTATTTTGCACCGAACCACCGTGTTCTTTCATATTTCACAAATAGAACAAAAGTGAATTATATCTTAAAAAATAAATCGCGGATTACCCGCAACGTAGTACATTGTAGCATTCAATGGAATTTTTTAGACACCCCCAAAATCCTTAAGCTTCGGGTACATAAGGAAGAAGTCCAAGGGATCTGGCTCGTTTTATCGAGGTGCTTAAAAGCCTTTGATGCTTCATGCAGGTTCCGGTATAAAGCGATGGAATAATTTTTGAGCGGTCTGAAAGAAATTTTTTCAAAATATTAAATTCTTTATAATTCGGTTCCACTTCTTCCTTGCAAAAAACGCATGGTAAATTAACAATTCTGGGTGTGGGTTTTCTCATCATTTTCTTTTTTGCCATAGTAGTTCAATTAATTAGAAGGGTATGTCATCATCCGCTACGTCCTCCGATTCTTCTTTCTTACCGGAATCGGATTTTTTATCAAGATTTTTGGATTTTACAGACTTTTTGTCATCGGATTTTGAGTCATCAGAGCTTGTGCCTGAGACATTGCTTGTGGGAATCTCCGCCGGAAAGTCATCCGGAAGATTGATGCTGCCGCTGCCTTCTTCTCCGGCACTTGGCGCAGGAACTCCTCTTGAATCAAGAATTATCATGTCGGATATGACAATTTCAGTGGTGGTCCGCTCAAGATTATCATTTCCTGTCCATTTTCTCGTTTGAAGCCGACCTTCAACATAAACTTTTCGTCCTTTCGTCAGAAGCTGTGCACAAAGTTCTGCTAATTTATTCCAGGCAACAATTCTGTGGAATTCGGTTTCCTCTTTTTTCTCTCCGGTTTCAGTATTCCAAGAACGGTTTGTTGCAAGTCCGAAAGAACAAACTGCCGCCCCGCTTGGAGTATAGCGTAGCTCCGGATCGCGTGTCATATTTCCGATTAATGTTGCTTTATTAAGACTTCTTGCCATATTTCTTTAAATTTTGCCGGTATAACTTTATTAATTTCTGATCAATAAATACCTGATAATTGATTCTTCCGTTTTAAGTTTGTCCTTAAGCTTTGAAACGGAATCGCTTTCCAATTCTAGCTCATAGAGGATGAATATTCCAGCTGAATTCCCCTTTATTTTATACGAAAGCGGAGTTAATCCCCAATCTTTTATATCGGTAATACTTCCTTTCAGAATCTTAACAATTTTCTCCAAACTTTCTTTTTGAGCCTTAACTTTAGCCGGAGTAAATTTTTCCGGTAAAACTAAGGTTAATTCATATTTATTCATAACATGCGTAGTATACCAAATATTAGTTATAAGTTTAAGTCCTCCGTAAGCTTTTGGTCACGCTTGCAGGATTAGGCAGGTGTCTTAAATCTTTTGTTTACTTTCTATAGCTGCAACCCTGCAAACACCAAGACCACAATTGATTCGCTGCCAAGCACCTACTCCCTGATCACATCCGACCATTAATCCTCCTTCTTTTGTTACGGGATGGCTGCATCCTGCGCAACCGTCAATGACCACGCCCAAATTTTGCGTTTGCCCCGGTCGTGCAACTTCAGAATTATTATGATTTCCGTTTTTTCTATCCCTACCCATATACAAACACCTCCAAACTAAATATTGAAAATCCCAAGAAGAAACTGCTTATTTTACCTATTAATCGTGCTTTGTGCAATAAACATTTCAACCCTTGTTGTCATGTGAGCATTCCATTGGGAGATATATAAGCATCCACTTCGTCTTTTAATACATATTCTGGTAGTTTTCCTATGTCGCATTTTTCCAAGTTCTGGATTGCCCCAACCATCACTCCGCAATTTCTTTCCCCAGTCAGGGTAAGAAAGTTAACACCTGTCGGTTGTTTACCAGAATAACCGCAACGTCTACCGGCCATAAACTTACATTTATATATAATAATTTTTATTCTTTCGTTCATATTGATCGTTATGATACTCTTTCATTTGTGAGACTTCAATAACTCTTCTCAAATTATTCTTTTCCTATCGCTCAGGATTTTGTCTTAGACTTTTTCATTGTCCGATCTTAAATTCCACAACACTTGCCCTTCCGTAGCCTTGGCGAAGGAGGGTCGCCATCTCTTACAAACCGATTTTAAACTCCACAACATCTCCATCTTTCATAATATAATCTTTCCCTTCAGATCTGACTTTTCCGTTTTCTCTGGAAGCTTTCCAGCCGTTATTTTCGATAAAGTCATCAAAATCAACAACGTCAGCTTTAATAAACTTTTGCATAAAATCGGTGTGAATCACTCCCGACGCTTGAACCGCATCCCAGCCATTTTTAATAGTCCATGCCCTAACCTCTTTCTCCCCCGCCGTAAGAAAAGTAATAAGACCAAGTGTTGCAAAAGCTTTTTTAATTAACCTTTCCAATCCGCTTTTTTCTACCCCCAGCTCTTTTAAATATTCTATTTGCTCTATATCAGACAATTCTGAAAGTTCTGATTCGACTTTGGCGCTTATTGCAACAATCTGATCAACTTCTACTCCAAGTTCATTCGCATATTTTTCTTCTATTTCTTTTGAAATTTTAAGGTCTGATTCGGAAACGTTAAGGACTATAAGTATCGGCTTTTGGGTAAGTAAACTTAATTCTTTCGCGTACTTTTCATCCTCTTCATTCAACTCTACAGATCTGACAGGTTTACCTTGGGATAATGCTTGTCTGAATTTATTCACTACTGACCATTTTTTCAGAAGTTCTTTATCGGGAGTATTGCCCGGGTCTTTCTGCTTCTCAATCGTCTGAAGATCCGCAAGAGCCAGTTCAGTTTCTATCGTTTCAAAATCACTCTTCGGATCAGTTACTCCCTGCTTGATAATATCAGGATCCTGAAAAACCCTTACTACGTGGCATATGGCGTCGGTCTCTCTGATATGGCTTAAAAATTTATTGCCCAGACCTTCTCCTTTACTTGCACCGGCTATTAGTCCTGCAATATCCAGAAACTCTACGGTTGCAGGGACAATGGGAGGCCATTTGTCTCTATTTATTAATTGAGGATTTGAATTTAGATTTTGTTTGAGATTTGGAATTTGGTTATTGGAATTTTCGGATGCGATAGTTTCTGCAAGGAATTCCAAGCGACTATCGGGAACCGGCACCACTCCTACATTCGGTTCAATTGTCGCGAAGGGAAAATTCGCAACATAAGCTTGCTGCTTTTTGAGAAGCGCGTTAAATAACGTTGACTTTCCAACGTTGGGCAATCCAACTATACCTACGCTTAATCCCATGTTAGTAAATTACTCCTCTCATAACCATAATTAATAGTTAGTGCAGTCCCGCATACAGGCCCTTGCGACGCGAGAACGTAGATCTCGGGAGCAAGTAAGTGCTATGCCGGGACCAACATTTGGTAGTCCGACAATACCTACTGATAAACTCATAAGGTATTTTACAACTGACTGAAAAATTAAACAAAAGGATGTGGGTAAAGGGTGTAGCCTTGTATCACCCTAAGGGTGAAAAAATGGCCGTCTTTTGACATCATCAACTGGAAATATTTATTACTCAAGCTTTCGACCAAATTTCAACTTTAGTTTCCGAATCGTCATCAGAAGCTACAAAAGTATATTTGTATCCTGCCCTGTTTAAAAGTGCCATTTGTGCTTCCTCTGGTGATTGGTCACGAATGTGGGCTATCTCCGCAAGCAAATCAGGATATCTCACATCACTTAAGGCATCTTGACCAATTTTCATAACCTGTTCAACCAAAAAGTCTTCTACCTGAACCGCCATCAAAAGCTCCACAGCTTTTTCGTATAAAGCTGAGTCTAAATACGTGTCAGACATCTTAAGTTCCGCAGCTCTTCGACCCAATTCAGTGTCCTTGTCTGATCTTTTGACACCCTCCCGCCTTACTCTTACGGTAGCCAGTCCCAAAATTCCTTCTTCATTCGCAATTTTATTAAAGTTAGCTACCTGACTTGGATCATCATCAAACAGAATAACCAGAACCCTCCAATCAGCAAATTTAACACCCATCCCCCTTTCGGTTTCATCATATGTATATTTTAACGGAACTCCCTGAAGGGTATTTCCCTCAATCATCTTTTTGAAAAAATCACCTTTTCTGCCTTTTGTCAGCCAAACTTGATTCAAACCCACTTTTGCGTCAATCAGCGGTAAAACCTTAGTTAACTGAAATTCCGGATCACCGTATGTAAAGATAACCATATTTGAAGGTCTCACCTCTCCCGCCTTTAATCTCAAGATAGTTTCGGTCGTATCTGGGTATAAAGTCGAGTGATACCTCGTTTCTTGATAAATTTGTTTAACGGTCTCATTGATGGGATATTGTTCCAAATCCCTTGTTTCCAGCATTCTATCCCTTGCAACATCAAGCTTTATTTTTAATTCTGGAGATAAACTCGTAGAACCCTCTGCTAAAACCATCGACAGCAACCTTTGATCGAGTTCGGGTTCATAAATTTTACCTCTATCTCCAAAATCCACTCTCGAAATCTGGTCACAATACGCAACTAAGTCATCAGGAATTCCCAAATCCAAAAGTCTGTCTTTACAATTTTTCTTATCAGCTGTAGTTGTCGCGGCTGTGTCGTCAAAATCCAAACACATAACCGGAGCCTCCGCCACGTATGGAACTTTTTTGTCGTGAATCACATAGCCCAATTCACCGACAGGAATCACCTCAACATCTCTAGATCTCAAAATTTCTCTTACCCTATTAAGTTCCCTATCGTTATCAGTTGGAAATTGCAACCTTTCTATATCGTGACCTTTACTATTTAATGGGGATTGGCTTTCCATTGTCCAGTCTATTCTACAATAAGTCTACAATAAGACTTTGAATTTTCAATCCTACCAAGAGTATCCCTTGCAATAATTACTCTCTCCCTGTTTGGCTTTGGAATTGGAAATTTGAAGTAGAAATCAAAGTTCATTCGACTACGCTTAAGAATTATAAGTTAGGATGCCGAAATTAGTATCTCCGCTGATAAACTCATAAGGTATTTTACAACTGACTGAAAAATTAAACAAAAAGATGTGGGGTAAAGGGTGTAGCCTTATATCACCCTTAGGGTGAAAAAATACTAAAATTGTAAGGAAGAAAGTGAATTTAGTAAATTTTTACTCGAATCTTCTAAATTAGTGGAGTCATACAAAAAAGTCTGCCAACCGAATGCTTTTGCTGCCTCTACGTGTTTTTTGCCGTTCTCTACAAACATTATTTCGTTTACATTTACCCCTGACCTCTCTTGAGCTAGTTTAAAAATCGCTTCGGTTGGTTTTATTACCTTTTCCACACTCGAATCTATGACAACATCCCAATCAATATTTGGTAAAAGACCCCGCTTTTTAACTAGACCAAGCATATTTGTATACATATTTGTCAAAAGCCCAATTCCAAATTTGCTTTTAGCCTTCTCAATTACTGGCCAAATGGATTCATTTTTCTCAAATCTGTCAACAAAATCTTTGAGGAAGGAATAGTCCTTGGGCAGCTTAAGACCAAACTTTTTCTTCATTAAAGGGACCAGGGTTTCAATATTCCTTCCCAAACAGACTTCGGGTTCGTATTTATCAAAAAATTCAACAAATTCCTGATCTTGCTCTGGCTTAATACCAATACCCCTCTGAAGTTCGATCCATTTATTCGTTCCACTAAAATCTTTAATAACAACTCCTCCGACATCAAAATATATAAATTTAATCATTTTTCTAGATATAAAACCTACAACTTCTTATCCATTTCTACGCCCGTTTCGTAAAAACCATTCTTTTTATTTTACCTATACAACCGACTGTGAGTTCCAATCATATCAAAGTATATCACTTGCCCATCATTTAATTCTCGAAAAATTGCCCTCCAGTCACCACTTAAATTAATACTCCTATAACCTTTAAATTTTCCGATAAGCTTGTGGTTATTTAATTTGGGATTATATTTATTCTCCGAAAACATCCTGAGCCTTTCCCGAAATGCTATCTTTATTTTTGATGAAGATTTTTTCAGATCTTTTTTAAAAGTGTCGGAGTAGTCAATCCTTTTTATCTGCATCTATCATATTATCCAAGTATTTTATTGCCTTGTCTACAGAATTAAATGATGTATAGCGGCCTGCTTTTCTATCTTCTTCCGATCTCTTCAGAGCTTTTATCATATATTCACTTGGAGCCTCTCTTTGATCAAGTGAAAAATATATTGTTCCCGTCTTGATCAAAGTTTTAAGATATCCATTAATGAGAGAGCTTAAAGAGAAGCCCAACTCGGAAGCAACATTTTGGGCTTTTGACTTTACTTTAGGATCAACTTTTACATTTATAACTGCTGTATTCATATATACAAAGTATATATAATATCCATACCTTGTCAAGTAGATTTAATCCTCTTCTCAAATTTATAATGAGGGGAATCGGGTTGAGTTTGAACTATCTCTAATTTATTTCCTTCGGGATCAAAAAGCCAAATATTTTTATTATAATCGCGAGTATCCAAAATATCAGAATCAAATAAAACCCCTCTTTTCTCCATTTCTTTTTTAGACTTTACTAAATTCTCAACTGTAAAGCTAATATGCCTCACTCCAATACTTTTACTATCATCAAAAGATGGTCTTTCCTCTCCACCCAAACACAATTCCAAATATTGCCCTTCAGATATGTGAAGATATACAATTCTCAAACTTCCGTCATCATTATTTATTCTAAAAGCTTCCTTAAACTCCAAGCCATTGCAATAAAAATCCAACATTTTAACAATATCCTTTACTCGAATAGCAACGTGTCCAAATCTCATATTTTTACAACCCTTTCTTTAAATTCCTCAAAAGAGCCATAAACTTGAGCATTTATTCCAACTCCTTTCGCAACTTCTACATTCTTGGGGTCATCGTCCCAATATTCAACCTCTTCTGGCTTAACCTTGAGTTTTTCAACAACTTTCTTATAAAACTCCGGATCTGATTTTGTCACCCCTAAAGCCGAAGAGAAAAATGCTCCGTCAAATATATTCTTTAAGCCCACGTCCTCCATTAAATACTTTGCCCTATTGGCCTCATTATCAGAAACCAAATGGACTTTTACCCCCCTGTGTCTTAATTCGCTGACAAACTCCATTACTTTCTCATCAGTATCTCTTTCACTTTCAAACCAGTATCTTAAAAACTCATCAACATTTCCTTTCCAACCCCATTTTATGAGGTAGGAAAGTAAAACATCTTTAATATCAACTTCCCCAATTGCAGCTCGTTTATAACCACCTTTAAAGAAAGGGACTATCTCCTCAATAGGAACACCATAATCTTGTGAATAAGTCTCACTGAAGTATTTGTTTCGTGGACGAATTACAACTCCATCTACGTCTAATAACAATACTTTACTCATATTAACCTTGATTCTTGATATCCCCATTTTACCTTAAGTGTGAAAAAATTATAAACTTTTAATTAATTCATCAACAACTTCAACCTCACCGCTTTTAAGATTATCAACCATTGTCCTCCCTGACCTTTCCCCGGGATAAAAAATTTCATCCACCCCCTCCTGCTTCTTTGAGCTCTTGAGCTCCTGGATCATTTTATCAACATCCCCTTTTAACTCTTCTATCGGTCTATACAATTCTGGGTTAATAACTACAAAAAACGACCCCCATTCTCCTTTTCCTTTAACGGTATTTCCACCTTTTGAGCCTACTAGCGGACCAGCCAGAATCTCAACAATCATTGCAAGGCCAGAACCCTTCCTTCCCTCAAAAGGAAGTTGACTACCATCTGCTGCTTTTTTAGGGTCTGTCGTAGGATTACCCTCCGAATCTACAGAAACACCTTTAGGAAGAGGCTTGCCTAGCGCTGCATTAATCATAACGTCTCCGAATGTCATTTTGGAACTTGCCATATCAAGAACTACTGGAAGGTCGGGATTTGAGGTGGGGATTCCTACCGTCAAAGGATTGGTACCCCACAGGCTATCTTTACTTCCAAAAGGAGTTAAACCAGCAGGACTATTATTAAAACCGAGGAGAATAAGATCTTCTTTCGTTACTTTTCGTGCATAATATCCTATCATTCCAGAAACAGGTCCCACATTTCTTGTACCTACAAAACATACCATATTCTTTTTCGCTTTTATAATTGCTTTATCCAAAACCCATTCAAGAACTACTAATCCAGTTTTGGATTTGCCATCAACATGAAGTGATATTGGAGTTTCTTTTTTTATTTCTGGTGCATCGGATGTCGTATTTATTTTTCCAGCTTCAACATGCTTTTTAAGTCTTGGAATTCTAACTATGCCGTGGCTTTTCTTGCCACAAAGCTCTGCTGTTACTAAGTGTTCTGTAATTATCCGACAATCATTTTCAGAAAAACCTATTTTTTTCAAAGCCCTTACAGATAAACTCTTTAAATCACTTATCTTTATTTTCATAATTCTAAAGAAGCTCGAGTATTTCAGGTATTTTCTTAGTTCTTTCTTTTGCCGTAAAATGGCCACCGCCTTTTATTAAAATATATCTTGCATTAAGTCTTTTGCTTGTGTCTTCAGCAGAAATCGAAGTATAGTAAGGGTCGTTGTCAGAATGAATCACTGTAATATTTTTAACATTTCCCTTAATTTTCGAATGATTTATCTTTGTTTTCCAAAATAACCTGTGTCCCTCACATAAATCATCGTAATCCCAAGCGGATACCAAAATCATTTGTTTGTATCGGTGTTTTTCGGCTAATCTCATAGCTAACAAATTTCCAAGACTATGTCCAATAATGATTGTATCTTTATCAATTATTTTTAAAGATTCTATAAATTTGAGTATTTTACTCATTTCAGGTACATCCTTGCGCATTTCGGGGATATCAGGAAAGTGGGTTATAAAACCTTTTTTCTCCAACTCTTTCTTAAGCCATGGATACCAGTTGTCAGTAACTTTGGAATACCAGCTTTGCAGAAAAAGAACGTTTTTCATTTTACATTTATCTTTTTAATTTCATTTTTCTTCGTATCGTAAATCATAAAGGTTACATTTCCTGATGCAAATCCTTGGATTTCACCGGGATTTACCAATAAACATTTATTCACCTTCTCTTCGTGATATTCGTGAAGATGCCCATATATACAAAGATCAAATTCACCTGATTTTGCTGCTAATTCGGAAATTCTGGGATAATGGTTCATAAATATTTTCACTCCATCAAACACTCCCTCAAAAATATTCCCGCATAACTGAATTTTCTTTGAAGCGTCACATTTTCTGGTCAATCCCATCTTCTCAGCTTCATTATTTCCCCAAACAAATTTAACATCCCCGTTGAACTTTTCGAGAACCGGTATTCCTGTTGGAGCACAAAAGTCCCCTGCAAAGAGTAAGATTTTACAATCATTCTCATTTGCCAACTTCACTGCTTTTTCTAAGTTGTCCCACCTATCGTGGGAATCTGACATAATTGCAATTTTCATATCTATTTTTTCACCTCAATCTCCTCTGTTTGTTCCATGTCAACATTCACCTTATTTTTTCAAGCAATTTCTCTACAGGCAATCCTTTAATAAAGTGGCCATCTCTTCCCTTCATATCTTCTGCCATTAATAGAGAGTTAAGATAAGATTCCTCAACAGCCTCGATCGTAGCCTCAAAAATATCATCCATTAATGTTTCCTCTAACTTTGTCGCTTGATATTCAACTTTCGTATCCCTCCGAGGAAATCTATTCCCGGTGGAAAAGGCAAGTACAAAATCGCCACTTCCTGTGTAAGAAACCAAACCAGCTCGAGCAAAACCGAAAACTGCGTGTTTCGACAAACGATTAAGTTGCCGGTGATCCAATGGAGCGTCAGTCGCAATTATCATAATCGAAGAGTTGTTTTTTCTTACACCAGGATCGTTTTTTTCTTCTTCTTCGTAAATACCAAATAATTTTGAATAATCTATACCTGCAATCCTGAGGTATTTATGCCTGCCATCCTCATGGCCCATATTATTATTTACCAAAATACCTACCGTATATTCTTTGTCCAACACTTTTACTTTTCGCGAAGAGGTGCCTATTCCTGATTTAAAACCAAAAGAAGTCATTCCCGTTCCGGCACCAACACAGCCCTGTTCAACTTTTCCGGATTTTGCAGATTCTATTGCTTCGATAACATTCTCTTTTTTGACATGTCTACCCCAAATATCGTTTAACCATCCGTCCCAACATTCACCAATTAAGGGAAGTGCCAATTTAGGTTTGTAATAATCTATTACGTATGTGCAGACATCGCTTAGAGAAATTGTATTTGTGAGAAAAATAGGACAATACAATTTTCCTTCTTCAAAAACGTACTGTAATCCGGTGAATTCACCATTTGCATTAAAAGCAAATCCACCTGCGGCTAAATCATTTTCAAAGACACCTTCGGCAATAACAGTGGTGACACCCGTTCTGACATTTTCACCTTTAATAATTGTTGAGTGTCCGACCTTAATTCCTGAGACATCAGTAATATTATTATTTTTACCCCTAGAGTAATGGAAAAAGTCGTGTATATTTAATTCGTGAAGCGGTTTTCTCATCTTTTAATTTACTATATTTTGAGATTCATCATTAACAATAGCTTCAATATTATCAACCCAGATTTTAAACATGTTTTCCAAAGCTTCTTTTGTATACCAACCAAATCCCCTTATCCCAACAGCTCCCTCCACACCTGCAAGAGGGATATTTTCCAAATCCTCTGCTTCGTAAGCGTATCCGTACACTTTTCCGTCTCTAATCGCTTTGGCCATATCTTCTTCATTAACCAAGGTCCTATCGACAGTGTTTACGATAACCACACCATTTTTCATCTTTTCGATGGCCTCTTTATTAATCAAACCTTTAACCCCTTCATAATCTCTGGTATGTAGGGATATTGCATCGGATTCTTTAAATAATCCATCTAATGATTTCATCTCTACCCCTTTCTGGTTTCTGGGAGAAGGATTGTAAGAAATTACTTTCATTCCGATTCCAAGTGCCATCTCTGCGACTCGGCTGCCGATATTCCCAAGTCCAATTATTCCTAAGGTTTTCCCCTTAAGCTCAAATCCCCTTTCCAATTTATACTGTCCCTTTTGAATCTTTCTGTCTGTTACTATAATTCTTTTCGCGAGACATAAAAGAAGCGCTATTGCATGTTCTGCAACTGATTCTCTGGAATACCCGGGGACATTTGAAACCAGAATGTTTCTCTTCTTGAAATAATCTAAATCCACCCACCCATATGAGGTTGTTGATAATGCAACGCCTTTTAATTTGGGAAGCGTTTCCACTAACTTTGTAACAACATCTTTTGCTTTCTCAAAACCACCGAAGTTATCGGGATCTATCGCAATAATATCAGCATTTGACGCAAGTGCCTTTAAATCACTCAATTTAAGTTCTTTTCTGGTATCTGTGTAAACAACTTCACCCAAAGAAGCTAATCTTTTTTGATTCTCTTCCGAAAATTCCGATTTTGGACAAAATACTGCAATTTTCATTTATTATCTATTTAAGTGTAAAACCAGCATCAACATATATAACTTGCCCAGTCATGGCATCATTCTTAACTAAAAATACAAACGCATCTGCAATCTCATCTACCGTCACCCATCTTTTAAGATAGGTTTGATTTATAAAACCGTCAACCATTTCCTGGGTCATATTGTCATAAGATCTAGTCTTAACAAATCCTGGTGCTACTGCGTTTACCTGAATGTGTGGAGCCACCTGTTTTGAAAGAGTCTTTGTAAAACTATTTAACGCTGCCTTAGTAGCCGCATAAACCGGCGCTCTGCCACCGTGTTCCGATCCTCTAATAGAAGTCGTATTTAATATCTTTCCGAATCCTTGCTTCTCCATAATTTTTATCGCCTTTTGTGAGCAAATCATCGGACCTACTAAATTAGTATTAATCATTTCAGACAAATCCTCGTGTTTTGCTTCCATAAAAGGAACTTTATCTGTACCAATCCCCGCATTATTTATCAAAATATCAATAGTTCCGAATTTGTCTATTGTTTCCTTAAAAAGATTATCTACGTCTTCGGTTTTTGAAACATCGGCTTTAACTAAAACTACATCAGGAGTTATTTTCTTTATTTCATTGAGAGTTTCTTTACCACCCTTTTCGTTTATGTGGTAATTAATTACAATTTTTGCACCTTCCTCAGCAAAACGAATTGCAGTTGCTTTACCAATACCGCTTGAAGAACCCGTAATAAGTACAACTTTGTTCTTAATATCCATACAGATCTTAATTTACAACCAATTATACTATTTTCTGTTGAAATGTTTATGACATCCCCCCTGAATCAGATAACTCTTCCCCGAACCAAAGGTACTCAAGAACCGGAGATCTGAGTCGGCGACATTCCATCTGAGTTGGGTTTTCCTGAAAACTGTTATAATCGATTTATGGCTGACGAAAATAAAGATGCAGAGGTGGTTTCAATTCTTCCTCCCGAACTCGGTTCGAAAAGCGCTGAAACCGCGCTTACCAATCTCCACCAGGCAGTTGAGAATCAAAAAGGTGAAAATTCAAATGTTTCCGGACAATTGGTCTTTGCCCAGTCCAACGTTGGCGACAGGGTGGCAAAAGCTTATGTTGATCTGGAGGTCAATCATTTTCCGGATACGAATTCAACCAGAGCAGGTGTAAACGCGCGCTTAATGATCGCAGGCGGAATTGATTCAATCGGTAAAGATGCCATCACGGCCGCTCTTGATAAACTTAACAGAACGACTAGCGGACCCCACTACATTTTACTTGACAGTAAAAACGGATACTTTTTAACTGTTAATGATAAGCGAATGAAAATGGAGTTTTTTCTGGGAAAACGGAGTATTGATAACTCCAAAATGTTAGCTCTACCTTTCGACAATACTTTAGAGGGAGTTGTCTATCTTGACGGAGTAAATGTTGCACTACGGATTGATACGCCGGGTAACACAACTTCCTCCCCCGATAGTTCCAATATTCAATCTGTAGCGGGTCAAGTTCCTGATATTATTGCGCTAACAGGTAAAACTGCTGAGGCTTTAAACAGCGGTCTCGGAGATTCCGAAAAGCGTATCCTTGTCTGGAACAATCCCAACCCAACCGGAACGTTTGCATTAGATTCTGATCGGAAACTTTATACTCAAAAAGGGAAAGCAATTGGTTTTGTTAAAACAATCTGAAATATTTCAAATTAATAAACCTTCAAAAACTTAAAACTTTTGTATTTTCTTATTTCAGACACGATAAAGGGGGAGATTTTTGATCTCCCCCAAATCGTAAGTTATTGTGACTACAAATAGTACAAACTACACCTCACCGCCTGGCGGCGTTGGTGTAGAAGAATTTCCATCAGTACAGTGTCCTGGACCGATAGTTCCTTCATTATAATCACCCAAAACTCCTGCCAGATTTACAAATTGTTGCCTGACGGGATTATTACCCTTCATGGCTGCAACTTGTGCCGGAGTATATGTACCAAATAATGCGGCTGCATCATCCATAGCGTCCTGTACCTCAGACGGTACATTTGCGCCGGTTGCTGCATTCAAAACCGCTGCCATATATTGATGGGCAAGAATGTAATACGCGTTTCCCTTGGGTGCGGTGTTAAACACCTGCAGCCAAGATTTACCGCTTGAGTAGAAGGCTTCAGCCTCTTCCTCATTTACTGTATCGCCATCAAAATCTCCTAACCCTCCCCAACCTTCAGAATCGTATGGGGCTGGTCCTTGATCGGAATGTGTTTTCCAATACCCTTGAGTTAATGTACAACCCAAAACTGGCGGTGTACACGTAACTACTACTGACTCACTATCCGATTGGCCAGTTTCAACAATAGTCGCTGTGTTATCATGTTGTCCCGCATCCTGATCACAGGTGAATGTTCTTGCATATTCAAATAAGCAAGAGCCATCCTCATCGAATGCGTTACAACCACCCAGCGCACCGGCAAATGTGTCTTCGACAGTTACATCGGCAAGAGTCGTATCAGTCGGATCAACTCCGGTGAAATCAACTTGTGCCGTACCTTCTCCACCACCGACATCGCCACTAGTTGTAGCTGTGGCTGTATTAGTTCTCGGATCGCCATCAGGTAGAGACGCCGAATAAGTACATGTTAATGTCTCACCCGGTGCCAATGTATGAGGAAACCCCACAAATGAAGGATCTCCCGTACAATCAACTGTCGCGACAACCCCGCTTACATCATCATCGAGGCTCGCAACAATTGCATCCGCAAACAATGCCGGATTATGTACAGTTATCGTTCCGGTAGCAGCAAAATTAGTATCCGTACAATCGGAAGACACTAGAACATCATAATTTGAAGTTCCGCTATCTCCGGTTGTCAAATCGTGCTGGACAACATCAACTGATTTGTCGATGGTCCAAGTACATTCGCTGTCAAAAGATGGATTAGCATCTTTTTCTACTTCAACGTTAACATCTTCATAAGCTACAGCTATCCCGTTGGGACCTGCATTTGCTTGCTGATGACTTTCACCCAAATGCGACTCGCCATTCGTATACTGTGTTGTCGCTTGTAGTGAACCACCACTGACATCTCCCTCACTTACAGCATAATTCACCAAGGCTGAGAGGAATGGACCGCCGTCTGTAACCAATGGAATTCCTCCACCCGGGGTCACATCATGCACAGCTCCGTCAGGAGTTGTGATCACAAGTGTTCCTCCGGAAAAGTTACAAAACGTAGGTGCTGGTCCATTGAAAAGTGTGGATTGATATCTGATTGTTTCTCCTGATTGAACTGTTCCAACAACAGGAGTAACGCCGTCTGCTCTAAAAACACCGATTGCAACCCCGGCAGAATTTAGAGTACAACCGGCAGGGTCATTATCAGCACTTGCCGGTCTTACCGAAAACACCATAAAAACAAAAAAGCTTAAAACTAAAAATATCTTGGAAAGTTTGTTAAATTTCATATATTTATATCACCTCCTTTCCTTTTTAAATAATCTTTTATGATATTTACCATTTAATATAAACAAAAATTATTGATTTAATTCTGTCTTCTAAATCACATTCTTAATGTGAGTTTTATTGCATAAAAATGAGTGCGTCTCAAAAAACCCACGATTTTTACCTTCCGATCCCCCGATATAGAACCCCTTCTCTAATGAAATCTTCCTTCTCAAGACAGTTCCTTCCGTCAATCACAATACCGACATGGTTTTTTATCAGTTCTTTTGCTTCCAGGTTCAAGAATTCCTTGTGGTTTGTGGCAACAATTACCGCATCAACGTTTTCAATAGCATCGTTCAAATTTTTTATATGGCTACCGTTTTGCACATAAGGATCATATGTTTTAACGTGTACTCCGTATTTCTTAAGAAGCTTCACTATATTCAATGATGGGCTCTCACGCGTGTCGTCAATATCGGATTTATAAGAAAGACCCAATACCACGGCTTTTGAACCCCTCATGTTTTTACCTAATTTTTTAATTTCCTGTCGATATAAATCGACTGTATATTCCGGCATTTCTTCATTTACCTTGCAGGCTAAGGAAAGAAATTTATGGGAATATCCATTTTTCTTTGCATAATCGATGAGATAATACGGATCAACCGGGATACAGTGTCCGCCAACACCGCATCCGGGATAATGAGGCATAAATGCAAAAGGCTTAGTCGAAGCTCCGTCAATAACATGAACCACATCGATTCCCAATTTGGAAAAAGACTGGGCAAGTTCATTAACAAAAGCAATATTTACATTTCGGAATGAATTTTCAACAACTTTTACCGCTTCCGCTTCCTTAAGATTACCCATTTTTTTCAAAGGTGCGGAGAGAATCGAACGATAAAAAGTAAGTGCTGTTTGTGTACTTTTTGCATCATATCCTCCGACTACCCTTGGGATATTTGACACATTCCAATTTTTGTCCCCTGGATTGATCCTTTCGGGAACATGTGCTAACATAAATTCTCCTGCAGCAAGGTGGGATACTTCCTCTACAATCGGTATAACTATTTCTTCACAAACTCCGGGATTTACGGTTGACTCCAAAATTACTAATTGTCCTTTACGAAGGTGTGCTGCGATGCTTGTACAAGCACTTTTTAACGGTTCATAATTCGGTAGTCTATTTTCATATACAGGCGTTGGTACGCAAATAATGATTATTGAAGCATTCTTTATTTTTGCAAAATCGGACGTTAATTCAAACTTCAGCTTTCTTATTTTTGCTTCCAATTCATCGTCTTTGAATGGACTGAAGCCTTTTTTTATTAAATTTAATTTCGCCTGATCGACATCAATTCCTGTTACTTTATAACCCATATCTACCGCTAGTACTGCAAGTGGTAAACCAACATACCCGAGCCCGACAACCGCTATGTGTTTTTCGTTCTTTAAATTTATCTTTTTTCTTTTGAAGTTTTGTTTTCCCATAAATGCGGATATTTGTGATTACTTTTTATTCCTTCTTAATTATTATTCTTGAAGAAACTAAGTATTATCACCAATAAAATGTAAGAACTATGTAAGAAAAACGATCTTGATTAATAGGTTATAATTAAAGCTTAAAGATATGCAAAGATTTCAAAAAATAATTATTGCGCTGGGAGTTATAACGGTTTTGGTTATCGTGTTTTCAATTATTTCAAGCTACTTTGTCAGACCAAATCAAAAAACTCAGCTTTCAGCCGTAATCCCTGATATCAACGGGGGTGAATCGGAAAAATTGTTGGATGATCAAAAAAATAATTATGTCATCGCCGCGTGGATCTGGAAATATCCGGAAGATATTCTGAAAGACTTTGATAACATGATCAAATTTGCAAAAAAAGAAGACATTAATACTTTATATGTTTATATCGACAACTATGTCGATATCTATGAACTGCCGGAAAGCGCTGAAAAAATTGAGAAAATGAATAAATATGAAAATTCACTCCAGGGAGTTGTCCAAAAGGCAAAAAAGGAAAATATCTCTGTCCAGGCATTATCAGGTTTCACAGCATATAGTTATGATTCTCATTCATATATACCGCCGATAGTTGTGGATCACGTTTTTGAGTTCAACCAAAAACATCCAAATGACAAGCTTGACGGTATCCAGTTTGATATTGAGTTTTATGAAGATTCACGTTTTTTTGGAAGTCAGGAAGAGTATGTACAAAGCTACCTTCAATTGGTGTCCGACATGGCTAAGCGAGTTAAAAACCTCAACGATCAATATCAGGATAATGTCCAGCTGGGATTTGTTATCCCCTTCTGGTTTGACGAAGTCAATGAATATTTATCAAAACCTATTATAAAGAATTTAGTAACCGATCTTTCAGTAGCCCAGCATCCATACCTTGTTATTATGGCCTACCGCAATATCATTGAGGGCGATAAGGGTGTTTTAGAGATATCAGGAAGCGAACTCCAGGCGGCTAACAATACACCGGTTAAAATCATCATTGCTCAAGAGCTGGTGGAAAATAAAGACACGAAAATTACGCATTTCGGGGAATCAAGAGTTGACATAAAAAAAGCGTTTTTGAAAATCATAGAAGGAGCAAAATCAAATCCAAGCTTTGCAGGCATAAGCATTCACGACCTGGAGACATTCATGAAAACCAAGTGATATTATAGCTCAATTTCTTTCAATCGCTATGGGGTCTCGCATAATTCCGAAATGTTATACATAAGAATCCTCTTCCTCTTTGTACAGCTTGTAAAGCTATAAACTTCCTCGTATCTTATTTGGTAATTAGCCAATTTTAGTTTCGTTGAACCGAATTGCGCAAAATCAATTTTCATCGGAAGACTACTTTGTTTTTGGTGAATTGTTTCGAGTTGCTTTTTCAATTTTTCGCTTCCACTAATGTTGTAAGGGAAATAAGAAGATGCAATTAAAGTCAGGTTAAAGATTGATAAAAACAATATCAAAAACCCTGAAGAAACACCATAAATATTTCTTCTCGATGCCAAGAACAAAGCCGCAATTCCCGGAAACCACCACACATACGGAACAAACCTGGCAACAGATGAAGTATCAACCAAAGATGCGCTTCCGATAATCGCAAGTATAATAAACAATAACCCGATTTTCTCGCTCGTAACTTTTTTTGATGAAAACAAAACTCTATTAAATTCCGGTTCTTTTACTTTGATACTGGAATGTTTACCCCAATCAAAAACAAAATAAATCAATACGGCCGTAATTGTAAATGCAAATATTCCTCCGAATTCAGGACCGAATCCACCCGTTTTGGCATTTGTTTCATGGAAAGCGTCAAGTTCTTCGGAAGTAAATGTAAACGGAATCTTAAATTTCGCAAATTGTCCCTGACCTCTTGCTAATGAAGAAACAGAAAATATGGATGAAAAGAGTCTTGCAACCGGAGGTATTTTCCAATAGTTTTCCGGCGTGTTCATGGGCACATAATCATACGCGTTTTTTCCCATTGCCGGATATAAAGGATGTCCGTATCTGGCAAAATTAGTGATATAGGGGTTGTACCCCACCATAACCAAACCTATTAAACTGCCTATGAATAAATATTTCACCAACCTGAGTGCCGGGAACGGACGATTATTAAGCCAAAGGTAACTGATAAAACCGCCGACTATTATGAATGCAAATACGGGTGCCGAAAGCTTAATGTTTAGCAGAACGATAAAAACACTTAAGAACGGATAAATATATCTTTTCTTATTTTCCGTCAGAATTTTAAAACAAATGGCAATTAGTGAAAGAAGAAGGCTTACCATTATACCGTCAAGATAGAAGCTTAAGGACTGATATATAAATACAGGATTAATAGATAAGACTATGCTTCCGAGGATCTTGAAAAAGAGGGGGATTTGGACCTTCCATAAAGCCCACAATATATACGCTACCGCCAGAATTCCAATAAACATAGACGGAGCTTTTCCGCTCTCGATATTACCCGTTAATTCATATATTCCAGTTGACAAAATCCAAACAGCTTTTGGGTAATGATTTAGCCACCTTTCTAAATTGGCAGTAGCTTCGTGTTCAAGAGTTTTATAGACAGGATTCCAACCATGAGTGAGCTGGACTATTGCCTCCTGATGATATGCCTGGCCATCGTAAGATAAATCATATATTTTTCCGGAAAAAAATATAGCCGGAATGAAAGTCAAACAGAACAATAATAATGTTATAAGTAAAATCCAAAATGAGTTTTTAAAATTAGAAATTGCATACCATGATACAAAAACCAAAGAAGCGGATATGGAAAAAATGATATTCAATATACTCATGGGAATTTTTAAAATAAATAAAAAGGTTGTAACAATTAGAAGAATCGCCCAAGTGCCGCTTATGAAAGTAGCGAAAGTTTCCAAAGCGTCTTCAAGGAATGAATATTTATTCTTCAATCGTTTGTTCATTTGATTCGGCAGATGCTCCGGCAACTTGGGGAATAACCGCCGGATCACCCCACCCCTCCGTGTCCATAGCTATATTGGTACCTATTTTTTCAACGTTTTTGGTCAAATTAAGACTTATTGCCTGTGCTAGTTCTATTACCTCGTAGTCCTTTCCAAAAACTATTCTTTGAAAAAATGATACGTTTGTGGCACAAATAACAAATACTGCAAGAGAGATCGTTGCATAATTTTTTAATGATTTTGTTAAATGCGAATAATCCAATGCACTCACACTATTTGGGTTATACTGCATTCTGATTTTTCCGACATTTCTGGATTTTATAACGGTTGTTAGATACCGATATATTCCAAACCAGATAATAATAATGATTTGGAAAAGCGCATAAAATGGAAAAAGAAGCATCCATCTGCTTTTTACTTTCCAATTAGCTATAAAGGTAATTAAAAAATATACAGCCATAATGAGAGGTATCAAATGGGGTTTTGTCAGAAGTTCGAATAATTTAAACGGGATTAGGAAATAGATTATAAAAGTGTAATAAATAAAATGAAAAGGATGCCTTAAATTGTGGTCGATATTAATTATGGAATGCCGGAACATTCCGCACATCCACGAGAATCTTTGTTTAACCCAACCGGTAAAAGTGGAAGGAACATCAGTATAAAAAGGCATGGGGATGTGACCGATGTTATACCCCATCATGTCTGCCAGCCGGCCGATTTCAACGTCTCCGCCATTAAAAAATAGTGAATGATTTCTCATTATTGAAATCATCACGCTGCGTTTGGCTACCATACCGGCGCCGCTTGTAAGCCATGGATAAATAAGCCTTGCCTGCATAGCTATATCGTATTCAACTCCCTGCAAATGCTCCATAACGGTATTTCGTTTTGAAGGCAATACCTTCACAGATGCCAAATCAAAATTGTTCTCGTCCATCGCACCGCAAAGAAGACTTAAGGATCCGTCAACAAATGTGTCCCCATCAATAAAGATTACATATTTTTCATTGAGCTGTCCTATTGTACTTTTCAAAACCGCATCATGAGCAAGAAGAGTTTTATTGTATATTGCCCACGGATTCTTTTTTCCGATCCCAACATCGCAGCGGTAAATCCTGAAACCAAATCTATTCGATAGATTTTGAAGATCATTCATAAATTCAGGAGTCTCATTGGTTGTTGTACACAATACGACTCTGTCTGAGTAAAGTCTTAAAAATTCTACATTTGTCAAATATTTCGTGTCGTTAAAAATAGGTACTAATAATGCAAAATCATTAGATCTCGCTTGAATTTTTTTCAAATTTATCGGACGAATAAAATTCGCCCTGACTGTTGAAAAATCAAAAACTGTTAATAATGGAAATAGCATAGTTATTTAAGCTGAATTAGTTATAGTCTGATTAATTTTTAATTTGTCTTAGGAAAGGAGATGCGGGCGCCACTGGCTTTCCGGGAAATCGAGTAGCGCCCTCTTCGGTAAATTCATCTCCCCAACCGTCTCCACCACCGCCTGTAATGTCATCTGATTTTTTTAACGAATTTCCGAAATACTTTTTGAATCCTTCTTTTATTCTTGATTTGGCATTTCTATCAATACCTTTCCAGTACTTGTACGCATCCTCCTCCATGAATGAAATATCAATCTGTCCTCCAAGATAAAAGAGTGTATACAAAGCGGAAAATAATAAAGCCGTTTCAAAGATCATATTTATCACCCCCTTCAGGTTTTCTTTGAGTAGTTATCCAATAATTTAAAATTTTCATATTAATAATAATTTAGATAAAAATCTTAAGTATAAAAACCAAAATATTGTAAGAATTACAGTCTTTACGCGTATGAGATAATTAAACATGTCAACAAAAATATTGATCGTCGAAGACGATATTGATTTACAAAAAACTTTATGTGATTTTATTCGAAACGAAGGATTCATAGTTGATACGTGTTCAAGCGGTTCCGAAGCTTTGAGAAAAATTGAAAAACTTCAACCCAATTTAGTGCTTTTGGATTTGGGACTACCTGATATACAGGGGGAAGATGTTCTGAAGAAAGTCCGTGTAGACTACCCTCATTTGGCAGTCGTTATATTAACGGCTAAATCAAAGCCTCAAGAAATTGCTGAAGGACTCAACCTTGGCGCAGACGACTATCTTCCTAAACCTTTTTCCGTTGAAGAACTATTGGCAAGAATTAATGCCAGGATAAAAACACGCAAATTAAATAATCCTCTCTTAACTGCGGGAGATTTGGTTTTAGATCTCTCTAAAATGATTGCGAAAAGATCCAAACGTAAAATCAAATTAACAAAAACAGAGTACGATTTATTGCGATATTTACTCGAAAATAAAGGAATCGTTCTTACGAGGGATATGATCCTGAATCACATCTGGGATTATTCGTCCGAAGTCGAAAGTCGGGTTGTGGATGTATACATCGGTTATTTACGAAGAAAAATAGACAGCGGATTTCCAAAAAAACTAATAAAAAATAGAAGAGGTTTTGGTTACTTAATTGAAGAATAATTACTCTTAAAACTTAATTCGCTTACGTTTTCTAATGAGAAAAATATCGCAATCAGACATATTTGTTTATTCATGTATTTTGGTATTGGTTCTTGGTATTTTTTACCTGCAAACTCAATCCTCAATCAGTTCCGGACCATTGTTTGTTATATTATTCATGTTATTATTTTATGCAGTCTGGGAACTCTTTTCACTTCTGGCGGGTACCTTTACCGCATCGGTGGCGATTGTGCTGCAGATTTATCAAGCTATTAAGAGTGGAGACGTTCAAGGAGCTACTTATCTTACAAATGCAATTTTAATATCTGTTATAACCGGATTCTATTTCCTTATTAAACGTTTAAGGCAAAAGCGCTTAGAAAAAACCCTTGAATACGTTGCACACTTAAAGAGTCTTATAAATTTGAGTCTTCAACCAATTATTCTTAAAAATGAAAGGGGGCAAATTATATTTATTAGCGAATCAATCAAGGAACTCCTTTCATTACAAAATAATATTCCCTCGGGAGCTACTCTTGATGGTTATATATTTCCTGACGACGTGCAAGAACATAAGACCTTCTTAAATGATGTTTTAAAAAACCCGGGTGAGAGGAAAACTGTTGAATTAAGATTTAAAAAAGGTGAAACAGGTTATATATGGACTAAACTCGACTCCATAAATTTATTGAAACACAATGATATAAGGGCAATAGTCAGCAGTGTTCAGGATATAACATTTCAAAAAGAGCTGGACAGGGAAAAAGTTGATATCATAAAACAGGAAAAAAAAGCCAGAAGTTTGGCAGAGAAAGCCGTGAAAGACAGGGATGAATTTCTATCAATTGCCAGCCATGAACTAAAGACGCCATTGACTACAATACTTCTTCAGCTTCAAGCTACACTAAGAAAAATTTCTTCTCAAACACTGGCTGATTTTTCAGGCAGTGATTTGTTGAAATCACTTCAAATCGCTGAAAAACAAAGCCAAAACTTATCAGTTTTAATTAAAGACTTGCTAAATGTCTCACTGACAAGCACGCACAAGCTGACATTAAGTAAGGAAAAAGTTGATTTGACAAAACTAGTTAGTGATTTAATTCATAAATACGAAGTCGAAATAAAGCTCTCCGGCTGCACAGTAGTAGCAAAAATATCTGATTCCGAAATAATCGGCTCATGGGATGCGGTGAGAATTGAACAGGCTCTGACAAATTTATTTATGAATGCGCTCCGTCATGCACCGCATTCCCGGGTTATCATTTCAGTCTATAGACATAATGATTTCGCCGTTTTTAGGATAAAAGACAGCGGTCAAGGCATCCCCAAAGAATTTCATGATAAAATATTTGCACCTTTCAATAGAATCAACAACAATTCAAATAACAAAGGATTGGGAGTGGGTCTTTTCATCGCTAAACAAATTATAAACGCACACGATGGAGACATTACTCTGACCAGTAAGATTGGAAAAGGATCATCCTTTACAGTAAGTCTTCCGCTTTCAACTCAAAAGTAAATGATATTTACGGAAGGGTGAGAAAATTAGAATTCCATGTTGTAAAAGGGAGAATCACTACCCTTATAGGTTAAGTCCATGACCCGCAACCACTTCGTAAGCAGTTTGTATACGATTGCCTCACTCCCCTTGGTGGCTAAATACGGCCAATAGATATTCCCCAACTCTTTGTTGATGGTTTGAAGTCTTTTGTAATATTTATCAAAATCATCATCACCTGCCAGTTCAATGATGTTCCCAGATGCTTGTATCAATTTATCATTCTGTTTCCAGACGCATAAACTCATTTGGGGGTTTTCATCTATTGCTTTTGCTTTGTAGGTATTTTTCTTAGTTATAAAATAGAAAGACAAATCATTATCAACCGTAAACAATACAACTGAAGAAATTGGTCGTTTTTTTAAGCACAAAGCAATCGACATCACAGAAATTCTCTCTAAAAACTTCTTTATATCGCTTTTTATATATTTTTGAATCACACAGACCTTCTTTTATAATTAAATTACATTTTGAGGATCTGGATCTATAGCCACACTCACACATGTTGCGTTAGTGGAGTTACATTTGAGGGAGTGGTTTATGGTTTACAATTCGGCCAAAGATAAAATTTCCCTTGCGAGATAAGATAAGCTCCTGTTTGGATTGCTTCTTCCGCGTTAAATCTCAAATCGGGTTGAGAGTCCTCACCCATTTGTATTCGGCTATTGCTCCAGGTTTTGCCTTTGAATTGAAATAAACCTGCGTACGGACCGTTCACCGCTGACGGGTTGAACCCCGATTCACATATTGCAATATGGCGTATAACATTCGGGTCAACATTGTATTGGACAGCAAATCTTTCAATTAATTCATTAATTTGTTGCGAGGTATACGCTGGTTGAGGAATTATTGTCGGAAAAGGCGTCGGAATAATAGTAGGTTTTGGAGTCTTGGTGGGGATGGGTGTTGGCGTCATCGAAGGAAGTGGCGTTGGTGTTGTGGATGGAACCGGAGTAACAGTTGGAGTAGGTATGACTGCGTCCATTCCTAGAACATCGCTGCCTTTATCTATATCTCTTATCAGAAACACTTCAATCCCGATTACACAAAATAATATTAGTATCAGCACTCCGATCCGTCTCATATAATACTTTTTCTAATCCTTAAGATTATTCAAAAACTCAATTAATTCATTCGTATTTTGATATTGATAAGTTTTTAATCCGGCGGCTGCTGCTGCTTTACAGTTTAGGTCAATATCATCTATGAAGAGTAATTCTGCCGGTTCAACTTTCAAAGCTTTTGAAATTGTTTTATAGGCTTCCGGATCCTTCTTGGATAACCCCATTTCACCAGCAGAAAATATTTCATTGAAAACATCTTTTAATTTCGCATGAAACTCTGGAATGTTTTGGATACTTCCCGATGTGAAGATATAGAATTTATAATTTCCCTTAAAAGACTTCAAAAATTCTAAAATCTCATAATCAAGATAATAATATTCCGAAGGAATGTAGGTGGGACTACCCTTAAGCTCTTTATGAAGTTTATTTAACTCCTCATGATACGTTTTGTCTCGTGGAAACAAAAGTGTATACGACAAATCAAAAAGAAGTGCCTTTAACATACAGGACTTATTATACCAAGACTTGGTTATTTTAATATTTCAGATGCAGGCGCTTCACATTCTCCATGAACGGGTTTTAAACAGCGGTGACAATTGGAGGGAAGCCTACTTTTACAAATTCTGACCCAGCCAAAGGACGCACCCAAACAGCTGTAAGATTCGGAATAGACAACCACTCCTCCATCCGCGTGGGCACTTCCAACCGATGAGGATTCGATATCAATATCTTCAAGCACAACTAATTCCGGTTTAAATTCTATCATTTGGGTATTGTATTGAATAAAACTCTATTTATCAATTACAAGAAGAATTGAAAATATAAAAGAGGGAAAATATGACAACCTTACTTCAAGTACCCAGAGAACTTTTGGCGTATTTTTGAAAGTTTTGGATTAATTACAATTTGACAATAAGGAGCAGATTTATTGTTATCGTAATAATTTTGGTGATATTCTTCAGCCGGATAAAATTTTATCAGTTTTGTAACGCTCGTAATTATCGTATTATTATAGACTTTTTCTTTTTCAAGTTTATTAATAAACTCTTCGGAAATTCTTTTTTGGTCTTCATTGATATAAAAAATCACTGACCGGTATTGTTCCCCGACATCGGACCCTTGACGGTTTACTGTTGTTGGGTCATGCGATGTGAAAAAAACATCCAAGAGTAATTCATACGAAATTATTGATGGGTCAAACAACACTTCAACCGTTTCCACATGTCCGGTTGTACCGGAACTCACCTGCTCATAGTTTGGATTATCAATGGATCCTCCGGCATAACCCGAAGTTACTTTTTCAACTCCATTCAGATTTTTCAGTACGGCTTCAACACACCAAAAACAACCCCCTGCAAAATAAGCCTTATTTATCATATTTGTTTGCCGGAACAAAATTCATTGAAATTGAATTTACACAATATCTTGTATTTCTGTCCGTTAAGCTCTCGCCTTCGAAGACGTGTCCAAGGTACGCACCGCATCTCATACATACTATCTCGATTCTGATTCCATCCGGATCAGGAATTCTCTTAACCGCTCCTTCTATCGCCTGATCAAAGCTTGGCCATCCGCAGTGGGCTTCAAACTTGTCGTCGGACCTGTAAAGATTGGCACCGCAGCGTTTACACTTGTATACACCAACTTTAAAAAAATTGTCATATTGACCTGTAAATGGTTTTTCGGTTCCTTTATCAAGAATAACCCGCTTTTCCTCGTCCGTTAGTTTACTATCATCAATCTTTTTCATTAATAAATTATTCAATTACATTCTTATAGGTAATTACTCACCATACTCGGGTTGATGATTTATAAAAATCCGATTCACTATTTCACCTCTTTCTAACCTTGTTTCAAACATGTGGCATCTCAAAAATACGCAAGGCCTGCACTCAAAATCGATATTTACTACCAATGAATTATGAAGATCGCCTTCCGGAGGTTCACAAAAACCTGTTCGTACTTTTTCCTTTCGTTTGGGTAGTCCAATAAAAAAATTTTCTTTCAACTTTTTCAACCCTTCAAATACCATAATAAAATCAGACCTCATTTTCAAGTATCTATTTTAAACACGTTGATATCAATCAGGGGCATTATATTATTTTCAAATAACAATTCGTTTATCGATTATGATATTGTATTTTGAATCATACATTTTCCATACAATTATTTTTGTAGTCCGGATAACATTTCGCATAAAACCCATTTATACCTTGTGGTACTAACCCAAACCAGGGTGTAGCCTAATCAAAAAATGTGATAATATTTTTGCATAATATGCAGTGGTTAATATTCGCAATATTATCAGCAATTTTTGCAGCATTGACTTCAATACTCGCCAAAATAGGTATTAAAGACGTGAATTCAAATTTAGCAACAGCAGTACGAACAGTTGTCATTGTCATTTTTGCCTGGGGAATAGTTTTTTTCCAGGGTATTCACAAAGAGCTTGGGAGTATTTCCAAATTTTCGTTGATATTTTTAATTCTTTCCGGAATTGCGACAGGTCTTTCATGGTTATTTTATTTCCGGGCGCTTCAGATGGGAGACGCCTCCAAAGTCGTACCGATTGATAAATTATCACTCGTTATCACAATAGTACTAGCGTTTATAATCCTGAAGGAAAAAGTGAACTTTGCTGTTATCGTAGGAGCAATTCTCATGTCTGTCGGAGCTATCGTAATTGCTATGGCAAAATGACAATCTCCCCTCTTAAAAAAATATAGATATCGATAGCAGTATTTCAATTATTGATTTGTTATAGTATTGGGTTGTATTGTAATATCTGTTATTCAAATTTGTAAGATCATGGTCAAATACAAAGAATACGTCCAAAAAATGCTCTCAGACAACAAAGTCCTCTTTGATGAATTTTCAGCTCTTCACACAAAATACGAAACAAATGAGGTTAAATGGCAAAAAGAGTTTAACGAAAAAGGTGATGTCATTCTTGATATTGTTCAGGAATATGAAAACCGGTTGTGCACCAATACCGAACGCGGAATGTATAATTTATACTCGGGAAAACTAGCAGAAAAATATCGTGACGAAATAAGAAAAATCTTCCCGATGATCGATCACATAGGCATAAAGGTCATAACAAAAAAGACCCCCCTTACTCCCCCGGATTTTAATCTTCGAAAGATATCTGTTGAGTGATCTCCAATAACCCCAACATCTACCTTACCTTCACTCAAAAACTATCTGAAACAATTTACTTATTTAAATCTCCGAATAATTCATGCTACAATCAAATCTCTCAGGCAAATTCGTATGTTTTTTTGCGTCCAAAAAAAAGAATATGTTAAAGATATTGAAAACTTTTTATGGCTTTTTCTTCCGGAAGAAATTCTGGAGCATCCTGTTTGTCTTGCTTTTGATAGTCACTCCGATTATTGAAAGCCTGTCTCCGTATTATTTTAAGAAATTTGTTGATGCTATTCCTTCACTGGACAAAAGTATTCTTGTATCAATTCTGGCTTCATATCTTGTGATCCGGTTTATTGCTGTTATCATATCGACAGCCAGGTTCCAAGTTGGCGACATTCTATCAATCGATGCCGGTGCAAATGCCTTAAGAACAGTCTTTTCCCATATACATGAATTGGATTTTGCGTTTCATACAACAAAATCTTCCGGTTCGCTGATAAGTGCCATCAAGCGTGGGGATGGGGCGTTCTGGAATTTATATTTTTCGATACATTACAGAATTATCGATGTTCTCATCAGGTTTTTTGTTCTCCTTTATTTTTTCAGCAATCTTGATAAAACAATATTTTTGATGATCATTCTGACTTTTATTTTGACCACTATCGTCACTTTTATATTTGTTAAGGGTAATGTCCTTGCCCGTAAAAAAGTCAATGAAACCGAAGACGATATTTCAAGTATCGTCGTTGACAATATGATTAATTTTGAGACGGTTAAACTTTTTGCAAAAGAAATTTGGGAACAAAAAAGGCTCGTAGGCATACAAAAACTTTGGAAAGGCTATGTATGGAAGTTTGTTTATACATTCAGAGGTTTCGATGTTGCTATGGGTACGGTCATAAATCTGAGCACGTTTATGATACTTTTATATTCGATTAATCAAACTGTCAAAAATACTTTCTCGATTGGTGATTTTGTACTCGTAGCATCGTTTTTACAAAGCTTCTTTCCGCAATTATTTGAATTGGTCTGGGGCTTTCGGGACATTGCAAAAAGTTATTCAGATATCGAGAGGTATTTCGGGATACTTGATAATAAAATTCTCATTATTGATCCCCCAAAGAGCGTGAATCTCAAGGATGTGAAGGGTGAAATTGATTTTTCGGGTGTCTATTTTAATTATGATGCGAAAAGTAAGAGTGCTTTGAAAAACATTAATCTTCGAATAAGGCAAGGACAATCAGTTGCTTTTGTCGGCAGGTCCGGTGCGGGAAAAACGACTTTGATAAAACTTTTGCTTCGGTTTTACGATGTTGCAAAGGGTTCCATTTCAATTGACGGGATAAATGTTAAACAATTCAAAAAATCAGAACTCCGGAGTCACTTCGGGGTCGTTCCTCAAGAACCGGTGCTTTTTAATAACAGCATTTTATACAATCTTTCGTATGCAAAACCCGAAGCATCAACTCAGGAAATTGAAGCCGCGGCTAGGATCGCAAACATTCATGAATTTATCTCATCACTCCCGGAAGGATACAAAACTCAGGTCGGAGAAAGAGGTATTAAGCTTTCCGGTGGCCAAAAACAACGCCTGGCCATCGCACGTATGATTCTTTCAGATCCTTCAATCATAATTTTTGACGAAGCGACATCGCAACTGGATTCCGAATCTGAAAAGCTCATTCAGGAGGCCTTCTGGAAAGCTGCAAAAAACAAAACAACAATCATTATCGCCCACAGACTCTCAACCATTCAGCGGGTAGACAAAATTATTGTTTTGGAAAAAGGCCGGATTGTTGAAGCCGGATCGCATAATGAATTAATAGCAAAAGACAAAAGCTTATATAGTCATTTCTGGAACCTGCAGGTCCGAATTTAAAATTTAAATGTAGCCAATCAATCTACTTCAATACCCTTAAATTCTATTTTGTAGTCCAAATTGGGGGGTTCAAGAGTAGTTTCTTTCAGGGGTGTAGTTGTTGCTTCTTGAGTCAGGACATTCATAGCTTCTTCAATGCTTTTGAATTCGGGGTCCGATGCATAAATTGACGGTTCAAACTTCTGATATGGCGAATATGTGGGTGTTGGCGGGGTTACAATTGTTGTTTCATTTCTGATCGGAGTTGTACGTATAAATCGGACATATATGGCACCTACTATTACTATAACAATAATAGCTAACCCCACCAGCTTAATTGCCTTTTGGGGAGACATGTTAGTAAACAAATCTTTCGGATCAAATAATTTTTCTGTTTGTTGCCCCTGATAATACTTTTGACCTTCAGCCTCTTTTTCTGTTCCCGCCGTAGTACCTTCTTTTTTTCCACCGAATAATTCTTTTATCCTGGAAGTTATTTTTCCCGATATTTCTTTTTTTACGTCCCGTCCTGAAGGATTACCTTCCAATGATGGATCAGCTGACACTTTTGGCCCCTGAATATCCTGATAATTCTTTTTTAGCTTCATTTTTCTGATATTTTTATTTCACGGATAACTTCGTTCACAAACGAGATTCGTTGTTTTAAAATTGCCAACGCCTCTTCCATACTCTCAAGCGCGGCGTTATAAAGATTCTTGCTTCTATTTCGATCTCCCTGCTCGGGAGTTAACTTTACTGCCTCTTCCATAGTCAAGTTATATTCCGCTTCCTTGTTATTAACCTCACCTATCCACCTGTCTATCCGCTCAATCTTCGAATCGCTTAATTTATACTCATCTCTTTTTTCAGCCTTGATCGTTTCGGTCAAGCTCGTTAGCCTTAAGAAAAGCTCATCAAATCTATTGTCGTAACGGGTCATTCTGGCTCTCGAAATTTCAAATAAACTTAAGTAAATCGTATTATCATTTCCATAGTAATGATCCTGTCCTTCGTTGGAAATAATTACAAGTTCTTTGAGGGTTTGATTAGTCTTTATTCTTGATTTATGCTCGTTATACCATTGTATTTCAGTATCAATAAGGCTCTTTAGTTCATTTTTCCGTGCTTCATCCATCTCCAGTGATGTGTCATCCAAACGCGCTTTCAAAGCGGTGAAATACAAAACCATGACCTCATCCCGTTTGATCAGCATTTTTGCAGTTTCTACCTGAGCTTTCTCCCGGGAAGTCAGCGTGTCAAATTTTTCATACTGGCTTCTGGCAAGCGTATATTCATCATGGGCAACAAGGTATTCGTCATATTTTTTTCTGTAGGCGTTGTAAAGAATTGAAAATTCAGCTCTTGTTGTATTTTGAGCGTACGCGACATTTCCAAAAAAGATGAAGAATAAAACTGCCAAAAGAAAAATCTTTTTCATCATTTTTAATATTACAATATCATGACACCCCGAAGCCATAGCAAAGAAACACTTACTTTTTTCTTACTTTTTGCCCACCTGGTAGGTCTTCAACTATGTAGCCTTTTTTATCCAGTTCCAATCGTATATTATCAGCTTTTTCGAAATCTTTATTTTTCCGATATACTTCTCTTTCTTCAACCAACTTCTTTACAACATCTGTTAGCTCCACTTTTTCCGGTGTATAAGATTCCAAACCCAGTCCGAAGACTTCATCAAATGTTGTAACTAAATCATATTTATCTTCTGAAGGAATATTGCTTTTTAAAGTTTTCCATAAAACCGCCAAAGCATTGGGTATATTCAGGTCTTCACAAAGTGCTTTTCGAAATTCAGTTTGAAATTCCTCTGCTTTGGAAAGTTTTTCATCGGATAAATTCGTTCTAATATTGCTGTTCTTTAAGCCTACTTTTATATTTCGTAAATTTATTAGTGCCTCATTTGCCGCATCAAGAGCTTCAAATGAAAAATTCAAACCCTTCCGGTAGTGGGAATTTAAGACTAAATATCTAAAGGCAATCGGATCATAACCTTTTTCGATGAGTTCCTGAACCGTGACAATATTTCCTAAACTCTTACTGAGCTTTTCTCCTTTTTTACCCAAAAGCCAGGCGTTATGAAGCCAGTAATTTGCGGTACTCTTGCCGAATGCTCCGAAACCCTGCGCTATTTCATTAGTGTGGTGAATTCCGATATGCTCAATGCCGCCGGTATGGATATCAAAATTATCTCCCAGGTACTTTGTCGACATCGCCGTACATTCAATGTGCCAGCCGGGATATCCTTTTCCCCAAGGACTGTCCCACTGCATAATATGATTTTTATTGCCGGTCACCCACAGGAAGAAATCCCAAGGATTCTTTTTTTCCGGATCATCTTCGACATCTTCTCTTTTTTTCTGTTTTGTAAGATCAAGGTTTGCGAACTTTGCATAATCGGTGAACTTTGCCGTATCAAAAACCAACCCTTTATTTGTTTTGTAAGTATATCCATTGGCTTCGATCTTTTTTATCAGATCAATTTGTTCGTTTATGTGTTCAGTTGCCCGGCAAAGTATGTCCGGATCTTTGACATTCAGAAGATGTAAACTATTAGTGAACTGTTTGATATATTTATCTGCCACTTCCCAAACCGTAAGACCTTCTCTCTTTGCTCCTTTTTCCATACGGTCTTCACCGGTATCGGCATTACCTTCATTGTCTCCGGACATGTGCCCGACGTCGGTTATGTTCATCACCCATTTAACCTTCATCCCTAGGAATTTTAAGGATCGGACAAGTAAATCCCACTGAATAAATGCATACATGTTGCCGATATGCTGGTTCCAATATACTGTGGGTCCGCAGGAATAAATACCAACTTCATTCTCTCTGATCGTTTTTAAAACCTCTTTCTTTCGTGTGAGGGTATTGTAAAGCTTAACGGTTTCCATAATTGCTATTCTACATCAGGGCTATCTTCAGGCAAAGAAGAATTTACCTCTTATCCTTATTGCCTATTTCCTAGTACCTATCTTCTACTTCTTTTCGCTTTTCTCTTTTAACTATTAACTAATTTTCTCTTTTCCCTTTTCTCTTTTCGCTAATTATTATTGTTTACTCTTCCTCATCTCTACACTCGATCCTTTCTGACCGGAACCCATTCTTCTTGAAGGTTTGCTTTTGGGGACAACAAATGGTTTTTCCATAGGCGCACCGGGTTCGATAATTTTTCCCATTTTTTTATCAAACTCCTGATTCCTTTGCTCCGTAAGCTGTTCCCGAATTTTACGGTATTTGGCAAGCTCGTCTTCATTTGCCTTGACTCTTTCGATATGTTTTCTTTGAAGCGCAACTTCTTCCTCGTCCGTAAGATCGGGTTTATCCGACTGCATTGCCTCCGCAACCTCTGACGGCTGGTTAACGTCGGTGATATGCGTATCTTCACCTGTGATTTGTGATGAAGTATGCTTCACCATCTCTCCGGATTCTTCTTTTACTTGTTTTTTCAATAAACTGAAAAAATCTTTCGTCTTGTTCTTAAAAATATTCATAGGATCACTTATTAATTACGAATTCAGAACACGAATTTTCACTAACTTCTAATCTCCTATTCCCTACAACCTACTACCTGCCTTCCAAAACCCAATCTCACATTTCCCTTCTTCCTTCAATTGCTTGAGTTAGTGTTACTTCATCAGCATATTCAAGATCAGCCCCCGTCGGAATTCCCATCCCCAGCCTTGTAACTTTCATCTTTTCACTTTTCTCTTTTATCTTCTTGCTAAGGTACATTGCCGTTGCATCACCCTCCATCGTTGGATTCGTAGCGATTATTATTTCATTCAAATTATCCGTATTAAGTTTTATCCGGTCTAAAAGCTGCGGAATGAATATCTCATCAGGTCCGATATTTTCAAGCGGATTAATTGAACCGTGAAGCACATGATATAAACCGTTAAATTTGGACGTTTTATCTATCGCCAAAACGTCCAAAGGTTGTTCAACAACAAGCATTATCGTTTTATCACGTTTAATATCTGAGCAGATTTCACAAGGATCCTCCTCGGTTACGTTTTTACAAATACTGCAAAGAAGAGAGTTTTTCTTAAGTTTTAATAAAGAACCGGCAAATTCTGCCAATTGCTCCTGGGGAACATGCAAAAGATAATATGTCAGGCGTTGTGCTGTTTTCGGACCAATTCCGGGAAGCTTTTGAAATGATTCAGTAAGATCGGTTATAACTCTGGGAATTTTCATAACTACTAATTCTAACAAAATTATCTTGACTTGAAATACTTACCTTACATTGTGTTACGTACACGAAAATGTATAAATTGCTTATAAGAAAATACTATGTTAGTATATCCTGATTAAGTTCACATAAAATATGGCCGAAAAAATATTAAATTATTGTCACCTGAAGAAAACTTGGGGTTGTTCTTTTTCTCAAAAATGTGGAAAACCATACGATTTTGTAGGCGATGGTTGTACTATAGCTGAAACTTATGCTCAATCTGATGTTGAAACATACCTTAAAGAAAAATACTCCGATAATTTCAATAATCATTCGATAATAATTACAATGCCAGATATTTTCACACTTAATGCAACAGCAGATGATGGCAAATTCACATCGGTTGTCGCAAAAGGAGTAAAAACAACAATATCTACTTCATAATCTGGTTTTAAATTATATTTTTTTACAATAATTATTGACCGTTAAAGCTTTTTTAACACTATATCATGTAACATATATCATTATATGTGACATGAGTTAGGCATAAATCGTTATATATTACCGAAAAAATACGTAACAAGTCACACATTATATACATAATAAATTGTTTACATCGGCATAAATATTTTGTATTTTCGTAGTAGCTTGATTTTGTTGCAAGTATAAAGTATATTCCAGCTTAAGATACTGAAATCAAAGCGTACATCCAGACACACCCAATCGTGGTGAAACAGGAAAAGCTAAATCTTGGTCCGAGTCTTTATTGTCAAGAAGAAAATGTACATTGAAAACCCAGGGAATGAACATTGATGATGAAGTGAAACCTCTTTAGGAAATTACCATACATTAAACACAGGAAAAAATAATCACTATCAGACGCTTTAAACCATCCTTAATTCGCAGAGTTTTTAGCTTAATTCGAAGAAAATTCGTGGCCTACATTCCACCCATTCCTCCAAGAAGACCTGACAATCCTCCACCTTCCTGCATCATTTTTTTTGCTGCTTCTTTTTGAATATTTTTATTTGCTTTGTTTATCAAGTCCAATACATCTTTCCTTTCTTCACCATCTACGACAATCTTCGTTACTTCTTGCGCTCCGTTTATCGTCACGCTGTTATCACCAGCATCTTCTGTGTGGTGAAGTTCTTCCAACTTTTTCTTGAGCTGCATAGCCTGCTGACGCATCTTGAGTAATTGCTGTGCTTGTTTAACCTTGTCAAACATATTTTTAGTCTGTAGCGTAAAGCTAACTGCTAATAAAGTCACCTCCTTTACTTACCGAATATTTCTTCGGCGAGTTTAATTATATCTTCATCGTCCGGCTCGGTCAAAAGCACTTCATGATCATCTGGTTTTCCATTTCCCGGTTCTTTGAAATTGTAGCCGGAGTTGCCGTTATTCCCATTAGTAGTAATTCCGGTTTTTGGAGATTTTCTGATATACTCCGGAGCTTTGAAATCATCGGCCGTTTTTCGTAAAGGAGGATCAGTCAAATAGCATTGTACTTTGATTTTTTTACCCAAAATATTTTCCAATGTTTCCTCAAGAAGACTTTTATGCTGAATGCTTTCAAGCTTCTCTTTGTGGAAGCTGTAATAAACTCCCAAAAATAAGCTTTGATCGCTTATTTTCATCGGTTTCGCGGCACGCAATAAAGCTTCCGTGGAAGGATTTTTGGGTCGCACCAAAGTCAATACTCTGGTCCACAAATCATCTCCAAATTCGTCTCCTTCGAAATTCTCCAAACCGGGGTTCTCAATTACTGCTTTTTTTTTACTCTTACTAACCGCTGTTTCGTCTTCAGAAGTATCTCGTAATTCTTCACTAACTTTTGGCTTTCCATTTGCCTTATTGTTGTTTTCCCCATTCCCATTATTCACATTTGACTTTTCGCCATTCACTTTTACCCTTCCCCATTCAGAAATCGCTAATTCCAAAGGTAGCTGTTCAACAACTGCATATGATTGATACACCAGTTTTTCAGCTATTCTATTGATAAGAGATATTATTTCTTTTACTTCAAAACCGGGTATTTTCTCTCCTCCCAAACCGTTTTCAGACAGCAGTGCACCATGAAGACGCTGCATGACTTTATCGGTGATACTTGAAACTTGCATGCCTGAGTTGAGTGCGACTTCTATTTGGTTGATTGCGTTTTTAATATTTCTTTCCGATAAATTCTCAAAAAACTTAACCAAATTGAATTTGATATTGTTAGTGAGATACTCAATGACCTTTTCCGGATCAATAATAATACCCTCGTTCACAAGCTGTTCCAAAATTTTCTTGGCATCCCGGAATGAGCCGTCTGAGTATTCGGCAACTGTTTGCAAAACCTCGCTGCTCGCTTTTATTTTCTCTTTATCAATAACCTGCTGTAGCGATCCGACTAATTCCTCTATTTTCGCCTTCGTAAAATTAACGATGGCAGTTCGCGACCTAATTGTTTCAATTAACTTTTCGGGATTGGTCGTTGCCAAAATAAATATAACGTGGGACGGGGGTTCCTCAAGTGTTTTAAGAAGGGCGTTTGATGCTTCCGTCGTAAGCATGTGGGCTTCGTCAATTATGTACACCTTCTTATTGGCTTTAGCCGGAGATAGTTTCACAGCATCACGAAGCGTGCGAACATCATCGATACCCCTGTGTGATGCAGCATCCAGTTCGATAACATCAATATTCGTTCCTTGAGTAATTGATTTGCATTGTTCGCATTCGTTACAGGGATTTTCAAGTCCTTTACCTCTTTTTTTTACATCTTTTGATTCGCAGTTAACAATCTTTGCCAAAATCCTTGCGGCAGAAGTTTTACCTGACCCCCTTGGTCCGCAAAATAAAAGGGCATGGGGAATTGATCCGGATTTGACCATATTCTTAAGAGTATTTCGGACGTTTTCCAAATCCAAATCATCCAAATTCTGGGGTCTGTATTTTAAATATAAAGTAGTCACAGTTTTGTTAGATAGTTACTTAGTTAACTAGTTTATTGTTTTTCGTATCTCGTTTCCCGTATTACGTATAACTTGTCGCTTGTTACCACTTTCTGTTGTCTCTTTTCCTTTTGGTTACAATCTATTTCTTCTTTTATCTTTTCGCTTTGTACTTTTCTCTATGAATTAATTCATTTATGGTGTTTCCCCATCAAGTGCCTGGCGCCATGCGTTGCCAGGTCGATTAATTTTTTCTTTATGGCAACCCCTTCGAGACGCGACTCCTCAACCGCCTTTTTATAACATATCACAATGTCGCCGAGTTGTGACACCCCTTCCGGATATTCAAAAGGCGCTTTCACTTCAGTTGAGGGGAATGAAAGAACATTGTGAACCTTGTTCTTTTCATTAAGATACAGCTCGGCAATCCCAACCATTGTCTTTTCATCCACAAAACTTATATTTACTTCAGCATTATTTTTCAAACCCAGTCTGATTAACTCGTTTTTAACGGATTCAATCAAATCATTCCGGGGAATCAAATAATCAGCGCTCTTACTTAATCTGACTTCAAGCTTCATCAATGCTCCTTTCATAATTATGACATCCTCCCCCGAGCCAAGTCTGACTTGGTTGTCGAGTTTGACTCGATCAGACTCGGTGGTTTTCTTGAATGCTGTTATGACATCCTCCTCATTCTTACGAATGGGGTTTCCTTTAAAGGAGGAGACATATCAGAATCCAATTCATCCCACGAGCTCACGCTCGGTGTATTCTTGTGTTCTGCTATAAAAGTACACTTATTAGAAGAAGTTTTATAGTACTACTTTAAAAGTTTTTCTTTAGCTAATTCCGATATTTTCCTTCCATCCGCTGCTCCTTTGGTTTTTTCCAAAACAAGTCCAATGACACGACCCATATCACGCATCTCGCTGGCTCCTGTTTCTGAAATTACCTCATCAACAATCTTCCTAAGTTCATCCTCACCCATCTCCGTCGGTAAATATTCCAGAAGGATTTTGAGTTCAGCTTCCTCTTTATCAATCTTGGACTGAACATTTGCTGGATCTTTTTCAATAAGCTTTTTATACTCTTCAACCGTATCGCGTCTTTTTTTAACTTCTCTTCGGACTACCGCTAACTCTTCTTCTTCAGAGAGTTCGTGCTGTTTTGCAATAAATTCATAATTAAGAGATGAAGATAACATCCTAAGAGTTGTCAACCGAAGCTCATCCTTAGCCCTTAATGCATCCGCAATTTGATTGTTAATTGTACCTTTTATCATAAAAATATTTTACAAAAATACTAATTCTATTTAATATTTTGTTTAATTTTCTCCACAATTTCTTTCATTTCATTTTCGGTGAAAAATTCAAATTTTTCTGTATCGATCACTGTTCCATGAAGGTCATTTTTGTATCTTGGAATTACTCTAATGTGCGCATGCGGAACTTCCCATCCCAAAGTTAAAAAACAAAGCCATTCCGCGTCAAAAGCTTTTTGCACCGCAAGACCCACTTTTTTTGCAATTTCAAAATACTCTCCAAATTCAGGAACGTCATAAGTCCACCTGTAATGATCCTTTGGAACCACCAGACAATTGCCTTTTGTCAGGGGTTTGATATCCAAAAAAGATATGAATTTTTCATTTTCATAAACTTTGTATGATGGCACTTCACCCTTAACTATTTTACAAAAAATACAATCCATGTTATTTTTTTTCAATGTCATTAACCCCGGATAACAAATGAAAGGATAAATGGTTAACAAGTTCTGCACTCCCTGCGTATGTCGTTAAACGAAAACCGTCCAGCTTCAACTTCGTCGAGATGTTTGTTATCATTTTCCGTACATCTTCCCAAACATATGTTTCCAATTCCGTTACATCTTTAATATGATCTTTCGGAATTATCAGATAATGTACAGGGGCAAGAGGTCTGGCTTCTTTGATAAGAACCACTCTATCATTCTCCATTTCAACATTTGTATCTGTTTCTCCTGTTACAATTTTACAAAAAATACAATCATCCATATCAGTCTAAGTATAAAATCCATATACCAGAAGAACAAGCGGCTAAATTGTGTTTCCGTGCCCACCCAGTAGTTGGGAGTTTTGTAGGTCAGTATTAATCACTACCTTCAATTAGATTAACAATTTTGGAAGCTAACTTGTCCGGGTCGTGGCGGATCAGGCTTCGCATAAGTTTGTCGCTTTCGGGTTTTTCATAAACTTTTTTTGAAATAAGGTTTGCCCGGATAACTTTTACACCATTTCCGTTTCGTAAATCATCTTCCACAGGATAAGCCTTTTCACTTTTATACCGTGAAAGAATGTTTTTCGGAATCGTTTTACTTTTATTAACCAAACAATAATCCACCACCCCGGATTCAAGATATTTTTCTAATTCTTTCAAAAAATCCGAAGTTTTGAAGCCTGAAGTTTGTCCGTATTTTGTCATAAGATTTACAATGAATATTTTTTTCGCATCTGAATATATAACCGCTTTTGCAACCCCCTGGATTAAAATGTTTGGAAGTATACTTGTGTACAAATCCCCGGGACCGAAAATAATGTAATCAGCTTCGGAAATCGCTTTAATTGCTTTGGGGTTGACAGTTGCTTCAGGAAAAACCTCAAGATCGATAATTTTATATTTCGCAAGCTCATCATCCGGTTCGTCAATATCGCGTTCTCCAAGAACCTGTTTACCGTTTGAATAGCGGGCTACAAGATGGGTCTTGTCAAACGTAACCGGAATAATATTTCCTTTCACGTCCAAAAATTCACACGTTTTTTCGATAGCAATTTGCTGATCGGAATAGATATCGGCAAGTGCCGCCATGAAAAGATTCCCGAACGTCATACCGGAAATTCCGGTTCCGGAACTGTAGCGGTAAGTAAAAAGCTTTCGCAGCAAATCACCGGGTTTTTCTTCCGATAGCGCGACCATGCACTGACGAAGATCAGAAGTTGGCAGAAGTCCGAATTCATCACGGATGATACGGTTACTTCCTCCGTCATCCATCATTGAAACGATTACAGAAAGATCAAGCTGGGGATACTTTTTTAATCCTGAGAGTATCGTGAATGTTCCCGTTCCGCCACCAACAACTACCACTTTTTTCCTGCGTTTTAAATTATTCACTTTCAACTCTTTAATTTGGTCAGCAATTCGTCATAAGAAAGAATTGATGAATCTTTATCTTCTCTTTTTTTGAATTCAAACTTGTCTTCGGTCTTTTCTGAAACAACAACCCGCACCGGAATTCCGATTAAGTCGCAATCGGCAAATTTTTCACCGGCAGAAATATCCCTATCGTCCCACAACACTTCGATTCCGTCATCGGTTAATTTTTTATATAAATTTTCAGCCTTTTTCTCGACTTCACCGTTATCTTTTCCACCTATTTGAAGCAAATGGACATCAAATGGTGTAACAACCTTAGGCCAAATTAATCCGGAGTCATCGTGAAATACCTCAGCAATTGTTCCCAGTAACCTGGTGACGCCAATTCCGTAACTAGCAAAATATACTAATTTCTTTTGTCCGTCCTTGTCGGTGAAGCCTACGTTCATTTTTTCGGCATACTTCTTATTCCCGAAAGGAAAAATATTTCCCACCTCTATAGCTCTTTTTTCCTCATAATCCATAAGGTTTTTGTCAAAAACTTCCTTATTAATTGCTTTTTTTGTACCTTTTTGAATATAAATTGTATCTTCGCCGGCGTCGGCAACAACCTGGAATTCCCGTGTTCGATTCTCTGTAAACACACCGCCGGCAGCCTCAGTTATATAAGTTTCAAAACCAATCCTCTCAAAAACTTTCATATAGGCATCCGAAACCATTTCATAAAATTCTTTAAGGTCTTCTTCCGTCGCATGGGCGCTGTACAAATCCTTCATTAAAAATTCTCTACCCCGCAAAATTCCGCCTGTAGGACGGGGTTCGTTTCTGAATTTTGTCGAAAAGTGGTAAATGGCAACCGGAAGATCAGTGTAGGAATTTATATGCTTACGAAGAAGATCCATCACAATCTCTTCGTGCGTAAATGACAATGCAAATTCTTTATCCCTGGAATCTTTCAACTGATACATCACTTCCGATGCACTATCCCATCTGCCGGTTTCATTCCAAATATCCTTCGGATGCATCAAAGGCATCAGCATTTCCTGCGCTCCTATTGCGTTCATTTCTTCACGGATAATCTTTATAATTTTATCGATAACTTTCCACCCCAAAGGAAGAATGGTCCAGGAACCCGCCATCAGCTGATCGATAAAGCCTGCCCTGACCAAATACTTGTGGTTGGCACTTACTGCGTCTTTCGGAGCATTTTTTATTGTTTTCGGAAAAAGTTTTGATTGTTTCATATAAAAAAACGGCTTATTTTTTGTTTGACAGCTTAAAATATATCAAATTATTAACATAAAAGCTAAGTATAATAAAATCTTAATTGTATTTTAAATCAGTAAAACCTATGACATCCTCCCCCGAGTCAGACTCGGGGGTTTCCCTAAGGAGGATGACATACCGTGCCCGCCGGCAGGCAGGTCTGAGTTCAATTCATCCACGCCCTAAAGGGTGTGGATTTCTTGATTTCTGTTATAATATCGAAATCTATATGTCTGAATTTGTTCCACCCGTAAAATGCAAGGGGCCTTTAAATAGTTTCCTGGAAGCCCGGGAAGCCACGGTTACCACGACAAAAGATCCTAAAAGACGTCTGGTGGGTTGTTGTGAAACCTTTTCATTAACAAACGGAGATGTTTACTGTTTCTCCGGAAGCATATTTCATGGAAACTTAAGTATTAATACAAAAATCGAATTTGTTGATGGCCAACTCAATAGTGAAGATGCAAAACAATACAATTTAAAAATATGTATCCATGCTCACCCAAGGTAACACACAGATTTCTACTCACCACTCATCATCACCTCGTTTAAATAACCTGAAAAACCCACTCTTCGGATAGTTATGACTTCCTTAATTGTCACCAAAACCATCAGCCCTACAAGGATAACCATCGCAACGCCATGGATAGCTGCTTCTACTTTCGGAACAATTTTTCTACCGAATAATTTCTCAATTAAAATGAATAAAAGCCGCCCGCCGTCAAGTGCGGGAATCGGAAGAATATTCAAAATTGCCAAGTTTATGGAAACTACCCCCAATAGACTTATCAGAGGTAATATCCCGGCTTTTCTCGTTTCATCTGTTATCACATAAAGCCCCGCCGGTCCGGCCAAACCTTTTGGCACAATTCCGCTGAAAAGATTTTTTATGAGTTCAAAGAGAGAAAGTGCGATTGACGACCCCCAAAAGAAAGCTTCCTGAAATCCATAGTAAACTCCCAAGAATGGCCTTTGCCAGATTGGCGGAAAATACGTTTCATAAGGAGTTGAAATTACTATCCCCAAAGGTCCCTGGCCTTCTGGATACTCGCTCCTTGGAGTAATCTTAAACACTTTCGATTCTTCCGAGTTTTCAGGCAACAGTGTCAATGATATTTCCGATCCTTTGAATTTTGCTACTTCTTCAATAAAAAGTTTTTCGGAGGTTACCTCCACATAATTAACTTTCTTAACAATAGAATTTTTCGGTAGTTGCGCATCCGAAGCGGGCGTCCCGGGAGCAACATCGATTATGGTTACATTATTACCCGGTTTTGGAATCCCCTGAACGCTGTAAATTATAGAAAAACACACTATCCCTAAAATCAGGTTCATTATTACACCCGCAGTTATCACTTTTACTTTTGTAAAGCTTTTTTGGTTTATAAAAGCGCGTTTATGGTCGGTTACTCCATCTTCGGTCAGCTCACCATGTAGCCGGACAAATCCGCCAAAGAGAACTGGATAAATTGAATATGTCGTTTCGCCGATTTTTTTTCCGAATATTTTTGGTGCAAAAGGAAGCCCCAACCCGAATTCCTCCACCAAAATACCGCTTTTTTTTGCAACAATGTAGTGTCCGAATTCATGCACCAAGACCAATATGGACAAAACAATAATAAATGTAAGAATTGACGCAAACATACGTTAAGAGTTTACCATTTATAATTCGAAATTACAGTTTAACAATTAAAAATCAATCTTGCACAATCAAGAAATGAATTACCTCAATTGAAATAATTTATGCTTTCGTATCTCTTAAAAATAAAATTATATACTTAAAATTAACTTAACCGGGACTGAAGTTTGGTAACTATTTAATATTTCTCCTTGATTGATTTCGTGCGATTCTAATCCTATATTATAGTTGCAGAAGTTCCTGCTTTTTCTTTTCTCCAACTGTATTTATTTTTTCAATATATTCATCGGTTAAATCCTGAACTTTTTTCTCAGCAGCAAATTTTTCATCTTCACTGATTTCTTTTTCTTCAAACGACTTTTTGACATCGCGCATAGCCTCACCCCTGACTTGTCTCACCATCACACGTCCGCTTTCAAGTTTTTGAGAAAGAAGTTTTACATATTTTTCGCGGTCTTCAGTAGTAAGAGGTGGAAATGCAATTCTCAAAATCTGACCGTCTATTGACGGATTCATTCCGACATTTGCTTCCAGAATTCCTTTTCTAATTTCGCCAATGATTGATTTATCCCAAGGGTCAATAACTATAGTTTGTGCGTCGGGAGTGCTGGTTGTTGCCAGTTCCTGAATCCGTAGCTTCTGTACCCCTCCGTAAACGACAACTGATAGATCTTCAACAAGTGCGGGGGTGGCTCTTCCTGTTCTAATGGAGGCAATATCTTTTACAATCAGGTCAACGATGTCCTGCATTTTCTTGCTTGTATTTGCATCGTCCATAATATCTATTATAACGTATTTTCAAAATTGTTAACTCTTATTTGAAAATTTACGATAGCGTTTGAAGAAACCGACTAAACTGATTATTTTTCTCCCAAAGAAATTTGCATAACCCTACCCAAAACTACATTTTCACCGGTTTTTGCAATTACCTCTTTCAAAAGATCTGAAATCTTTTTTGAAGGATCCTTTATAAATTCCTGATCTAAAATATCTTTCTCTCCCATGGAAGCGACTTGCATAGCAATATCTTTACCGAGTTGTTGAAAAAGTTCATTTTTTGCGACAAAATCTGTTTCGCAAAAAACCTCAGCGATACCTATAACTTTTTGTGTGTGATGGACATACGATGATAAAATTCCGGCTTTAGTCTCTCTACCTGCTCTCTTTTGGGTTTTTTCAAAACCTTCTTTCCGAAGAATCTCAATTGCCTTTTTAATATCGCCTTTCTGCTCTTCCAAAACCGCTTTAGCCCTGATCACAGGAGATCCTGTTTCTTCCTTAACTTTACGGATATCATCCGCACTTATTTTTACAGCCATATCAATTTTATGAGTTTATTTACTTTTGGTTTTTTTTGTTTTGACCTTTGTGTTTGTTTTTGCCGGCTTACGCTTGCTTGGAGTCTTTGCTTTTTTTAGTACTACCTTTTCGACAACATCCTTTTTAACCGCTTTTTTAACGATATCGCTTTTTTCTTTTATATCACCTTTTTTACCTTCTTTTATGGCTGCGGACACAAGGTCAAGTACGTATTCAATTGCTTTTTTCGCATCGTCATTCATTGGAATCGGATAATCAACAAGGTTCGGATCAGAATTTGTATCAACAATACCGATTGTTTCCACTCCCTTGACGCTTGCTTCACGTACGGCGCCCCTTTCCTTGCGGATATCGATAATAAATACTAAGTCGGGAACTTTTGTCATGTTTTTTATACCTCCGAAGAACCTTTCCAACCTTTGAATTTCACGCTCCATCAGAAGTTTTTCTTTTTTTGTATATGTATCATATTCTCCGCTGGCAAGACCTTTTGAGAGCTTCTCCAATTTATCGCTGGACTTTTTAACCTGCTCGAAATTGGTAATCGTCCCACCCAGCCATCTTTCATTAACATACGAAACTCCTGCATCCTCAGCAACGCTTTTGATTTTATCTTTTATCTGTTTTTTTGTTCCGAGAAGCACGATCGTTTTACCTTCATTAGCGGATTTACGAAGTACATCAAGTGCCTCCCCGAGACACTCCTTTGTTTTTATCAAATCAAAAATATGAACTCCGTTTTGGGATGAATGAATGAATTTCTCCATTCTGGGATTCCAACGTTTGACCTGATGCCCAAAATGAGCTCCTGTTTTGACCAATTCTTCGAGTGAAATGTCGATTGTCATATAAAATTATTTAAGCTAAGTTTGAAATACAAAAAGTTTATCAAAAACCTTCTTGTGTTCGCCTCCTTATTTCATCCACCGGTCTTATAGCTTCAGGAGGCCAGACCGATGTGTTTTATACTTTGGGTATTTTATACCACCTGATTGACTTTAACAATAGCCGTCAACTTGTTTTTTTAACATACCATGCCGAGACTTTTGTGTCACCTATATAAAAATGGCCGCTTTTTTGATCTTCAGCTATATTTATCTTTTGTAAACATTCAGTGGGATCAGGATCAAACGGATCGGTTTGAAATACACTGTACAATTCATTATTATCTTCATCTACTCTTTCCACTACAACACCTTCTCCTCCTCCCAAATTTATCACACGGCTTTCACCGGGGGTCAAAGTCTCATTATTAATCCGAATATCGCCTTCTATTTCCACTCTAATAGGTGACATGTCATTATTATAGGAATTTTTCCATAAATATCAACTTTCAAAGAGCGTTAGTTTGAAGAATATCTATTTACCTGCTTCCAAGACTTTCTGCAACATTTTCCATTAAACATGCAATTGTAACTGGTCCGATTCCACCCGGCACCGGTGATACAAATGAAGCTTTTGTGTAGGAGTTTTTTTCAATGTCGCCATCTGGTGAACCAACGTCCAAAAGGATAACGCCTTTTTTAATCATTTCTTTTTTAATTAAACCGGGTTTTCCGGTACAACTTATTATCACATCAGCAGTTTGGGTAAATTCCGAAATATTTTTTGAATTTATATCAAGCTCTATTAATTTTATTGTTAAATTATTAAACTTCTGCGTTTTTAATTTTCTTACTAAAGGCTTTCCAACCATACCAGTCGCACCAACAACACACACGGTACAAGGATTGTCCTTGAGCGTTAGTCGTACAATATTTAAAGAAAATTCAAATACTTCAAGAATTGCTTTTACCGTCGGATGTATATATAGACTGTCTTCACGAAGTCCGTCGACATCTTTTTTCGGATCAATTGAATCTATTATTTTCTTTTTATCTTCTTCTAAAAAACTGTCAGGCAGAGGCAGCTGTACCATTATCCCATTTACAGTTTTATCAGTATTTAAATTTTTAATAAGATTAATAATTTCATATGTGCTACTTCTCAGACTTAAACTGACAACTTTTACTTCAATTCCAACCTCTTCTCCCCTTTTCTTCTTTAGGTCCAAATAAAGTTTACTTCCCGGATTATCTCCCACTATTAACGAGGCTAATTTAAGCTTGATACCGGATTTTTTGAACTCGTCAACGCTCGGTTTGAGTCTTACTAGCTTTTCCTGAGCAAATTTTCGGCCGTCAAAGATATAGGGATTAGTTTTCATCCTGATATATTATAACAGCGTTCAAGATAACAACCGAGTTAGGCTAAGGCGAGAAACTTTAACAAAATCCCTATCAACAGTCACGCTAAAACAAATTAAGGATAGGAACATTTATCGGGAAATTGTATTATATAAACAAGAATCGGGGTGGTTAAAAATGTACAAGGTACAGAAAAAAGACGGAAGTTTAGAGGAATTTGATAGATCAAAAATTATCAGCGGCCTAAAAAACGCAGGAACATCAGACGAAGAGGCTGAAAAAGTGGCAACTGAAATAGAAAACTGGCTTCCTACCGCGGCTGTTGACGGAGTAGTCAACTCGCTTGATATAAGAGTAAAGGGGCTTGAAGTTTTGAAATTGGTAAATCCTGAAGTAGCAAGTAAATTTGAAAGTTTCAAAAAGCCCTCTGAAGATTAAATTCCGAGAATTGGTTTTTTCGATAGAAGATTTAAAAATTTAAAGGGAAAGCCCTACAAAGAGATTTTACTTTGAGTGATATATCGGAAAGAAATTTGTCCTTCATAATCGAATCCTTATACTTTTTAAGGAGTTCGTTCCTTTCATCTTTATTCTCGGAAAGCGTTTGTTTTCCGATGTGCTTTACAACTTCATCTATCCAATCCGAAATCTTGTCGATCTCGGGTTCTTTCATCCCCCTGGTTGTAATCGCCGGAGTCCCGAGGCGTAAACCGGATGGATAATAAGGCGAGCCTGTGTCATAGGGCACGGTATTTCGGTTTACAACTATACCCGCCGCCTCCAGTGCCCAGGCAATAAACCAACCGTTTACATTTTTATTCCGCAAATCCACCAATACCAAATGTTTATCAGTTCCGCCACTAACAATATCGTAACCTTTATTCTTAAGATTTTGTGCAAAACGTTGTGCATTCAAAACTACCTGCTTGGCATATTTTTGAAACAATTTACTCTGAGCTTGCCGAAGTGCAATCGCAATTCCGGCAATCGTATGAATATGCGGTCCGCCCTGAAAACCCGGAAATATTGATGCATCAACCACATCAATCAGCTCTTTCCTGGCTATTATAATTGCACCTCTTGGACCTCGGAGAGTCTTATGAGTCGTCATCGTCACAACATCCGCATGCGGAAAAGGTGAAGAGTTAACCCTTGCTGCAATCAGTCCTGCTTCATGAGCAATATCAGCCATGTAATACGCATCCACTTTCTTTGCTATTTCTCCCAAACGTTTATGGTCAATATCCCGGGGATAGGCAGTACCTCCCGATATAATCAGCTTCGGTTTAAAACTAGTTGCTTGTTTTTCGATTTGATCATAATCAAAAACTTTTGAATTCTTGTCAACGTGGTAGAAATCAACATTCCAGATTTTGGAAACAAAGGTCAATTTTTTATCACCATACTGCCAGCCATGTGATAAATGCCCCCCATCGGGGAGATACATAGCCATAATTTTGTCACCCGGATTCAATAGTGCATTGTATACTGCAACATTTGCCGGAGAACCGGAATATGGTTGAACATTCGCTGCCCATTCTGTGTCCTTTAGTCCGAAGGCCGTAAGTGCCGCCTTTTCCGCCTCAAACTCTATCTCATCTACTATTTCATTCCCCTGATAGTATCTTTTACCGGGTTGTCCTTCCGCATACTTATGCATCAGTACCGACCCAACCGCACTTCGAACTTCAGGGTAAGTGTAATTTTCGGAGGGGATCATCATCAATGTCTCTTGCTGCCTGATTTCTTCTTTTTTTATTAGCTTTATTATTTTATCCATAGCACCACTTGATTATAATCAATATCTCCGCTCATTGCGAAACGCGGACCCTTCCCTAACTATTCGACCTTCCGGCATCTCCAGTACCCTACGTACCTCATTAAGAATTAAATTGTGTATTTCCTCTCTGGTTTTAAGCTCGCCACCATTAACCCCGGAGCAATCTATTTCTACAACACCGGGATAACGTTTTGCCAATTCCAGATATACTGCAGACACTTCTCTTTGATAATCAAGGTTATCTTCCTGGATATCTTTTTTTATTCCACCCAAATATGCTCGGGTTGATTTTTCTTCAATAAGCCTTTGGCTAATCTCAGGAGGAACCGTTAAAATTATATTCAGATCCTCTTTCGGGATTCCGTATATTCCGTACTCAAGTGTTTGTAAAAATCTTTCAAATTCATCCCTTTTATCGCGATGCAGTTTTGCCGATTGGTGTGCCACGTTTGATAAAAAATACCGATTAGCAATTACAATTTTTCCCTCATCTTTAAGAGCTGATATTTTTTCTTTTGCCTGCCATCTGTCTCCTGCGAAAGTTAATGAAGCAAGGTATGAATTAACATCGTTTAATGAGCCAAACTCACCTTTCAAAAATCGTCCGACAAGAGCGCCAAAAAAAGTAGTCTCATATTGGGGAAAATCGAACATTTCGACGGGATAACCTTCCCGTTTCAATGCTTCATTCAACATATCCGTCTGGGTTTTCTTTCCCGTACCATCCGCTCCCTCAACAACGATAAACTTCCCTTTATTTTTCATTAAAATAAATATCTAATTTCAATATTTATACCAATCTTTCTTCTTTATACTTATCCAAACTCCAATTGTAAACTGGCTTTCCACACCAACGGTCTCCTTCCGGACATCTTGGTCGCACCCCCGCCCGCTGACGAACCCCGCATGGCGCCAATAGCATATTTTTTAAATCGGGCAAAACCTTTCCAACCTGTTCGACTTGTTCAACAGATATAAAAAAGATCTCTTCCTGTGCCAGGTAACAAAGCCTTTGCTTCCAGCGATGCAGCCAGTCAAATAAATCACCCGACTCGACAACGCGAAGAGTTGATGCATTTGGCAGGAGTAGCAATGCATATTCCCGAGGTATTCCGGCATCAATTGCTTTTTCAACGTTTGTAAATATTGTCCTCATTGTTTCATCATAAACATCTCTCAGTGCGGGGTTTTCCCGAATAATCATCGGGGTCATATAATCTCTCCGGCCGTCATAGATTTCATTTATAGCCGGAGTTGCACCGGGAGTTCTTCTGTGCCTTTGTCTTTGAGAATCCGCTGTGTGCGATAACTTTGTTGCGAAAGTTAAGCTAACACTTCGTAAAGACGAGGTTGCCGGATCCAACATGCCGGTTTCAAAAACATCCGCAAGTAATCGATTGTACTTCGGATCAGCCAAATTTCTAATTACTTCATCGTCGGAAATCTGATCACTTCCGGTACCATGAGTATTGCGTAAAGAGTACAGTAGAACTTGCCGAAGATCAGTTGGGGAAGAAATTAATGCCGATGAAAAATCCCCTAATCTTTTATCAAATTCATTTTTATATTTATTCACACCCCCCGAGGTGTCGTGCTTTTCGTAAGAATCGGGTAATGGTATCTCTTTTAATATTGTAGGGTCGTAGGCCGCAACTTCCTGAATCATTTTCCCGATAATAAATTTTCCTTCATCAGACACATGACCCATTTGGGAAGCCTTAAACAAGCGCGCCAGTTGGATTGTATTTAAAGTATGATAGTAAGTAGTCAATTGACCAATCGGAAGGACATAACGCGCCACCTCTTGTGCAACCTTCTTCCCTTTTGATTCCAACCTTTCCTTTGTAGAATCAACTTTCCAACCTCCCTTTGGATACATCTCTACGATCCGTCGATCCGCTTCGGGGTGCAATTGTTTTAATAGTCCAAAGTAGGCTTGATTCGCGAAGTTGGCAGAGTTCAGATACAATTGTTTTTGGTCTTGGGTCAAATCCGTAGGCAATAAAAAGCTACCTTCTTTTGCCTCAACATATCTTTGACTTTGTTGTTCCGAGTTGTAGAAGGGATGAGAATGAAAAACATCATGTGTAACACTTCTAGTAGCTCCAACAATTCTCCAAGTTAAGTGCTGATGCATCCTTGTTGTGTGGTGTCCTGCCTCTAATGTACTATCGGCAACACTTTGGGATTTATCATCGTCTCGTTTTTTCATTACGGTAACTCCCGGTGCATAACACTGGAATGCGGTTGTCACTGCAATGTCTCTTGCTCCAATTATTTCCTGACTATCTGGTATTCCTGAAATTAAGGACAATTTTATTTGCGGAGGGTTTTCAAACTTTTTTCCTAATCCAACATATTCAGATACCAAGTCTTCAACTTGGTTCTCTTTGTAATTTTCCCGTTGATATTCAGATGACATTTAATTTTTTGGCGGCAGGAAAATTGTTAAAATTATTAACCACTGCAACTAACTTGTCAATGTCCTCATACCACTTATCTTTAAGGTTTTGTAAATAATGTTTTAATATTTGGACCAGGTAAATATCCGGCATTTTGCAATCTGAAACGACAATTTTGTCTGATCCTTTCCGAAGTACCCGGATTAGCCAGCTGACTTTCAAGTTCTCTCCTATCGATAAAATCAACATATGCAAAACGCACTTTTCTTCCGTCCGGAAATATTTCAATATTCTCAAATTCTATTTTTTCAATTGCCACAAATGTTCATTACTCCTTATACGCCCTATCTATAGGTGGTAAATCACTGTGTTTAACACCATCGTCATGTTCATGATGCATACATCCTACAACGTCGTGATAAGTATTCCCATGATCGGGGCATCGTTTTATTTCCCATCCATCAGGTGGATTTTCCTCCTTTGTTAATTGACCGCGAAATAATGCCAATTCTCCTTTTCGCAAATATCCGCCTCGAGTAAGTAGTTGGAGTTCCCGAAGCCGTTCCTCGATGGGAAATTTTAAAACCGGTTTTTGACCATTAAAGCCAAGTATATTTCGTAAAGGTTCGGGGTCAAAGTCGCCGCGATACAAAAAATTTACTTTTATTTTTTTTTCCAGACTTTCAATTTCAATTCCCACTTTAACTATTATGTTTTGATTTTCGAATCTCAGGAATTAATTTTATTGATCCGATTTCCTCGCCGGAACTGCTTGCAGTAAATTTCACACCGGACTTTTCTAATGCTCGTCTCTCAGCTTCAGCTTGCCAATGAGGTACTTCTTTACCCAACCTCTGAAGATCATATGCAGAAACGTTTGTTGGAGATTCATACTCACATGGTTGTTTTTCAAAAATCGGATTATCAACTGACATCTCTTCAAATTAAAAAACATTTCCCATATTGTCAATCATCAAAACTCTCTTCTACGTCATGTAACATATATCATTATATGTTACATGATATAGTAAATTGTCTAAATTTGTATTTGTTTAATAATACATTCCCTTAAATGGAACTGACTTATAAAGATAATAAAAAAACTAGTGTTTATTATAAGTTACTAAACTTGTTTCTCTTTTTTAGCCGCTGTGACTCTTCCGCCCTGCCATTGGCCCCGATACAAAGTCCCTCCTGCCTTAACTTCATAAAATAATATGTGTACAATCCTTGCACCTAGTTCTATTTCTACTCTGGATTTTCCGGAATTAAACAAGGTAAACGATAGCTTACCCGAATATCCTGGTGCAATATTACCTCCGCTTAAGATAATCCCGCTTCGATAAAGAGTACTTCTAAGCCACAAATTCGCGGTGATGTTACCGGGTAAATTAAGACTTTCCATTGTTGTAACCACAAACTGATCACCGGGTTTAATAATAATTGATGTTTTTTTTGATTCTTTATAATTTTTTACTAATTTCGATTTCGGAGTATATCTTTCTTCAATTCCCAAAAAAGCATCTCCTTCGATCCGATAAACTTCACCCAGCCGCAAGTCAAAGCCTGCCCCTTCGGGATTTGTGAGCTCGCGACCGGAGAGGTTTTCTACAAGTTTTATTGATTTAACCAATTGAAGTAACTTTTTTGGTCCTATTATCATTGGATTAACTTTGTTTAGAGGTTTCTTTAGTTAGCTTTTTTACTCTCTCAGGTTTTCTCCAGCTGGCCCACTTACACTTCGGGTAACGGCTGCATCCGAAAAACCTTTTTCCTTTTTGTGTCTTTTTGATAATAACGTCGCCTTTTTTACAATCGGGACATTTCATATGAGCTTTTTCAACATATTTTTCCGTGTGTCTGCAATCGGGAAAATTCGAACAGGAAATAAACCTGCCGAAACGTCCAATCCGAATTACCAACTCTCCATCTTTACAATCGGGACATTTCCGGCCAAGTTTCTCGGCTTCAATTTTCACCCTTTTTGCTTTTTTTTCAACATCTGCCAATTTCTTCTCGAATGGTCGGTAAAAATCCCCAATCGACTCTTTCCATTTTTCTTCACCGTTTGCAATATCATCAAGCGAGTTTTCCATATCTGCCGTAAATTTATATTCAAAAACATCAGGAAAATTCGTAATTAAAAAGTCATTTACAGCAATTCCGACCGGAGTTGGTTTGAATCGCCCTTCAATTTTTTCAACATAACTTCGTACCTGGATTGTTGAAATAGTCGGAGCGTACGTTGACGGCCGGCCTATCCCCAAACTTTCCAGAGTTTTAATAAGCATCGCTTCTGAATATCTCGCCGGCGCTTGCGTGAACTTTTGCTCAGATATCACATCGATCAGAGTAAGAAGTTGGTCTTTGACAACTTCGGGTAAGTTAACAACATCATCCTCAGAGGATTTTGATCCTTTATAAAGTTTCTTCCATCCGTCGAATTTCATTATCGCTCCCCTGGTCCGAAGTAAATATGACTTTGAAGAAGCAACCTCTTTCTTTGCTTCGACATCTATTGTAGTTTCATCGTAAACACTATCTGACATTTGACACGTGACATACCTTTTCCAAATCAGCTCATACAATCTTTCCATATCGCTGGTAAATTTGGCATTTCCATTTCCGCTTGTAATACTGACGTTTGAGGGGCGAATAGCTTCATGCGCCTCCTGCGCAACTTTTGATTTTGTTTTGTAGAAATTCGGACTTAATGGCAGATACTGCTCACCGTATTCCTTTTTAATAAAACTTCTGGCTTTTAAAACAGCTGATGCCGCAAGGTTGGTTGAGTCCGTACGATGGTATGTAATTAATCCCTGTTCGTAAAGACTTTGTGCAATGCTCATGGTTTTTCTTGAAGACCACCTGAACACTCTCGCTGCCGCTTGAGTTAATGTGGAAGTGGTATATGGAGGGTATGGATGTTTATGGACTTCTTTTTTCGTAACCTCTAAGATTCTGTAAGGAAATACCTTCAAATCGGTAACAACCGATTTTGCTGTTTCACCGTCACCAACCTCTGCGGGTTTTCCGTTAATTTTTAGTAGTTTCACCCTAAAAATATCTTTTTTGGGTGCATCGATACCACTTACATCTGAAAATATTTCCCAATACTCAACCGGCTTGAAAGCAGAAATTTCTCTTTCGCGTTCAACGATCAACCGAACTGCCACACTTTGGACACGACCTGCCGAAAGTCCCCGTCTGACTTTCTTCCATAAAAGAGGAGATAATTTATATCCTACCAATCGATCTAAAACACGCCTGGCTATTTGTGCATTCACAAGATGCTGATCAACTTTTCGCGGGCTACCTATCGCTTCCTCTACTGCTTCTTTGGTAATTTCGTGAAAAACTATCCTTTTTATTTTATCCTCCGCAACAAACTCTCCAACAATTTCTTCAACATGAGAGGCAATTGCTTCTCCCTCTCGATCAGGGTCAGTGGCAAGATAGACAATATTTGCTTTTTTTGAGGCTTTTTTAAGAGTCTCAATAACATCAGTTTGTTTTGCAACGACAATATATTCAGGTGTGAAATTTTTTTCGACATTCACACCCAACGTACTTTTAGGTAAATCCTTAATATGACCCTTGGTTGCTTCCACATCGTATTCTTTCCCCAAAAACCGAGATAATGTACGCGCTTTAGTAGGTGATTCAACTATTATCAAATTCATATATAAATAGTTTAAGATTAAGTCTGCGTCTAAGTTTATGACATCCTCCCCATTCTTACGAATGGGGTTTCCTTTAACGGAGGATGACATATCAGAATCCAATTCATCCCACGAGCTCATGATTCGGCTTCGCTCACCATCCTGAGCATGTCGAAGGACGCTCTGGGTTTTCTTGGGTTCTGCTATGAAGTCAATTACTTCTTTGACTTACACTTATACTTTCTTATATTTTCCTCCCCCGAGATTTTTCACTAAACCTTTCATTTCCATCATTGTGAGTTTTGCGGATATAATTTTTACGTCGACCCCTGATATTCTAACAAGTTCGTCAAGAAAGAGCGGTTCGACTTCCAAAAACTTTAATATTTTTACTTCGTCTTCGGAATCCGGCATGATTTTTGCCACTGCGTCTCTATCTACTTTAACCTGTAAATCCATATCGTCAAGAATGTCTTTAACGCAAGTTGCCATTTTAGCGCCGTTTTTAAGTAAAAAATGAGGCGCACCGCTTGTCGGAGATGTAATCTGACCGGGAACTGCGAAAACGGTCTTCCCCTGACTTGCCGCATGGGAAGCCGTATGAAGAGTACCGCTTTTTTCCAACCCTTCAACTACGATAACCACTCTAGCTATACCCGAAATAATTCTATTTCGATAGGGAAAGAAATTTCTCTGGGGAACGGTACCCGGTGGATATTCAGACAATATCACTCCTCTTTCTTCAATAATTTTTCTTCCCAGCCATTCATTAGATCGCGGTGTAATCGTATCAACGCCGGACGCCAAAACAGCAATGCATCTTCCCCCTATTGAAACCGCGCTTCTGTGGGCTTCTACATCAACTCCGAATGCGAGTCCGGATACAATCGGTATTCCCATAGCTGCAAGCTCAAGGGCAAATTTTGATGTTACTTCTCTGCCGTACGAAGTCATTTTCCTCGCCCCGACTATCGCAACCGAGTTAACATCGTTTTTGGATAAAATGCCTTTGTAATATAAAACCACAGGCGCGTCGTCAAGCCCTTTCAGGTTGGCAGGATAAAGTTCTCCGCTCTGTACAACAATATTAATTTGTTTCTTTTTTAAATTTGAAAAGAAAAGATCCGGATCCAACTTATTCCTGTGTTGTAAAAAATTATCTGCTAAGGATTTTCGAAGTCCGACATCCGACAAATCCTTTTTTGATGCACTCCAAACATTTTTTGCTCCTTTGAAGTAGCCGGTAAGAAGCTTTATCCTTGCAGGACCGAAATTTATGAATGTTGAAAGAAGTATAAGATAATCCTTGTCAACCATTAATATAATACTAATCTACAACAGATTGGTTTCATATCCTTTTTTCCTAAAAAGGGTAAATTATTACATGAAGCTCCACTAGCTTACGCCAGTGGTTTCTTCTCCTTCGCTTCGTCGGAGCAAAATCCGCCGAAGCGGAAAAACACTTCGCATTCATCCGAGAGCTCAGACTCACGGTTTTCTGCGAAGGCGGATAAACAAAATGCCGCCATTTTGAACATCGCAATTATTTCAAAGTTCGCATCCAAAAAAGCGTTGATATGCAAGAAATTGTTCGCAGTAAACGCGGTTAAAGGAAATTGTGGTTATCTTATAGAATTTGAATTTAACCATCAGTTTATTAATTATGTATAATATTCGTGCCTTTTCATGTCACATATAATGATATATGTAACATGATATAGTATTAACGTGATAATTTTCAAATTAGAATTATCCGAAGTCTCCTGCTAATTTTTGGAGCATCACTTCTTCGAAAACCAAAAATCAAAAATATCTCTTGCAATAGGACCGGCGACTTTTGAACCCTCGCCGCCTTTTTCAATCAAAACTGTAAGAACGATCTGAGGATTATCAATCGGAGCAAAAACAGAAAACCATGCATGAGTCTCATCATCGCTTCCAACCTCAGCTGTTCCCGTCTTGCAGCCAACTTTAATATCGTGCTTTTCTTCAAAATCAAAAAAGGTAAAACCGGTTCCCCCTGTGGAACAAGCCTTTTCCATACCCGTCTTCACAAGATCAAGATTTTCTGACTTAATATTCAAGTCAAGGCAATGTCTGCCAACGGACGCGAAGTGAGCGCTACAAAGTCTCCCACCGTTTGCAATTACACTGGTTGCAATATTCATTTGCATAGGAGTGACCAATAAATCACCCTGGCCTATTGCCAAATGATAGGTATTACCCAAAAACCAACGTTCTCCTTTTGTTTTTTCCTTCCAAACCGGATCCGGGACCAAACCTCCAACCTCTCCCGGAATATCAATCCCCGTTACCGACCCCAAACCTAATTTTCTCGCCCAATTCACAAGATTGTCTATTCCCAACTCTTCACCAACCTTGTAAAAAAAGGTGTCTGTTGATCTGGCAATAGCTTTTGTAATCTCAATTTTCCCTTCGGTTCCGCCATATTGTGTGAAGAACCAGTTATTGTACGTGTAATCACCATAAATCGTCTGAAAACTGATCCGTCCGGTATCCACGTATGTCCAATCGGGGTTAATTTTTTCCTCTTCCAAAGCCGCCAATGAAACCAGGGGCTTAAAGATTGAACCCGGTGCATAAATCCCGGCTATCGTTCGGTTAAGAAGCGGTAGGTCTTTATCGGCAAAAATTTTACTAATCACATCTCCGTTACCGACAACAAATGCGCTGCTGTCGAAAGACGGTGATGAGTAGGAGGCTAGAACTTCACCAAACCCATCCGTTGCAACAATCGCCCCTTTTTGGTTTGTTAATAATTTGGCAATATACTCTTGAAGCGGAAAATCCAGAGTTGTCTTCAAATCTCCCCCTTTTACGGGATCTTTGATACCCAAAGTACGGACTCTTTGGCCATTCGATTCAACTTCAATCAATTCTTCCCCATCAACCCCACGCAACAAGCAATCATAGTATTGTTCAAGACCGCTTCTTCCAATCCAATCTTCAGAATTTCTTACACCCTTGTCCGGACAATTTCCGTCAACTTTATTAAGCTCCGACTCGGTAACCTTTCCCAAATAACCGCTAATATGGGATGAATCCATCCCCATTGGATAGATTCTTTTATATTCGACTATTGATCCCATATCCTTTTCTGAATCCGGAATGCTTTCCTTTATATAACCCATTTGACTATCAAAAAACACTCTTTTCGGGTTTTCGGCATTACCGACCACAACTTCTCCACCCCGGGCATAAATCTCTCCCCTTGGAGCAACGATCTTCACGCGACGTATTCGATTTCCGTCAGAAAGGTTTCTGTAGTAATTGCCTTTAACAACCTGAAGCTCAACCAATCTTCCGAAAATAATCAAAAAGCCCAAAACTAAAATAATTTTAAGTAATATGTTTTTTTTGACTAATTGGTCAGTCATTAATTATTTGCCTTTCGTTACCCTGATTTTGTTCAATAACCGTTTGTTATTTAATAGTTCTGCACACCCCATAACAACGCATGACATCGGGTTGTCGGAAATTCTTACTGGCATTTGAGTTTTTTCCGAAATCAGTTTATCAATACCTCCGACTAATGCACCACCACCGGCGAGAATAATTCCCCCTTCCATGATGTCCGATAGAAGCTCAGGCGGAGTTTCTTCAAGGGTCGCTGTTACGCCATTTATTATCTCGTGCGCAACCGGAGTCAAAGCTTCACGCACCTCATGGGTCGTCAATTTTATTGATTTGGGAAGACCACTTTCCAAATCTCTCCCGCGAACAACGTGGAATTTTTCCTTTTCATCACTAAAATTTCCGATTGATATTTTGACATCCTCTGCTGTTGTTTCTCCCAAAAGTAACGAATACTTAAGCTTTACATAATTTATGATTGCTTCATTCATTTCATCACCCGCAATCCGTAGCGACCTCCCGACAACAATTCCGCCGAGTGATATGACAGCTATTTCAGAAGTTCCGCCGCCAATGTCAATAATAAATTTACCTTCCGGTTTCTCTACAGCCAAACCCGCTCCAATTGCCGCAGCCATAGGTTCTTCGACTAAATTGGCCTCTCTGGCACCCGCCGATAAAACTGCATCTCCAACGGCTTTTCTTTCCACTTCCGTAACTCCTGAAGGAATACCTATCGTAACTCTGGGTTTAGGTATTTTTGGAAGCATCGAAGTCGGTTCATGAACTTTCTTGATATAATGCGAAAGCATTACTTCCGCAGCATCAAAATCGGCAATCACGCCGTCTTTAAGCGGCCGTATGACTTCGATAGATTGAGGCGACCTGCCCATCATCTTTTTAGCATCTTTACCAACTGCGAGAATTTCTTTAGTTTTTTTATTTCTGGCAATAACAGAGGGTTCGTGAATCACAATTCCCTGATCCTGTATCCATACCAATGTATTTGCAGTACCCAGATCGACTGCCATATCATAGGAAAATATTTTCCAAAACCTGCTTAACCCCGGAAATTCCAGCTTCGAAAAATCATATTTGATCTTACCGATTTTAATCCTCATTTTAATATTATCTCACTACCTCCTTTGTTAAGAGTGCTTCCTTTTTTCAAGGTAACTGATTCTAGCAGATAGATGCTATTATTTTTATCTGAATTGGTAGCATTAATCCCGGATTCAGAACCATTCGTTTTGTAATTTGTCATACTTACATCAAATACGTTATCCTTGTTAAGGCGGTTCAACTAAATTCAAAAGACTGTGTTCAATTTACATTAAAGTTTGGAGTCAAGTTTAATTTATGATAAAAACATTTCATAAAATCTTAATCTACACCTACTATCTGCTTTTTTTTCTTACGCCACTTGTATTGTGGCCAACGACTTCCGAACTTTTCGAATTCAATAAAATTATCATCGTCTATCTTATGACAGTAATTATATCGGCTTCTTGGATTTCCAAAATGCTTTTGAATAAAAAAATCTTATTCCAAAGGACCATTCTTGATGTCCCGATCCTGATATTTCTTGGTAGTATGCTTATTTCGACTGTATTTTCAATTGATTTTCGTACATCACTCCTCGGCTATTACTCAAGATTTAATGGCGGACTTTTGAGCCTTATTTGCTATTCAATTTTATATTGGGGAATAGTTTCAAACTTTAATCCTAAAGAGGCATTAAACCTGGTTAAGGTATCGCTCGTGTCGGGATTTTTGGCGAGTTTATATGGTATCGCCCAGCATTTCGGCATAGATAAAAACATTTGGATACAGGACGTCCAAAATAGGGTTTTCTCGACATTCGGACAACCAAACTGGATGGCAGCTTGGTTGGTTGCAATGATTCCCATGACATGGAGCTTATCCATTTTATCAACTATAGATACTGAAAAACGCAAGTCTGATTTAAAATTTCAAAAACCGTTAATTTGGGTATTTTGTTTCTTGATACTCTTTGTCGCCCTGTTATTTACGAAATCGCGTTCCGGCATAATTGCAATGGCATTCTCAACAACTGTCTATTGGCTAGTAACCATAATTCTTAGTTACAGGATAGATAAATCAGCTAAAAAAATATTTAAAATATTTTTGATATTTAATCTCTCATCTCTCATTATAATTGCAATTGTTGGAACTCCCTGGACTCCAAGCGTTGGTAATTTAATTAATAAAATTGAAACATTACCGCCGGTTCAACCAATTGAACAAAAGGCTCAAGGCCCGCTTCTTGAAATAGGCGGTTCCAGCTCAACTGAAATTCGTAAAATTGTCTGGAAAGGCGCAATTGACCTTTGGAAGAAATATCCGATCTTCGGCACGGGTGTTGAAACGTTTGCATATTCGTACTATGAAACCCGTCCGGTCGAGCATAACTTGGTATCTGAATGGGATTTTTTATATAACAAGGCTCACAATGAATATTTAAATTTTGCCGCGACTACAGGCAGTATCGGGTTACTGTCTTATTTCGTTTTAATATTTTCTATCATATTCGTACTACTAATTACCGGAAACCATAACCATAAAGTTAAAATCCCGATTAAAAAATCGGATATCGTATTTTTGAGTGGCGAATTTGACATAAGTATTAAAAATATTGCCTTACTATCAGGCTTCACATCTATCCTGATTACTAATTTCTTCGGTTTTTCCGTTGTGCCTGTGAATTTATTATTTTTTACATTCCCGGCTTTTGCAATTATCTTTACAACTAAATCTGAAACTCAATTTCAGATTACCGGAAAAGACGATAAAGTTTTAAGAATCCCGTTGCTGTTAATATGGTCCTTTTTCATATTTTTGTTAGTCAAAGTTGTTAATTATTGGAGAGCAGATATTTATTACAGCAATTCGGAGAAATTCAGCTCATCAGGTAGTATTCAATCAGCATTTGATTCTATCGAAAAAGCTATAAAACTTACGCCGAACGAAGCGCTTTACCAGGACGAAGAAGCAAGTACATTGGCAACAGTCGCATTATATTTTAATAAATCGGAAGAACCGGATAGAGCCAAAAAAATGGCAGTTTCTGCGATGGATACAAGCTTAAAAGCACTAAAATTATCCCCCAGGAATATTAATATCCAAAGAAACAGAGCCAGAATAGCAATTTCTCTATCTGAAATAAATCCTCTTTATATTATCGAGGCAGAAAACACGCTTAAATCGGCAATTCAATATGCACCAACCGAAGCGAAACTTGTTCATAATCTCGGGTTGGTCTATTTCCGAAAAGGAGAACTCGATAAAGCTATCGAAACTTTAAACTCGGCAATTAAATTAAAACCCAACTATAAAGAAGCCAGATATGCGATTGCAATCGTATATGAAGAAAGAAAAGAGCACGACAAGGCAATTCAGGAGCTGGAATATATTCTTAATCAGATTGATCCGAATGACAATAATATTAAAGAATACCTCAAAACACTTAAGTCTTCGTAAAAAATTATCCTATTAAAAAAATAATAAGCAAAAGTTCTTATTTTTTTGCTAAAATACGCTTATCAGAAGGTTATTTTAAATCGCAAAGGATTCCTTTTATTCCGAAAAATTTATAAAGTAAATTTACTATGATACAAAAAATTATTTCCGTCAAAGATCCAAGTCTGAGAATTGAATCCAAACCAGTTCAACAGCTTGATAAAAAAATTATAAAATTAATGAATGATCTTCGGGAAACTTTATCAATTCAAAAAGATCCGATTGGCGTCGGATTAGCTGCACCACAAATCGGAAAAAATGTCCGGATTTTTGCAGCGAAACCGAAAGATGAGATTTCTATTTTTATAAACCCGGAAATAATTTCTATTTCAAAAACACCAAAGATTCTTCATGACGAAAAAACCAAACTTATGGAAGGGTGTTTGTCACTTCCCAACTTATATGGTCCTTTGAAAAGACCGGATTCGATTAAAATTAATTATATGGATGAAAAAGGCGACAAAATAACTAAATTATTTGAAGGTTTTGAAGCACAAATTATCCAGCATGAAATTGATCATCTTGAAGGAATTCTTTTTATCGACCGGTTACTCGAGCAAAAAGCACCTCTTTACGAACTCAAAAACGGCGAATGGGAGGAAGTAGAATTATGAAATTAATTTATTTCGGAACACCGGATTATTCGGTCAAAATACTGGATGCAATTTATAAAAATTTCAGGTCACTGAAAGACGGATCGGAAATTGTTGCCGTTGTCACACAAAAACCAAAACCTTCAGGGCGTGACCAACAGCTCAGTTTTTCAGCTGTTGATACTTTTGCTTACCATAAAAAAATTCCGATTTTATTCTCTCCCGATGACATTATAAAAAAAGATATTAAGGCTGATATCGGAGTTCTTGCATCCTACGGTGAAATAATATCAGATGGTGTAATTAAACATTTTCATTACGGGATTATTAATTTTCACCCCTCGCTTTTACCGGAATGGCGGGGAGCTTCGCCAGTTCAGGCTTCTATCGTATCCGGAACGGGTGTTGCAGGCGGTACTTTCATGAAGCTGGACGAGCTTCTGGATCATGGTCCGATAATTAGTCAATTCAAGGAGGACATATTTGAAAATGATACAACCGAAACCCTTCGAAGCCGTTTGTTTGACCGGGCATCTGAAATTATACCCGGGTTAATGGACGCATATGTAAAAGAAAAAATTCATATTAAAACTCAAAATCACTCAAAAGCAACTATTGCCAGACAAATAAAAAAAGAAGAAAGCTTTATTCCCGGAAAATATCTCAAAAATGCACTTGCCGGGAAAAAATCTGTTGGTAAATGGACCATACCCTTTATGAAAATAAGTGGCAAATCCCACAACCTACAACCTACTCCCTATAGCCTGAACAATTTCATCCGCGCTATGAATCCGTGGCCAATAAGCTGGACTAATGTCCAACTTAGTTTAGGGCGAAAAGAGAAGAGTGAAAAGAGATTGAAAATCATCAAAGCCCATCTGGAAAAACTAACTTCTAGTACCTTTTGTCTGGTGCCTGATTTAGTCCAACTAGAAGGCAAATCACCGGTTGCCTGGACACAGTTCCTTCAAGGGTACCCTGTGATAAAGTTTGAATAGATCAGAAAGGAACAATGTGTACCACCCCGCTGGTGATTTACCGTGATATTTAAAAAATTACTATAGAATGGGGAAATCTATTTACTATCTGTCTTCTCCGTCAGAGTAAGGGGGTCTTGAATAAATCGGACGATTGGCTTCATCTTCAGCATATTGTCTGGCACATAATTTATAAAGTGCTGGGTCACAATGAAGCCTTGACGGTTTAATGGCTTTCATCCCGGGTTGTATTCGGCAATGTACTCCTGAATCAATTTTGCTTAGTCCACTACCATGCGCACCTCTTACTCCACTAATCTATTCAACGTCATTCACCCAAAAATCACACTTCCTGTCCATTATTATACGAAGGCAATGTTCTTATACTTCTTAATATTTCCGAAGTTTTTGATTCTTTTTATGCACTTTGTGCAAAGCCGCATTTGTTTTGAAATTCCTCCGATAACTACTGTTTTTTTCTGCAGATTGATTTTGAAAAGCCTGGGGGTTTCCGGTGCTCTTTTTCTCCACCGCTTACCCGCCACACCTCTTTTGTGCTTCTGACTACTCCCCATTACATTTTTCTTTCCGCAAATTTGGCAAACGTAACTCATATTAGATACCTTTGATTTAAGATTCACGCATACATTCGAATAATCATGAATCTTTTTATTTAAGACAGTGTCAATTATACTAATTAAGTATCTTTTTAGCAAAGGACAAATTAATATGGCATTAATAGGCTGGATCTTAGCTTTCATCATCGCGATAACCGTACACGAAGCCGCCCACGCCTGGATGGCCGATCGATTGGGTGATCCCACGGCTAGATTAATGGGGAGACTATCTTTAAACCCTGTTGTCCATTATGACCCGGTGGGTACAACACTTTTGTTGATATTGGTCGTCATGCGGGCGTTCGGGATACCTGTGATCCCATTCGGTTGGGCAAAACCGGTTATGTTTGATCCATACAACCTGAAAAACCCAAGAAAAGACGGCGCATTAATATCCCTGGCGGGCCCGGGAGCAAATATTATCCTGGCAATTCTTTTATCACTGATACTTCGATTTTCCTACACACCTTTTTCTCCTCTATACTTTTTAGCCGACCTTTTGATTCCGATAATCGTTCTTAACTTGAGTTTAGCTCTTTTCAATTTGATTCCGATCAATCCTCTCGATGGAGGAAAGATTTTCATTGGATTATTACCGGCAAAAGAAGCTCAAGAAGCAGAACTTTTTTTACGAAGATACGGCACGGTCATTTTATTCTTATTGATTTTTCCAACGATTAACGGGACCTCACCTATTTCAATTATTTTTAATCCGATTCTTGATATTTTGCTTCGGCTTCTGCTTCCCGGGGGAAGCTCCATTTGAAATCTTAAACTTAAAATTCGACTTGATATTATTCCTTTTGAACATGTTGTTGTAAACAATTGCAGGAGGAGTATATAATGAATTTGACCCTGTTAAGGGAAGGTTTCAGGAAAGCTTTTTCCTCATCAAAATAAGCTTTTTGGGAGTTTCATAGGAAACGCGGTTTAATTTTTAAATCGCAGGCAAATCTCCTGTAGACTTAGTTTACAGGATGAGCTTACCCACCTGGTACATCCGGGGAAAACTTCTTACTGAGCACCTCTCATAACGGGGTCATCTTTTTGCCCTAAAAGTATCGATTATTCTTGATATTCCTTCTTACTTGGCTTCTCTTAAACCCATAGCTTAATTCATTGATATACGAAGCCAAAATTATCTTAATATGTCTATGGGTGAGGAAAAACAAGAAATAATTCTAAAACTTCTTCTTAAAAAGTTAACAAATCTATGCTGAGGCTAGCCTGTCCGCCTCTGGAGGAGATTCGCCGTGCAAAGTAAAGTACCCGTGCACCATCGAAGACTGGACTCAGAACGAGTGCAACGAGTGCTGAGGCTAGGATTCGAACCTAGGTAGCCCGTCCGGGCGCCAGATTTACAGTCTGGTGCGATTGGCCGCTCCGCCACCTCAGCGCATCGAAAATCTAATTTTACTATAATTAAGCCTAATTAGTATCCCGTTCTGGCGCGAGTTTTACAAACTCGTGCGATTGACCACTCCGCCATCCTGACTTGTGCTTATTATACAATAAGTCCACTTCTAAGCGCTTATTTACTTAAGAAGCTCTTCTTTGGAGGAGTTTTTACTGAAAGTTACTGGTTCTAATGCGTTCATTATCTGATATGTCGGTAGTCCTGTATCTTTTCTATCTTCTAAGAATTCTGCCAACAGCACCACTGCTTCCTCTTTCGAGATCGAATATATTTGATCACCCAGCAAATCTAATAATCTTTTTGCTGAATTAATATAATGAGCATTGAATGCAGCCAAGTAATAGACCTTGTTTACTTTATTTTCCATACTGTATCGACTTTGGGATTAACTCATTCCCAAAGTCCTGCTGTTTGTCCCGTAAAAATTTTAGTCTTACTGTCGGAGCCGACTTAGGGATTCGAACCCTAGACCTGCTGTTTACAAAACAGCTGCTCTACCACTGAGCTAAGTCGGCACAAACCAGATGTAATTATACTTGTAAACACCACCTATTTCCAGCTATATTACGCTCATGGATATTTCAAAATTCGACTACTTTCTTCCCCGTGAGCTGATTGCCAATAAACCTGCAAACCCAAGAGATTCGTCAAGGCTTTTGGTTGTTAACAGGGAAAGTAAGAAAATTTCTCATTTTAAGTTTTCTGAACTTCCAAGTCTCCTAAATAAAAATGATGTTTTAGTCTTCAATAAATCCAAAGTTTTTCCGGCACGGATATATGGGAAGAAAAAAACGAAAGGCAATGTCGAAGTTCTTATTTTACGTTTTCTACCTGAATCAGTCTGTGAAGTAATCACAAAACCGGGACTATTTATGTATGATCGGATTTTCTTTGACGATATGGAGGCGCAAGTTATAAAAAGAGAGAATTACATTACTCACCTGAAATTTGACCTGGATGATATAGATTTACTTCATAAAATCGGTATTATTGGCCATACTCCGATTCCTCCATATATAAAATCCAGCCTTTCCGAGCGTGATCTTCGGGATAAGTATCAAACAGTCTATGCAAAAACTGTAGGCTCAGCCGCGGCTCCTACAGCCGGACTTCATTTCACTAAAGATCTAATGAAAAAGTTAAAAAGAAAAGGTATCCGGATGGAATTTCTGACCCTTCATGTCGGCCTTGGTACATTTGCTCCTGTTAAAGAAAAAAATATCTTAGACCATAAAATCCATGAAGAGTATTTTGAGGTTGAACCGGAGACGATTAAAAGACTTAATGATGCCAAAAAATCCGGTAAGCGCATCATTGCAGTCGGAACAACAACCACCCGCGTGCTAGAAACTTTGTCTTTAAAAAATAATTCCCTATCTGCAAAATACACTAAACCATATACTGAATTATTCATCTATCCTCCGTATAAATTCAAATTTGTCGACGCCAAGATAACTAACTTTCATCTCCCAAAATCAACACTTCTCTTATTGATCAGTGCGTTTGTTTCCCAGCCGAATACCGAAGATGTTTTTTCGGACTTTGAATCAAGTATCATCGGAAATGCCTACGAAAAAGCCATTCAAAAAAGATATCGCTTCTTTTCATTCGGTGATGCCTGTTTTATTGAATGAATCAGGAAAGTTCCGCCTTGGGTGGGGTTTTCTTGAACACTATTATAATGCAAGAAGTACTGCCGAAAGGATAAATACCACTCCAAGCCCTAAGCCCATTAAAGTTGGAGCACCAAAACCCGCATCCGGCAAATTCACAGCTGTTGTTGGAGTTACAGCCGATGAAGTGGGTTTCACAGTTACAGTTGGCGTAATTGTTCCCGTTGGTCTTACTGTCGTTGTCGGAGTATTAGTCGGAACTTTTGTCGGTGTGGCCGTCGGTTGTTTCGTTGGGGTAACAGTCGGATTTGTCTGATCGTCGCTTCCGGCACTGATTGTGTAGTTTCCTCCACCCACATTCTGATCCGGAATGTTCAAAATATCCTGACCGTTTGATAACTGTGTAACAATACTTTGAGCGGGGTCAAAAGTAATTTTAAAAGGGTTGGTGGATGGGATTCGATCAACTTTTAAGTCAAATGTCGCCAAAAGGGTGTCTGAATTGGTTTTATAACCGGTAGCACTTTCAATGGAACATCCGATATCGATTAAAACATTTCCTCCATCGGCTGTTATTGATTTTTTTGAACAGCTCCATTTTCCGGAACTCGCCAATACTGAGTTGATCGTAACATTTGAGGCTGAAATCTCCGGAGTAGTCCCCGAAAAAGGATACCTTAACCTCACATTAATACTCGAAATACTAACATCCGATGTGTTGAAATAGATGCTCACCGGTAATGTGTCACCAACCTTGAAGTTACCTGTTGTTGGAAAAAGTGAAACTCTTGCCTGACCACCTGGAACTGCAGCTTTTTCTCTGAGATCCTGTCTTTCTCTCACCAGAAGTATTCCGGCAACAACTCCGCCTATTAATACCAACACCCCCAAAATACTCGCAACAACACTTCTTCCCGACATATTTATATTATTATTTAAACACTATTCATGCTTCTCTATCAATAGCCATTTTAAAAATTGAGATAAGTAAACTGATGCAAGATTAACGAAAGAAATTATAATTGGGGAGGAATTGAAGGTAAGTTTTCCCGCCTCTTTAAATGTTGAGCCCAAGGTGGGAATTGAACCCACGACCTACTTCTTACCAAGAAGTCGCTCTACCACTGAGCCACTTGGGCGTATCAATCAAGATTTGTCCTGAAATATTTCCAGGCTACGCTACCCCTAGCTATCCAAGCTTGAACACATGAAATTATATCAGTTTTTTAAAAAATATGTCTATTTGTAAAAAAGGAAATGATAATTGGAAAATGAACGATTCCCTGCTAGAATAGCAGATTGTATGGCAAAAAAAGGCGCAAGAGAAATAGTTGCAATGATCTGTTCAGTCTGCAAGTCTCAAAATTATGTGACTCAGAGGAACAAAGTCAACATGGCAACAAAATCCGAGGGGTCTTCGAAGCTGAACATCAAAAAGTGGTGCAAAAATTGTAAGAAAGTTCAATTACACAAGGAATCTCCAAAATTGAAATGATGAATTAAGGAGGTGATATTTTATGGCAGAAAAAGTTACACATAACAAAGATACACATAAAGTTACGCATATTGCTACAGCTGAAGAAATTGGAGTAAAGGGAGTTGGTAAGTCAGAAGCTGAAGCTATAGAAAATTTTGACGACCAAGTTTCAAATATGACTGCTATTCCTAGAGTCGGAGCAGAATATCACGATCGAGTAAGAAAAATGGCAGAAAACCTTAAAGTTGAGGTTGTAAAGAGTAAATAACAATCCAAATTTCTTCGATTGTAGAATTGGTTTTTTAAAGAGGATTTAATATAATCGCTTAAGCTCTTTTTTCGTGGTCAAGGGAGTTCCCTCTGAAACGGTGGGCGGATAGAATATTTTGTGCTGTATTGCAATTTTCCACATTTATACATTGAGTGCCCATTAGTGGACAAACTTTATTTCCGCCAGCTTCCAAATATCCGCATGAAGGTGAAGCATTTTGTATGGATGTGTCTTTATCTTTTATTCCTGTTCCGTAATAGGAACCTATTGCACGATCATAAACCCGATTTATAATTTTCACCAGTTTAGTTTTTTCCACGATAATAATAAAAAACACCTACGTCCTGTCACTATAGGTGTGGAATATGATTTTATATATATGAATTATAATATTGCAACCCCCAAAAACCGTAAACTGTTGTTGTTGCCCGGATAAAAATTATATACTGAATTGTAAATGGATCCCGATAATAAAAATAATTTAAATTTTCCCCAAGGTCCGAGTAATTCTAATAATCCGGTTATTCCAAGGAATCTCTCTCCCAACCAATATCAACCGCCGCAACAAGCTCAGACAGAAGTACCTCCCGAAGTCGAACAACAACCAACTATACCCTATTTTTCTCAACCACAATCCACTCCGTTTCCTACAACCTACCCAGCTACAGAGCAAATTATCCCGAATCAAAATCCCATAAAACCGGAAAAGCCAAAATCCAAATTTCCCAAAATACTGCTTGTATTATTACTGGCTTTTTTCCTTTTGTTTCTCGTTTCAGGAATAACATTGGCCTTTCTTATCTCTTATGATGTTTACCACCTACCTTTTGCACCCGATGCCCAGGATAAACTTAAATTTGCAGTTTTGAGTCTTCCTTTCACCAAAAAAACTCCCGAATTTATTGTTGAAAAGGCACTATTTTCTCATAAAAAAATCGCCAGCCATGACTTTGAACTTTCAGCTGCTTTCGATGCACCGGAAATCGGAGGCATTCTCCCGCTGGCGAAACTCGATGCTGTTGTAAAGGGGGATATTTCATACAAAGATCCCACAAATATCCTTACAAACCTCGAGATGAATTTTAACAAGGATTTTGATATGAACCTATTGGTAAAAGATAAGATAGTTTATTTCAAAGTTAACAAATTGCCAACCAATTATTTAACAGTTTTTGGATTTAATGAAGAAGCTATCAAAAAACATCTCGAAAAATGGTACTTCATTGATACCGAACCACTGGATTCGGAGGCCAGGATCCAGCTTGATTCGACAAAAAAAGACAAACCAATCACGGATCAGATTATTGAGAAAACACTTGAATTCATGAATGATCGGAAAATTCAAAGTGCCGTAAAACTGGAAAGTACAAACTACCAGGATAATAAGGTTTACAAACTATCCATAAATGCCGACGACGCTTTAACGGATTATATTTTTGAAAAAATTTCCGAAGAGTCCGAGGGTAATCTTTTGACCGAAGCCAAAGTTCTCGGAATCGATACCGATATATTTACCCAAAGCGAAAATAATCCGGAACCATCAAAACCTTCGGATGTTGTTAAAAATTTCTATTTGGAAGCAATGTTTGACCGCAGAAGCTATTTGCTTAGAAAGTCATTGATAAGTTTTGATATCGTCATCGAAAAACAGTATGCGGAGGAGCTTTATTCGATGGGGATTTTTTCAAATCCCCTGACCCAGGATGAAATCAAAATGAGATTTTCTCTTGCCACAACTTTTGATAACTTCGCAAAAGAAGTTGAGGTTAATGTACCCGATGGTGTTACAGACTTTGATGAACTTACCAAAGATCTGTTGGGTTACAGCATAAAAGAACAACAGAAAAAAGCGGTTGATGCAAAAAAACTCTCGGATATTATGCAACTCAGCTACGGCGTGCAAGCTTTCTTCGCATCCTGCCAAAGATATCCTGCCAATCTCAATGATTTGGCAAGTGACTCGGTTACGTACTGTGCAAGAGGGGGCAAGGAGATGGCAGTAATTCCCAAAAACTCTGACGGAACGGATTATTATTATTCAACGAACGATACAGGCAGTGAATATCATTTATGTGCAAATTTGATGTACCCGGAAACTTATTCCTACCGAAAATCACCCCAATCATGTCCCGATCCTTCATATAATTACCATATCTCAAGCCTCGATCCCACACCAACACCCTACTATTATTACACCCCTACAGGATCTCCGAATTCTTCAACCAATTATCCCGATTATTTGTATTAACCTACAAGAATATCTTCTCCCATTATTCCTTCTTTATTCTTTGATTGAAAAATACACTTTTAAACAAGCTTCCATTATTTTTTTAATATCATTATGTTTTTTTTAAAACAAATTAACTAAATAAACGTAATTGTAATCGATCCTCATGTCACATATAATGATATATGTTACATGACACACGTTTCAAAACAAAAATTAGAAGATTCCGTTGACAAGGAACTTGATGAAATATTAAGAAGTACTTTTACCAACCTACCCAACTCTGAAGTGCTCGCACTTCTAACTGCAGTATTCACAAAAACGGAGCTCAAAATGGTAAAAAAACGATTAGGATATTTTTATCTTCGGGACAAAGGATTTTTTCAGGATGAGTTAGCTAATATTTTGAAAACAACCAGACAAACCATCATTCGCTTTTCTCTTCAAAATAAAGTAATTACGACTGAACACAAAAAAGTGCTTTTTAATCGTATAAAACAATCATCATTGAAATCCAAGTTAATTGACGTGATAAAAGCCTTAAACGAAATTGACATCTCGCGAAGCAACACAAGAAGAAAAATTTCACCTTTTTGATCATTACACTCCAGATTTATTTGTATTAATAAGTCAAGTTAAGAAACTATTTGAATCTTCACCTACGGATAAATTTATTAGCTATAACATAAAATAACTTTGCATATACCTTTATCTTGAATTAGGCCGCATTCATACCCATGTATCATATAATGATATATGATACATGACATAGTATTTACAATAACTCTGAAAAGCAAGAAACGTGTAGTATAATTAGCTTTAGTTAAAACTGGTATCCTGAACTGAAATACGCACCTTAGGCTTGTGATGAAATGGTATCATGGCGGTCTCCAAAACCGCTCTTCCAGGTTCGAATCCTGGCAAGCCTGCAAAATAATAATGACCCCTCGTGGGTCTATTTTTGTTTTGAAGACAGGATGAGAAGTTTACACTGAGCGAGTGAAACGAGCGAATGTGAATCCTGGCAAGCCTGCAAATAATCCTATCGTTAAGAATTACAGAGTTGTATTTTAAATCTTTACTCCCACCGCCCAGTATCCTTCGGGTCGAATTTTCCGTCCTTATCATATGGTTTTCGTGAAATTAACCTATCACACTCATCTTGCAAGGGACAGTCGCTATGTCTTTTTTGATTGCACCCCCTATTTCCAACATTCCATAAGGATTCAGAAACTCGGCGGGGCTCCCAACCATGTTCGCTAATCATCAATCCCAGCGACTTACCCACATTAGTTGTCACCTGATGTGCATTTTCCGGTTTATCAAGTATCACTGCACCTGTTTGAATCAACACTCTAGCTACTTGAAAATCTACAGGTAGTCCCCCTCCGTTCGAATTTCTAAATTTATACAAGTCATATTGATTCATCCACTGAACCACTAGCGGGGCAATTTTTGGGCCATACCTAGTAAATGCTTCCTTCTCCCTTTTTTCCTCTGTTTTCGCCCGAGGTCGAACAACCATAGCACGGACAATCTCCTCCATATCACCGTTGTATTTATCAAAAAAATTTCTTACGTCTCCCCCATACTTCTGTTCCAATAATCGAAGGTTGTACGGCCATTCCAAGACCACCCTTCTGTTATACCCTGCTGGCCGAAAAAACTCTGCACAACCATTAATAATCACTTCATCTCTTTTTTTCCCGGCTTCCTTTGGATCAAATATCCATGCATACTCACTTACACCATCAGGGTCAGTAATCCGTTTGAACAATCTCGTTGTATCGTCACCAAACACAAAAGCCGTAGTTAAAAATACAGCATTTGGTGCAAATTCCGGCTTACCAACCCTTTCACCATGGCTCTTTACCACTTCAATGAACATCTCCTCCGGTCGAAATACACCCTCAGAAAATAATCCCTGTCGACCGTCCATCGCCACTAATGCCTTCTCAACAATGTAAGTTGTCCTTTGCTTGTCAACTTCAACTCCCATCTTCTCCGGATTCTAACACCTCAAACGTGGGAGTAAAAGGTTCGAATACTTTCTCCTTCGGTTTCACTCAGGATCTACGACATCCAGGGCTGCTTTTTAGCCTCAGGTAATATATACTTCAAACATGACGTTCGACGCAGGATCGCATTGGAATAAAAGTCACGAAAATCACCCAATGGTTAGGTTGCCATCAAATTATGGTGTTGAAAAGGAAAAGTTGTTTCCGAAAAATTCTGTTGTTTGCGATTTGGGAGGAGGAGACGGAACAGACAGCCTCTATTTCCTGAAAAACGGCCATTCTGTATTTTTGTATGACATTTCAAGCTCTGCTTTAACAAGGGCACACCTGAAAGTAGAGGGTGAAAGTTTTGAATCCAGGCTCAAAACATCCCAGGTAGATTTAGCTGTAGATAGAATTCCCTCACCAGATAACTTCTTTGATATTCTCTACTCAAGACTTTCGATTCATTACTTTATTCAAGAAAGAACGCTAGAAATTCTGAAAGAAATTCATCGGGTCTTAAAAAATAACGGAACAGCATATATAGTAGTTAAATCTCCAGAAGACTTAGAAGAAATGAATTTTTTACGAGACGGCTCAAGAGAGATTGATAAGGGGGTTTTTGTTGATGGTGAGGGTATGATTAAGACTAGATTTTCCAGAGATCAATATGAGGAGATGTTTGACAAAGCTGGTATAACTAATTTTGAGATTAACAATTACACAGAACGTTTCGGAAAACAAAAAATTTATGTTAAATCAAAAGCAAACAACCTACTCTGCCTTGAATTGGTGGTTAGAAAATCTTGAAAAAGTGGCGTTCCCTACATTTTTACTAACCCCTACGGCTCAAGATTGTGCGAAAAAGTTCGTAATTATTTTGAAAAAATAATTGACTTGGGTATTTTCCCCTTCGACTCCTTTCAGGATCTACGACATCCAGGGTATTTTCATATAAACTGAAACGTACCAGGACTGCTTAGAAAAGAATTCCTGATCGAACTGTCTAGAAATTAAAAAAACCAAATTGTAACCAACCTCCGGAGTGATATACTTTTGAAAATGTATATTTTATTGACAGCGCCAATTCTATTTATTTTAGTAACTTTGATATTAGGAGCAGTTACCCCAAATTACAATTGGAAAAAGGATTATATAAGCGAACTTTCTCTGGGAAAATATGGCTGGATTCAAAAATTTAACTTTATGATCTGTGGGATACTAGTGGTCGGACTTTGCGTATTACTAGCAGGTAAAACCGATATATTATTGGTCAAATTGGGTTGGTATCTTGGAACGCTGATGGGAATACTAACCGCACTTGAAGGGATTTTGGATACAGATGTTAAAAAATCAGTAAGAACCAAAGCTGGTAGGTTGCATGAACATATTTATAACTTAGGAATGTCGGGAACAGCGTTAGCATACTTTTTAATAGGTTTGGGATATCTGAACAAACCCATTATCCCAATTTTTTCATGGACAATTGCTGTGTTTGACTATTTTTGGTGGAATTATTCTGGAAAACTTGGAGTTAAGGATGGCGTTCGTCAAAGAGTGGTAGTTTTCTCCACACTTCTATGGGTTGAGGTATTAGCGGTATGGTCTTTAATCCACTAGGTTAACAAACCTTATCTTAGTTATAAGCAATTACTGGCTTGGATTTAAGAACTGAACAAACTTTTCAATGTCAAATGAGCTGATTTAAAGCCAGCTGTTCGAAATCGAGCAACCAACCCCTGCCGATTACCATTCGATACCCGGCTTCGCAAATTGGTTTCAAAATTGGATAAAACCAGAGGGTGGGTGAAAGGAAGTTTGAACTTTAGTTGAACCTTTTCCATTTTCCTTCAGATACAACACTGACTTTATCACTGTTTACTACTACCGCAGTATTATCATCAATTACATAAATTGGTTCAGGAATATCTTTTGCAATTTCCTTAATAAATTTTATCCTAACCTTAGGAAAGAAATCCGAATTAAGATGTGGCCTTATGTGAAAATCAACCAAACCCAAACCATTCTCATTTTCTAAACGATATACCTTTTCTGAGTACGATTTTTGTGAAGTGCTCAACCGTAAATTTATAGTTGCTACCATACTCCCAGCACTAATTCCTGCATAAACTCTTGTTTTTAACAAATCTGGAAGAATTTTATCTAAACCAGATTTTATTAGCCAAGACATCAGGTAGTATGTATTCCCACCACCAATAAAAATAACATTTGCTTCCTTGATTCTTGGAAGCCAAATATCCCGTGGAACTGCAGCTATATCCACAATATCTATACAACCATATTTTTGGTTTTTAAGATTGGTGTAATCATCAATCAGCCACCCCTTGTCCCCCTCCTCCACATTTGAGGCTGTAGGGATATAGACTATCTTAATTTTCTCATTTGGCAAGCCAACTAGATTATTAAACACCTCTACGATTGTTTTATTGCTTAATCCCGCTGATGTTAAAAGTAATTTCATATTACTTACACATTTTACAATATAACCCAACTTCATTAGATACTAATTTAAAAGTCCACAAACCAGATTTAGAGCGTAAAAAGTTCGTAATTATTTTGAAAAAATAATTTGGTGTGTATACTTTCTCCTTCGGTTTCACTCAGGATCTACGACATCCAGGGCTGCTGACAAATTTTAGCTTCAAAATTACACAAAAAAATAGGGATGGATGAAAGGATGTTCGAACTTAAAAGATTAAGGCTCTTTACTTATTTTTATTCAATATTTTGTTATAAAACATATACTTCACCTCTTGATAATCCCGATAACTCTTGCCATTGTATCTCCACTTTAATTCCTCATACTCTTTCAATAACTTCTTATTTGATTTTAAAATATCATAAACTTTTATCTGCCTATCTGGAGGTTCGGTTAGGTAAATCTCAATATCATATCCTTCCTGTTTAAACTTCCATTCGACAAAACGCTTTTTTACATAATCACCCTGTTTATTCAGTTCGCCGAATAACTTTTCTAGACCTGGTAAATAATCAGCAAAGTTCTTCGGGTCAGCTAAAATATAAATATCAACATCCATTTGCCCGGATATTCCCAAAGCAACTGACCCCATAAATTTAATTACAGCTTTTGGAAAACTCTTTCTTATCTTTTTAACAATCTCGTCACCAAGCTTTTTTCCATTAGGATTAAACGAAAAAACATTTGCTTTTCGTAAAGGATCAATCTTTTTTAAATAATTCCTTTCTTCCCTGGTCAACATAATTTGATTATATCAATCATGAGCGTAAAAAGATCGTAATTATTTTTAATAATTTGGAGTGTAGGTTTTCTAAATCAGTAAATTTCTGAAACCGTATATTCAGGATTGAAAAAATGAGTTATTATTCATCTTTATTGGATTTATTGAAAAAGTCTCTTAGCTGTTGGATCTCGTTTTCATGGTCAAACTTTACAATTACACTATTCAGAAGACTCCACACTTTGTTTGTTGTTACATTCATACCTTCCGCAATCTTCCTTATTGGCTTGCCTTCGATAAATAATTCTACGAGTAATCTTTGCTCATCGACTGAAATATTTTTTGTCCTAAGCAGTTTAAGTTCACCGGTCGAAGCCGTACCGGGATTGAACTCCAACCTCTTTCTCAGCACTTCATTTTCCGCTTCCAAATCTTCAATCGTGGGATTTCTGTGATAATGATTAGCTCCATTACCACCGGAAGATCCATAAGAAAATATACTTCGACCGGCAGCAGATGTTTTTTGATTATCCTCATTGGAATTTGAAATTGTTGGATCATCCTGCTCGCTTTCTGTTAACAGGTCAAGATATTCAGGAACAATATTATGCGGATCTTTAAATATCATTTGTAAAACTTCTTCTTTATCCTTAAACATCATAGTAAGCGGCGCAACTAATTCCAAATCTTTTGCGTTTAGATCGTGATTGATAATTGATTCGCATAATAGGTTTTGCATTTTATAACAAGGATCCGTATCGAGATTAAAGACTTTCACAACCTCCCGCACTCTAGCCGGGCTCAAGACACCTTTCCCCCTGCTACCCCCGCCTCCGATCCTGATTTTTTTGATTAACTCGGGGTCAAGGTTCACAATAATACTCAAGTCCTGATATAAAGCGCCGACTGAGGATTCCCATTCTTCAGCTTTTCGATTAGCCCAATTTTTCATATTTTTTATGTCAGCCTCCAATAAATCGAATCTGTTAATCAAATTCCTTCCGGACGAGTCGTTTGCGGCTAAAGAAAAAATCTGATCAATTCTTAAACCGCTGTTAGCCCAGGGAGACCTTGCAAATGCATCCCGTATCCAAGTGGCTAGCCTTGAAAATTTAACTGTATGTTCCAAACTTGCCTTAATCCTTTCAGCATCAAACTCATCATCCGACATGTTGTACCAAACTGAAGCCTCTACTGTTGGCGCCTTTTCTTCTTCTAAAACGCTGCGTCTGTGAAACCCATTGTGAATCTCATACAAAACATGATGGTGCCGATATTCGGGAAACAAATCTTTTGTTTCCGGATCCTGTGAATTCCATAAACTTTCCCACTCTTCATCAGAAACCAATACAGGTCTGACGCCAATCGGGCTCGCTTGACCGCGATGCTTAATACCAGCCTGGATATCCCGCCTATTTTTCTCATCTATCTCAACATCCTCTTTTATGATTGTGAATAGAGGAAGAACTTCCTGACGGTTATAAAGAAGGTTTGATTTTAATATATCTACCGCGGGGGCTGTATCAAGCCACAACAACTCCGCCTCAGTCGGTTTGCGTTGAAGGTTAATCGCACTATGTTCTCCGCTAATTCTTTCCATTATTTTTATCAAAAACTAAGTATGTTTCTTAATAGTCTTTGAGACCATGCTTAGTCAATAATATTCTTAATTCACTTTCAGCTTTTGCTTCCAACTGTCTGATACGCTCGCGTGTAATATGCAAAAATTCACCCGTTTCCTCAAGAGTGTGTGATTCAGTTCCCGGATAATAAACATTTCTCCCTTGATATTCAATTCCATACCGAAGGGCGATAATCAAAGCCAATCTCTCATCCAGGTGATTCAGGGCGTCGTGTACTTTTTCTTTCAGAATATTTTTCTCTGTTTGCTGCTCTAACGAAGGAATTGTGTCTTCAATATAATCGCCAAATTCGGACGAGTCGGATGATTCTGTATCCAATGGCTCTTCAAGACTTGATGGTGGTTGTGCGATCAAGAAAACATCTTGTACATCTTGTTCAGTCGTTTCCAGTGCTTTAGCTATCTCTGCGATAGTTGGATCCCTACCTTCGCGCAACCTTGTAGTCTGTTGTAATTGTTGCGTCACCCTATACGTTTTTTGGATATGATCAAAATAATGAACTGGTACACGAATGGTTCGTGACTGTTCCGCAATACCCCGCGTTATCCTCTGCCGAATCCACCAGGTTGCATAGGTAGAAAATTTGAAGCGTTTATCCGGCTCAAATTTTTCGCAGGCAACATGAAGACCATCACTACCCAGTTGAATAAGATCCGCAAAAAGAACCCCCCTACCCCTATACTTTTTTGCAATCGAAACAGTCAGTCTATAATTATGAGCCATAACAATATCTCTTGTGGTCATAAAAATTTCAATATTGCTTTGAAGCAATTCCTGCTCTTTCGAATTCCTTGTAACTTTTGATCTTAATCTATCAATTTCATCTTTACTTTTACGCATACGTGTCGTTAGTTCAAATTCCTGCGCTTCAGTTAAAATCGAATGGTTTGCACTTTTAAGCATTTGCCCGATTACATCGTCCGGCGCAATATTGTCAACTTCATTACGGCATACTCCGGTAACTTCAGTATCGTCAGCTTGAGGGATTCCTTCATATATTAATAGTTCCTCATCCTCTTCGAACGTCTCTTCATCCCGGGTCGTCACAGTCTCAATTCTCCCTCTTCTAATATCTTTCGCTATACCAATATATTCTTGAAGTTCGTCCGGTTCAAATCCGTTTTCTGAAAGAAGACCAATAACTTTTCTCAAATCTTTTTTATTAAGTTCTGATAAAATTACAGGAATTTCTTCAGTCTGCAAATTTCTAATAACGTCGGGGGTGAAAAGTTTTAGATCAAAAACACCATAGCCGTTGGGTTCGTGTTCCATGGTAATACAAATCAAAACAAATGAGGCAGATCTTACATTCCAGATATTATAAATCCAAATCAACAACTTCAGCAACAACACAAAATCTTATAATAGATACGAACTTATTAGTGTGTAAAATTTCATCTTCAAAATACTCATTAATAATCTGTTATAATCCGTCTCAATATAAATAAATTATAGGTATTTTGTAATTATTGTTTATGCTTAAAGAAATAATAAGACGTTTGACATTAAAACATAACAACACTCCCGCGACCGGCTATCAAATTGATGCTCAAACGTCATTGGATGCTACTGCTATAAATGTGACTACTAATGACCTGATGGAAGCTTCAAATGCTCAGGGTTTGGAAAAATTACATGAAATTTTAGAAGGTAACTTAGGAAAATCTTTACCACCTATTAAGAACTGTTTGTCGGGTTCGGCTTATAGAATTATCACTAATAATAACCGTTTTCAGCGTACTGAATTTTATCTAAGCGACCTTTGTTTTACAAGCAAAAGCGATGAACCCGTTAGAATAAGCGATATTGGAATTCTTATACCAACTAAAAAAGACGGGTTGCGAAGACTTACATTTACCCGAGACCCGGATGATTATTCATTAATCGGAAGGGAGGCTGGTGTTGAACTTTTCCGTTTACCAGGAAAAACACGTGATTTACCTAAAGAAATGAGCGATTTGTCAAATGGCCGTTTGAAAATTCTTGAAGATTTAGATCAGTTGGGTGTTAAAACCGCTATAGCTGAATACCTTATCCAACCTTTTAAATCTGCACTTAAAGTTCATAATAAGGACGCGAAGGCATTTCTCCGAAACATAGATATTTAAGTTCACTTTCCAAGGGTGAATATGCCACCCCACGGGTGAAAAACCACTTTCTTTCCCAAAACGTAAAAACACGGAGCCTCTATGCAGGATGTATGGGAGTTTGAAATACACATTTGATAAGAATGATTAACTCCCCCGTATGGTGTTAAGATAAAATGATGAAACAAAATGGATTCGCTCCGCTACTTGTAATCATATTTTTGACGCTAGTTGTTTTATTTATTGTTTCGATTTACAAGCCGCACTATCTTAAAGACTTAATAACCAGACTATCAAAAGTAAATTTATCTGAAAACAACAAGTCCGAAGAGAATATTCCAACGATACCCGAAACAGGTTCGCCACAAACTAACACCCCATCGCCCACTCTATATCCAAAGCTTAAAAGCGGTTCTGTTGTGCCAACCTCAACCCCTACTACTACGTTTACATATCCTGCTTTGACAATCTCCCCAACTCCGGTAACTGCATCCCCCTACCCGACAACTTCAAATGTTTGGGAAGATGGACCGCCATCAAAAAAAGATAAACCCTTCTTCGGTGGCTGATGATCGGTAATAAGATTTATCATGACTGATCAAGACTTTGGAGTTCTTCCCAACAATACTCGGTTGGGAGTTTTTTACCAAGCGGCGGCGTGTCATAGACATCAGCTTGTTCATCCATGATGCACTTTTCATCAGAAACATGATCCATTCCCAGCAAGTGTCCCCACTCATGCATTATCGTTGTCCGTTCCAAAACATCTTTTATAACGCCTTTTTCCGTTAATCCGTCAATTGCATCTTTAAAAATGAATATCGTATCGCGATGCAACACAAGACCTACGGATGAAGGAATCTCATTATATGAACTTGTATAAATTATATATAAATCAGCCGCATCATTCTTTTTAACCAAGTTGTGAAGGTTGTTCAGATCCCCATCTTTCAGATGGTCATTAACCGGATAATCAACATTGTTTGTTACAGAAATTTCTGCGTCTTTATTTAAAGTTTGAGAAATCATTTCATTCACCCAAAGATCCGCATCCAAATCAGGCATCTTTGAATTAACCGGTATAATTCTCACAGATATGCTCTTACCGTCCGGTTTGAGATATAAGAATCTCGCATCTCCGGGAGAATCCAGATTCATAAATCCGATCAGAAAATTATTTTGCATCACAACTTTTTTAAGGTTTTCTCCCAAAAAAGACTCTGAATTAAACTTCACAAAATAGACACAAATCGGAACCGTAAGTATTGCTATTATAATGACTGCCAGAATTATGTTTTTGATAAATTTGAATATGATCACTTCGAATTAATCCTTCCATTTCTTTATCTCAACTTGGGGAAGTTTAAGTTTTTTTGGTGTTAAGGCAAACAAAATTAAAGCGACCGCGGCAACAAAATATCCTAAGTAAACAAAAGTTAATACGTTCCCCAATACTGATGCAGTTATACCGGCAATAATCGGTCCTACTATATACGAAATACTTGTTGTTGAAGAGCATAACCCGATCATATGTTTTCTTTGGCGTCCCATCCGAAGAACAATATCAGAATAAACTCCTTCGATCAAAGGATAGGAAATCGATAATGCAAAACTGGAACAAAATACAACCAGCAACTGCCATTCAACATTTTCAAAAACATTCATCATCGCCAGGAAAATTCCCGACAGTAGAAAAAACTTTAATGCGGTTTTCTTCTTGCCGTTTATTATTCCCTTTTTTGCAACTACAAATCCGATGAAAAGAGCAGGTAGCGTATACATGGGAAGAAACCATTTTCCCCAAATACTAATTTTTGCCAGATCTTCTGTATAAACCGCACCGGCTGTCCAAAAGAAAGCATCAACAATTCCCATGATTATTCCGACAACCAGCACCGGCCAGACTTTTCTGAATAAAACCACCCAATGCTCCATCTCGCATCGAAGGCTGATTTTATCTATCTCGATCGAAACCGGCCGTTCGTGATGTTTTTTTGATAATAGAAGAATTATTAAAGCAATAATTGTAAAAACGATTGCAACATATGCGGGAGATTGAGCATTCGTCATTACCAGAAGTCCTGCAAGAAGCGGACCCAAAAAATATGCCAGATTTTTAAAAACACCCATAAATGCCCAAGTGGATGCATGCATGCGGACAGGAACGCTATCAGCAACAAACTGATGGTTTGCAAAACCGACGATTTCATAATAAATACCCCAAATAGCCATTGAGATAAGAAAAATTAAAACAAAAGGAATCATCGTTGCACTTATTAATGTAAGTGAAAAAGCAATTGAGGCAATTATTGCCATAAAAAGTAACTTTTTGAAGTTTATTCCTTTGAAAAGCTGGGGAAAGATAAGGTCAGCCCCGAAACCGACGACCGACGAAAAGCTCATGACAAAACCCATTACTATCGAACTCTCGAATGTTGATTCAATCAATTGAGGAACCCACGTTGATAATATTGCATCAGATAACAAAAGGAAAAATAAAATTAGTGATAAAGTAATAATTCTCCTCCATACAGGATCACCTATTACAGCCGTTTCAGCTTTTCGAAGCATATATTTTCATCATAGCACCAACTAATCCGAACGACTACAATTCGTATAATACTTTTTATTTATGACATCCTCCCCCGAGCCAAGTCTGACTTGGTTGTCGAGTTTGACTCGATCAGACTCGGTGGTTTTCTTGAACGCTGTCAAAACTTCTGAAAGTTATTGGGGTGTGTTTACAGTAAGACTCACATCATCAAGCCAAGCATATCCTGTCTTTGTGAACTTTACAAAGTATGTGAATCCCTCAACAGGTTTACCTGCCGTAAATGATTTCGTTGCATATTGAAATGGATGCGTACCATTTGCAAAATCTGCATGAAGGCCATATTCTGTTGATCCGTCCGTGTAATGGATCCATGCTTGAACCCAAAACGATCCCTCTGAAGCGTTCGTATTATCGGCTACATTTTTACCCTTACCCCACCCCGAAACCGTAACCAAGCTGCCGGCTGGAGCCGAATAGGTAACATATTGTTTTATAGCATTTGAATGTTTTCCGTCAACATAATAAGAACAGTTGCCGCTATGGCCAGAGTCGCAAACAACTTTGGCCAGTCTGTTGGGTTGATCATAGTGTTGAAGCCAACCATCGGGAGTTTGGCTGTCCGCGTCGGTATTAAATTCAAAGGAAGCATTTGTGAGAAGTTCACCTGCAACAGGAGTCGGTAAAGGTGCAGGCGTAACCGTGCCTCCCCCTTTGCCAACTCGTGCGCTTGATGATGCAAAAACATTTAAACGAAAAAATATAATTGTAGCAGCAAGTACCACCAACGCTCCCAATATAATGAATGAGTTAAAAGACAATCTCGCAGCACCAGTCTTTTTCGATTTATATCGGGGCATTAACTTATTTCATTACTATTGGTAGACGTTGTCAATATGTAAAGGATGAATCGGTCAAATCCCGCATTAATTGAAAGACGAGTAATCTAAACAAATCATAGAATCTGTTAACTTGCTGCCATTGGCATGTTGCACTAAATATTCGGGCGGACAAATAGGATAAGGCGGAATGGGTACTATTTCCGGAGGATCAATAATTATTGGCGGAATTGATGGCTCCGGTTCGGGTGGCAAGGTCGGATAAATTGTTGGTTCAGGCAATATTGTCGGAAGAAGTCTATGAGTGGGATAAGCTGTGGGATATAAGGTTGGATAAGATAATGTCGGGGTTGGAAAGCGTACACATTTTTCTATATTTATACCGCACTCAACCAATACCGGAGACTTTTCAACAGCAGTTTCTGAAACTTTCTCAATAATTTTGTCTGATGCCGTATTGTACGCCGTGACTCCCTCAGGGTGGGTAAACCCCGAGTTACCATTAAAATATTTTCCTTCGTCATTTAAGTTTAACGGAAACGGTCTGCTAATATTATTACTCTCAATAACCAATTCTTCATGTACATTTTTTACAATTGGTTTTTGGTAATATATTTGAAGTAAGAATTCAAAGAATACTTCTATCATGATTTTTAATTTTTATTCAGATTATTACAATAGTATCCCCCAAGGAGCAGCTGCGGGTTATCGATGATAGGCGCAACTCCACACTTCTGTCAACTGCGAAACATTCTCGCAAAGGTTAGTGTAAAAATGTTAGAATTTTATTAATGAAAGGAATGTTCTTCAGGAGTGTGTTGATTTTATTCATTTTTATTTCTTTCTTTTTTGTGAAATTGCCAACAATTACTAATGCTCAATCGTGCGATGTTAATGCTTGTATAAATGATGGGTGGGGTGGATGCTGGTCGTGCGGAGGAGGAGAAGTCTGCTGTATTTGTAGGTGCGGTAACCTTTCCGGAGGAATTGGACCATTAGATTGTGAAGTTGGCGGATGTTCAAATTCCGTTGCCAATGGTTGTAGACCATGCGGCGGTCCACCCGGTCCCACAAACACTCCCACCCCAACACCGGGTCCAACCAATACACCCACCCCAACTCCGATACCAAGAAGATATTTATGTGCCAATCCGGGCGGTGCAGTTTCCTATGATGCATGTATTGAAGCTCCCTTTTCCTGCGCCCCCAATACCGGCAATTGTTTTGCGAATTTAAACGAATGCAATGCTTACTGTCTTCCACTAACTACGGTTCCAAACATTCCAAGACCTGCAATGACGACATTGTGTACTCCGGGGTGGGCGTTGGGTGTGATTGGAATAAACTCAGCTATCGGTTGTATTCCGGCAAATGACACACTTCAGCTCATAATTTTCGTTTTACGGTGGTCGCTCGGAATCGGTGGAGGAATCACATTCCTATTAATTGTATATTCAGGATTCCAGTTTGCCACTTCCGGAGGAGATCCAAACAAAATCAAAGCCGCAAAAAGTCTTTTGACAGCTGCGGTCTCCGGACTGTTTCTTATCATCTTTTCGGCCTATGTGCTTAATTTGTTCGGAATTCAAATATTCAGGCTTCCCGGTCTCTAATCTCTATATTCCCATTATTGATCCCCTCTTGCCTATTCGAAAAAACTATATTATTATGTTTCCCAGATATGGAAGACGAACAAATCGTACCCGCTCAAGAATCTGCTCCGGACAATACCGATAATCAAAATTCAGAAGGAATTAATAAAGCGCTTCTTGGAATAATATTCTTCCTGATACTGGTTATCGTTGGCGGGGGTGCTTATTTCTTCGGATCCAAATCGACTGATAAAAAAACCGAAAACCTGCCGACACCCACATCCACTCTTAACACCCTCGGTGAAACGGACCAATTTTTGGTTACACCAACCCAAACTCCGACACCCACCTCGACTGCTTCGGGTAATCTTCAAACGCAAACACCTACACCGACCAAGATTCAAGCCAAACCCACATTCAAACTTGGAGATCAGGATTTGAAACTCAAACCTACAAACACTCCAACTCCAAAACCATTAGATCTGAAGCTACAACAATAATATTCAACGTACTACTAATTCTTCTGAACCGTCTTTGTAAGTTACTTTTATACCGGTTGTGGCATGCACGCCGCAATCGGAAACAGGATCGGTACCAATACGAGTTTTACCAACAATTATTTCAAATTTGGTAATTTTCCCATCAAATTGTTGCTCTGCCAGAGTCTCTAAAATTGTACGTGTGTTTTTTTGTTCGCGCTTCATGCTTTCACCTCCCAACTAACTTTTTTAAACTAAAAAACCCCCTTTCGGAGGTTTGTGTAAAAATATTTGTTTATTATTAACTAAACACAAGCCTCCTCTTGGCTCATCCAATGACATCCTCCCCCGAGTCAGACTCGGGTTTTTCCTCGAAAGGAGGATGACATATCAGAATTCAATTCATTCACCGAGTCAAACTCGGTGGTTTTCTTGAAATCTGTTATAGCCAAGAACGAGGGTAACAAAAATTTGTTTTCCGAAAAATGTATTCATTGTTGCAAACACGAGTCAATATTATAACTTACTATTTTCACTATTTTCAAGCCTTTTTTTCGTTTTTAATTAAATGATACAAATATTTGTGACGTACGAAAATAAATTTAACAACCCCGATTACATCCATAGACAAATTACAATAATTAATGAAGAACTCGTTTTTCCCCATAGGGTTGTAACTGAAGCAGAGGTTGTAAAAGCTGAGCTGAAATTAAAAGAACAAATAAGAATGGGTGAAAAATGGAGACAACTTAGAAAAGAAATGTCGGGTGAACCTCAAGGACCTGAATTTGGCAATAATTAATCTTCATGTTTATTATTATGGTTAGGGCATAACCAAAAAGAATGCTCATCACCGCGAAAATCGATATCATATGTACAACCGCAAAATTCATTTTTCACTCTGACTCCACACCCATGTCTTAACAATTGATAGTCAGCCGGAGGATTTTTCGAATTACGCATTCGCTGCAATATCGGAGAATTCTCGGCATCAACAATTGAAAAGTGTCTTTTTTGATAATCCTTTACCATTTCCCGCCAGACTCGGGTAGCTGTTTGATAAGCTTTGGGGTGCTTTTCCGCATCCAGAAGATTTACACTCTTTCTTCCTTTTCTTGGTTTTTCAGTTCTGGATTCAAGCAAATTAAACGAAGAACTAACACCGGAAAGAAAGTGTTTCTCGTGTAATCCCATATTTTTAAGAAGGGTCAATTTTTCCTCGGTTTTTAAAGTTTCATCATTTTTTTCTTCGAAAATAAAGAAAGGGCTATTTCTACTCAACTTTTGCGAATAATCTTCAATTTTTTGGCTGATTAATTCAATTGTTCTGTAATTAATAGTTGGTGTGACAATCACAGCACCGTTTACTTTTTTATCTTCACCTACCGGTGTATCAATCTGCCAACTATCCATACGGAACACTTTTAACGACCCCCCTCTTCGAGTGTCGTGATAAAAAGAAAAGTCATTCGTCCTATCTGAATGCCAAAGTTTTCGGGATTCAGTAATCTTTGCTATTTCTTTTCCGTCCGGCAGATCTTGAATGCTTTGAATCTGAGGAACCACCACACCCTCAACTACGAAGCTGAACTGTCCGGGAACTTCTTTCTTTGTCATTACTATTTATGAAAATACAACATTTATACTGAAAGTAAAATGCGGAATTTTGCTCAATTCTTCAAACATTGAGCAACTCTCTATTCGCTTTTTACTCTTAACTAGCGCGTAAGTTTTCTCTTTACAAATCTGTTAAAATAGGAGGCAGGTGATATAATATGCAATATTTTTTCCATAAAAATACATGCTTATTGAGAGAGGAGGCGATCTTTTATGGTCATTGTCAAAAAGAAAAAAGGCGAATCAGACGACAAACTCATAGCGAGATTCAAGAAAGTGGTTACCTTCTCTGGTATCCTACAGGAATTTCGTGACCGGGTACGCTACAAGACTCCGTCCGAAAAAAGAAAAGAACAAAAATACGCCAAACAGCACAAAATTGACCTTGAGAAAAAAAGGAAGGGTTGATCCTAAGAGTAAAGCGAAGATAAAAAAAGAGAAAAGATCTTGAATGATTCAATAATTTCTCCAGCGTGGGGTTTTGTTTTTTGGTTCGTAGTACGCGGTTTTCAACTTAATCCTACCAGTCAATTTGAAATTAACTTAGAACAAAAGCTTTTTCTGTGATGGGTTGATATGCCTTTATTAAGAATCATTTCCCGATGCAGTTTTGAACCATAGCCTTTATTTTTATCCCAGCCGTATTTTTTATATCTTGGATCCTGACTCAATCTGACCATAAGACTATCCCGAAAGACTTTCGCTATAATCGAAGCCGAAGCGATGGAAAAAGACTTTTGATCACCATCTATAATTGCCGTCTGTCGGGATATAAAGTCTATCTCACCATTTGAAAGTTTTCCCCTACGATAGCGCTTCCTTGCCATGGGTATTCCTTTTATATAAGGGATATAAAATGCGTCTACCAATAAGAATTCAATCTTTTTTCCCAATTTGGTTTCGGCTGAAGAAATTGCCCTGCGAAAAGCTTTTTCAGTCGCTTTTACGATCCCCTTTTTATCAATAACTTTGGATGAAGCTGTTCCGATTCCGTAAACCAGACAATGCTTTTTTATCCATATTCTAGCCGTTTCTCGTTGTTTTTGAGTAAGTTTTTTCGAATCATTTATAAAAACCGGTTTTTCAGTTTTCAGATTTCTGTAATCGGTTTTTTTGTTAACTAATACCGGACTACTAAAACCTGATATCTGACTTTTGTCATAAACCACACACCCTGCTACTACCGGTCCGGCAATTGACCCCCTTCCAACTTCATCACAACCGGCTATAATTCGGTATCCATTTTTCCAAATGCTTTTTTCAAATTTAAAATTCGGACATACCATATTCAAATAGGGATTTACTTACTGAAGATATTAGGATATTAAGTAAACGAATACAAATATTGAATTTGGATCTAACTCCCCTTGCCAACTTCAAATCTTTTATTATAATAATTCAAATGAAAATTGACCGTTCGGAACAAAATTGCAATAATTGTGCACTCGCCGTACCAAGTTGGAAAAGCGTAGACGAATTGAAAGCGTTGGGTATTTCCCCAGACGGACTCAACCCACTACTGAAATATAAAGTATTTTTCAGGGGGTGCCGTCAATTAATAAACTTTACCTTGTCATCAGTTGTTAAAGACGAAAACTGCACCGCAAGACCGGTTCAATTCGTTAAATATGATGCAGCCAGAGAGGTAATTCTTGCAGCTTATGACATCGGTAGAATTAATCTGAAGAAGAACAAAAAGAATACCTTTTTCACAGAATGATTGATTCAAAATATCAATACTGGTTTTGTAAATCGTACAACAGAATAAGTTATAATCATAAGTTATAATTCTTTTATTAATTTATGTCACTTGTAATGAGTGAATACGAAAAACCTCCCGGTTCCTGCAAAGATTGTTTATATTTTCGTGTAAAAAAAATAGATCCTTGGGGTAGATTTGGAAGTATTGTCAGCCACTTGGTACCAACCGACAAGGATATTCAAATCGATGATGAGAATTTTACAATTTCTTACAGAATTGGTGAAAGGTGTAAACCCTGCGATCTAAGCAGGAATAGAATTACACAAATAAATTTCGCAAGAATTATGGAAGGGGCACTTTGTTCCACGGATCAGTTTACTCCGAAGCCATAGGATTAATCTCAATTGAAGAACTCACGTAGAGTGTTGGCTAACCTATAAGTTGCTCGTAGTTTGTCTTCTTCCGGGAAATTACTTGCAAATTTATTGGATCCTACCCAATATTCAGCTATAGTTTCAGGTGTCCATTTCGGTTTGCCTTTTGTCTTAATTGCTTTTAAATAATTTCCCGCCCATTCCAACGCATCTTTATAGTGTTGTCGGTTATTTTCGGGTAGATCAGGCACTTCCGCATCTTCCTGCGTTACAAAACCCACCTGATCGACTCCGCTTCGCTCGTCCGAAAATGCATCGTTCAAGGCCAGTTTTGTTGTTATAAGAGCCGCAATTTCAGTTTTATCTATTACTTGTTTAGGTACAGGAACGTTTGATGTAATTGTTTCCGTATCTCCACCTGGGTAAGTTAATACCACCGACCTGTCTCCCTTTAATTCAGCTTTTATCCCGTCTGGCTCTTTGACAGTCTCTTCTACCTCAAAAACCGGATGACCGAATAACCTAAGGCTTCTCGTTCTGATTCTGGAGGATCTTCTTTCGGATCTCATGTTTTCCAACATTATACCATCCCAGATCAAAATTTCAGAAATGGTTGATTTAAGATACCCCGCTTTTCGTAAATACTCCTTTTACGTACAAGGACTGTCCTTGTACGGTTAATATAGTAATTTTAAACTCATTTTACTTTTCGCTTTTCTTTCTGCACTAACTTCTAATGTTTATTGCTTATTTACGCTTATTTTGTTAAAATTCTTGTTGTTGTGAAAGCAGCTATTGAATTCATACGCGAGGTTAGAGTCGAGTTATCAAAAGTTGTATGGCCAAAAAAAGCTGAAGTTATAAGGCTTACTATGGTTGTATTTGTGTTCTCGGCGATTGTTGCGGTATACCTTGGAGGGCTTGATTTTATATTTGTAAAAGCAATCGAATATCTGCTTAAAGCTTAAAAATATGAACGACACAGACAAAAGCGTCGACGAACGAGGAACCGGGAGTAAAAAAATCCCCGGCCACATCGTTATTTCCAAAACGGATGACCCATTGGCAAAGTGGTATGTGGTTCACACCTCATCCGGCCACGAAGCACGGGTTGCAGAAACTCTCCGTCAAAGGGTTGAGACAATGAGTTTGGAGAAAAATATTTTTGAACTCATGATCCCCACTCAGGATCGGGTTATCATACGCGGTGGAAAAAAGGCTAATGTAAAAGAAAAAATATTCCCCGGTTATATGCTTGTTAAGATGGTTCTTGACGATCCGACTTGGCTCGCCGTCCGAACAACCCCGGGAGTTACCGGATTTGTCGGTTCAGGTAACGCTCCTACAGCACTATCTGAAAAAGAAGTCGATAATATCCAAAAGTTCGTATCTACCCCTGCAAAGCGGTTTAAAACCAGATTTTCCCAGGGTGAGGCCGTCAAAATTACCGACGGACCTTTCTCCGACTTTTTGGGATCAATTTCCGAAATTGACGAGGAAAAAGGAAAAGTTAAAGTCCTGGTTTCGATATTCGGCCGCGAAACTCCGGTCGAGCTAGACTTGTTACAAATTACTAAAGTCTAGTGAAAATCCATCTAAAATCGCATCTTGAGTCGTTTTCGAACAGAACGTAAAGACAAAAGATAAGATTAGTTGGATTGAATTGGATTTACTCCGGATTACAAAAGTATAATTAATTATTGTTATAGGTTGAAGTACTTAAAATAAAATTATATAATATTCCCATGCCTGAAATAGAGTGTAAGCACCAATATGGTAAGTTAGGCCTATGTGACCCAAAAGAAGGACTTACGGGTTGTAGTCTTTCGAGAGAATTTATTGGTCAAAGCCAGACTGGTGGAGCCAGAACTTCCTCATTTGAACGATTTGGTAACGGACCTTTTTGGCCAAGAGAATCTTGGAATAACTATGTGAAAAGATTGAGAGTCGAAGCAGGTAAGGGTTGCGCGTGTGCTTCAAAATTATATAATCGCATCCAAGAAATTACTTCACAGAAAGAATCCAACGGTGAACTGATCGACCCAGATCCAAAATCTTAGTTTAGTAAAAATTACCTGCCATTCCCATTTCTTCTATCTTCTAACGCAGTACATATTTCTTTAGTTCTTTCACCTTCGTTATTAACTTCATGTTTTCCGTTTTCAGAAATGTAAGATTTTAATAGGGCTTCTGCTTTAACTAAATCGGCAGTTTCTTGTTCAACAGTACTAAAAGCCTGGTCTCCAGCTGCAACCCTCTGTTCATATATTTTTCTGGCAATTACAACTACAGATTCGATAGTGTGGGGTAAATAATAAATTCTTGTCTGATTCACTATTTTGGCAACTTCACCCCGTCTTCCGGGTGAGCAATTTATACAAATTTCTCTTCCCCGCAGGTATACACCAGGTCTGTCGCAATATGACATTTTATTTTTCTTTCGGAAGATCAATCAAAATTTTCTTTGTAGGATCAAAGTAATTCTCTTTTCCGTGTGTAATGGCAATTACCCTATTAAACTCCTCAATTCTTTTTACGAATTTTAATAGTGGCATTACATTATCTTTAACGTCACTTAAAATCAAAAACTCTCCTTCGCGATCATCACCTGGTACTATTTTTCCAACTTTTACCGATCCATATTCACCGATCCCTATGTTTGCTGGAATCAGAAAGTTATTAACTTGTACTATTTCACCATTAGACCCATAAGAAAAAGGGACTGCTTGATATCTGATTTCCTTGTCATTCTCGATTTTTAAGGAATCAGCTCCCGATTGCCGCCATATTTCATTTGTAGTACCCAGGTCAATTTGAACTTTCATTTGCTTGCCCTGGTCTATAATGGCTGGATTATTATCAACTTCTTTACCGGGTTCATTATTTACCATACATTCCTCTTTACTAAAAAAACGATTAATAATATAATAGCACTACCTCGAAGGACTTTCGAGGGAGGTTAAGCCCGTCAGGTTATAGGCAGCAATAAAGGGCTAAATCGAAAGTTGAAGTTTATCCGATGTACGCATGTTTTCTCCTGACGGTAATTCCTAATTTCTAATTACTAATTTTTAATATCTTAGGTATGGCCAAGAAAGTAAAAACAATAATCAAACTTAATCTAAAAGCCGGAGAAGCAACACCGGCACCGCCGGTTGGTACCGCTCTGGGACAACACGGTGTTGCGATCATGGATTTTGTGAAATCTTATAACGATAGGACTTCAGCTCAAAAAGGTGAAGTTGTGCCTGCAGTAATTACCATTTTTGAAGACAGAAGTTTTATTTTCGAGACAAAAAAAGCACCCGTTGCCGACATGATAAAAAAAGTTCTTAAGCTTGAAAAAGGATCAGGCACCACTCCAAGAGAAATTGTCGGAACACTAACAAAAAAACAGGTTGAAGAAATTGCAAAAGATAAGATGGATGATCTGAATGCACTTGACGTTGAAGCTGCGATGAAGATAGTTGAAGGCACAGCAAGATCAATGGGAGTGAAAGTAGAGTAATAAAGATTATCACGGATTAGAAGCGGATTTACGCAGATAAATCAGTGAAAATAGAGTAAAAGAGCAGGAAAGTAGAAAAGTAAAAGTATTTACATTTATTAAAATAAAAATGCATACCATACCATTATCAAAGAATATGAAAGGGTTATTTCCTAATTTGGAAGTTGAATCTTATGGAAAAGAAGGAGGGGCTCGATTAGTTTGTAAAGCAGATGGAAATGCATGTACACCCCCTTCAACAAAAATGATTAAAGTTATATTAAGTTCTGATAAAAGCATCGTTGAGGGTTTAGAGCAAATAAATGTCCCGCACAACGGTTGTGACTGGTGTCCCAGGAACAAAGAAGTAACTTGGTAACCAATAAACGAATCATAAGTGCGCAGCTAAAGCTGCTAATCTTGTGATTTTTTACTTATTTTTTAAGAAAAATTATAAAAAAACATTAAAAATCATGGGAAAAACTAAAACAGCATTCGTCGGAGGCGTCACGGAAGAAGCGCTTTCCAGCGAAGATAAATACAAACTTAAACAGCAAAAACGCGCAGAAGCAGAAGCAAAGCAGAAAGTTCAGGCTGATGGCGGAAAAAAGAAAGACAAAGCTCAAGTAGCAGGTCTTGGCTTAAAAGGCGGCGAAAGAATCAAAGTTATCGGAGCCGAGCTTCCTGCGGAAGAAGTCGTCGTTGAAGATACGGTAACTACCGAAGCTGAAAATAAAAAACAGAAGAAAATCCGCGTTAGAGGAGCGAAATATAAAGCTGCGAAAGCCAAAATCGATTCGGGTAAGCTTTATTCAACTGCCGATGCTATTAAACTTGCAAAAGAAACAAATATTTCCAAATTTGATGGTACTTTGGAAATGCATCTGGTTGTCAAAAAAACCGGTGTAAATGTGAACGTTACACTCCCCAATTCATTCGGTAAACAAAGAGCAGTTGAAGTAGCGGACGATAAAACCATAGAAAAACTTAAAAAAGGAAAGATCGACTTTGATGTTTTATTGGCAACAGCAGATATGATGCCAAAACTTGTGCCATTTGCTCGGCTTCTTGGTCCGAAAGGCATGATGCCAAATCCGAAAAATGGAACTTTGATCAAAAATACAAAAGCCATTTCAGAATTTTCAGCTGACGCAAAAACAATAAAAACAGAAAAAGACGCACCGATTATCCACACCACTTTCGGAAAAGAAAGTATGGATGATAAAAAATTAATTGAAAATGCGAATGTGATACTCGAGACTTTGGGACCAAAAACAATCGTAAAAGCTTATTTCAAAGCTTCAATGAGTCCCTCCATAAAAGTAAAAATCTGAGATTTTTTAACCGGTTTTTTGGTCAGAAGAAGAAAATGGTGCTACCCTAATTTACTTACTCCATCATCGGACTTCCCATGGGAGCCGATTTACCCAACACCATATCGTAAATCCCTATATTTCCACTTGATCGAAAAAAATAAAATACGACAAAAAGTACTATCCCCAATAGAAATACCCAGCCGAAGGTTGACCCCACCACAGCAACTCCCCAACCGATGCTTTTCTTTTTTGCACCGATTAATATGCCCGGTACGAATAAAAGCAAGGGATACACCATAAGTGACATAATTATAAAGAAAACAATAACCGCCGACTGGAAAGAATACCCCAAAGCTTGGCTCATGAGAGACCCGGCAATAAACATTCCCACCGTATAGGCAAGCGTTAAGAAAGATGCAACAAAACCAACTCCCAACGCAAGAAGCATCATTTGTCCGTTGCCTTCTTTACCTGACTTTTCGTTATCGTCATTTTTTACCTCGCCGCGAACGTTGTGCGAGAACACCTTAATTACCAATCGGACAAGAAGTAAGATAAGAACTATTACAAAAAGGACTCCTCCCCCAACCCACATAATTTCTTTGGCATAAAGTTTTGCGCGTGAGTCGGCATATGAGCCTTCTACTTGGTATGACTCAAGGGGCGCCAAATTTGAAGCGGTTTTGTAAATAGATCCTTGTCCGATAGAAGAAACATAGGAATCAAGGGATGAATTTTCCATGGCGACTGCACCGAAACCGGAATTAACCGAGGCTAGCTTCGGAGCGACATCTTCGAATCTGTAGTTAACATTAGCCTCAACTCCCTTGAGGTATAAATCTGAGTCGGTAGCGATTCCGACGCTCAAACTTATGATTGAGTCCATCGCCTTCAGAGATTCAAAAGTGTATGAATAAGCACCGAACGAAGCCTTCTTCGCATAGCCAGATGAGCGGAAATACAAAAATAAAGCGCCTGCTTTTTGACTTTCAATTGGGGTGGGAAAAGTAATTTTTAATTCATCTCCGGAAAATTCATAATCAGCTTTTTGGTATTTCGCCTGATAATAGGAATAGTCGTTGTAATAATCCGGTTCAGCCCATTCGGTACAAACTTGCTGGGGGTATCTTCTTGTGACAGGATCATAAGCCGGATAGTCATATCGATTGCAGCTTTTTTGCTTTATGATCTGGAAGACATAGATGTCAGTCGGAGAAACCCTTGGAATTCGATAAGTAACCTTTTCCAGATCTTTATCGCTTTGATTCCCAACAACAAGCCGGGCACTAACAACAGCATCGCCATTTCCCCGAAATGTGACCGTATAACCATGTTTTTGCCCAAATGGCGATGAACCGTTGTTATAAGGAGGGAAAATCGCATCGGGAGCAATCATTTTTGTACCAACACCCGCACTTCCTGTTTCGACCCCCGCAGGAGCCGAACCCGTTGCATCTATTTGGATACCACTTTCCTGAGCATAAGTTGAAGCCGCTAAAGAATATAATAATACGAGAGAGATAATAGCTGAGACTAATTTCTTCATTTTTTACAAATATAATCTTAACTTGAATCCGGACCTAAATCAACATCTACAAATTACTTTCATCGGATGATTTTTGATGATTAATTGATACTAATATGTCTCGTATTTCAACTCCCGAAATCGGACCGGTTCCAAGACCGGGGAATTCTTTTGGGTATTGTTTCCCCCAGGAACCATTAACTAATGTATCCCGAACTGTATCGTTGGGAACCAATTCTCTACACCTTCTTAACGTAAAATTTACAACAAAATCCGGGTTGTACTTCCTTTCTGGAAATTCGATGTTATTTTCATTTGCCAAGCCAAGCACTCGTTTGTCATCTTCCGAAAAATAATTTACGCCTAACTGATCCACAACTCTCATAAAAACAGCAAACGGTGTATCTTTCCCGCCCTCGGTAAACTGATATTTGGTATTCTCAACAAAATCCTGTGCCATCGGAATCAGTTTCTTGTCTATTCCCAGTTTCGTAAAAATCGGTTCAATCATCTCCTTTGTTCTGTCTTCAGCCCCCGCCGCGATATAAACCTTATCTGATGCAATATTTGCATGATTTGTATTTTCCTGATAATGATATGTTGGAACTAGTTCCCCTTCTTCATTAACATCTATCCTGGTGAGAACATTACCTACGTCGTGGAGTAAGATAGAAGCATCCAACCCGTACTCAAATTCTTCGGGCGATATTTTTTCCTCATCGGTTTTACTCTGGTTCCATCGGGTAAGCTCGCCTTCATCACCGAAAACTCGAAGCGGATCCAGTCCTTTTTCATGATAACTTTTCAGATATTCATCTTTTGCATACCTCACAGCAACTATATGCTGCCAATTATGAAAGGATTCTTTCCCCCACATCTGATCAGCATTCTCATGCCACAGCTTAACCATCGACTCAAGATTTTTCAGGGTTTCTGTTTCTTTATTTTTTACACCTTCCAAATTTGATGCCCCCAAACTTATTTCCATAGAACTATTATATATGAAACCTCCCCGCCCTCTCGCTGTCGCTTTCAGGCGGGGTATCCTTTCGGATCCGTCTAAACGAGGTTATATTCTTAATTCAATTCATCCCCGATTAAATCGGGGTATTCTTGAAATGCGTATAAATATTAATTTGAATATGTTGGTTTACAACAAGCTATTTAATGTATAAAATCTTGTCATGGATGAGGTGAATACGGATTTAATTGAAAATACAACTACCGTTGAAACCCCCGGAGACCTACGAACAAGAGCCAAAGAGGTTTTTATAGAAAAAATTGGTAAGCTTGATGGACTTACCGGCTCAATTAAAACTGAGATTCAAAAAACTCTTGATTTGGCAAACGAAGGGGAAGGTGATTTTTTCACAAGACTCGGTCAGGCTGCTCACGCTAGATTAACAGCTGAGATAGGAGTTTTAGCTTCATCAAATCTTGACCCCATGTTGGTTGGGATAACGGGAACAGACGGAGCAAGAGTTCTTGGTATTAATACAGCCGACATATCCGACCAGGGATTGCAAAAATTTGCGTCTGAACACCCGTGGGCGCTTATCGGAGGATTGGGATTAAGTGCTCTTGGCGGATTAGTTTATGGGAAGAAAGGGATAGTTGGCGGCTTCGTTGTGGGTGGAGTGGTTGGAGAAGCACTTGGTACAATTCCAGGTAAAATGTTAGAACAATATACTAAATAAACATGGACAACCTGAAACCAATTATAGAAAATTTTACTTCGAAGCAGTTAGCAAAAGGTGTAAATCGGGAAGAAATTAATGATGTATTAGGAATGGCTCAATATTTCGCAATTGTAGCTACTCTTTCTGAGGCCAAAGGTAATCTGTCTGAAGATTCCGAAAAATTAGTGAAAGACTTAAAATTTGAGAAAAATTCTGAAATTGACGAAAAACTATTAAGTGTCCTATATCAACTGAAATTAGTTAATTCTGATAATACTGTTGGTGTTTTAATCGAAAAATATTTCAAGGAATATCTGGAAAGTTTATAATTCGTAAATATGGCAGATTCAGTTGCGGAATTAACAGAACAGGAAATCGTAGTAAAACCTGAAAATTCACAGGTTGATGAGTTCAAACTTATGCATTCCGAAAACGGTGAACTTATTCCACTTACCAGAAGATTACAGGGAGTTGAAATTCCTTTAATTCTTAAGAATCCTCTTTCGGAAAAGGTCGTTTACTCACTAAAAATTGACGGTAAACATCCACCGGTCGAAACATTTTACGTCTATGGATCCGAAAAACAAGGCGATGCACCTGAAGGGTCAATTGTTGCAACTGAACTGAATGATGAACAAAAAGCGAGATATCTTTCAGACGGGCAAGGACCAGACCAAAATTTCCCAATCGAAGAATTACCTATCACAGACGAAACGCTTCAAAAATTAACCGATTTAGCAACAAACCCCAGAAAACCTGAGGCAGTACCTGTTATCGTAAAGCAACGACCAAAAACAGATTTAGGAGGAAGAAGTGTCTCTGAAAATGCAGCTATGTGGAATTTACCTGTAAAATCTGGAAAAAGATTGTAAAGCAATTAATATTTACACTTAAACTTTATTTCACTTCACCCAACATCTTATTTAATAGATCATTTGCATTGATACTCTTATTATTCTCTGGCAGGCGTATTTGGATAATCGTAGGTTCAGAGTTGCCCATACCTTCAAGTTTGCATAACTTTTCATTTAATATTTTTACTCTTTGAGTGAATTTTCCTTCCCCATCCGGAGGCCAATTTCGCCTGAACTCCTCTGCCAGCTCCAATCCGGCTTCGCAGCTTGCCGAAACATAGGTTAGAAAAACGGATTCGGCAACGCTATTATCGGGTAAATTGGAATTTTTGTGATCAGCCGTTTTGAGATCATCAGGAAATAATACTTTTCCCCCATAGGCACCATTTTGTTTATAAATAACCGTAATATAATAAAAACTACCTTCAACTAACCTTTCAAAAGCTTTATCTATCGGTAAATCCTGATATTTACTTCTTTCCATATTCCTCCTTGATTTTAATAAGTGGTATATTATAATACATTTTGTCCGAAGACAGTGTGTTTTTTAAGAGTGTAAGAGCAAAGAGAGCTTGAGAGTATAAGTTGAAAAACTTACACTCTTCTACTCTTTCACTCTTATCTATAATCCACACCGAGGCGAATCAAAGCTAACTTTTTATAGTTAAGTTTTTATAGCGCGCTTCGGGCGCGTTTTTTGGTTTATAGAGTAAAAGAGTATAAGAGTAGAAGAGCTTGAGAAAAATCTTCCACTCTTCCACTCTCCAGCTCTTCAACTTTAAATCATGAAAAAAGCAGAGAAAGTATATTTCGTTGACAACCTGTCAGCTACGATAAAAAGTGCAACAGGGGTTGTCCTTATTGACTACACAGGTCTTGCAGTAAAACAGCAACAGGAACTCAAAAAACGTTTACGCGGAGTTGGTGCTACGATGACTGTTTCCAAAAACACCTTATTTAAATTGGCTGCAGATAAAGCTGAAAGTCCGAAAGAAATATCCACTGATACGGTTTTGGAGGGTCCAACTGCATTAGTTGTCACTGAAGGGGATCCGATTGCCGCACTCCAGGTTCTTGACAAATTCGCAAAAGAATTTGAAATCCCGAGCCTGAAAGTTGGCGTCATAGAAGGATTGTTCCAGGATAAAAATGCACTCCTGACGCTGTCAAAACTTCCGGGAAAGTCAGCCTTACAGGCTGCCGTCCTTGGGGCAATACAAGCACCGGTTTACGGGCTTCTGGGAACATTGCAGGGAAATTTACAGAAATTAGTATTCATATTAAAAACAAAAAGCATCTCGAGTAATACGAGTACCACGAGTTGAATCCCCGTGATACCTTTGATACTTTTGTTACTTGTGATACTTTTGCGAATGGAGGTGAGCAAATATGGCAGACGATACTAAGAAAGAAGAAAAAAAAGAAACAAAAAAGGAATTATCAAAGGGCGTCGAGAAATTGGTTGACGAAATCTCAAAACTCACAGTAGTTGAGTTATCAGAGCTCGTTAACGCATTGCAGGATAAGCTCGGCGTAACAGCAGCACCAGTTGCGGTTGCAGCAAGTGCGGCTGCAGCACCTGCAGGCGGAGATGCTCCAGCAGCCGGTGAAGAATCCGGTGGCGGTGCACAAAGTCTCACCATGACAGGTTCCGGTGATAATAAAATTGCAGTTATCAAAGCTCTCCGGGAGATCAATCAGAATTGGGGTCTGAAGGAAGCCAAGGATATGACTGAAACTCTTCCGGCCGAAATCATAAAAGACGGTAAGGTCGAAGACGTCAAAGCAGCTGCAGACAAACTGAAAGCGGCGGGAGCTACGGTTGAGATGAAGTAATATTATTACGATTTCTCAAGAAAGTTTAAACCCACTCAATATAAAGAGTGGGTTTTTGATGGAGACGAAAACAGGGTCGGTTGCATTTGAATTACATTCGCCATTTGTCTTTCATGTATCATATATCATTATATGATACATGACATAGTATATTCTTGTATCATATGAAGAATTCTCAAACATGAATCGTAAGACGAAACTACTCTAATATATTAAGGATTTAATTCTCAGGGTGAGCGTTATGTGAAGTAAAATAAGTTGGAGTCTCCTTCAATACTTCCGACAAAATATTTATGACTTTTTCCCGATATTCTTTATTAACTCTTAATCTTTTACTAATCTCCAACTGGATTGTATTAAAATTTTCCCCGAATGAAGGATGCTGAGATCCTTTTATATCTTTTCGGAAGTTGGACAAACTACCAACACCTGAATAAAGTGCGGTTTTTGGATCACCTCTTTCGGCTATTACAGATTTTGGATTTTCCCCATCAATATTCAGTCCAATTTCTTGAATTTCTTGGTTTAATCTATCATTAAACCAAGAAACTAAACCTCCATCAGCGGCATTTCCAGCTCCGGCAACAGCAAAATCAAACTCCCCATTATCCTTCATACCGTGAATCGACAATCTGCAATATGGATTTCTTAATTTTCCCTTATCGTCAAGCAATCTTTTCATCGATAAAATCTTATCTATTCCCCAGTAAAGAGCCGCTTTTGCGCTTCTGGGGTATTCGAAATTTTTCGTCGTAATGTCACCCTCCCCCGAGGGATACTTTTTTTCATCGCGGTTAAACCAGTGGCGGTTTATATCGGCATGGACTCTTGATTTTTTCGGAAGCAGGGTTGAGATCTGGAGTTTTTCTGCAATTTTTATTGCAATAGTCCCGGTGTAACTTTCGATATTATCTGATGCAATTTTATCAGCAATTACCTGGACATCTGAAGAATCCGTACCGGATTCTTCCAACAATACATTGACAAGTGATTTGTTAGGTTTAATTGAATGGGGTGCATCAACCATCACGGGTAAATTACTTTCACCTACTGTAATCTCAAGATACTTATTATATGCCCTTTCCCTAACATCTTTCGGTTCGTCGCGAATATTTTCTTCAGCAACTGAACCAATTTGGGCTATAGCATCATCATCCAAATCCGAAAGGATTCCTTTTCTTCTGGCTGAATTTGCATCAATTACCGCTTCTCTTCGTACCGCTCTATCATTAATCCCTAATCTTTTAGACGTGTCGGCAGCTCTTCTTATTTTTAACCATCTCTCGGGTGAAACATCTTCCATTGTTATAAATTATACAATTTCTATTACTTCAAGGTTTGTATTTAATATCGGTTTTTCGGGTTCGGACTTATCATTAGTTTTTATCAAATAAAAGACAATCTTCCCATCCTTTATTCCCAAGAAGCAAATATAATCTTCAAATTTGTTCATATTCATAAATTTTGTGGAAATTAAATCGGCCGTTTCTTTGTAGGTTGGAGTCAGTCCGAAATTAAGTTTATAAGTCAAAAGTCCGGTTGACAGATGGTGTCCGTATAAATTTGTGTCGATGCCAAAACTCACCTTTTTCATCCCCGTTTCCATCGCGTGCTTAACACAAATGAAATCTACGATTGCTCCCAAACTCCACTTGGGTGTATCGGTTTTTTCTACAGCACCAAATCCGACTAATAAACTTTCTTCCCCATAAATAAAAAGGTTCCCCCCCAAAAGAGTATTCCCCTTATAAATGAAAACTGCACCCGTTTTTTTAGCTTTAATTTTTTTCTCTTTCAGCCAACTCTTCGTAATCCGAATGTTTGCCTTTTCTTTGGAAGACAAAATTGTTAAAAACTTATCATACCATTGAGTAAATTCTTCCTGCGTTATATTTTGTTTTATCTCATATCGCAGGTCATACTTTGAAAGATTATTTAGCCAATTATTCAGGTGTTTTCTTAGTCTTTTTGATTTAATGAGATCAATAGGATCTTTTATTTTATCGCTAAAAACCACCCACCAACGGACCTTTTTCGGACGGACATATCCGAATCTTTCGTCTGTACCAATGAGATCCACAACATCAGCTCCCATCTTTCCCGCTTCAGATAAATATTGCGGATCAGTAATGCTACACATCTTCAAACCGAGAAAATCCTGTATAACGACAGCCGGTTCGGTTTTTTGAAGATCAATCTTTTCATAGATATTTTCGATCAATAATTTGATATCCCCCTTAAGTTCCTTTGCTTTCTCCAAAATCGACCGCGCAAAAACTACCCGTAAAATTCTTGCACCGGGTTTATAAATACTTCCTTTGAAAGGAACCCCTTCCGTCAACAAAAATTGATTTTGGTTTTCAAGATGTTCAAAACGGTATCCTTCCTTCACAAATTTGATCTCGGATCCGTCGAAATTCCATACTCCTGCTTTCATATCGCGTTCAACCTTTGTCCAATCGTCAGTCTTTGTCTCCAGAAGGATTTGCGATCCGACATTTACGCTTTTATCGTATAAGTCATTCATCTTTGAGACATCAAGATCGTACTCAACACCCAAATGCTCCAAAATGTGGAAAACATCCATCGGGACAATTCCGTTTTTGCTGTACATTTCCGATAAAACAGGGAAAGCATCCGTAAAGCGCGGGTTGCACTCTATCGGATAAACTTTCCCCTCTTCAGGGTTTGTGATCAGATCGATACCGAAAATTCCTTTGTAGCCCATGGTGTTATAAATATACATACCAAACTTTTTCGCAATCGTTTTTGCCTGTTCCTGAAGATCGCTTCCAAAACTTCCGTATGAAAAATCGTGTCCGCAAAAAAGCCCTGAGCCTTCGGAAAGAATCCGCACATCCGGGATATCAAGAACTTGTGATTGAATCCTGCCCACAAGAACTCCATGCTTGGTGGCGCAAGCAGCTATACTGCTTGGAACTCCTTCCTTAAATTTGGTTACGTTTACATTTTCTATGGCCGTAAACTGGTCTTTTTTCATATCGAACTTCTCTTTGAATTTTCTAAAATCACTTAAATTTTCCAAAAATGCAGTTCCGGTCCCGCCTCCGGCCGTCATTTCCGCTATTTGAAAAACTATCTTCGGTCCGTATCTGTCCAGCATCTTAACAAATAAATTTTCGTCAAGCTGATCATACAAAACAGTTTCGCCGGTAATAGCTTCAATCCCTGCTTTTTTCAAAACTTCCCTGAAAGCAAGTTTATTTTCTATTTCGTACTTAACCGTCCAGGAGTTAGCCAACAATTTCCAATTTTTTTCATCAGCGATTGCCTCTACCCCTTTTGTTGGTTTGTATAAAAGCAGCCGGGGGTCTTTCTTTTTTGAAATATAATCCTGAACCTGAGGGATGCGTAGAATTTCCCGTGCATTTGTTTTTTCAATCCCTTCCCTGGGATATTCTTTTTCAATGCATAAAACTTCAATGTCTTTGGCAATGTAGTCGGTCTCACCCCGATTTTTGAAGCAAATTATCGAAAAATTCGGGAAATACTCAGATGCGACCACCCTCGAAAATGCATTTGGAGCAATGCCTATAATGTCTGAGGTTATGCCTCGGGTTAATTTGAGTGCTTGGTCTTTGTCCATAATGATTTATACCAATCGTGTCCGGCTACTTCCGATTCGTTAAATTTTACGAGAAAGCTTCCGATATCCCTTCGTCCGATGATAAGTTTCACTCTCATCTGCTTTCGGTTGGCAAGACTCGCTGTAGTTTTTATCTTCCTTCCCGCAAGATAAAAAGACAAGTTGATCCACTTTCTTTTCGACCTCCCGTGAGTGCTCCGGACACTTTTACTGGCAATGATATTTTCGGGGTAAATAAGTCCCAGACTTTCAGCCATATCATAGTCAATTGAAGTTCTCCAGGCTCCGGTGTCAATTTTCGCAGGCGCTTCAACCAGTTTTTTATCTTTTGAAACTATTTTAACCAACTCCCAAACATTCACTGATTTTATTCCTTCGTCGACTTTTACTCTGTCGGCAAACCTCTCTGCAAACAACGCCTGAGCGATTCTTACGCCGTGCTCGGCGTTCACAACCTGTAAGTCTTCAATTTTATCCAGACGCCTCCGGAGGCCTGCAGAATTGGCCAATTGAATCTGAAGTCCGGGCTGGGAATTGATCTCAATAATCATCGGCCCTTTTTCAGGATGCATGACAACATCAACTCCCGCATAATTAAGTTGTGATGCAATTTGTGCTTCAACGGCGATTTCCAAACACTTTCTCCAATTAGGTATCTTTATTCCATGCAGTTTTCTTTTCGTTCCAGGTTTTACACGGATATAACCGCCTCCGTAAATCGCTTTTGTCGTAATTCCTGTGACAATATCAACACCGACTCCGATTGCACCCTGATGCAAATTAGCCCTGCCTTTGGATTCTTTTGTCGGTAAGCGTAGCATAGCCATAACGGGTACTTTTCGAAAAACTATAATTCTGATATCCGGAGTTCCCCGGTACGCAAACTTTCGAAAAGCTTTATGCCTTCCGACATATTCCTGAATAAATGCAACATCAGGTTCTGAACCCATTGAATAGGCTCCCTCCAGAATGTCCAAAATATGCAGTTTCAGATCATCGGGCGTGACAATTGTCTTTTGAGTGGTCAGCCAACGGCAGTTTTTTTCATTTTCTTTTGTGTTTACCGATCCAGGAATGAGCAGTGATTTTTTGGACAATTTCCTGTCAATCAGTCTTTTTTTAATAACAATAATGCCCTCTCCCCCGAGACCGCGCGATGGTTTCAGTGCGAATGCATCGGGCAAACTACACCAGTCAAAATCCAAAATATCCGAAGATTTTTTAAACCTTTTGAGAACTTTTGGAGTCGGAATGCCTTTATTTCTCAAAACCCTCCACGTCTGAATTTTCGACCTGGCTATTTTCTTACCTTGAATAGTATTAAAGCGATAGGAAAATTGCTGTGTTCGGGCATTAAGTCCGAGAATATTTGAAAGTTTCATATTAATTTTGTTTATAACTTATAGTCGACGATCCCCGGAAAATCATTTCCAGCTGTGGTTTATAGTCGGAAAAATATTAGCTCTTAATGAGTTTTCGAAATCTCCAAAGTTCCAAAATTCTCAAACCGGAATATCGGCCGAGCAGAATATCGGCTACCAGGACCATCAGTAAAAAAGCTTCAGGATGCAAAAGTGCATACTCCTGAATCGGTTTATATGTCAGAAATATAAAAGAGGCAACGGCGAGAATTATTGTTTCGTTGGTTAATTTCATGGCTGTTTTTATACTTTTTCCGAGTTGTATACGGATAAAATCTTCAGTTAAAAGCGTGAGGATTAGAACGGCAAAGATCGAAACGTTAGTTAAACCCGGATATTTCAAATACGGAGTTGCAAATAATACGCCAAGCACTCCAACTGATACTGTCCATAGAATTAATGCCATTCTTGGAAGATATTGAAGCTTAATTTTTAATCTCCGAAGTGCCATACGCGTAAAAGTCGAGGTGAAAACAATCAAAAGAAAAAGCCCAACGCCTACAAATGGACCTGTAGCCACAAATACCACAGACAAAGATGCTGGAAGGAAAATACCAAAACCCCGAAGTCCGATCAATTGCCGGATAGCAGAAATCAGCATCGCGACGAACGGAAGCATGAGAATCAGGACTAATGTGTTCGGAGGGACTCCGGCATCCACAGATCTTCGGATGGCATATTTAATAAAATTCGTTGGAAAAATGTTACCCAGTTTCTGATCGTTAAGAAGTTTACGTAGCGGTTCTATTGTTTCTTCCGTCTTTTGTGTAAGATCAGGCCGTTCCGCGGTTGTCGGAGTTGGGGTATCTGTGAGAGCGGCTGAAAAGGTTGCTATTTGTTCTTCTGTTAGAGTTGGTTCCGGCGTTAAAGTTGGGGTAACTCTTCGATTTTGAGCACAAACGTTACCCGCACTAAAAAATGCGATAATAACCATAAAAGCAACAACTATTGCCTGTCTCATGGAAAACTAAAAAGTATACCGCTATTATACCTTAAAATGGCTGTTGTATACAGATTTCTATGTCCTATTATTTATATGTAGGTTCGATTCAATAAAACCAAAAAACTTTACGGATGACATATCGCTAAAATTTATCTATTATATTAATAATGAAGACTTTATCGGTGATTTCTCAAAGAATCATAAACCCGCAGATTATATCCCCGATTAACGGATTCGATGCCGGTCAATATTCAACCCGACTCTATCAGATTCTTTTTTATGTTTTTTTCTCATTCTGTGCAATAGCGTTTCTTTTGATGGTCATGATCGGAGGCTATCAATGGATAACAAGTTCCGGAGATAAACAAGCCATCGAAAACGCCAGAACCCGCGTCATGAATGGATTTACCGGCCTCGTTATTATTTTGATTTTGTTTTTCGTGGTCAGGGCGGTTAACTCAATCTTCGGGATTGATTTTGCAGGTTGGGATGTCTTCCCCTGAAATATCCTGATGCCTGAATCTTCAACTATTAAATTATTAAATTATTTAACTTCCTTATTTCTAATTTCCTTCTTCCTAACGCTTATAACCAATAACTTACGAACTGGGAAGATATTAGGTGCTTCGATATTAAGATATTAAGTACACGAATTAGTCACAAATTTCCAATAACCAAATAACAAATAACAAACAAATTCTAAATACCAAATCTCAAATATCAAACAAACTA